>JABFRU010000064.1 GCA_013140985.1 Chitinophagaceae bacterium | reverse complement strand
ATAATAGTTAGAATATAAAATATCACCACTACAAAAGAGACCATCGTTAGGAGGTCGCCGTATTTTCCACTCAGGCATAACAAGCTTGCTACACCTGCCTGTATCCATAATGCATATTCCGGAACTGCGTTCTTATTTAACTCCCCTGTTTTCTTAAAGAATAAACCATCTTTTGCCATCGTATAATAGACTCTTGCACCAGCGAGGATCAAACCATTATTACATCCGAAAGTTGAAACCATTATCAAAACAGCTATGACCAAGGTGCCTGCATCACCAAAGAATTGCTGCGATGCCGATACTGCCACCCGGTCGTTCGGAGCATTTGCGATCTCGTTCAGCGGCAGTACATTGAGGTACATCAGATTGGTCAAAACATAAATAATAGTAACGATCAGTGTTCCCAGGAAAAGCGCCAGCCCGATATTTCGTTTTGGATTTTTGATCTCTCCCGCAATGAATGTTACATTATTCCATGCATCACTGCTAAAAATGGAACCAACCATCGCCACTGCTACCGCCCCGGCCAGCACTACCCCTGAAATGGACTCCCAACCTCCTGCTCCTGTCTGACGGGCTGCATTAAAACCAGTTTCCCAGTTGCTCGACCAAAAACTGTGCTTTGCCAATAAAAAACCAAATATGATCAATCCAAAAAGTGCCAGCAATTTGGCAGAAGTAAAAGTGGTTTGGATGATCTTACCAGCTTTGATACCCTTGGTATTGGTATAGGTAAGAAATAATATCAACCCGATAGCTACTAATTGTGCCGCACTAATAGAAAAATCATACGTTATTTTCCCTGTTGTGTCAATTGCCTTACCAATACTGAACAATATATTCCCTTCTCCCACCTCAGGAATTATGTATGCAGTGAATCTTGCAAAAGCCACACCTACCGCAGCGATCGTTGCTGTTTGTATCACGGCGAAAAAACTCCAGCCGTATAAAAAACCTACGAACGGGTTATATGCTTCCTTCAAATAAACATATTGCCCTCCTGCTTTAGGATACATACCACTAAGCTCTCCATAACTTACTGCTGCAACAATAGTCATGAACCCGGTAATAAGCCATACTGCTATCAGCCATCCTGCTGAGCCTACATTCCTTGTTATATCAGCACTGACGATAAAAATACCTGAGCCGATCATTGACCCGGCAACGATCATTGTAGCATCAAATAAGCCCAATGATTGTTTGAAAGAGGTTTGTTGTTCAGCCATTGCAGTTGGTTTAGTTCCGTCCCCGAACCATTCGGGGTCGGACAGGCTTCAAGATAAATAATTAAACCGATTATTTCGTCCCGGTAAAACAAAAGTCCTTCCGGTTAAGAAGGACTCATCAAATATAATTGGAAGGGAATTATTTTTTCACCTGCTTGTAGTAATCATTTAGCCCCCTGATCAGGTCTGCAGTAATATTATATGCCGTATCCTTAAAATAGAACAAGCCCTGCTCATAAGAGATGATGTACGAATAGCTTTTGTTCTTATTATATTCTTTCAGGTAATCTTCGATCTTCTTTTTTACATCCAGGTTCTTGCGCATAATAAAATCCTGTATCTTCTGGTCCAGATCCTGCTTTTGACCTTTTAAAGATTCTCCCAATTGCAATAATTCATTTTGTGCCGCCATTTTTTCCTGGTCAGTCATGCCTTCAGCTTTGGAGTTAAGGTCATTGTACTTTTTCCTATATATATCATCAAGCCGGTTTACGTTGTTTGTATACTCGTTCTCTTTTGCAGCGATCTCTGTTTTTACATCTTTTACTACATTGAAATTATTCTCCACGGAATCCATTTCAAAATAAGCGATGCGGAATTGTTTATCGGTCAATGAATCTGCCCCGTATGTTGATCTATCCGGTGATCCGGTTTTCTTTTTAGTACCGAATTGCAGGAACAGGAGTACCCCTGCAACCACACTCAACACGACATTCCATATTAGCATTCCATTCTTCATGCAATTCTTTTTTGCAAAGTAAAACCCAATGGCGGGCAAATATACATATTCAATTTACTTTATGAAACACTTAACGAACAACAGGCAATGGTCAATCGGTAATAGGCAATACGCAAACGGTTGAAGTAAAAAAGGAGCGAGATTACTCTCACTCCTATAATTTGTTTATTGCTTATTGCAAATTGCCTGTTGATTATTCTTCCTCATCAAATGCCATTGCTTCACGGGTTGTTTGCAACAACTCATACTCTTCTTTACTTCCCACAATGGTATTCTCAAACTCTCTCAATCCTGTGCCAGCCGGTATCGGGTGACCTGTGATCACATTCTCTTTCAAGCCCATCATCATATCTGTTTTACCATTGATGGCTGCAGAAGAAAGTACCTTGGTCGTTTCCTGGAATGATGCCGCAGATATCCAACTTGTTACGCCGAGTGATGCTTTCGTAATCCCCAATAATGTCGGAGAAGAAGTAGCAGGTTTTGCATCCCTGAATTCCACCGGCGTCTTATCATTACGGCGAAGGATAGAATTCTCTTCTCTTAATTCACGGAGAGTAACGATCTGGCCGGCACGGAGCTTGGTGCTGTCACCTATTTCAGTTACCACTTTCTTATCAAAGATGTAATCGTTCTCTTCAACAAATTCAAACTTATCCGTCAGGTCATCCTCAAGGAATCTTGTATCTCCCGGATCAACAATATTTACTTTACGCATCATCTGGCGAACGATACACTCGATGTGCTTGTCATTGATCTTTACACCCTGCAAACGATATACTTCCTGGATCTCATTTACCACATACTCCTGTACAGCAAATGGTCCTTTGATAGAAAGAATATCAAACGGAGCAATTTGTCCGTCGCTTAACGATGCCCCTGCTTTTACAAAGTCACCATCCTGTGCAAGGATCTGCCGTGTCAATGGCACCAGGTATTTTTTCTGCACACCATCTTTTGCTTCGATGATGATCTCCCTGTTACCTCTTTTTACAGCACCCATCATTACCACACCGTCGATCTCGGAAACTACAGCAG
Organism: Chitinophagaceae bacterium; assembly: GCA_013140985.1. Classification (GTDB taxonomy): domain Bacteria; phylum Bacteroidota; class Bacteroidia; order Chitinophagales; family Chitinophagaceae; genus JJ008. The sequence continues at coordinate 11,469 of JABFRU010000064.1, read as the reverse complement.
GATTGCTTGGGTTTCTTGCTTCGAACAATTCAGTAACACGGGGAAGACCTCCGGTAATATCTCTCAACTTACCGAGTATCCTTGGAATTTTCACCAACACCTGCCCGGCTTTCACATTATCATTCTCTTCGAGGATGATATGGCTTCCGGTCGGAAGGTTGTATGACTTCTTATCCTTGCCTTCCACCAATATAGAAGGTATCTTGGTCTTATCTCTTGTTTCGATTACCACTTTTTCACGGTGACCCGTTTGCTCATCAGCTTCTTCCCTGAAAGTGATACCCTCAATTACATTTTCAAATTTCAGCTTACCATCAATTTCAGCCATGATGACGTTGTTGAATGGATCCCATGTGCAGATCACATCGCCTTTGTTTACTTTCTGGCCATCTTTTACATTCAGTGTAGCGCCATAAGGAATGTTATTGGTGATCAGCAGGCGGTCATTTTTTGTATCGATGATACGAACCTCACCCGTACGTCCGATAACGATCTGTGCCTTCACCCCTTCATTATTTTCGAGGCTTACTGTACGCAAACCGTCAAACTGGATGTTACCATCAAATTTTGCAGCGAGGGTTGATTCAACAGAAGCAGAACCAGCCACACCACCAACGTGGAATGTACGGAGAGTAAGCTGTGTACCCGGCTCACCAATTGACTGGGCTGCGATGATACCTACTGCATCTCCTTTTTGAGCAATATTACCTGAGGCAAGATTTTTACCATAACATTTCACACAAACACCTCTCTTGCTTTCGCAAGTAAGCACCGAACGGATCTCTACTACTTCAATACCCGAATCTTCGATCTTCCTTGCGATATCAGTTGTAACTTCTTCACCGGCACTAACGATCAGCTGATCATTCAGCGGCTCATATACATCATGTAATGAAGTACGGCCTGCTATCCTGTCGTTCAATGGTTCGATGATATCTTCATTATCTTTTAATGCAGAAATTGCAATACCACGAAGTGTACCACAATCTTCTTCTGTGATCACCATATCCTGTGCAACGTCAACAAGACGACGGGTCAGGTAACCGGCATCAGCTGTTTTTAACGCTGTATCCGCCAACCCTTTTCTTGCACCATGGGTAGAGATAAAGTAATCCAATACATTCAATCCCCCTTTAAAGTTGGAAAGAATCGGATTCTCGATGATCTCAGATCCTGTGGAACCAGATTTTCTTGGCTTCGCCATCAATCCCCTGATCCCTGCCAACTGTTTGATCTGTTGTTTAGAACCCCTCGCACCTGAGTCAAGCATCATATAAACTGAATTGAATCCTTGTTTATCATTGCTCAATTCACGGATCAATGTTTCAGTGATCCTTGTATCCACACGGCTCCAGATGTCAACGATCTGGTTGTAACGTTCGTTGTTGGTGATAAGACCCATATTGTAGCTATCCCACACTTCATCCACTTCACCTTTTGCATTATCCAGCAATTCTTCTTTCACATCCGGGATGATAAGGTCATTAATATTAAATGACAGACCACCCTGGAAGGCTGTACGGAAACCAAGTTGTTTGATATCATCAAGGAACTTCGCTGTTTTCGGAACGTTAGTGATCTTGATGATATCGCCGATGATCTCACGGAGATTCTTTTTGGTGAGCAGTGCATTTACAAAACCAACTTCTGCAGGCACATGCTGATTGAATATCACACGGCCTACTGTTGTTTCGATCAGTTTATGTTCCAGCAAACCATCAGCATTGCGGATGTTCATTTTTACTTTGATCCATGCATGCATGTCAACAACCTTCTCATTGTAAGCAATGATCACTTCATCTGCTGAATAAAATATCTTTCCTTCCCCTCTTACTGTTTCCTTATCGTTGGTCTTCTTTCCTTTGGTGATATAATACAGACCGAGTACCATGTCCTGTGAAGGAAGGGTGATCGGTGTACCATTCTGCGGGTTCAGGATATTATGTGAAGCCAGCATCAATAACTGTGCTTCCAGTATAGCCTGGTGGCTCAACGGCACATGCACCGCCATCTGGTCACCATCAAAGTCAGCGTTGAATGCTGTACACACTAATGGGTGCAATTGTATCGCTTTACCCTCGATCAATTTTGGCTGGAAAGCCTGGATTGATAAACGGTGAAGTGTTGGGGCCCTGTTCAACATTACAGGATGACCTTTCAATATATTTTCAAGAATATCCCAAACCACAGCTTCCTTCTTGTCAACAAGCTTTCTTGCAGACTTCACTGTTTTTACGATACCTCTTTCAATTAATTTTCTGATGATAAATGGCTTGAACAATTCAGCTGCCATATCTTTTGGAAGACCACACTCATGCAATTTCAGTTCAGGACCTACCACGATAACAGAACGACCGGAATAGTCAACCCTTTTACCCAAAAGGTTCTGGCGGAAACGACCCTGTTTACCTTTTAATACATCGCTCAATGATTTCAATGCTCTTCCCCCTTCAGCTTTTACAGCATTTGATTTACGGCTGTTATCGAACAATGAGTCAACAGCTTCCTGTAACATCCTTTTTTCATTACGAAGGATGACCTCAGGTGCTTTGATCTCCAATAATCTTTTCAAACGATTATTACGGATAATAACACGACGATAAAGATCATTCAGATCAGAAGAAGCGAAACGACCGCCATCCAAAGGAACAAGCGGACGTAATTCTGGTGGAATAACAGGAATATATTGCATCACCATCCACTCAGGGCGGTTAGTGATCCTTGTATTGGCATCACGGAAAGCTTCCACAACGCTCAAACGCTTTAACGCATCCGCTTTTCTTTGCTGTGATGTTTCAGTAGCGGCTGCATTACGAAGATCAAATGATAACTGGTCAAGATCTATCCTTTGCAGGAGATCATGCACCGCTTCAGCACCCATCTTGGCGATGAACTTATTTGGATCATCATCAGGCAGGTATTGATTATCCTTTGGTAATGTTTCGAGAATATCGAGATATTCTTCTTCTGTCAGAAGATCACCGGGATTTTGTCCTTTATCTGCACGGATACCTGATTGTATCACCACAAATCTCTCATAATAAATGATAGTCTCTAATTTCTTAGAACTAACACCCAACAGGTAACCGATCTTATTCGGTAATGATTTGAAATACCAGATATGTACTACAGGCACCACCAGTTTGATGTGGCCCATTCTTTCACGACGAACTTTCTTCTCTGTTACTTCCACACCACAACGGTCGCAGACAATCCCTTTATAACGGATACGCTTATATTTGCCGCAGGCACATTCGTAGTCCTTTACAGGTCCGAATATCCTTTCGCAGAACAAACCATCTCTTTCAGGTTTGTAAGTACGATAGTTAATTGTTTCAGGCTTCAATATTTCACCATAACTTCTTTCAAGGATAGTATCCGGTGAAGCCAGACCAATTGTGATCTGTGAAAAAGCCGCTTTAGGACGATTTTCTTTTCTGATAGCCATATTTTTTTGAGCTTTTAGCTTTTTGCCATTAGTTTTTAGCCAGAGGCAACGTTCAAAAAATTTATTTCATTTCACCAATTGCTAATAGCTAACAGCTAATAGCCAAAGGCTTCTTTATTCAAATTTCAGGTCAAGTCCCAATCCTCTCAATTCATGCACCAACACATTGAATGATTCAGGCACACCAGCTCTTGGCACATTCTCTCCTTTCACTATTGACTCATACGTTTTTGCTCTTCCGATTATATCATCAGACTTAATGGTCAATAATTCCTGGAGAATGTTCGATGCACCGTAAGCTTCCAATGCCCAAACTTCCATTTCACCAAAACGCTGACCACCAAACTGTGCTTTACCACCCAACGGCTGTTGTGTGATCAGGCTATAAGGTCCGATGGAACGGGCATGCATCTTATCATCCACCATATGATGAAGTTTGATAACATAGATGATGCCTACTGTTGCTTTTTGGTGGAATTTATCTCCTGTCTCACCATCATATAAATAGGTGTGACCATACATCGGTATATCCGCTTCTTTACAATAACTGGCGATCTCATCCACAGTAGCTCCATCAAAAATTGGTGTTGAGAATTTCAATCCTAATTTCTCACCGGTCCAGCCAAGGATAGTTTCATATATCTGGCCGAGGTTCATACGGCTTGGTACACCCAACGGATTCAGTACTATGTCCACCGGTGTTCCATCTTCAAGGAACGGCATATCTTCCTGGCGAACGATCTTGGCAACGATACCTTTATTACCGTGACGACCAGCCATCTTATCTCCTACTTTCAACTTACGTTTTACAGCGAGATAAACTTTAGCCAGCTTCAATACACCTGCAGGTAATTCATCACCGATGCTGATGTTGAATTTCTCTCTTTTATAACGGCCCAATTCTTCGTTGAACTTGATATTATAATTGTGCAAAAGAGTGTTGATAGAATCGTCGATTTTCTTGTCACTGGTCCAGCCCAATGGATTGATATTGGCATAATCAAGCCCACGAAGATTTTTCTCAGTGAACTTAGCGCCTTTACCAATTTGTACTTCCCCAAAGTTGTTACTTACACCAGATGAAGTATGAGAAGCCAGAAGTGTTGTCAGTTTTTCCAGCAATACTTCCATCAGGTCAGCTTCATTCTTCTCATGTGTTTTCTCCAACTTCTCTATCGCTGCCTTTTCTCTTACTTTACCGTTCTTGTCTTTCTTGGCTCTCTGGAATAATTTCTTTCCGATCACCACACCTTCCACACCATTCGGCGCTTTCAGCGAAGCATCTTTTGCATCGCCGGCTTTATCACCGAAGATGGCTCTTAAGAGTTTCTCTTCCGGTGTAGGATCAGATTCTCCCTTCGGAGTGATCTTACCTATTAATATATCACCTTCTTTTACCTGTGCTCCGATCCTGATGATACCATTCTCATCAAGGTCTTTGGTAGCTTCTTCAGAAACGTTTGGAATATCAGGCGTCAATTCTTCTTCGCCCAATTTTGTATCTCTAACTTCTAATTCATATTCAGAAATGTGAACTGAAGTAAACAGGTCTTCTTTTACCACTCTTTCGCTGATAACGATGGCATCCTCGAAATTGTACCCTTTCCATGGCATGAACGCTACTTTCAGGTTTTTACCAAGAGCCAACTCACCATTCTGTGTTGCATAACCTTCGGTCAGGAAATCACCTTTCTTCACTTTCTGGCCTTTCTTCACAGCAGGCTTCAGGTTGATACAGGTTTCCTGGTTTGTTTTGATGAACTTGGTGAGCCTGTAAATTCTCAGGTCATCTTCAAAGCTTACCAGTTTCTCATCAGCATCTCTGTCGTAACGAACATGGATCTCATTAGCATCCACGAACTCTACAATACCATTTCCATCAGAGTGAATTTGAATTCTTGCATCACGGGCAGCTTTTGCTTCCAGTCCTGTTCCTACAACAGGAACATCAGGACGGATAAGCGGAACAGCCTGGCGTTGCATGTTCGATCCCATCAATGCCCTGTTCGCATCATCATGCTCAAGGAATGGGATCAATGAAGCACTCAAACCAACGATCTGATTAGGTGCCACATCCATGAACTCCACTTCGTTCTTTTCCAATATCGGGAAGTCGCCTGTCTGGCGGCTCACAATTTTATCTTCTTTAAATTCTCCTTTCTCATTCAATTCAGAGTTGGCCTGTGCAATTTTTGCCAGGTCCTCTTCTTCTGCACTCAGGAAGGAAAGTTTTTTCATATCTACTTTTCCTTCGTTCACTCTTCTGTATGGAGTTTCAATAAAGCCCATGTCATTGATCTTGGCATGTACACAAAGTGTAGATATCAAACCAATGTTTGGACCTTCCGGCGTTTCAATCGTACACAAACGGCCATAATGAGAATAGTGTACGTCACGAACTTCGAAACCTGCTCTTTCACGGCTCAAACCACCGGGTCCGAGTGCAGATATTCGACGCTTGTGAGTGATCTCTGATAACGGGTTGGTTTGATCAAGAAATTGTGACAACTGTGATGTACCAAAGAAAGAATTGATCACAGAAGAAAGCGTTCTTGCATTGATCAGGTCAACCGGAGTGAACACCTCATTATCTCTTACGTTCATTCTTTCACGGATGGTTCTTGCCATACGGGCCAAACCAACACCGAACTGAGCATATAACTGTTCTCCTACTGTTCTTACACGACGGTTACTCAGGTGATCGATATCATCGATCTCGGCTTTACCGTTTGTTAAACGAACAAGGTATTTAATGATGAGAATGATATCTTCTTTGGTCAATACTTTTTTCTCCAGCGGTTGGTTGATGTTCAGTTTCCTGTTGATCTTGTAACGACCCACTTCGCCGAGATCATAACGTTTATCGCTGAAGAATAATTTATCAATGATACCTCTTGCTGTTTCATTATCCGGTGCATCAGCGCCACGAAGCTGGCGATAGATGAACTGCACCGCTTCCAACTCACTGTTAGAAGTATCTTTATTCAATGTGTTATAAATGATCGCATAATCACCACCCACATCTTCCCGCTGGATGAATACACTTTTCACATCCAGTTCGGTGATAGTAGCAATTGCTTCTTCATCGAGAACAGTATCTCTCTCCATTACGATCTCATTTCTTTCGATCGAAACAACCTCACCAGTATCTTCATCTACGAAATCTTCAACCCATGTTCTCAACACTCTTGCAGCCAATCTCTTTCCAACATATTTTCCTAAAGTCTTTTTATCTGTTTTTACTTCATCGGCCATTCCGAACAGTTCAAGGATGTCCTTGTCTGTTTCATAACCGATAGAACGCAGCAATGTAGTTACCGGGAATTTTTTCTTCCTGTCGATATAAGCATACATCACATTGTTGATGTCCGTTGCAAATTCCATCCAGGCACCTTTGAAAGGAATAACCCTTGCAGAGTAGATCTTGGTTCCGTTCGGGTGAACAGATTGTCCAAAGAATACCCCGGGTGAGCGATGCAACTGGGAAACAACTACTCTTTCAGCACCATTGATAACAAATGTACCCCTGGGCGTCATGTAAGGAATGTTTCCAAGGAATACATCCTGCACAATAGTTTGGAAGTCCACATGCTCTTCATCATTACAGCTCAAACGAAGTTTGGCTTTCAGAGGAACAGCATATGTCAATCCTCTTTCCATACACTCTTCAATAGTGTAACGGGGAGGATCGATAAAATAATCCAGGAATTCCAGTACGAAAATGTTCCGGGTATCAGTGATAGGAAAATTTTCTTTGAACACACGGAACAAACCTTCGATATTCCGTTTGTCCGGAGTTGTTTCCAACTGGAAAAATTCTTTGAATGACTGGATCTGTACTTCAAGAAGGTCGGGTGCATCGGCCAGATGCTTGATTTTACCGAAATCCACCCTTTGATTCATTTTTGTTGAGGACATATGCGTAAATACCGGTTTTAAAGAATTCGGGACGTACAAATCACCATCAGGCCTCTGCTTCAATTAAAACAAAAACCTGTGATTTTCAACTATTTGAACATGATTTGGAGCGTCAAAATATTATTGGCCAAAATAAAGGATTGCAAAGGTAAGTATTTATAATTCACAGCCAAGAAAAGTTTGCTCACAACAATCCGGCCAAAAATACCCCGAAGTGGCCGTTCTGGCTACCGATCCAACATCGTAATTTGAAGAAAATAGTGGTCATGAAATGGACTGAGATCGTAAAAGATTATTTCACTTTTACCCGTCGTGACAGGATCGGAGTTATTGTGATCCTGGCTCTATTGATACTGGTTTTTTTATTGCCAGATTTTGCATCTGCAGGCAAGTCTAAACCTGTTACAACTGACCCTTCATGGATGGCTGCGATGAAAAGATTGGAAGTAAAAGAGGCAGAGGATCGTTATGACAATAACAACAGTCGTAATTACCAGTATGACCGCTCTGCAACTAATTACTATGCAAAAAGAAAAGGCGAACTATTTTATTTTGACCCTAATACTTTGTCACCGGAGGACTGGCAACGATTAGGCTTGAGAGACAAGACCATTAGCACCATTCAAAACTATTTAAGCAAAGGAGGTCATTTCAGAAAACCGGAAGACCTGCAAAAGATCTATGGCTTATTCCCCAATGAATTTGAAAGGATTGCTCCCTATATAAAAATTGAATCTGCCAGCGCAAACAATTACAATGATCCCGCAGATAAAACGACAAATGAAAACCTGCCAACTAAAACATATACTCCACGGTATGCTGTTGTTGATATAAATTCAGGCGACACTACAGCTTTCATTGCATTGCCGGGTATTGGGAGTAAACTGGCAGCAAGGATTGTTAATTTCAGAGATAAGTTAGGTGGATTTTATTCTATCAGCCAGGTTGGAGAAACATTCGGCTTGCCCGATTCTACCTTTCAAAAAATAAAGCAATACCTGAAACTGGAGAATACTTCTATCCGAAAAATAAATATCAATACGGCAACGGTGGACGAATTAAAAGCACACCCTTACATTAAGTACAGTTTAGCTAATCCTATCGTGGCTTACAGAAAAGAACATGGAGCGTTTGCTAAAGTGGATGATCTGAAAAAGCTAATGGTGATAACGGACGATATCTACAATAAAATTGCTCCTTATTTAACTACTACCCAATAAAAAACCCTTCGCAAAACGAAGGGTTTAAATGTATTTCCGTGATCAAAAATTAGGCAATCTCAACTTCTGCACCTGCATCTTTCAGCTTCGCTGCAATCTCTTCAGCTTCTGCTTTAGAAACACCTTCTTTCACATTCTTCGGTGCGCCGTCAACGAGGTCTTTTGCTTCTTTCAGACCAAGACCAGTGAGATCTTTAACGATCTTCACTACGTTCAGTTTGGAAGCGCCACCGCTCTTCAACACAACGTTGAATGCAGTTTTTTCTTCAGCAGCAGCTGCGCCACCGCCATCACCACCACCGCTCATTACTACTGCTGCGGCTGCTGGTTCGATACCATATTCTGATTTTAAGAAGTCAGCTAATTCCTGAACTTCTTTCACTGTTAAGCCTACCAGGCTTTCTGCTAATGCTTTTACGTCTGCCATTTGATTTAAATTTTTCCCGTCTTCTTTTTGTTGTCTTTAGTTTCAAACTAAAGACATACAATCCGACGGATGATTAAAAAAATTGTTTTATAGTAAAGTTCTTTGCAGAACTCAATACTCATTTACTCTGCCGGAGCAGCTTCTTTCTGCTCATGATGGTGCAATAAAGCAGCCAGCACTCTCTTCGCAGGAGATTGCAACAAGCCGATCACTTCACCAATCAATTCATTCTTCGTTTTGATCTTCGTTAATGCCACCAGTTGATTATCGCCCATGTACACATCGCCATTGATGAAAGCGGCTTTCATTACCGGTCTTTCGCCATTGGTTTCTTTCCTGAAAGAACTGATGATCAGGGCCGGCTCTTTCGGGTTTTCAGAGAACATCAGCGCAGTTACTTTATGCAGTGAATCATACATGCCTGCATATTTCTCAGCATCCAGGGATTCCAGTGCTTTTTTGATCAAAGTGTTCTTAGCCACTTTCATTTCTACCTGCTTGTTGAAGCAAGCACGGCGCAATTTGCCTACTTGTTCTACAGACAGTGATTCTGTATCGGTAACATAGAAGTTATTGTACTGAGAGAATTTTCCTTTCAGTATTTCAATCACTTCATTTTTTTGATCTTTAGTCATTTTATTTAAAATTTTGACTGTTCTTAATTGGATGATTAATGGGCAGCATATCCTTTTGCATCAATGGCAATACCAGGACTCATGCTGCTTGCCATGCTGATACCTCTTACATACGCTCCTTTTGCAGAAGAAGGTTTTGCTTTCAGTATTGCATTGATCAGTTCCTGGCTGTTCTCTGCTATCTTCTCGGGAGTAAAACTTACCCGACCGATGGAAGCATGAATGATACCTACTTTATCAACTTTGAAAGCGATCTTACCGCCTTTTACATCATTGATAGCATTGGCTACATCATTGGTAACAGTTCCTGTTTTAGGATTCGGCATCAGGTTTCTTGGACCTAATACTTTACCCAGCTTACCGATCTTCGGCATTACAGATGGAGTAGCGATGATAACATCAACATCTACCCATCCGCCTTCGATCTTTGTTACGTACTCGTCAAGACCAACATAGTCTGCACCGGCTGCTGTTGCTTCTGCAACTTTATCAGGTGTGCAAAGCACCAATACTTTTTTTGTTTTGCCCGTTCCATGAGGAAGCGTAACCGTACCACGGATGGCCTGGTCTGCTTTTTTAGGATCAACACCCAAACGGATATGAAGATCCACAGATGCATCGAATTTGCAAGTGGTAATTTGTATTACCAATGCAGATGCTTCTTTTAATGAATATGATTTGTTTGCGTCAACTTTCGTATCTGCCACTTTTCTTTTTTTACTGATGAATGCCATTGTAGTTCTTTTTAAAGATCAGGAGATTTAGTTTTCCCAGGGAGCTTTGCCTTCCACTGTAAGACCCATGCTGCGGGCAGTACCGGCGATCATTTTCATGGCGCTTTCTACTGTAAAGCAATTCAGGTCAGGCATTTTATCTTTTGCGATCGTTTCTACCTGTGACCAATTTACTTTGCCTACTTTGTTCCGGTTGCTCTCTTTAGAACCTGATTGAATTTTTGCTGCTTCCATCAGCTGTACAGCTGCGGGAGGTGTTTTGATGATAAAATCAAAACTCTTGTCTGTATAAACAGTAATTAATACAGGGAGAACTTTCCCTTGTTTGTCCTGCGTTCTTGCATTGAACTGTTTGCAGAATTCCATGATATTAATACCCTTGGAACCCAGCGCAGGACCGATCGGAGGTGCAGGATTTGCCTGGCCACCTTTACACTGCAGCTTTACAAAGCCACTGATTTCTTTAGCCATTTCTTTTTTGATTTATTGGTAATAGCGACCTTTCGATTTGTCTACTTGGTCTCCCAAATTCGTCAACTCGCTAATGCGAATATCCAAGAACTAATTGGGGCGGCAAAGATAGGGTCAAATAGGCTTTTGGGCAAAACTTTAAAGACGTTTTTTAAAATTCATCAGCCCGCTGTAAAAGTATCCAATCCGTTTATCTTTGACACTTACAGTCAGCGTTTTATAACCGAGAATAGCTGCTTAATCAAGATCATAATGAAGCTTTCCTTAATAAGATTTGTCAAAAAGACTTTCATCCGTCTCCGGCTGCACAAAATCTTTGGCTTGTTTTCCGGCTTTTCATCGAACCTGCTTTACCTCACAAAGATGTCGGCATGGGTCAATAAGAACCGGAAAATTGAATACAATGACTTTCCTTCTAAATGGGATTACAAAAAAAGATATCCTTTTTATAAATGGGTAATGGAAAAAGAAGGTCTTATTGATATTCCTGTTACTTATTTGGAATTTGGTGTGGCAGATGGATATTCATTCAAATGGTTTTTAAATGAAAATAAAAAACCCGGCAGTTCATTTCATGGCTTTGATACATTCACCGGTTTACCTGAAGATTTTGGCG
>JABFRU010000080.1 GCA_013140985.1 Chitinophagaceae bacterium | reverse complement strand
CTGCAGAGATCATTCACCGGGTTGTTGAAAAAGGTGTGATTTAGCCGGGAAAACGTACACTTTTTCTCTTTTCAAACGGGGATTTTATTCATTATAAGTATAATGAGATAAGGGGCAATTAGTATTCCCCAAACCCTCCTTTTTCCCGAAATTTGGCATCTCAAATTTAAACTGGGATGATAGATATTAAAGTGCCAACAGTCGGGGAGTCCATCAGCGAGGTAACATTACTTAAATGGACCAAGAAAGATGGCGACTATGTAGAAAGGGATGAAGTGATCGCAGAACTGGAAAGTGAGAAAGCAACTTTTGAAGTAAATGCTGAAAAAGCCGGGGTGATAAAATTGGCTTCTATCAATGAGGGAGATTCTATAAAGATCGGCGACTTGCTGGCATCGATTGATGATGCGGCTGCAAAACCTGCTTTGACTAATGGAGCTGAAAAGAAAGTGGAGGAAGGTAAGAGTGAAGCTAAGATCGAAAAGAAGAAAGAGGTAAAGACAGAGGTTAAGGTTGAGAATAAGAAAGAAGAAAAAATTGCTGAAGATATAAAAGCAACACCTGTTGCTGCAGCGATCATTGCGGATAAACAAGTAAAGACATCTGTTATCTCCCCTTCAGGGGCCGGGGGCAAAATATTGAAGGAAGATGTACTGGCAGCTTTACAAAATCCCGGGAGAAAACCCGGTTTAGCAGCTAACAGCCGCAACGAGAAGGCAGAGAAGATGAGTAATCTCCGTAAAACCATTTCAAGAAGATTGGTAGAAGCAAAGAATACAACGGCCATGCTCACCACATTCAATGAAGTGAACATGCAGCCCATCATGGATATCAGAAACCAATACAAGGATAAATTCAAAGAGATACATGGGGTTGGACTTGGATTCATGAGTTTTTTTGCAAAAGCCTGTTCTTATGCATTGCAGGAATGGCCCTCTGTGAATGCTTATATTGACGGGGATAATATTCTTTATCATGATTACGTTGATATATCCATCGCAGTTTCTACACCCAGAGGCCTGACGGTGCCGGTGATAAGGAATGCAGAAAGCCTGGGCATGGCAGATATAGAAAAGAAAGTATTAGAACTGGCGGGAAAAGCAAAAGATAATAAGTTAACGGCGGAAGATCTGCAGGGCGGAACATTTACTATAACTAATGGCGGTGTATTTGGATCATTGCTAAGCACCCCGATCATCAATATCCCTCAAAGTGCTATCTTAGGCATGCATAAAATAGAGGAAAGACCTGTTGCTGAAAAAGGACAAGTTGTTATCCGGCCGATGATGTATGTGGCACTTAGTTATGATCACAGGATCATTGATGGCAGAGAGAGTGTAAGTTTTTTGGTAAGAGTAAAAGAATTATTGGAAAATCCTGGTCAATTGCTCATTGGCAAAGACCCTGTAAAAACATTACTGGAACTTTAATTGGACATTATGAAAAGACTGTTATTCATTTCTTCCGTACTGATGATGGTGATGGTTTCCTGTCAGAAAGAAATTGATTTGGGAACAGGCGCCAATAGTTTTGGCGACCTGCTCATCAAGATACAACGGGTCACACCAGCTTCAGGTGATACCAGTATAGTGAACTTTCAATGGGATGCTTTACGCCGCTTGGTTAAATATTCCGCAACCGGTGAGGTGGATAATACTCCCAGTGATTTCACTCATGTCATTGCCAGGGCAGCCGATGGCAAGATTCTCAGGATAAATTCCGAATCGGCATTTTCTATCGCTGATTCAATTGCTTATTTTCCGTATTACCAGTCAGGAAGCAGCAGGCTTGCTTATGTTATAGACAGTCAATATACATTTGCCGGAACGATAATGGATAGCATGGTTTATACATACAATGGAGGTGGCAGGATCATTGAAAGAGAAATATTCAGCGGCCTGCCCGGTTTCCTGTTTCCAACGGGTAAGCAGGCATATACTTATGATGGTAATGGTAATTTGACAGTGATCATAGACTCCATTCCGGATGGGGTCGGCGGATATGATCTTAGCGCTACTACAACCATTACATTTGATTCTCACAGGCCAATTTACCAGGCAGGAGAAGAGGCTTTTATAATAGCTGATATGGATCCGGTAAGCATAAGTAAAAATAATTCTAACAAACAGACAAAGGTGGATGCTCTCTTTCCCGGGAATTCATATACAGCTACGGGTTCACAATACCAGTTTAATGCAGCTGATAAACCGATCAAGTTTACTATGAGCATGATACCGCAACCCCCCGGATATGATATGAAACTGACGATGTTTTACCAATAAAGTCAAATAAGTCAAAATAGTCAAATAGGTCATATTGTAAGAACAGTGTGACCTATTTGACTTATAATTAGTGTCGTATTTTGAAAAACAAAGGCATCCCACAAAGACACAAAAACCACAAAGTGGTTAAGATCAATATACCTTTTTTGTGTTCTTAGTGTCTTTGTGGGAAACAAAATTGAAACCGATACACTACCGAATTATATGACCTATTTGACCATTCTTTATCTTGCAGCGTGAGCCGTTATCATTCATATCTCAATTCTGCAACAAAAATCCTTTCTTCTTATGAAGGGGGAGAACCATTTGCCTCTTTTCTTAAAAAATATTTTTCAGCCAATAAAAAATATGGCTCCAAAGACAGGAAGCAGGTCAGCCATCTTTGTTATTCTTATTTCAGGCTGGGAAAGGCCGGAGAAAAATTATCTGCCGAAGAAAAGATATTGACCGGTTTATTTTTATGTTCTGACAAGCCGAATGAAATTCTGCAGCATTTAAAACCGGAATGGAATGAGAAAACCCTGCTTCCCGTAAGAGAAAAAATAGCATTTACCGGCATTCAGTTGTCATCTGTATTTCCATGGAAAGAAGAATCAAATGATGCTATTGACCATGAAAAATTTTGTACTTCTTTTTTTATACAACCTGACCTGTTTTTACGGATCAGACCCCGTCACACTGAAAATGTATTGAAAAAGCTCGGGCAAAATGGTTTGTCATATGAATTCATTTCTCCATTCACTTTAAAACTTTCGAATAGTTTTAAAGCGGATAAGTATTTTGAGATTGACAAAGAAGTAGTGGTGCAGGATCACAACTCACAAAGAGTTGGAAATTTTTTTTTGACGGGCAGACGGGGATCGTTAGACAGGGTATGGGATTGCTGCGCTGCCAGCGGGGGTAAATCTATCATGGCTTATGATCTCGATCCTTCTATTGATCTTACAGTTTCCGATGTAAGAGAGTCAATTCTTATTAATCTTAAAAAAAGATTTCAAACGGCCGGGATTAAAAAGTACAGATCCTTCGTAGCAGATCTATCTGTTCTACCCGCCGATAGCTACCAGCACACTATGCCATTCACAAAGGCTATCGGGGTGCCATTCGATCTTATCATTGCTGATGTTCCTTGTACTGGCAGTGGTACATGGAGCCGCACACCGGAGCAACTTGTTTTTTTTGATGAGAAGAAAATAGATGTGTATGCAGCTCTGCAGAAAAAAATAACCGGTAATCTTATTGAGCACATTAGCCCCGGGGGGCATTTGTTATATATTACCTGTTCTGTTTTTAAAAAAGAAAATGAGGAGATCGTTCAGTTCATAAAAGACAAATTCCAGCTTCGTTATCTGAAGATGGAATTGTTAAAAGGTTATGAGATAAAAGCTGATTCTATGTTTGTTGCTTTATTCGAAAAGCCATCATAGTTTCAGCAGCTCTGCAGTGCCGATCGTTTTTACTCCATTCAATACTTTGATATAATATTTTCCTGTTGCTAATCTTTGAATATCCAGGTCAATGGTCTTTTTGCCTGTTCCTTTTGAACTATTCACCTGTATCATCAATCTTCCTTTGCTATCATACACCCCGATCGGCATATTGGTTACTGCATAAGGTGTTTCAATGATCAGCGTCAGCGTAGTTCCTGAAACAGGATTCGGTTGAACAGTGACCGCTACTTTATCCGGATCCACATTGCCTGTGCCGGTAGCAAAACATCCGCTGGTAATAGTAACATTGGCTGTATCAATATATACAAGGGTCAAAGTAGCAAGGGCTGTATCGATCACCTGCCCGATACGATAAGAAACAGTTCCGGGTGTCGGGCTGATAATAACATTGTTGAACTGGTAATTGTGAATAGCAAGAATATCACCGGTAGCAGGCGGTAATTGTCCTACGGGTGTATAATTAACTTCGCCGGGTAATTTTCTTTCAATGATATAATGCATAGCTCTTACATCCTTGCTTGTCCAGTTGATGGTAGCATTGCAGGCATTTACAGTAGCGCTGGAAGTTGCAAAATCTTTCAGCAAATTGGCAAAGGCTGTTTTCATATTTGGAATACCATAGCCCACCCTGTCATCAGGATTGGAAGCTCTTGTTCCTGCTTGCTGCATTGCTTTTAAGATCTTCATATTATTGAACTCAGGAAAAGCCTGCCATAAACAAGTACCAAGTCCCGCCATATTAGGACAGGCGAAAGATGTTCCGTTGCCTGCCACTACCGTATTTCCTGTTCCCTGTATCAATGCTGATACACCCACAGATGCAAGATCAGGTTTTATTTGTCCATCGGATGAAGGGCCATAGCTGGAAAAACCTCCTACCGCACCGGCGGAATTTACTGCACCCACAGCTACTACGCTATCACCATCGGCAGGACTGATGAGAAAATTCCAACTGCTGCCACCTTCATTACCATTCGCATTAAATACCAGTATTCCTTTTTTTGCTGCAAGATCAGCAGCAATAGAACACATAAGGGTATTGCCATTCATGTCCGCATAGGTATGATTGAATACTGCATTTGACATTTGGTCGGCATAGCCAAGTGATGATGAAATAATATCGCTGCCTGAACTGTCGGCTCTTTCTGCCCCGCAAACCCAGTTATGTTCTTCAATGGGATATTCAGTAGCCACATCTTCTGTCCTGAATAAATGAAAAGCTGCTTTAGGGGCTTTACCGATAAACTGCCCCGGTATATTCGCCACAATAGTTGAAAGACATTGCATGCCATGGGAATTATCTTCTACCACACTGGCATGGCGGGCTACAAAATCCCAGGTACTTAGTATTTGTCCATTGGCAACAGCACTATCCATTGCATCCAATGTGAGATAATTAAAAAAACCGCCGTCGAGCATAGAGATCACCATTCCCTGGCCCCTCAACCCAATATTATGAAGGAACTCTCCATTGTGCAGGTGAATCTCGTTGTAAGAATTGGTACCGTAGTTAAAAAAGTCTGCTGTTAGTCTTTGGGTATTTTGTAGTTGTGGCAATTCTCTTTCTATGTTTTCTAATTCAAATTTATTCTTGCCTGCCGGTTCAATGCCAACTGGCTTTGCTGCAATGCTGTTGACACTTTGAACAAAGGCAAATCCATTAATGGTGGTAATGGCATTTGCATCGCTGGTTTGAATGGATATTGAATTCAGCCATTTGGAAACATTCAGCACGGTAACATTGGCTACAGCTTTTACCTGGTTAAGATAAGTAAGAGAGACGGGGAGGTCGGTGCTGTCAATTGCGATACCATATCTTGTTCTCCTGTCAATAGCCCGCTGGGATAAATAAGCCAGGGGGTTAGTAAAAGTACCGGTAGTGCCGCCTTTATTTTTTAATTTGACAACGTAACGGGTAAACTGTGCCTCTGCTTCATTGAACACAAACGCCGATAATAAAAAGAGGAGTAAACATTTCTTCATTGACTTCCGGTTTGATAATCTTCAAAATTACGTTATTCGAAGCACTCAGTTGTGGTCGATCATCCATTGTGTTATACCAAAACCGGTTTTGTAAGGACCAGCGGGGTTACCTGTGTTTGGCTGGTATTCCCATATCTCATATTCCCGGTAAACCAGCCCGATGGTCTTTGAATATTTTTCCACTGATCTTGATTTGGAAGCATAGGCTGTGGGAATCGTGATGGGAACATTCAATGATTCATCCGCTTCTTCCACAGTTAATACATTGGAGTAATTGATGCCACGATAGCTGAATGAAGAAGGGTCACCATCATAAAAGAAATCCCAGTCGTTCATATTGTCATCATTGCTGAAATTATACAAAGAGCAATAGGGGCCTGATGCACCACCGCATATACTTGAGGGCAAATATTTATTTCCTTTCCAGGTAAAACCATTTTTAATAGGAAGATGCAGTTTGATGAACCGAAGATTATCTTCTATTACTTCTAACTGGTCAGATAAAGGAGTGATGAAAAAAGTGCCGTTATTGGTCCAGGGTTGTGCCGGTGTCCACGATGTTGCATCTACCGAATCCCTGATAAAGCGATAAATACGGTAAGATGGGCGGCCGAGATTATCAGTGATCAATGCATCCACAATAAATTTTACCTGGTATTTGTGTATCTCGGTTGTCCTCCCAAAATTGGTGAACACCATGGAGTCGAGACGGTAAGTGATATACTTGCCGGGCAAAAGCGGTACATATTCTTCGATCTTTTCTGAGGTAAACTCTTCTTTCTCATCACAAGAAAAAAGAAAGGAACTGATGGTGACAATAAAACTAAAACGGATAATTGTAAGAAGTCTCATAAGTGGTTTTTCTTTCCGGTTAAATGTTGTTTATCAGGGTAGTCGGATGGTTCCCACTTCGGGGAACAAGTAAAGCTACAAACAAAAACGGGGAATCGAAACTCCCTGTTATAGAACGAGCAGATAATGGCTTTATTGTTTGAGAATCAACGGTAATAATCAATAATTATTAAGGGTCCCCGACTGTATGATACCTCCCCCAAGAACATCATCCCCTTCATAAAACACAGCGCTTTGACCGGGTGCAATTCCTTTTACATTTTCATAAAAACGAACTTTCATGGTTCCGTTCTCAGGATAAATATTGGAAAGAGCTCCTTTGTCTTTGTAACGGATCTTCGTAGTGGCTTCCATACCCGCTGTGACCGTCTCGTATTTGATAAGATTTAATTTACCAACGATCATTTCATTTTGTTCAAGGTCTTCTTCATCACCCAGCATCACGGTGTTATTTTCAGGGTCGATCCTGGTTACAAAAACAGGTTTACCAAAAGCAATGTCCAAACCTTTGCGTTGACCAATAGTATAAAAAGGATAGCCTTTATGCTGACCCAAAATATTTCCATGTTTGTCAACAAAATTTCCGCCATTCACTCTTTCTTCCAGTCCTTCCACATTTCTCTTTAGAAAACCACGGTAATCATTGTCAGGAACAAAACAGATCTCATAGCTCTCACTTTTCTTCGCCAGCTCAGGATAACCATAATCATGTGCCATTTGCCTGATGGCTGTTTTCCTGTACGGACCCAGTGGTAATAATGTTCTGCTCAATAGATCTTGTTGCAACCCCCACAATACATAACTCTGGTCCTTGGTATCATCAATCGCTTTGCTGACAACAAAACGTCCATTATCGTGCTGGCGGATCTTTGCATAATGCCCTGTAGCAATAAAATCACAACCGAGTGCATCGGCTCTCTTTAATAAAGCCCTCCATTTGATATGTGTATTGCACAACACGCAGGGATTGGGTGTGCGGCCTGCAATGTATTCATCTACAAAATTCTCGATCACAAAATCACCAAACTCTTCCCTGATGTCTAAAATAAAATGAGGGAAGTCATGCTCAACAGCAGCCTGTCTTGCATCGTTGAAGGAATCCAAATTGCAGCAGCCTGTTTCTTTTTTGCTGCCACCACTATGGGCATAGTCCCATGTTTTCATAGTAATGCCCACTACTTCATAGCCTTCATCATGAAGCATTAAGGCGGTAACGGTACTGTCAATACCACCGCTCATAGCCACCAGCACTTTTCCTTTTTTGCTCATACCCCTAAAGGGGAATTTAAATATTCAAAAATTGTGAATCCCCGGCTTAGGCGGGACAAGCTGCAAATATACAATGAACCAGTCGCTTAATCGGTTCTGAAAAGGAGTAATTAAGTGAGAGGGAAGCTGCTATTAGCGATTACTGGCTTGATCTCTTTTCGACTCTTTTTTATTCAAGCGAAACAAAATTCCGGTCTGCAATACCCGGCTTTGATCAATATTATCATCAAAAAGAGTAAGATCAGTAAGGCCAAAACAATACCTTACATAGACCTCGGCCTGTTTGCTTATCATCAAACCCATTCCGGCATTCAATCCAAACTGGGTATTAGCAAGACTTCTTTTTACATTCAGTTTTTCAGATGCCGCTTTATCTGTTGCAGAGATGGTAATGGAAAGTTGAGGTCCTGCCTCTATAAAATATTTCGGCGATACAAAATACTGGAACATCACAGGCACAGAGACGTTGCTTATAGAAACAGTTCTTTCTGTTTCCTGGAATCCCTGAAATCCCGCATCTATTGTTTCAATGATCGAATACTTATAACCTTCATTGGAATAAAGTAATTCGGATTGTATATGCCATTTTGCATTAAAAGCAGAGTGAATGAAAATACCACCATGACCACTTATCCGTTTGCCGCCGTTATGATTACTGAGTCCTGCATAGTTGATCCCTCCTTTAAAGCCCGCCACGAGTTGTGCTTCTGAGGGAATAGTAATAGCAATAGAACCTGCGAGCAGCAGGATGAGTAGATAGTTTTTCATATCAATTGGTTTGATAGAACCGGTTCAAATGAGATGCCAACCATCTTTTATTAATGATATATGCTGTAAAAACAGGCTGCAATTTTTATGCACCGTAAAAACCAGTAGGGAAAACGGGTAGTACTTTAACAGTCGCTGGTAATTTTTTATTTATCTTCCCTGACAAATAACTCCTGTTTATGAAGAAACTGCTGCTTGCCATTTCACTATTCGCTATTCACAATTCACTTGTTGCTCAAGACCTGAAATACTACCTGCCCGATTCTGTCACTTATAATCCTTCGATCCCCAAACCCAAAGACATCATCTATCATGAAGTGGGAGAGTGGCATGTTACACATGACCGGTTGGTGAATTATATGAGAGCAGTAGCAGCCGCAGCACCGGCAAGGATCAAATTTGAGATCATGGGCTTGACCTATGAGAACCGTCCCCAGGTTTTATTGATCATTACTTCTCCCAAAAATCACCAGCGGCTGGAAGAAATAAGACAGCAACATTTATTATTAAGTGATCCGGCCAAATCGGCTTCGGTGAATATTGATCCCGCTTCAGGCGGGATGCCGGTCGTTGTTTATATCGGTCATTCTATTCATGGCAATGAATCAAGCGGTTCTAATGCTGCATTGCTCAGTGCTTATTATTTAGCGGCAGCACAGGGAAGACAGATAGATGAATTGCTCGAAAATGTTGTTATACTTTTTGATCCTTCTTTTAATCCCGATGGATTACAACGTTTCTCAACATGGGCTAATCAACATAAGAGTAAGAATTTAGTGAGTGATCCGAACTCAAGAGAGTTCAATGAAGTTTGGCCGGGCGGACGTTTCAATCATTACTGGTTCGATCTTAACAGGGATTGGTTGCCGGCTGTTCATGTGGAAAGCCAGAATCGTTTGGAATGGTTTCATAAATGGAAGCCGAATATTTTGACTGATCATCATGAGCAGGGAAGCAATGCGACTTTCTTTTTTCAACCCGGTGTGCCATCAAGAGTAAATCCATTGACGCCGGCAAAGAACCAGGAATTAACAGCAAAGCTTGGAAAATTCCACGCTGCATTTTTAGATCGTATTGGTTCATTGTATTTCACCAAAGAGAATTACGATGATTTTTATTATGGTAAAGGATCAACTTATCCGGATATCAATGGGGCTATCGGTATTTTATTTGAACAGGCAAGTTCGAGAGGACATTTGCAACAAACCAATAATGGGTTATTGAGTTTCCCATTTACTATAAAGAATCAATTCATCACTGCACTTTCAACATTGGAAGGAGCAAAGGCTTTGCGGAAAGAGTTTTTGGAATGGCAAAGGGAGTTTTATAAGAATTCGATGAGTGAAGCGGCTGCTTCGCCTGTAAAGGGTTATGTATTCGGTAGCGAAAATGATAAAACGAGCACATCAGTATTTGTGCAAATGTTACTGAAACATGATATCAATGTAAGCAGGATAAGAGCAGATATATCAATTGACGGCCAATTGTATCAGAACAACAAAGCATATGTGGTGCCGCTAGAGCAAGCACAAACCAAAGTGATCAGGGCTATTTTTGAAAAAACCTTTACTTATAAAGACAGTCTCTTTTATGATATCACTTCATGGACACTACCCCTTGCATTCGGCCTGCCTCATGCTGAATTGAATGCAGCGCAGCTTAGATCGATATACGAGCCTGAACTTAGAGTTGATGGCTTGCCGGCACACATAATAAAAAGTAATTATGGTTATCTCATTCCGTGGACAGATATGGCATCTCCTGCCGTATTACATGCGATGATAAATGAGGGCATTCTTGTGAAAACAGCTACTTCAAAGTTCGAAGCGGTAGTGGGTGGTTTAGCAATGAAATTTAACCCGGGTACATTGTTTGTGCCGGTACAATCTCAATCTTTAAGCAGTGATAATTTATATGATGCATTGAGACCGATACTTATCAAATACAATATTCAATCTTATGCTGTTCAATCTGGTGCATCAGTAAGTGGTATTGATCTTGGCAGTAGCAGATTCGTTCCTGTTACAAAACCTTCCATCGCTATGCTCGTCGGTCCCGGTGTAAATGCAACCGATGCCGGTGAAGTTTGGCATTTGCTTGATCAAAGAATGAATATTCCCGCTACTCATTTGGAGATATCCGTTTTCAACCGTGTTGATCTGAATAAATATAATACATTAATTATGGTTGGCGGAACATATACTGATCTGAATAAAGAAAAATTGAAATCATGGGTGCAGGCAGGCGGTACATTAATATTGACTGAAGAAGCAGTGAGTTGGGCCTCACAAAATGGGGTTACCGATGTAAAATTCAAGAGGGCAAAATCACCGGTGGACAGTACGCAGAAATTATCTTATACCGAGAGAGAGCAAATCGACGGGGCACAACAAGTGCAAGGGGCCATCTTCGGCGCTGATGTTGACCTGGCTCACCCATTGGCATACGGTTATGATCAAAAGACGGTGAGCCTTTTCAAAGGCAATAGAGTGTTTATGGAAAAAAGCAAGAACCCCTATGCCACTCCATTTTATTATGGCAGTAAACCATTACAAAGCGGATGGGTAAGCCAGCAAAATATAGAAGCGATAAAAAATTCTGCTGCTGTTGTTGTGAATACAGTGGGTACAGGCCGTGTGATAAACATTGCTGATAATCCCAACTTCAGGGCCTTTTGGTTGGGAGGAAGCAAGCTGTTCATGAATGCTATCTTCTTTGGAAGGATCATTGATGCTGCAAGTGCCAGGACTGAGTGAGCCACGAAATAGCACGAAAAAAATACTGGCCACAGATTACACGGATTAACACAGATTTTCGTGTTGGTTCGTGTCTTTCGTGGCAGAAAAAAGGTTGGTGAAATCCTCATGATTTTTCCAAAAAAAAACATTTATTTCTGTTCTTTTTCACTTGGATTCAACCATCGCCCTATAGCATCTTTGTGTCTTCTGGTTAGTAGCGAAGCGGCAAGCACAAGTTATTCACAGGCTGAATAAATAAGTGATAAAAGCAATCTACATACGTCCGAAGGCTTGCAGAATAATGTAACTTGCCGCTTCATTATTAATTACGTCAAACTTAAAAACGAGTACTATGATTAAAATGCAAGTGATCGGCCGTTTAGGCAAAGACTGTATAGTGAATACAGTCAATGGTAAAAATGTAATGAACTTTACAGTAGCCCATTCTGAAAAGTACAAAGACAGCCAGGGAAACCTCCAGGAAAAAACAATTTGGGTGGATTGCGCTTATTGGAGTGACAGGACTGCGGTGGCGCAGTATCTTGTAAAAGGCAAAGAAGTTTATGTAGAAGGTCAGCCGGAAGCAAGATCTTTTCAACGCAATGATGGCACACCGGGGTCATCACTTTCTTTGCGGGTAAAGGAAGTACAATTATTAGGAGGCAAGAGTGATAGCGGAGGCGGTGGTTCTTACCAACAACCTTCCAATGCTTCATCTGCAATGCCGGGTAACAGTAATGTTCCTTCACCCAATGATATTACAGAACCGGTGGATGACCTGCCGTTTTAAACCAACCTTTTCCAATTGAAGAAATAAAAAATGCTCCGTAATTACGGGGCATTTTTGTTTTAATAAATGATGTTTCTTTGCCACATGCCAGAACGATCGTTTTCCTACCAGCAACTATTTGATTTTACACAATCGGTTTTTAAAAAGATCGGTTGCAGTGATGAACATGCTGATACTGCAACAAAGGCGTTGCTTTCTGCTGATCTGCGGGGAATTGATTCACATGGTATTGCCCGGCTCAGTGGTTATATAAGATTATGGGAAGTAAAAAGAGTGAATGCAATACCGGATATAAAGATCATTCATGAAACCCCTTCTACTGCTGTTGTAGATGGAGATAGCGGGTTGGGATTAGTGGTGGCTCCTTTTGCGATGAAGATCGCCATTGAAAAAGCAAAACAAGTGGGTACCGGTTGGGTAAGCGTTCAAAACAGTAATCATTTTGGTATTGCAGCGCATCATGCGATGATGGCTTTGGAACATGATATGATCGGCATGGCAATGACAAATGCAAGCCCGTTGGTAGCGCCCACTTTTTCCATTGATAAAATGCTCGGCACCAATCCAATTTGTGTAGCAGCTCCTGCAGGTAACGAGCCGGCATTTGTTGCCGATCTTGCTACCACCACTGCAGCCAATGGTAAACTGGAAATATTGCAACGGAAAAACAAGGAAACTCCAGTAGGTTGGGTGCAGGATGCAGAAGGTAATTCATCTACCGATGCGAATGTTTTAAAGAAAGGCGGAGCTTTGTTGCCGTTGGGCGGCGACAGGGAACATGGAAGTAATAAAGGATATGCTCTCGGTGCGATCGTTGATATTTTTTCTGCATTACTAAGTGGCGCTAATTATGCACCATGGGTTCCACCATTTCCTGCATATGTGCCGATGCCTGCACAGCAACCCGGAAAAGGTATCGGTCATTTTCTCGGAGCCATGAGAATAGATGCATTCCGTCCGGCTGATGATTTTAAGCAACACATGGATAATTGGATAAAAGGATTCAGAAATGCAAGACCAATAGCAGGACAAGAAAAAGTTTTGGTGCCGGGTGATCCGGAGAGAGAATTTGAAACAGAGAGAATGAAAAATGGTATCTCCTTATTGCAACAAGTTACAGAAGACCTTAAAGTCTTAGCATTGAAATTTGAATTGCCTTCTCTTTAGCTCATCAATACTTGGTCGTTGAAGCCTATCTTTGCCGCTCATTTGAATAATAACATTTAAATAGGGGTCAGGGGTATGAAAGTAATGAAGTTTGGAGGCACCAGTGTGGGCAAACCCGAAAGGATGCACCATATTGTATCGCTGGTTACAAAAGAAAAAGAACCGGTCATTGTTGTATTGTCGGCTTTATCGGGTACTACCAATGCATTGGTAGAAATTGGCGAACATATTTCCAAAGGAGATCGCCAGGCGGCCAAGCAATCAATAGATAAACTGGAAAAACATTATCATTCATTCATAAAAGACCTGGTAAAGAAAAAGGAAACCGTTGCCAAAGCAAAAGGTATCATTGCGGAGCATTTTGAATTCCTGAATATCATTCTGAAAATATCTTTCAGCGAATCGCTGAATAAAGATATACTGGCGCAGGGCGAATTACTTTCTACCAAATTGTTTTGCATTTATCTCGAAGAAAAAGATATCGATCACATGCTGCTGCCTGCATTGGAATTTATGACAATAGATCATTACGATGAACCGCAGATCGGCAGCATCAAAGTAAAGTTGTCACAAATATTAAAACAGAATAAAACAAAAAAACTATTTGTTACGCAGGGCTATATCTGTCGTAATGCAAGGGGAGAAGTGGATAACTTAAAAAGAGGCGGCAGTGATTATTCCGCATCATTGATAGCTGCTGCTATTAATGCCACTGCTTGTGAGATATGGACAGACATTGATGGAATGCATAATAATGATCCCCGTATAGTGAAGAAAACAAAACCCATTGAGCAAATGAGTTTTGAAGAAGCCGCAGAGCTGGCATATTTCGGGGCAAAAATCTTACACCCTGCATCGATCTGGCCGGCACAACAGTATAAAATACCGGTAAAGCTGCTCAACACCATGCAGCCCGAAGCCAAAGGCACTTTGATAGATGAGAAGGCAGGAAGTGTAGGAGTGAAGGCAGTGGCCGCAAAAGATAATATCATTGCTATCCGCATCAAAAGCAGCCGGATGTTACTGGCTTATGGTTTTTTGAGAAAAATATTTGAAATATTTGAAAAATACAGGACACCTGTTGATATGGTTACCACTTCAGAAGTTGCCGTATCGCTTACCATTGACAATGCAGTTCATTTAAAAGAGATCGTAAAAGAGTTGGAACCGTTTGGCACAATTGAGGTCGATAAGAACCAGGTCATCATTTCTGTTGTTGGCAATGAAATATCCCAGACAGAAGCGATGGTAAAAAAATTGTTCGGCTCTATTATGAATATTCCTGTCAGAATGGTAAGCTATGGCGGCAGCCCGCATAATATATC
>JABFRU010000069.1 GCA_013140985.1 Chitinophagaceae bacterium | reverse complement strand
ACAATTTCTGCCAAAGCTGATAAAGAAATAAAAATTGATGGCCTTCATGTATCACCGGGATGGGTGGATGTGTTTGCCAATTTTGCCGACCCCGGTTACGAATTCAAAGAAACATTGGAAACAGGCGCTGCCGCCGCTGCGGCCGGTGGTTATACAGATGTGCTGATCATTCCTAATACCAATCCCTGCACTCATAATAAATCAGGCGTTGAATATTTAGTTCAGAAAAGTAAAACGCTGCCGGTCAATATTCACCCGATCGGCGCTATTACAAAAAATACAGAAGGAAAAGAACTGGCAGAAATGTATGATATGAAAGCCAGCGGCGCTGTTGCTTTTGGTGATGGTATCTATTGTGTTCAATCAGCCGGACTACTGGTAAAAGCATTGCAGTATGTAAAGGCTTTTGATGGTATCATTATACAAGTGCCGGATGATAAAAGCATTAACCCGCATGGTTTGATGAATGAAGGGGTCGTTTCAACTCAACTCGGTTTGCCGGGCAAACCTGCCATGGCTGAAGAACTGATCGTTGCAAGAGATATCAAACTAGCCCGTTATGCTGAATCCAAATTGCATTTCACCGGTGTCAGTACAAAGAAATCGTTAGAGTACATCAAAAGAGGAAAAGAAAGCGGCGCTGCTGTTAGTTGCTCTGTTACTCCTTATCATATTCTCTTCAGCGATGAGGATCTGAAAGGTTATGATACCAATCTGAAAGTAAATCCTCCCCTGAGAAGTAAAGAAGATATTGCAGCCTTGAAAAAAGGAATTACTGATGGTACGGTTGATTGCATTGCTTCACACCACTTGCCGCATGAATATGACAGCAAAGTATTGGAGTTTGAGTATGCAAAGTTCGGAATGACCAGCCTGGAAACAGCTTATGCAGTATTGAGAACGGCAATGCCCGGTGTTTCCAATGAAAAATGGATCGAACTGCTTTCTGTCAATCCAAGAAAATTATTTGCATTGGAAACAATTTCTATAAAAGAAGGAAATAAAGCATCTATCACTTTATTTGATCCTGCTGCAAAATGGACAATGACCGAAGAAAATACCCGGTCGAAATCAAAGAACAGCCCTTTTATTGGTAAAGAACTGACCGGGAAAGTTGCCGGTATCATCAACGGAGATAAAATTGTTTTAAGCTAATTCATTCTATGCAGATCCGTCTCACCCCCCTCATAAAAGGATTCATCACCGGCGCATTGATGATCGCTGTAGTAGTAGGCTTTTATTATTCAAACCAGCCTTCTGATTCACCATTGCAATATGTTATCTATGGATTGTACGGGTTGGGTATCATCTGGACCCTTGTTGCCTATCGTCAATCCGTTGAATTTACCGGCAAATTCACTGATCTTTTTTTCCGGGGGTTCCGTTGTTTCATAATAGTTACATTGCTGATGGTCATTTTCACTTTTGTGTTCAATAAAATGCATCCTGAATTTGCAGCAGAATCTACTGAAGCGTACCGGCAGGAGTTGATAAAGAACCCGCCGAAAGACATGTTGCCTTCTGAAATGGATAAAGCCGTAACTCAGTATAAAAACAACTATAATACTGTTCTTATTTACGGTTCAATTTTCGGATATTTGATCATTGGCGCCGGCGTTACTGCCCTTATTTCAGGATTATTAACCCGTAGAACATAAATATGGACCTGTCCATTGTCATACCACTCATAGATGAAGCCGAATCATTGCCGGAGCTAACAGCATGGATCGAAAAAGTGATGGATGAAAATCATTATTCTTATGAGGTCATTTTCGTAGATGATGGCAGCAGCGATAATTCATGGGAAGTGATAGAAGATCTGAGAAAGAAAAATCCCAATATCAAAGGAATAAAATTCCAGCGCAACTATGGCAAGTCCGCCGGGTTGAATGAAGCTTTCCGTGCCGCCAGCGGTGATGTAGTGATCACCATGGATGCCGACCTGCAGGATAGTCCTGATGAGATACCTGAATTGCGGCGAATGATCATTGAAGGCGGTTATGATATGGTAAGCGGGTGGAAAAAGAAACGCTACGACAATACTTTCACTAAAAATATTCCTTCCAAATTTTTTAATGCGGTTACAAGAAGTGTATCGGGTATTAAACTGCATGATTTTAACTGCGGCTTGAAAGCCTACCGCAATCGTACGGTAAAAGGGATTGAAGTATATGGTGAAATGCACCGCTATATCCCTGTGCTGGCCAAGTGGGCCGGTTTTAAAAAGATCGGCGAAAAAGTGGTGGAACACCGGGCAAGAAAATATGGCAGGTCAAAATTCGGCTGGCGGAGATTTGTCAATGGCTTTCTTGATCTTCTCTCAATAAGTTTTGTTGGCAAGTTTGCAAAACGTCCCATGCATTTTTTTGGATTATGGGGAACATTGTTCTTTTTGGTTGGACTTGGCATATCCATTTTCCTGATCATCTCCAAGATCATGGATAAAGATTTTACGCTGACCAATCGTCCGGGTTTTTATTTGGCGCTTACATCACTGATCATCGGTATGCAATTATTTTTAGCCGGTTTTATTGGTGAACTGATCTCCCGCAATTCACCCAGCCGGAATATCTACCTGGTAGAAAAGAAAACAGGTCTGTAATGGCAAAGGTCATCATTATAGGACCCGGCCATCCGTTGCGGGGTGGATTGGCTACTTTCAATCAACGGTTAGCGAAAGAATTTATTGACCAGGGAAATGATTGTTCTATTTATTCTTTCTCGCTGCAATATCCTTCGTTCTTATTTCCCGGTAAAACACAATACAGTGATGAACCGGCGCCGGAAAATCTTACCATTCATTCCGTTATTAATTCTATCAATCCATTCAACTGGATAAAAATCGGGAGGCGATTAAAAAAAGCAAGACCTGACATCATCATCGTTCGCTATTGGCTGCCTTTTATGGGTCCGGCATTAGGAACGATATTGAGAAAAGTCAGAAAGAATAAACACACAAAGATCATCTGTATTGCCGATAATGTGATACCACATGAAAAAAGACCCGGCGACAGATCATTCACAAAATATTTTCTGAAAAGCTGCGATGCCTTCATTACGATGAGTGATAAAGTAATGACCGATCTAAGAAAATTCCAGAAAACAAAACCAGCTAAGCTGGTATCACATCCATTGTATGATAATTTCGGAGCTATTATCCCTAAAAACGAAGCGAGAAAACATCTTGGTTTATCGGAAAACGAAAAGATCATTTTATTCTTCGGTTTTATCCGCAAGTATAAAGGGCTTGACCTGTTATTGGAAGCAATGCTGGTCTTAAACAACCTCAAACCTCAAACATCAAACATCAAACTCTTAGTGGCCGGTGAATTTTATGAAGACGAAAGACCTTACAAAGAGCAAATTGAAAAACTTGGTATCAAAGATCAACTGATTTTAAGAACAGATTTTATCCCCGACAGTGAAGTAAAATATTACCTCTGCGCTGCCGATGCGGTGATACAACCTTACCGCAATGCAACGCAAAGCGGCGTTACTCCCCTCGCCTATCATTTTGAAAAACCAATGGTGGTTACCAATGTTGGAGGTCTTCCAACATTAGTACCTGATGAAAAAGTTGGCCTGGTAGTGGAACCGAATGCACAAGCCATTGCCAGTGGCATTTTGAGATTCTATCAATTAGGAGAAGATTATTTTATTCCGCATCTTCGCAACGAAAAACAGAAATATAGCTGGGGAAAGCTGGTGAATTCAGTGCTCGAATTGGCAAAAAAGAGCTAATAGCTAACAGCTATTAGCCATTAGCTTTTTATGATCTACAGAAGTAAAGCTCCATTACGAATTGGTTTGGCCGGTGGCGGCACAGATGTTAGCCCTTATAGCGACTTATATGGTGGCGCTATCCTGAATGCTACCTTATCCTTATATGCCAATGCAACCATTGAACCAATACCGGGGAATAAGATTATTTTGGAAGCGATCGACAGGAATGAAGAACAACAATATGAGTGGACAAATAATTTACCTATCAATGGCAAACTTGATCTGCTAAAAGGTGTATATAATCGCATTCAAAAAGATCATGGCATAAAAGAACAGGGTTTTCGTCTTTCCACTTATGTTGATGCACCGGCTGGTTCGGGTTTGGGCACATCATCCACATTGGTAGTAGCGATCATCGGCGCTTTTGCTGAAATGCTTCGCCTGCCATTGGGTGAATATGATATTGCCCACTATGCTTATGATATTGAAAGAAAGGATCTGGATCTTGCCGGTGGAAGGCAAGATCAGTATGCTGCTACATTTGGCGGTGTGAACTTCATGGAATTTTATGCCGATGATAAAGTAATTGTAAACCCATTGCGGGTAAATGAACAGCATTTATTTGAACTGGAAAATAATTTGTTGTTGTATTATACTTCAACCAGCCGTGAGTCTGCCGAAATAATAAAAAAGCAAAGCAAGAATGTAACGGATAAAAAAGAAGGTTCGATAGAAGCCATGCACCAGTTGAAACAACAGGCGCAAATGATGAAGGAAGCTTTGCTGAAAGGAAAATTGAATGATATTGGCGAGATATTAGATTTTGGCTTTCAGCAAAAAAGGCAAATGGCAGAAGGTATCAGCAACCCGCTGATGGAAGATATTTATGAAACGGCAAAGAAAGCAGGCGCTACCGGCGGCAAGATCTCTGGTGCAGGCGGTGGCGGTTTTATGATATTTTATTGCCCGGGCACAACAAAGTTCAAAGTGATAAAAAGTTTAGAGAACTTTGGGGGACAGCATAGAAATTACCAGTTTGTGGAGCATGGGTTGAAGACATGGACGATTTAATTTTAATAAGAAATAAAAAACAGAAAAATGAGGAATGAGAAAATGAATACGTCCCGGTACTTTCTGATTTCTTATTCCTAATTCCTAATTTCTTATTTCTCATTTTTTAATATATGGACAAGATCAAAAATATTATTCAAGCATCTGTTGATACGAAGAGCCAAATATTGCAGGACTCAACTTTGTTAGATACGATCCAAAAAGTAGTTGATGTGATCACAGATGCATTTAAAAAAGGCAAAAGAGTTTATTTCTGTGGCAATGGTGGCAGCGCTGCAGATGCGCAACACCTGGCAGCAGAATTTTCCGGTCGTTTTTATACTGACAGGAAAGCATTACCCGCAGAAGCCCTGCATTGCAACACATCTTACCTGACAGCCGTTGCCAATGATTATGGCTATGATGTTGTTTATTCAAGAATGATCGATGGCATCGGGCAGGAAGGAGATGTGCTGATCGGCCTTTCTACTTCCGGCAATTCAGCCAATATCATCAAAGCATTTGAAGTGGCCAAAGAAAAACAAATGATCACTATTGCATTTACAGGGATAACAGGTGGGCAGATGAAAGCTATCAGCAATTACCTTATCAATGTTCCTTCTGCTGATACACCAAGGATACAGGAAAGCCATATCATGATCGGGCATATCGTTTGCCAGTTAGTTGAAGAAAAATATTTTGGTTAAAGAAGCCATCATATTAGCAGGAGGATTGGGTACAAGACTTCGTGATACCATTCCCGATCTTCCCAAATGCATGGCGCCAGTTGCTGGTCGTCCATTTCTTTTTTACGTCATCAATTATTTGCGTAGCCAGGGAATTGAAAAGTTCATCTTTTCATTGGGCTATAAGCATGAGGCCATTGAAGATTACCTGGATGATCAATTTTCGACACTCAATTATCAACTTTCTATTGAAGACGAGCCATTAGGGACAGGAGGCGCCATTCAACTTGCTTGTTTCAAAACCACAGAAGAAAATGTGCTGGTAGCAAACGGCGATACCATCTTTAGCGTTGACCTGCATGATGCCTTTACTTTTCACCTGCATAATATGGCAGAATGTACATTGCTGCTGAAACCGATGGAGAATTTCAATCGGTATGGAGTGGTGGAAACGGATACTGACAACCTGGTAAAGAGTTTCAGGGAAAAACAATTCTATGCGAAAGGCAATATCAATGGCGGTGTTTATTTTTTGAATAAGAATAAATTCCTGGATGAAGAGTTCCCCGCAAAGTTTTCTTTTGAGCAGGACTATCTTGAAAAATTTTATCAGGACCGCCGCATATATGGATTAGTGCAGGATGAATATTTTATTGACATCGGCATTCCCGAAGATTATCAAAGAGCACAAACGGAATTTGCAAGGCCAGTATTGGATCTGAAAGCCGTTGACAAAAACTGGACCCTTTTCATTGACCGTGACGGCATCATCAACCACGAAAAAAAAGATGATTACATCCGCAACTGGAATGAGTTTAAATTTTATGATGGCATTAGAAACGCCTTTCAGAAGTTCGCTGACAAATTTGGGAAAATCAACGTAGTCTCCAATCAAAGAGGTGTGGGAAGAGGATTAATGACCGAAGACGGGTTAATAGATATCAATCAAAATATGCAGCAGGAAATTGAAGCTGCCGGCGGAAGAATTGACGCTGTTTATTATTGTACCAGCACAGACAATAAACACCCGGATCGAAAACCTAATCCCGGTATGGCTTTCCGGGCAAAGGCTGATGACCCCGTAATTGATCTTAGCAGATCAATAATGATCGGCAATAAACTTTCCGATATGCGTTTTGGCCGCAATGCCGGTGCCTATACTGTTTTTATCGCTTCTACCAATCCCGAAACAGCATTTCCACATCCTGATATTGACCTTCGGTTTGAGACAATAACAGCTTTTGCCAAAGCTTTATAACCCTTCACAAAATTTTACAACCATTTCAGCGTTGTAGGCATCTGTATTAAGCTTTAACTTTGCCACATCAATAAAAAGCCATCCCATTGAAAAAAGGCCCGTTTAAAATAGTATTTTTCATTTTACTGTTTGTTTTGTTTTCCGGAACAGCATTTTCCCAAAAGATAAGCGCTGCGGATTTGAAAAAACTACGGGTCAAAGAAGACTCATTGCAGGAGTGGGCCATGTATCTAAATACAGACAGCACCACCGAAGATCGGATGTATTCCGACAGTATTTTTACAAGAACACTGGTGAGGGCTTTGCAAATAAAGAATTCTTATTATTACCGTTTCGATTCGGTGCTTGGCATTTCCAATTTGTATGCACCGGATACTTCCTTTCGCATCATTACCTGGAGCATTGCATTTGATGAATATTATTCCCGTCAAAAAGGAGCTATACAAATGCGGACCACCGATGGCTCTATGAAATTATTTCCGCTGAGAGACGTTTCTGAGTTCAGTGAGAAACCAGAAGACTCTGTACGTTCAAGGATGAACTGGATCGGCGCTGTTTATTACAACATCGTCAAAACACAATATAAAGGGAAGAACTACTACACTCTTTTTGGATTTGACAGGAACAGCGCCATGAGTAGTAAAAAATGGATTGAAGTACTTTCCTTCGATGAAAAAAACGAACCCGTATTTGGCGGACCCTTCTTTTCCTATGCCAAAGACAGTATTCCCAAACC
This sequence comes from Chitinophagaceae bacterium, assembly GCA_013140985.1. Taxonomy (GTDB): domain Bacteria; phylum Bacteroidota; class Bacteroidia; order Chitinophagales; family Chitinophagaceae; genus JJ008. The sequence continues at coordinate 7,310 of JABFRU010000069.1, read as the reverse complement.
AACCAAATACCGTTTTGATATTGAGTATAAGAAAAATGCAAGGGTGCTTGTCAACTATATTGAAGACCTGCAGATGATATTGGTGGATCATCTTATTTCTGAAGACAATACTCCTGAAAATAAATGGACATTGGTACCCGACGGCGACCAGGAAGGTTTTAAATGGGAAAATGGCAAATGGGTGCATATAGATAAAGTCTTCACTTTTAAACTACAGGACGGACAAGCACCTGTCGGCGACCCATTGATAGATTCCAAAGGAAATAAGAATGAACAAAAGCTGCAGGAAAAAACCGATAAGAATAAAACAAAGGACGACAAGTCTCCAATCAATTACGACAATTAGATTTTCCAACCTTGTGCCTTGCGCAGCGAAGCGAAGTCCCGCTTCTCCGGGGTATCTTGTTCCTTGCGGCTTAGATAGCTATCTTTATGGCTAATGGAGAAAATGCAGTCAATAATAAAACCTCCTGCCGGTTTTTCTTTTGGTTTAAAAGAAGTATGGCAATACAGGGAGCTTTTTTATTTTTTTACCTGGCGGGATATCAAGGTCAAATATAAACAGGCTTATCTCGGTGTGTTCTGGGCCTTGCTGCAACCACTGGGCATGATGGTCATCTTCACTTTTTTATTCTCAAAAACATGGAAAATAGACACCGGCATTATACAATACCCCATTTTTGTTTTGGCAGGTTTGATATGCTGGAATCTTTTCAGCAGTTCCGTTTCTCATGCAGCAGAAAGTATGATACAACATGCCGGCATCATCAATAAAATCTATTTTCCCCGAATAATTATTCCGGGCTCATCTGTTCTCGTTGCTTTGTTTGATTTTATGATGGGCTTTATTGTTTTTATTATTTTTTGCCTTATCTATAAACAACCTGTTCACTGGCCATCTGTTTGGTGTTTCCCGGCAGGGATCATTATTGTTCTTATTGCAGCATTTGGAGCCGGCACTTTTCTTTCCGCATTGAATGTAAAATACCGTGACTTCCGCTATACCATTGGTTTCTTTTTACAAGTGATGTTCTTTGCATCACAGGTCATTTACCCGCTGCAATCTATTCAGCAGTCATGGTTGAAGTATATTTTAGCCATCAATCCTGTCAATGCTGCTATCGAATTATTCAGATCTGCTTTTGCCGGAGGATATGCTGATACTACAACTGTTTATATTGGGATAGCCAGTGCTTTTCTTCTTTTGCTGATTGGAATTTATTATTTCAGAAAAACAGAAGCCTACTTTGCAGACATTGTATAATGAAACCTGCTATTGAAATACGGAATCTTGGCAAACAGTATAAACTGGCAACTGCAAAATCCTATATGGCATTGCGGGATGTGATCACCGGTGGCATAAAAAATATTTTTTCCGGCATAGAAAAGAAGAAAGAACGATTCTGGGCACTGAAAGATATTGATCTTGATATCATGCCGGGAGAAAGGGTGGGCATTATCGGTCGCAATGGTGCAGGGAAAAGCACATTGCTTAAGATCATCAGCCGCATCACCCCTCCTACTGCCGGCTCTGCCATCATTCGGGGAAGAGTGGGAAGTTTATTGGAAGTGGGAACCGGTTTTCATCCTGAACTCACCGGCAGGGAAAATATTTACCTCAATGGTTCTATTCTTGGTTTAAGAAGAACAGAGATCAGTAAAAAACTAGATGAGATCATTGACTTCAGCGGGGTAGAAAAATTCATTGATACCCCACTCAAGCATTATAGCAGCGGCATGCAGCTGCGTCTTGCATTTTCTGTTGCCGCCCATTTGGAGCCTGAAATTTTATTGATAGATGAAGTGTTGTCTGTTGGTGATATGGAGTTCCAGAAAAAATGTATCGGGAAGATGGAAGAAGTGAGCAAAAGTCATGGCCGCACAATTCTATTCGTTACTCATAACCTTGATAGTCTCCGGAAATTTTGCTCAACAACTATCCTGTTGAATGAAGGCAAGATGGTCGAAAAAGGAGATACTGAAAAGATCATTTCTTTATACGTATCAAAACATCTTCAGACGAATGCCGAAATGGTTTGGGAAAATGGATTGAGTTCTGCTAATAAAGAGATCATGTTACATAAAGCATGGATAACTGATGACAATGGCAGTACCCGTTCAAGATTTGATACTACTGAAAAAGTTGCCATCTGCATGGAATATGAAGTGATGGCAGATGATACTGCTTTTACTCATGGCATCAATGTATTTAACCAGGAGCAGCAAAACATTTTCAATTCACATGATGTAATGACAGGCAACGGTGATAATCGCAAAAAGAAAGGAAGATACATGGCGACAGTGTGGGTACCGGCTAATCTATTACCCGAAGGCATCTTTAGTGTTAGCCTTGCATTATTTTTACCCAACCCGCTTGATGTATTGATCCATGAGCATAATAAACTCAGTTTTGAGATGTACACTGATTTTTCAAAACAAACTGCAAGGGGAAATTATGCAGAAGCATTCCCGGGTGTTGTCCGGCCATTATTGAATTGGGAGATCACTAAAAAATAATTATGGCAAAAGAGTGGACAGGCGAAAGACTGGAAACAAATATCTGGGGCGAAACAACCGCAGAACATCTGCACCGCTATGCCATGGCTCTTGAGCTGGCAAAAAATAAAACTATTCTTGATCTTGCCTGCGGCGAGGGTTATGGCGCACATCTTTTGTCAAAAACAGCTGCATCGGTAACAGGCATTGATATTGATATTAACACAATTGACAGGGCAGCTAAAAAATATACTGCGTCTAACTTAAAATTTTTGACTGCCCCTGCTACAGCCATTCCTTTACAGGAAAATTCCATAGATGTAGTTATAAGCTTTGAAACAATAGAGCATCTCAGCGATCATGATGCCATGATAAAGGAATGTAAAAGAGTATTGAAGCCAGGAGGCTTACTGATCATTTCAACACCGAATAAAGATAAATATTCAGGAAAGCCAGGTCAGCAAAACCCATTTCACCTGAAAGAATTGTCGGGGGACGAATTCAGAACTTTACTCCGGAAGTATTTTACACAGGTACAACTATTAAATCAATATGCCCTTTACTCTTCCTTGATCACTGATGAGAATTTGATTGAACATTCAGGTGATTTTAATGAACTAAACACTGACACCAATTCACCGCCGCTGTATTTTATTGCATTAGCATCTGACGAAAAGTTACCCGATGTTAAACAAAGTATTTTTAATGCAGCATCAATAGCCAATAAAGCACTGGAGGAAAAAGAAAAAGCAATAAAATCATCTGCGGGTTATAAAACCGGCCATTTCATATTATCTCCTTTTAAGTTTATTAAAAATCTATTTGCTGGAAAAAAGAAGAAAGCATGATGCAGGTTTCTGTGATAATACCTAATTACAATCATGCTGCCTTTCTCAAACAAAGGATCGGGTCAGTCCTTGCGCAGACATATACCAATTTTGAATTGATACTGCTGGATGATTGTTCTGACGATCACAGCAAAGAAATTCTTCTGCAATACAGCGATCATCCAAAAGTCACTCATCTTGTTTTCAATGAAGTCAACAGTGGTTCGCCTTTTAAACAATGGATCAAAGGGATCTCCCTGGCAAAAGGCAACTGGATATGGATCGCCGAAAGTGATGACAATGCCGAACCCGGATTCTTAGAAACGGCTATGGCAACTGTTAATAATAATCCGGATACAGGTTTGTTTTATACCGACAGCCATATTATTTCCAATACAAATTCTTTTAAAAGATTTTCTGACTGGAAAAATAATTTCTATAAAACAGATCGCTGGTCAGGCAATTATCATGCAAAAGGTATTGATGAAACAAATAGTTATTTACAATTCACCAATATCATCAACAATGCAAGCGCTGCTGTTTTTAAAAAAGAAAACCTGGCTGAGATCGCACCAAGGCTCCGGGATTTCACCTATTACGGCGATTGGTATTTATTTCTTTCCCTGGCTGCCCGAAATACTATTTCTTATTGTCATTTACCCCTTTCACATTACAATGAACATAGCAACAGCCAGCTAAATCGCCCCATTGATCCTGTACTGCAGCGAAAGGACTATTTTATGCTGCTTGATCTTTTGTACAATATGCCTGGCATAAAAGATAAACAACAGCTCATCAACTTTTTCGCATTGCAATACCTGAATTATGGATTTAAAAGTCAAAAAGAGATTGGCAAAAGATCATACAAAGAATGGAAGGCGATCAATGAACCGCTTGCAAAAAAAGTGATGAATCGTATCTGGTACCAGAAGCTAACGGGTAAAAAGCCTAAACCGATCTACTGAAGCATTTTTTTGTACAGTTCTGTATAAGCATCCACACAAATATCCATCCGGAATCTATTAAAACATCGTTTGGCAACTTCGGAAAAAGCCTTTACCTGTTCCGGGTGCCGCGATAAATAGAATAAGTGTTTGTATAATTCTTCTGTTGCTTTGCTTGTGCCCGATATATCAATAACATATCCTGCTTTTTCACCAGTTGATTCATCAGTTATCATTGCTTCGATCTCTCCTGCCCTGCTGGCAATAACAGGTTTTCCGCAATACAATGCTTCGATGATAGCATTGGGTAATGATTCATAAGGATACTGGCTTGGCAATACAAACACATCAAATGTTTTTATCAGCTCCGCAGGATTCGGATGAAAGCCCGTAAACAGAATATTGGAATGGTCTTTATATTTTTCCTTCAACGCATCCATGTATTTTCCGCCGCCTGCCAAAACCAATTTGCAACCGGGAGGGAGTTTTAGAAAAGCATCAATTAAAAGCTGCCAGCCTTTTTGGCCGGTTCCTCTTGCTACCATTCCAATAGTAAACGGGTCGCTTTTTGCCGAAGGAATATTTTCGGTTGATAGAGATTCAAATCCATAATAGATCTTATAGATCTTTTGTGGCGGCACATTAAACAAAGAAGTGAAAAAGCTCCGTTGTTCTTCTGACACAACAGCTATCTCATCCGCATTGTCAGTAATAAGGCGGATCTTCTTCTTTACATTCAGCCAGCCTGTTCTTTCTCCTTTCTCAGAACGATAATACTGGTCCGAATAATCACCATGCACTGTTATTAAATGCCTGAATGAATCTGTTTTTCGTTTGATCCTTGCAAATAAATGATCTATCCGGCTGTAATTAGTATGAATGACATCATACTGCTTGGCAAATTTTTTCTTTATGATCTTTGATTGAAAAAAATACCTGAAAGAAAAGTCAATAGCCAAACGCATCAGCCATTCATCTAACTTCTCCACTGCTTTTAGAAATGGCATCTTCATTCTTATAACAGGCACTTCGGGGAACTGTGCTGTCATTTTCCTGTTCTCATAAGCAGCATTCATATTCAATACTGTCACATCTGTTCCTGATCCTTTTAATCGTCTTGCCAATCGCAAAACGAACATTTCAGCCCCGCCCTCATTTAAAGTTTCAGAAACGATCAGTACTTTCATCCGGCCTTGGTATATTTAGCTCCCAAATTATTTCAAACTGGCTGAAACAGCAAAACATATTGCGATCCTTTGCTCCCGCCTCGATCTTGCCGGAGGAATTGAAAGATCTGTTGTAAATACAGCCAACCTCTTTGCAGGTAATGGACATAGAATAACCCTCCTCATATTGGATGAAACCGCCAATAGTTTTTATCCCTTTCATTCTTCAATAAACATTTTGCAGCAACCGCTGTCTTTCGGCATTACCAAAGAAGGGAATGTGATCACAAGAAAGATCAAACTGCTGACAGATGTACTGAAGCTGAGAAAAACATTCAAACAACTGCAGCCCGGTATCATCATTGCTTCTGAATATCCGTTTGCGGCTGCTGCTGTTTTAAGCGGGGCAAGAAAACGGTCAAAAATAATTTCGTGGGAACATCATCATTATTATGAGTTGAAGAGAAATAATTTCTGGGAAAAGATATTCCGGCTTACTTATCCAAAACTTCACACCGTTGTTTGCCTGAATGATGATGAGAAAAAACTTTTCGCCCCGCTTAACCCAAACACATTTGTCATTCCCAATTTTATTGAACAGTCAGGCAAGTCGTCACTAAACAATAAAACAATACTGACTATCGCAAGGCTAACGGCTGTAAAAGGAATTGACCTTTTATTACAAACAGCTAAAGAAGTTCTTCAAAAACATCCGGACTGGCAATGGAAACTGATCGGCGATGGAGAAATGAAAGATGAAGTGCTGTATTTTATAGAAAAAGAAACTCTGCAGAATAAATTTATTTTTCAGCCGCCTGTTACGCATAATATCATGGCCGAATACCAAAATGCTTCTTTATATGTAATGACATCCCGCAACGAATGTTTTCCCATGACATTACTCGAGGCACAGTCCGCCGGCCTGCCCTGCATTGCTTTTGACTGCGAAACAGGGCCACGACATATCATACATAATAATGAAAATGGCTTGCTGGTTGAAAAAGAAAATACTGTAAAACTGGCTGGAGCTATTTCATCATTAATAGATGACAAAGAAAAAAGAAAAAGAATGAGTGAAAGGGCTTTGGTGGATGTAAAGCGATTTTCCCCTGAAGCAGTTCATAAGTTATGGGCTGCAATTATTTCTTAATAACGATCCTTCCGGTATAATCTATCCTTGCTAAAAATGTATTTGGAATAGTACTGAAATATTCATCCGTTGCTTTTTGGGCACCCGGCCAGGCACCATAATCATCAACGATCAGCACTCCGTTCCTTGCAAGCAAAGGATACAAATGATGCAGCTCATGTTTGGTGGATTCATACCAATCGGTATCTAATCGCAATAAAGAAATAGCAGAAGGGATCGTAGCCGGTATTGTTTTCTCTACCGGGCCTTTTACCATCACCATATTTTCTACGGGATAACCTGTGCTCTCTATATTTGACCTCACGACATCATAAGATGCATAGCACATTGTATTATGTGCAGCTTTAATTCCTTTTTGCCATTGATCTTTTGCTTCCTGCCCGTCTGCATCAGTTGGTTCGTTCATGCCTTCAAACGTATCATAGACATAGATCTTCCTGTTGCTGATACCGGCCTCCTGTAATGTATAGGCCATCAGCATACAACTGCCTCCCTTCCATACGCCGCACTCAACAAAGTCGCCTTCGATCTTATTCTTGATGATATATTGGACGGACTGGTATAAAGTGTAACATCTTTCTATCCGCACCATCGTTTGATCTTTCACCTTTCGATAGATGGCAAGGAATTTTTTATCCTCTTCGATGTCGGAAAGATTGACCAACTCCAGCCTGCGCTTCCGGATGATCTTCCATCCAAGCAGCCCAAGCGGATAGTTTATGATCTG
>JABFRU010000034.1 GCA_013140985.1 Chitinophagaceae bacterium | reverse complement strand
TTTAATACCAGCAACCAGGTTCCGAAAATTGATGATCAAAGAGGTAAATTCTACCAGGGTTTATTTCAACAAACACTCCCGGGGTTTTTATCAAATTTCAATCATAACAACAGGAAAGTAATCATGCTGGATGCAGATATCTATTCTGCTACATTATATGTGTTAACATCGCTTGCTCCTTTTCTAAAAAAAGATGATATTATCTTCTTCGATGAATTTGTTGTTCCCACACATGAATTCAAAGCCTTCCAGGATTTTGTTCAATCATATTATATCAATCTTGAACTTATAGGCGCTGCAAACAATTATTACTTCGTTGCTTTTAAGGTAAAATAAAAAACCACCGGTCAGCTGACCGATGGTTCCGAATATGATCCTTAAGTATTCTTAGCTGATCTTCTCTACCTGCATATAAGTCAATTCCACAGGCGTAGAACGACCGAATATTTTCACAGTCACTTTCAATTTTTTCTTCTCATCGTTCACTTCTTCGATCACACCATTAAAGTCATTGAAAGCTCCTTCAATGATCTTGATAGTTTCACCAACGATGAAAGGCTCACTCATGCTGACACCGCCGGCCTCTGCCATCTCATCCATTTTACCCAGCATCTTGTTCACTTCTGCTTTGCGCAATGCGATCGGGTTTTCTTTTCCGAGAAAATGGATAACGTTGGTAGTGTTTTTAATGATATCTCTCAGGTCGTCGTTAAGTTTACCATTGGCAATTTCGATCATCACATAACCGGGATAATAGTTTCTTTCCCGCATTACTTTTTTTCCATTGGCGACTTTATACACTTTCTCCACCGGCAGGAAAACTTGTTTTACCTGGTCCCAGCCACCACGGGAAACTTCTTTATCAAGGTATTCTTTTACCTTTTTCTCTTTGCCGCTCACAACCCGCAGTACAAACCATTTTGTGTCCTGCTGCTGCACACTTTCGCCATTGGTATTTGTAGTCGTTTCCATTGTTATTAGTTCAACAGGTTATATACGAATTTGAGACCATTACCTGCAACAAAGTCCATTCCCAGTACTATGAATGTTATTACGATTGTTGCAGCCAGTACGATCATCGTTGATTGCTGAAGTTGTGGCCATGTGGGCCAGGTTACTTTTTCAGTCAATTCCTTGAATGAGTCTTTAAAATAAGATCCAATTTTGTTCATGTTTCGAAGTTTAAAATGTTTAAGAAGTTCAAGAGCTTCAAGGTTAGAATCTGAAAGTTTGGCGAACCAACCTTTTAAACTTTTGAACCCCTGGAACCTTTTCAACCTTGTCTTGCACGGGCGGAGAGATTCGAACTCCCATCAACGGTTTTGGAGACCGCTATTCTGCCATTGAACTACGCCCGTTTTTAAAAGCTCTTAGCCATTAGCTGTTAGCTCTTAGTAAAAGCCAAAAATTATCTCCTAAGAAAGCTAAAAGCTATTCCGTGTTACCGAAACAGCTTTTAGCATATGTCGCAAAGATATAAATCTTTTGCATAGTAAGCCCTCCGGCCAGAAGCTAAAAGCTAATAGCGGGAAGCTTATTATTACTTCAAAATCTCAGTCACCTGTCCCGCACCTACTGTACGGCCACCTTCACGGATCGCAAACTTCAAACCTTTCTCCATAGCGATGGGCTGGATCAGTTTTACAGTCAATGCAGTGTTATCACCAGGCATTACCATTTCAGTTCCTGCTGCCAATTCTACTTCACCTGTAACGTCTGTTGTTCTGAAATAGAACTGGGGACGATACTTCTGGAAGAATGGAGTATGACGGCCACCTTCTTCTTTGCTCAGTACGTAAACTTCAGCTTTGAATTCAGTGTGCGGAGTGATAGAACCGGGTTTTACGATAACCATACCACGACGGATCTGGGTTTTCTCAATACCGCGGAGAAGTAAACCTGCATTATCACCAGCTTCACCTTCATCAAGGATCTTGCGGAACATTTCAACACCTGTTACAGTAGAAGTAAGAGGCGTTGGAATCAGACCAACGATCTCAACACCTTCACCTGTTTTAACACGGCCTCTTTCGATACGACCCGTAGCAACAGTACCACGACCTGTGATAGAGAATACATCTTCCACAGACATCAGGAACGGCTGATCAACCGGGCGGGGAGGAAGCGGGATGTAGCTGTCAACAGCTTCCATCAATTCTTCAACACCTTTCACCCATTTTTCATCACCAGCTAATGCACCGGTAGCAGAACCTTTAATGATGGGAACATTAGCACCATCAAATCCGTAGAAAGTCAGTAACTCACGGATCTCCATTTCTACCAACTCAAGCAATTCAGGATCGTCAACCAGGTCAACTTTATTCATGAATACAACCATACGGGGAACGCCTACCTGGCGGGCCAGCAGGATGTGTTCTTTTGTTTGAGGCATAGGACCATCTGTAGCAGCCACAACCAGGATAGCACCGTCCATCTGGGCAGCACCTGTGATCATGTTCTTTACATAGTCGGCGTGACCGGGACAGTCAACGTGAGCATAGTGACGGTTTTCCGTTTGGTACTCAACGTGGGCTGTATTAATTGTGATACCCCTTTCTTTTTCTTCAGGTGCGGCATCAATTTCATCATACTTTTTTGCTGTATTACCCATACCTTTTTTTGCAAGGATGGTTGTGATAGCAGCAGTTAAAGTTGTTTTACCATGGTCAATATGGCCGATAGTACCAACGTTAACGTGGGGTTTGTCCCTTTTGAAGGTCTCTTTAGTTGCCATTGTTATCTGTTTTTAAATTGTGTTGTTACTTGTTATTATAATTAAAGCTGATCTTTTTACTTACCAACTTCGGTTTCTTTTATTGAGCCGTTAAAGGGAATTGAACCCTTGACCTCTTCCTTACCAAGGAAGTGCTCTACCACTGAGCTACAACGGCTTTTTGAGTCATTGAGGTCAGTGGGTTGACTCAACCAGAGCGGAAGACGAGGCTCGAACTCGCCACCTATAGCTTGGAAGGCTATCGCTCTACCAAATGAGCTACTTCCGCTTATTTAAAGAACTTTTTGTGGGCAGAGAAGGATTCGAACCTCCGTACTCGTGAGAGAACAGATTTACAGTCTGTCGCCTTTAGCCACTCGGCCATCTGCCCGGACCGGAGATCGGAACTCCGTTCCGATCAGTACGGAACAGAGTTCCGTACTACCCGAGCCACTTGTCGGAATCGAACCAACGACCTACTGATTACAAATCAGTTGCTCTACCAGCTGAGCTAAAGTGGCATTCAAAATGCCCGCCTTGCTCCCTCTTTTAAGCTTAGGAAATTAGGGCGGTCGGAACAATAAAGAGCTACCCCTTATTTAAGGGGAGGCAAAGGTAAGGGAAATTGATAATTGGAAAAATTTTGCGTTGAAAATTTTTGCTTGTTTTCAGCCAGTTGTGAATAATGTATTTATAAACTCGTAGCTATTTCTCCGAAGTGTTGTTTTCAGACAAAATTCCTTTTCCCTTTAAATAGCTATTGCATTTTCCACAATAGGAATCACCATCATCCAAATTCATTTTGCCTTCTGCATCTTTCATCAGGCAATTGGAAACAGGACAATGCTGTAGCCCATAAGTATGCCCTACTTCATGGAGTGCAAGAGTCACCATCCTCCGAAAAAAATCTTTGCCCGGAACTTTATTTCTTCCCGCCCTGAAAGAAGAAATAACACAAGCCTCACCCGGGCAACTACCTAATCCAAATATCCCCCAATTTTCATGCGGATCTTTTCTTGTAGAAATATCTTTTGTGGTTATTCCGATGATCTTTTCAAAACGACCATTATTTGTTTTTCCTAAAAAAGAAAGTAAGCTGTCTGCAATATATCGTTGTCTTGGCTTGTAAAAAGCATGGCCAGGAAGTATTGCCGAAGGAAGCTGAGTGATCTTCACGCTGAGTTTGCTTTGTAATCCTTCCTTTATTTTTCTCAGCAATATACTGTCAACTCCCGTGAACGGAAGTATGGCAAGAGTGTGTTCTTCTTTTTTGATAATTCCCTTTTGCTTTTGGTCTGCATTTTTACAGGAGATCAAAAAAAAGAATATTGCCAAAAACAACAAGCCATTCCTTTTTATGTTTTTCCTGGTCATCATTAATGCGCCTGTTACAGGATAAAAAAGACCCCCGGCGTTTACTGTCGGGGGTCTTGAAATTTTTAAGCTGCTTTTCTTTCTTTATTTTTTTTTAATTGGGTTATCAGTGAATCGAGAGCTTCGTCAAATGACTCTTCAAATGATTTACTGGTTGATTTAACAAAAAAATTGTGACGGGGTACATGCACCCTGATCTCTGCGATCTTGTCTTTAATAGCATGAACCACATTGTCAAGTTTCAAAAATACATTTACACGGATGATGCGATCATTGAACAGGTTGAGCTTTTGCAATTTTTCATTGACATAATCAAGCAATCTCCTGTCCGCACCAAAATGAACAGTTTGAATGTTTACGTTCATAGTCATCATATTTTAGTGAAACAATAAATAAAGAACTAGATGGCCTTTTTACGTAGGGTTCGGTTCTTTTGTCTGACTTCAAGTTACTGTAAAAAGTCCCTTTTCCCAAAGAAAATTGCTAAGGTTTTTTTATTGTGCAGGGGGAAAATTTTCAGGCTTTGGGGTGGGCCTTTTTATGAATATCTTTTAATTTTTCAATGGTATTATGCGTGTAAACCTGTGTGGAAGCCAGGCTGCTATGCCCCAATAATTCTTTTACTGCATTCAGATCCGCCCCATTGTTCATAAGATGTGTGGCAAAAGTATGACGAAGCACATGCGGACTTTTTTTATCGAGGCTGATGGCTTCCCCCAGAACTTTGTTCACCAACAAATAGGCATATTTTGGATAGAGTTTTTTCCCCCTTTCAGTTACCAATAACACATCATCCGTTCTTTCAAAATCCTTCTTTTTTAATTGCTGGTAATCGTTGATCATTTCTAATACTTGTTTACCCACAGGGATAATTCTTTCTTTGTTCCCCTTCCCCAACACCTTAATATGCGAACGACTAAAATCAATTTGCTTATCCCTCAGGTTTATTAGTTCGCTTAACCGCATGCCGGTTGCATAAAAAATAGTGATCAGCATCCGGGCATTTAGGGAATTCCAGTCTTCTGTTGACTGGTTGAGGGCATCCACCATCTTCTTTGTATCATCTTCTCTTACAAAAACAGGAAGCCGCTTACTTATTTTCGGGCTTATAACTTTGATCATTGGGCTAGTATCAATAACCCCGTTGCGTAAATGATACTTGAAAAATGACTTCAGGCTTGATATTTTCCTGTTGATGGATTTTGATGTCATCTCTTTTCCTTTAAGGTCTGCTATCCAGCTACGGACATAATTATGCTCAATTTCCTTTAGCAATATTTTTCCAAATTGCTGATGGAGGTATTCATAAAACCCGGTAAGATCAGTTTGATAAGAGATCAGTGTATGAACAGAATACCTTTTTTCATATTTCAGGTATTCGAGAAAAGATTGGATATCGGGATGGATATGTACAGTCATGTTTAATACTCTAAAGCTACACAATAGACACAAAAAAATAGCTACTCCTGTAAAAGGAGCAGCTATTCTCAATTTTTTTTAACAGCAAGAAAGGCTTATGCCTCGATCTTGCCGCTGGCAATGCTTTGCTTGTAGATCGCTTTCAACACCTGGCCCCTTCTTCTTACAGAAGGTTTGGTGAAGCTCTGACGTTCCCGCAACTGCAGCAGTACTTTTGATTTCTCAAATTTCTTCTTGTACTTCTTCAGCGCTTTGTCGATGTTTTCGCAATCTTTTGAGTCAATGATCAGCATGATTATTATACCTCCCTGGTATTTTTTTTAGGATGGCAAAGATAGGCAGTAATTCTGAAATGAAGAAACGGATGAAAAAATGTTTTACACTGTCTTTCAGCCTGGATTTCAAGTCTGTGCCGGGAAGATTAACTTTGAAAAGACTAACTAACTCATTCAAAACCCGGTGAGCTCCTGATCTGTCCATACCCGTAGGATGTCACCTGAAAGCAATTCATGAAAAATTTTGCCATTACCAACACTAATCACCGGAATCTTGATGGCTTGCGGGCTATCGGGATATTGGGCGTTCTTGCAACGCATTTCTTCTGGAGGTTTGGCAATGTATTATTTTGCTGGGTTAGCATAGACCTGTTATTTGCCCTTTCCGGCTTGCTTATTACAGGTATTCTTATTGAAACAAAAGAAGACAAAAAGTATTTCCAGAAATTTTATATGCGACGGGTATTAAGGATATTTCCTCTCTATTACCTGCTCGTAATCGGTTTCACCATTTATATTTATTTTATTACCAACCGTCCGCAAGATTTTCAGGACTATAAAGATCACCTGGTTTCCTTTTATACTTACACACAGAACTGGAGCTTTATTTATAATGGTGTGCCGGTTGAAGGACATTTGCATCACACATGGTCGCTGGCAGTAGATGAACAAATATATTTGGTTTGGCCCCTGCTCATATGGCTCTGTAAAACAAAAAAACAATTGACCTGGTTATGTGCCGGCATCCTGCTCTTTTCTTTTGGCTTCCGGGTAATTTATATTGCCTGGTCAGCCAATCATGAAAGTCTTAATCCATTTCCTTATTTCTTCCACACTCTTTGCAGGATCGATTCGTTCGGGGCCGGCGCTCTGCTTTATTGCTTGATAAAATTTCACCCGCAATGGCTTACTAAAACAAGGATGATCCTGCTTAGTGTCAGCACCTTTGTACTCTTGCTACTTTTTGCCCTGCTTGATAATACAACTTATTTCACCGGGTACTTTATGAGCAATTTTGGAATTACCGTAGCCGGGATCCATTTTACTACCTGGTTGTACTTTGCAATAGAGAGGAATTATGCTTTTTTAAATGTTGTGTGGGGAAGTAAGATACTGGTGTACATTGGTAAAATATCTTATAGCATTTATGTCTATCATTTGCTCCTTTATAATCTTTTATTGCCGAAGTTGTCCGAATCCATGAACTTGTTTGCAGCAACATTGGTCTGCCTTTTAATAACGTTTGCCGTTTCCATGCTTAGCTATACTTACATTGAAAAACCTATTATCAAATTAAAAAGAAAATTCAGCTACCAATAACTGTTCTTCATTCTGCATTTATTTCTCCCTGATTTAAATATATTTACATGGAGGAATAAAGTAGTTACATCTTTAATACCAACTGTTTGGCAGAAAAAACAACGATATTAATTCCTGTTCTGAATGATCATGAATCGTTGAACAGGTTATTGAATGAACTGGCAAACAATCTCAAAGAATGTAAGGAAACATATTTTTCTGTTTTGATCATTGATGATGGGTCTGCAGAAAAGATCGCCATTCAGAAACCTTTTTTATTTTCCGTTAGTATTCTTCGCCTCCAGCGAAATATCGGGCATCAAAAAGCCATTGCAGTAGGGCTTGCTTATATCAAAGAAAATATGGATTGTGATAAAGTATTGGTAATGGATGCAGATGGCGAAGACAAACCTGAAGATGCATTGGCACTATTGACAGCATCTCAAAAAGACCCGGGGAAGATCATTTTTGCAAAAAGAAGATCAAGACAGGAAGGGCAGCGGTTCAAATTCTTTTACCGCATTTATAAAATTGCTTTCAGGCTGCTTACCGGAAAGAAAATCGCATTTGGAAATTTCATGGTAATGCCAAAGCCATTATTGGATAAAGTTGTTTACTACAGTGAAATATGGAATCATATTGCCGGCGGTATTTTAAAAACAGGCCTGCCCTACTCGGCAGTCACTACTCATCGTGGAAAAAGATATACCGGTCAATCAAAAATGAATTTTCATTCTTTGATGGTCCATGGGCTTGGCGCCATCGCGGTATTTATTGATACAATTGCAAGCAGGTTGCTGATCTTCTCATTGGCATTGATCGGGGTTTCCTTACTGGCCATACTTGCATTGGTAGGGCTGAAATATTTTACGGACCTGACCATTCCAGGGTGGACATCTACTGTTATCTCTGCCATGCTGATAATATTATTACAAAGTTTCCTGCTTTCTCTTTTCACTATATTTCTTTATTTGTCTTCGCAATCGCAGCGTAAATTCATTCCGGCTCATCATTATAAAGATTATACCGGTCCCGTTGAAACCATTCAATAAATGAGTGATCCGTTCAAATACCCCGGAAATGAACTCGAGTTGTTTCAGCATGCAAAGCATTGGAAAAAATATTTTTCAAAACAGGTCAGGCCTTTTATTAAAGGCAATGTGCTGGAAGTGGGTGCCGGCATTGGTTCTACTACTTCCTTATTAAATGACGGATCCGCCAAACAATGGCTGATGCTGGAACCTGATGAGCAAATGAGTAATGTATTAAGAGGAAAACTAAAAGATCTCCCTTCTAACTCCACTGTACAATCCGGGTCTATTGATTCAGTGAAAGAAAAATTCGACACCATTATATATATAGATGTGCTGGAACATATAGAGAATGATTCGACAGAAGTAAACAAAGCAGCTGATCTTTTACAGGAAGACGGTCATATTATTATACTGGCCCCTGCTTTTCAATCACTGTTCAGCCCTTTTGATAAAGCTATTGGCCATTATCGCCGTTACAACCGTCAACTGCTGAAAGCAATAAAACCAAAGGATCTGAAAATCATCAGCACCCGTTATTACGACAGCATGGGGTATTTCGCATCGTTGATGAACAAGTTTTTTCTGAAACAAAAATATCCTTCGCTAAAGCAAATACTGTTTTGGGACAAATGGATGGTTACACTATCAACGATCACTGACAAACTATTCTTTCACAGTTTTGGGAAAAGTATTATTACAATTTGGAAGAAGCTAAACTAAAAACCGTGAATCGTCAATTGTGAATCGTGAATGTGTTTCTGATAATCGGTATCTCCTATTGACGATTGACGATTTACGATTCACGAAATTTTATCTATTTTGTATTGGCCAACCCAACCAGCAACTACATGAGGCTACTTCTGTCCTTTGAGCAAAACAAGATCAATTACAAAAACTATTTGTTGCTGCTGGTTATTTGCCTGCTGGCCTATTGGCCACTGACATTCGGCATCTTCAGTGTAAAGAATGATGCCATCCATTATTTTCTCCCGTACCGTTTTCATATCAGTGAAGCTATCAGGAATGGAGAAATGCCTTTCTGGAGCCCCTATATCTATTTAGGAAATCCAATGTATGGTGATATGCAAAGCGGTTCATGGAACCCGATCGTTTGGTTCTTCTCTTTGATCGGCCGATACGATGTCACATTATTCCATTATGAAAATCTATTGTATATTTTTTTGGCCGGGGTTGGAATGTACAAGTTGAGCAATCGTCTTGTTCAGCATTCGCATACAGCTTTATTGATCGCTGTGAGTTATATGCTGAGTGGATTTATGCTCAGCGGTCAATTGATCAATTGGCTGGCGGCAGCAGCATTCATTCCTCTTGCAATTCATTATTACCTGCAAACCCTGCAATCACCAAAATTCGGGCCGGCAATAAAAACCGGCATTGCATTGTTTTTTTTATTGACGGCCGGCTACCCGTCTTTTTTTATTGCAATAATTTATATCCTGTTGCTGCTATTTGTTCTTGCAGTAATTCAACGCTTCAAAAATAAAGAGCAGGCTGTTGTGCCATGGAAGAAATTTTCTCTTCAGCATTTATTGATCATATTGGTCTTTGCGGGTCTTTCTTTACCGGCTATCGTTTCATTCATTGACCTGCTCCCCTATTATCAACGTGGAAGCGGAACAACTTATTCGGATACGGTCGTCAATTCGTTCGATCCGCAACACCTCCTGTCATTGATCTTTCCTTCCTCCATCAAGGCTACAGATGTTATTTCAACAACCGATATTACACTGAGGAATATTTATATCGGGATTTTTACGATACTCGTATTGCTGGCATTCCCTCCCAAAATGAACAGGAGAAATCTTTTGCTGATACTGCTTGCACTCTTTGCGTTCCTGTTCAGCCTCGGCGATGCTACACCCATCAGAAAAATTTGTTACAAAATAATTCCGCTGATGGATACTTTCCGTCATCCTTCGCAGATGCGGTTGTTTTTCATTTTTGCGGCCTTATTGTTAGCTGCCCCCGGCCTGAAAAAATTATTAGCCGAAAAAATCTCATCTATTGATCTGAGAAAAGTACGGACCACTGCGTGGATCGGGGTCACCATTCTTCTTGTGATCACAGTATTTACTTTTTTCAAATCCCCTATCCTGGACCAGCTGCCCGGTCTTGATTCTGCCGGTATAAAACAATTCCTGGAGAACATCAGTCTTGCCGATGCTTTTTTTATCAATGGAATTATACAAATGGTATCGCTGATCCTTTTTATTCTATGGCTAAAAAAATATTCCAGGAATAAAAAAATATTTGCTTCTCTATGGATCGCTAATCTATTTATAATGGCACAGCTTGTTTTGCCGATCAGTTTTGTTGGCAATACATCGCCAAAAGAGATCAATGCATTCCTTCATGCTTCTCCAAAAGGGTTTCCGTTAAACGGACTTGACAGATCGCTGGCAGAGAACAGCAGGGGCGACCTGGATCAATACGAAAAGATTTCTCTTGCTACCTTTTACAATAAGAAGATCGGTATCAGCCGTGTCAGTTACTCGCCTGCTTTTCTGGATGAGCAGGATGAGTTCCTGAAAAGCGATGCGCTATATAATTATGTAGCGTCAAAACCAGTAGCCTATCTCGCCGATTCATTTTTATCTCACACAGACACTGCTTCACTGAATCAAGGTACTGGTTGCAGCTATGCAATTGCAGATGTCTTCCTGGGAAATACCAGGTGCACAACTGATCGTAAAGCAACACTCAAAAAAATATCGGCCAATCATTTTGAAATAGAAACGGAATCCGATCTTAATTGCCTTCTTGTGCTTACGCAGAGTTATCATCATCACTGGAAAGTCTGGATAGACGGCAGCAAAGACACTATTTACAGGGCCAACCATGCTTTTATGAGTACGCCTTTGTCCCCGGGTCATCATAAAGTTGTTTTTAAGTTTGTTCCAACCAATACGATAACAGCATTGTGGGTGAAGCTTGCAACTGTTTTATTACTGGCCATTGCAGGAATTATATCTTTAGTCCGGAAAAATAGTCTTCAAAAAGTATGAGCCGCCGAAAAACGATAAGACTTTCGTTATTTCTTTCTCTGCCGGTCATTTTATTTGTACTACAGCATTATTTTATTCACAGCCCCTCTCTTAAACCAACCGGTTTTACCAATGAAGAAAATGTGCTGTACATGTCTTATGCACATCAATATCTTGACCAGGACAAATTTTCGATCACTTATTCCAATCCATTTGATGGTAATATTCAATCACCCAACATTTATTTTCAACCCATCACCATTGTATTGGCAGGTTTGATGAAATTGGGGATGGACCCGGGATTTTGTTTTTCGCTATTTGGTCTTATTATGACAGCGCTTTGCATTTATCTTGGAATAAAAATTTTACAACATCTTCTTCCCGGTCATAAGCAAATGTCATTGATCGCTACTTTGTTTACATGGGGAGGCGGGTTAACGGCATTGGCAGGATTGATGGGATCAGCTTTTTTATCAGGTCATTACACTGAACAATGGATAGATGGAATTTATCTCGCTGATCCGGCCAACGGCTGGTGGGGATTGAACTGGGGCCGCACATTGTTCATTCCGCTGGAAGCTTATTATCATTTTTTGTTTTTATTGAATATCTGGCTCATACTAAAACAAAAATGGAAAGCCGCTGCGATCGTTGCATTGTTTCTTTCTATCTCCCATCCTTTTACCGGCATTGAGTACCTGGTGATCATCAATGGATGGATCGTACTGGAAAAATTAGTGTTCAGGAATAAAACTATTCCTTATTGGTTTGCAATTGCTATGATAGTCGTCACAGCTCTTCATGTATGGTATTATCTTATTTATCTCAATAGTTTTCCTGAACATAAACTATTGTTTACTCAATACAGTGTTGGCTGGACCTATAGCCTTCTCATTGCTATACCCGCTTATAGCATTGTTGCTGTTCTAACATTTGTAAATATGTACCTGAACAGCCCGGTCAAAAAATTCCTGGCTATCCCCCATCAGCGATTGTTCCTTTGCTGGGGCATCATTGCATTTTTACTATCCAAGCATGAATGGTTCATCGAACCTATGCAGCCGATACACTTTACAAGAGGATATGTGTGGGCGGGACTATTCCTATTTGCATTGCCGGCTTTGCTCTGGCTGATCAATTATTTACAACAGAAAAAAAAGAACTGGGTGTTGTACATTTTTATCTTCCTATTTCTATCTGATAATATTTTATGGACTGCGAACCTGCTCAGAGGAAAAAATGATACCGAATGGGAAGGCCATATTTCAAAAGATACCAGGGATGTCCTTGACTATTTAAATAAAAATGCCACTTCCAGCGATCTCCTGATCGGTAATGCCACACTGGTGAATTATCTCGCCAATGTATATACTCATACTAACGCCTGGGTATCGCATCCATATAATACTCCTAACCGGGAGATGAGAATGATGCAGGAAAAGCTTGTTTTGGAGGAGAGAGTGGTCCAATCTTTTTGGAAAGATCGAAAATTGTTCCTGGTGATTGATAAGAGAAAGGAATGGACTACACCTGTCTCTCTTCCTTTATTGGCCAATAAGGTTTTTGAAAATAATTCTTATACCATTTTCATTCCATGATATTCTTTCCCTTCATGGCTTTGCCGATAGCTTCATCCATCAATCTTTCTGCATAAGGTCTTGATATCTCGTTAAGCTTTTCAATAGCAGTATGGATCTCATCCTTATTACCTTTTTCAATAAGATCATCTAATTGTTGAATAGCTGTTGTCGTTTCACTCATTTCTTTTCCAGTTAAGAAAGTTTTATTCTTATTGATGAATTGCGAAGTAGTGTCAATGATCTGCTTCGCTTCTGTTTGCGCTTCCACCAAAGCCCTTGTCTGCATATCATCCTTTGCATGAGTGATCGAATCAGCCAGCATTTTTTCTACTTCTTCATCTGTTAACCCGTATTGTGGCTTCACTTCAATACTTTGCTCAATACCACTGCGCAATTCTTTTGCTTTTACTACCAATATTCCATCCGCATTTACCAGAAAAGAAACTTCCACTTTTGGTAATCCTGCCGGCATACCGGGTATCCCGGTCAAATTAAATTCAGCCAGTTTGCGATTATCCTTCACCAAATCTCTTTCTCCCTGGAAAACAGCAATGCGAATACTTCCCTGTCCATCTTTCTGTGTGGTGTATTGTCTTGCTGCTTTAGATGGAATTTTAGAATTGCGGGGTATCATTACATCCATCAATCCTCCCATCGTTTCTATTCCCAATGACAATGGAGTGATGTCAAGCAATAAAAAATCTTTATTATTTCCCGCCAGTATATCTGCCTGCACCGCCGCACCCAACGCCACCACCTCATCAGGGTTCAATGAGTCATGAACCTTCTTCCCAAAAAATTTTCCAACGCTTCTCCTGACCAGCGGCACCCTTGTTGATCCACCTACCATTATCACTTCATCAATATCATTGATAGCAAGGCCAGCATCCTGCAAAGCATTCTTACAGTTTTGAATTGTTTTTGTAACAAATGGTTCGACAAGCTTTTCAAACTGTTCTTTGTCCAATGAGAGTTCATGTCCTGCAACTATCCCATTATAAGAATCACTTGTACTCAAAAATTTCTTTGCTTCTTCCGCTTTCAATCTTAATTCCTGCAGGAGGCTTTTATTTGAATTCAATTCTTCACTAGTAAGGCCGGTCTCTTTTATCCAGTGATCCATAATGGCCCGGTCAAAATCATCGCCACCCAGATATGTGTCACCATTGGTTGATAATACTTCAAAGATGCCGTTGCTTATCCGCAATATCGAAATATCGAATGTTCCTCCACCCAGGTCATACACCGCAACTGTCTTCACTTCTTCACGGCTAATACCCAGCCCATAAGCAAGACTGGCAGCAGTGGGTTCATTCACTATCCTTAATACGTCCAATCCTGCTAGTCTGCCCGCATCTCTTGTGGCCTGCCGTTGCGCATCATTAAAATAAGCCGGCACTGTGATCACTGCTTTTGTTACCGGTGTTTTTAAAATATGCTCTGCCCTGTGTTTTAATTCTTTTAAAATAAAGGAAGACAATTCAACGGGTGAATAGAAGGTTGAGCCTGCCTGTATCTTCACAAGGCTTTCGGTATTATCATCAATGATCCTGTAAGTAAAAAAAGCAGATTGATCTTTTACATCGTTATATGATTTGCCCATCAATCTCTTTACAGAGAAAATTGTATTGTGCGGTTCAGTGATCAGGAATTGCTTGGCGCCATCACCAACAGTAATGCTATTGGCTTCTCCGAAATGAACAATAGAGGGTACCAGTGCTGCCCCGTCATGCTCTTTTAAGACAACCGGTTCTTTACTGCCGGGATGAATGATGGCCACCAAACTATTAGTGGTACCCAGGTCAATGCCAACGATCATTTCTTTTTGCTGCAAACTGCCTGTTGCTATGTTGATGCCGATTGTAGCCATATTCTATCCTAATTCTGTTACAAATTTATGTTCATTAAAAAAAGATTCCGGGTAAAATGAATTCTTTGTTACCGGGTCGGTCAGCACATCTGCTGAAGATACTGCGGGGACCGGTTCATTATTTTTTACAAAGAAAAGATTATAGCCCTGGCGGTTAGCGCCAACCAGTTTATATCCTTTTTGTACCCCCAGTTTTCGAAATGCCTCGACAGATGCTCCATTATATTTTATATCTGTTGAACGATGATTATCCTTGCTGTAAGGGACGATCACATCATGATGACCAAATTCAACCTTCGCTTCTATCACGACTATCCTTGGTTCAATAATATCTATTGCTTTCCATACCCAATAATCATTTCCATCGATGTCAACAGAAAGCAAGCCCACTTCTCCTGTTACTCCTGTATAAGCTATTACCCGGTTACTATTCTCCGGTGTTATTTCTTCATTGATAAAATTTATTCCTTCAATGCTACCGGTTGCTTTGCTGTAAAATTTTTTCCCTGTTGATACCTGCACTTTGTCTTTATCAATAAAAACTCCTTTCCAGCCGAAATGGATAGCTTGTGTACTGCAATTACCAACGATACAATTTCCGGCACCCACATCAACAAAGGTTTTCGGCACATCTTTTAATTCCTTTGTTAAATAACTGATGATACCATCCTCCCCGTGATAAGTAAAAATATCAAAAGAAACATCAGATAATCTTGAAGGTCGTTTGCTTTCAAATTGCTGCAACCAGCTCAACATCGTTTTCTTTTTTGCAGGGTTCTTTTTCCTGCCGTAAAGCAGGTTTGCAAAATTCTTTTTTATCCAGTTCTTGATTGGCTGCATATAAATTGATTGCAAAAGTCGTTTATCAACAGCGTAAAAAAAAGTCTCACCAAAGTGAGACTTTACTTTATCAGGAATATTTTCTTCTTATCGCATCAGGTACATCTTACCATAGCCCTTATTAAAGAACTGGTCGGTTTTATCATCACCGGAAGTGTATTTATCCAATCGCTTACCGTTCAGGTTGGTAACCACCCTGTACAGGTAAACACCATTCGCCAGTTTTTGTCCGTATTGATCAGTACCATCCCATTTGAATTCGGTAATATTTCTTCCTACATGGATCGGGCCCAACTCATCCCTGGTGATCTCTCTCACAATCCTTCCGGTGATCGTCATGATCTCGATCTTTATATTCTGCGGCACAACGCTTCCGGTGACGGTAAATACAAACGCAGTTGAAGTAGTGAACGGGTTCGGATAATTCAGCATATTAGAGATCATCGGCTTATTGATCACACTGAATAACACCCTGTATTCAATAGCCCCGGCCTCATTATTACTCTTGTCTTTGCCGGTAATGATCATTTCATATTCGCCATCATCAGGGAAGAATGGCCTGAAATTGATCATGGCTGTATTATCCGGGTTGGGCGCCTGCCCTGCCGGGGTAAATCTTAGTGTATCATTATTGAAATAGAACCTGCGCAAAGAACCATTGGGATAGCGAACCTGCAATGTCAGCAATGCTGTATCATCAAGTATCATCCATTTGGCTTCATCTTTCAGTTTAACGATAATATCCGGCCTGGAAGCAACAATATCCCGGTTCAAAATATGTACGCCGTCAAATGTTACATCCAATAAAGGATTTAAACTATCCGGTTTAACATACAGGTTCCTGTATGCAAAATTGTTGAAATGGAATTGTTCCAACTGGTCATTATCAGGGTTTGCTTCGAGGTAAGTAGTGTTATGACCTGCAAGTGTGCTGGTATTGATCGTCATTCCAATTTGCAAAGTATCATTTACCGATAGCGGCCTTCTCTTCATAGGGAAGATATGCGGCACATTATTCCTGTCAGTGATAATGAGTTTTACTTTCAGGCTGTCAAAGTTCGCTTCACTTACATTTTTGAAAGCGATCTTATACTCCATGGGTTCACCTACATCTACCGAATCTTTCACTTTCATGAATATATTAGGCGCAATGGCTCCTTCCGGAACCGGCAAATAAGTGATCCGCCAGTAGCGTAATTGATAGGGTGTAAAGTTGCCGAGATCCTGTGTACGCAATCTCAATTTCACATAAGGATATGTAACAGGATCTATAGAAGACACATCAAAATTCTGTTGTGAAGTAGTGATGCCACTGAACAATGTAGTTTGAGTGCCATCATTTCTTACACCGATCACATCTACGGTTGCAATATCACTTGCATTATCAGCGGCGCCCCTCCATTTTAATTGTTTCCATGCTTTGGCAGGGCCAAACACCGGTGAGTTAACAAAACCCAATGTATCTGTTGCAGGGCAATCAACAGACCATGTCGGGTTATCTGTCACACCATCGCCTACGATCCATTTTGGTGTAAAGGCCGGGTCATTTTTCTTATAAACAAATGCCCATGGCCTTGCCCGGTAGAAAGAATCTATTCCGGAGAAACCAGCATTCTTCAAATAATGATATAATGATTGGCCCGGACCATGACCCGGTAAACTCTCATCGGCAGCCCAGTCTGCCGCATAAGCAACAGGAACAGTTGGGAAAGAAACGGGGTCAAGTGTAAAGTTTCTGATGACTACATAAAAACCGTTAGGAACTACGTCTCTCATAAAATCCATCATTTTTCTGCGGCTTGACGTATCAAGATATCTCCACTCAAAATGATAGAAGCGCAAATTGCCAAAGCAATCTCTCGGAGAAGTACTGCCATATAAACCAAGACCCAGTGTAGCCGGATCAAATGTGCCGGGACAAGCAGGAGCCACCACCTGCTGGTTCTGCCAGATATTAAATGATACAGGATCGATGACATTAAACACTAATGACTGGAACCAATTCACCAGCCTGATCCTCGCCACTCCATCAACTGAAACGGCAAGACAAGCTTCCTGTGTACAACCGCTGGTTATCCAGGTACCTAAGCGGAAGAATAAATTATGATAGATCGTATTGTATTTGAATGAACGGCTCGCAGTATCCAATGTGAGCCTTTCCAAACCTGATTTTGTATGCTGATAAAAATGCGATTGGTTATAACCAGGGTCGCTGGCATTAGGACCGCCTGTACTTAGGTACACAAAGGAAGCCTTGTTCCAAACAGGTTGCCCGCTTGAAGGTACGGGCGACACTCTCCAATAATAAACGGTGCTGTCCGTGAAAGTAACATTAGGGACAAACTCAAGCACCCCACCTGTTGAGCTGATGCTTCTTGTGATCTTAAATGGAGAATTGAACAGCTCGGTTGTATCCATTTCCATGGTATAGGTCTTCATACCAACAAAAGGATTGGCAGTAGAGGCTACCAGCTTAATGTCTGGTTTGCTTACAATAGAAAAATTATAAGGGAATACAGGCCTTGCTTCGTCTTCGAAAATAAATACATCTTTTGTGATGCAATTATTGGTCTCATATAATTCTTCCACTTCATTGTCTGCATCCACACAGATGGTTATTTTATTTAATCCTTTATCATGTATAGGATCGATCGGTATGACATACGATAATGAATCAATATAGCGGATGCCGGGGATAGTATCACGTCTTATCACCTGTGTGGTAAGATCAGGGAATATCCTTTTTGCTTCTACTACTATACTTTTATCCGGCGCTTTACCCAGGTTCATGAATTTTGCATCCACTTTGAAACTTGTTTCTGCAACAGAAATGAACTGTGGTGATATCTTCAGCAACTGGTCTTCTATAACATAATCAGGTTTGGGCATGGATACATCCAGCTTAATGGCCGGGTCGCCATGAAGTGTTGTCTGCTCACAATGGAAACGGGCATAATAATCACCTTGCGATTGACTGTTGAAAACCTGGATTATAGATTCCCGCAGCACTTCACCCAATGTTTTACCATAATGTGTAGTCGTTATGGAGTTATAAGTTTGGGTATTATAAATATCAAGATAATGAACAATACCCAGGTGTGTGCTTGCCACAAAAGCAATAGAGCCCCGCTGATTAGCCAATACAAATTTTTCAGAGAGCGTTTCTTTTGTCAGGAAACGCAATGTATTAAAATTAAAAAAGTTACCTGCATTACACCCCATCACAATCATTACAGGATATTTGGATGGATTGTTGTACTGATCAGGATTATCAAGGTTGAATTCAAGTGTACTGGCAGAAGAGTGTCCGAAATAAGTAATTAAACCAATTCCCTGCTGAAAAAGATTATACAATAACTGGCTGCTCGCTGCTTCTACAGGGGCGGCCGATACTTTAGCAAAAGTATTTACATTGCCTCCATACAGTGTGTCTATTATGATCTGCCTGTATTTATCCATATCCGTCATAAGAATGGCACCAAGGCTGGCATCGCTGGCGCCTACTACATGCACCACATTTTTCATCCATGCCTTATCTGCGATCAGGGGAGATTGAAAAGCCTGCTGTTGTTCATACTGAATTACTTTGGCAAGGTAAATAGCTACTTCATCACCTGTAATAGCTGAAATACGACCAATGGAAACATTTGGAATTTCATTTGGCCCCGGATCGGCAGCCAGCAATTGATCCGAAGCCGGCTGACCAAAAGTGGGTATAAATGAAAGTTTTTCTACATTAGGATTACTTTCATTACTACGATATTGGGTATAAGTGATGCCCTTCCCTATTAGTAATACATTTTTGACAGGCATATCAAATGTTGCTCTTGCCCATCGTATAAAATTGCGGATCGCTAATGGGTTTTTCTTGATACCCAATCCAAACTGGTCGGTCAGTTCATCGATCATATAAACTTTTGTTCCATGACTTCCCCCGGCAGTTGAACTGCGATATGTTTTATAATTATCAACCGGATTGCCACCACTTGTTGCCGTTGTCAGATCAGGATGAGAAATGATTAGATAATCTCCCTGGTTGGCAGCCAATGCATAATTGGCAAAGTTCCTCGCCTGCAGTGATGTTACCGTTCTTACCAGTGAAGGGGTCTGGCTGAATAAGATCAGCTTCCGTGTTGTAGCGGAAGGGCTCAATTCAACTTTTGCAATTGCCGGATTTGAAATATCGCAAACATATCTTTTGCCATTGGTGATATCATAAACGACCGGGGCTGCAGATCCATAAACGAATCCTGTTATTTCAAGATAATTACCGGCAGGGTTTGCAGGCAATTCAAATGAGATATCTGTAGTTGGATCCCCAAGTGTAAAATGAAATGTCCGGGCATAGGTCAATTCTGTTTTGGCTATTACCATCCTGTCGGTTGAAACTGCTGAAGTATTTTTTATATCTACAACAGCTGAACCGCTGCTTATGCTTGCTACGGTAAGGGGTATGCTTACTTTGATGTGATCGAAAAAATCCATTGCAGGCTGTGCTACCACAGCGCCATTTACTTTTACTTCGAATGTTCGTGGATTCAAAGCGTTGCCGCTTGCATGTATTGTTAAGACCGGTTCCGGTGCTGAGCCGGTATAAGTGCTTAAATAAGGAAGACCTTCTGATTTTGTAAGTCCTGCTGTAAGATCAAATGATGACCATCCTTCACCCTGGTCGTATGCCGATGAATAAACATATTCTCCTACTATGGCTGCATATCCAGGGTTCAACTTGTCCTTGTAATATTTTCCTACTGTTGAGATAAAATAAGGTTCCGGGGCTAATGCCGAAGGAAGAGTGAAAGCAGCTGGCGCTAATCTCAGGTTACCCCCCGAAGGATTGATCGTAAGAAAATAAGCTGCTGTATCTGTTTCAAGGCTCCATTTGTCATTAAGTTGAAATCCCGGCACACGATACAATACACTATCGGGCCTGCCATCATTCATTTCGCCCCAGAATTCGATATAATCGCTGCTGCCCATGGCGCCAGTTTGCACTGTAGTATAAATAGGAACCTCTTGCCCGTTTCTCCATAATTGGAACTGCTCAGCAGGTGTGCTGCCGATGCCTAATGAAGCCAGAACAGGTTGATTGATTCGGTACAAACCATTGCTACCGACCTTGAACTTATAATAAGTCCGGCTGTAGTTTATCCATTCATTATTGTACACCTGTGCGCTGGCAAAAAAGCCCGACAGAAGCAACAACGGAAGTAAAAATTTTTTCATTGACGCAGGGTTTTATCGGTACAGATCTTACTTGTTGTTTTTATTATTTATCATATCTAATCGTAAGGAGAAGACATGTGTAAACAAAGGATTGGATTGGTTAGCAAGGTTGGTATAAGCGTAATCAATTGTTACATTCGAAATTTTGAATCCTACACCTGCAGAGGGTTGATAGATCCAAACCCTTTTCTGATTCACAGTGTCCTCATCAGCCAATGCCCTCTGAAAATTATTGATCCCCCCCCTCAGGAAAAAAATATTGTTCACATTCAGTTCCAGTCCCAGTTTAGGGTCGGCACTTACCGGGTCGGCACTGATCAATGTATTGCGTTGCCCGTCAAAGGTCACATCCACATTGGCTTCAGCTAACAAGCTTAATTTTTTTCCCAGTTTAAAATCTCTTGCAACACCCAGGACAAGTCTTGGTGCAGTTAATTCAGTGGACTTGACAGGGATCTCATTATTGGTCAGGTACAAAACTTCTTTTTCTCTTTCGGTAAATGTAAAAGACCATGCATTGAATGTGCTGGTCACATCCCTTGCCGCAATGCCGAACTTCCAGCGATTCTTTAGTATCTGCAAACCAACATCCAATCCAAAACCCCATGCTTTGGCAAATTTGCCTACACTGCGGTGGATCACTTTTGCATTTACACCCAGGTGAACATTTTTCTTCTCGCTTTCTTTTAACTTTTGTGCAATAGAAAAAATGAAAGCATAATCAGCAGAAGAAAAAGATTGAATATTGTTGTAATTGAGAGAGCCGTCTGGTTCTACCAGGAATAATGTATTCATGATATCATCCACGGCAAAACGAAGACCGGTGATACCGATCGTTCTTTTATTATTGGCAGTTGGAAAAACAATGCTTGCATAATCATATTTACCGATACCGGCAAAATATTCGGCATGCATCAGGTTGATCTGCGGATGGTCTTTGATACCAACAAGACCCGCAGGGTTCCAATAACCGGAAGTGCCATCGCTGACAGATGCTATTTGAGCACCGCCCATGGCAAGTCCCCTGGCGCCGGCGCCAATATTTAAAAATTCATTAGAATATTTCCTGAACTGAGCATTAGCTGATACACAAAAGACAGTAGTCAAGAGGGCCAGGCAAAAAATGGTTGGTTTCATTCGGCGGACAATTTTCGATAAGCGTTTGAATAAGACTCGCTTTCATACGTACGGGCTGCTTGTAAAATTAGTCTTTACCCCCCGAAAATCATAGGTTATTGGATAATAAAGACTAGCACCTGAAAACGAATTATTTAGAAAAATATTGCTTTGTCAGCAGCCCAATATCTTTCTGACTTACTTTTGTTGGAAATCACTGGTTTAGAAATGAATTTGATTGAAGAATTAAAATGGCGGGGCATGTTGCAGGATATTATGCCCGGAACGGAAGAGCAACTGAAAAAAGAAGTGACCTCTGCCTATATCGGTTTTGACCCAACAGCGGATAGCCTTCATATCGGAAGCCTTGTTCCTATTTTGTTGCTTGTTCACCTGCAAAAAGCAGGTCATAAACCTATTGCATTGGTGGGCGGGGCAACCGGCATGGTCGGTGATCCAAGCGGAAAGAGTGAAGAAAGAAATTTATTGAGTGAAGAAGTGTTACGTTATAACCAGGAAGGCATAAAAAAACAATTAGAAAAATATCTTGACTTTAATTGTGGTAAGATATCTGCCGAAATGGTGAACAACTATGATTGGTTCAAAGATTTTAGTTTTCTCGATTTTATCCGTGATGTGGGTAAACATATTACGGTGAATTATATGATGGCCAAGGATAGTGTAAAGAATAGAATAGATGGCAGCACCGGAATGAGCTTTACAGAATTCACTTACCAGTTAGTGCAGGGATATGACTTTTACTGGTTATATAAAAATAAAAACTGCAAGTTGCAGATGGGCGGCAGCGATCAGTGGGGGAATATTGTTACCGGCACAGAATTGATAAGAAGAAAATCCGGCGGCGAAGCTTTTGCTTTTACTTGCCCTTTAATTACAAAAGCTGATGGCGGTAAGTTTGGTAAAACAGAAAGCGGCAATGTTTGGCTTGATCCTGTTCGGACAACACCTTACCAGTTCTATCAATTTTGGTTGAATGCAGGTGATTCGGATGCGGAGAAGTGGATCAAAATATTTACATTCTTACAACAACAAGAGATCAACGATCTCCTTGATGAGCATACTAAAGATGCAAGCAAAAGAATTTTACAAAAAAAACTGGCTGAAGAAGTAACAAAATTTGTTCATGGCGATGCAGCATTGACAGAAGCGATCGCTACCACTGAAAAATTGTTTGCCAATCAATCAGCGCCGGCTGAAAGTTTAAGCGTTGAAGATCTCGAAGGCCTGGAAGGTGTGGTGAAGTCAAATTTTTCCAAAGAAAAAATAAATGCAGGTATTGATGTAGTTTCTTTTTTAGCCGAAACAAATATTTTTTCCAGCAAAGGTGAAGCAAAAAAGATGGTACAAGGCGGGGGGGTAAGTATAAATCGGAAGAAAATCGACAATATGCAATTGACAATTGATAATAGTTTACTGTTACATGAGAAATATCTATTGATTCAAAAAGGAAAAAAGAATTATTACCTCATTGTTTGCAGTTAGTCATTCAACAATCTTCTGAATTTTAACACTGATACCTTTTTCCTGATTGGTCAATAAATACAATCCCGCAGGCATTTTTGACAGATCAAAATAAGTAGTGTTCCCATTGATGATCAGTTTTGTCATTTGCTGGCCGTTGCTGTTGAACAATAATAATTCTTCGTTAACCAGGTTTCTATCAAATACAACGGTTGCAATATTTCTTACCGGGTTTGGAAAAACGATCACTTCACTTTTGTTATCTTTTTGCTTCAATAAGATAACAGGACTGAAAGCAAATTTTCCATCTGCATCATTTTGCTTTAAACGGTAATAATATGCTGAAGCTGTTAAACGATCATCAGCAAATTGATAATAGCGGGTAATAGTACTGTTGTCGGCAGCAACTACTTCTCCAATTTTTTCAAACCGCAAACCATCGATGCTTCTTTCTATTTCAAATGAACGGCTGTTATTTTCAGAAGCAGTTTTCCAAAATAATTTATTTGTATTCCGATGGCTTATTCCGGTGAACTCAAACAGGCTAACCGGTACAATTGAGAGGTCGAGTTCATAAGCGCCCATATCAACTATACCGTTGCTGATCCTGTTATAACCACGGATGTCAAATGCCGGCACACCACTATTATCGCCATCATCAATACCCTGAGAGGTTGCCTGCAATTGCAAACCATCATCCGTTGTCAGCCAGCAATTATCGGCGCCGATCGCATTGAGTATATTTAAAAAAGTGGGTGCTGAAAAAATATTACCGGTGCCCGGTCCTGAAATAATATGCGGCGGATTTTGATTGCTGATATCAATAAGAGAATAGGTGGCAGTAAATGTACCTCCGCCGAATGTAATGAACTGCGGACCTGTGCCTCCTGCTGTATTGCCCCAGAATATACTGTTGCGAATGGTTGGATTAGCCGTACCAGAGCTACCCGATACAAAATTCAAACGATCACATACGATCCCACCACCATCAAATGAAGAATTATTTACAAAAACAGAATTCAGGATCGTTGGACTTGCATTCCCATTTCCTCCACCCCAGCAATACATAGCCCCTGCCCTGTCAGTTGCTGTGTTGCCATAAAAAACACAATTGGTGATAACAGGGCTTGCATTCCCGCCATATCCAAAATTATCAATGGCGCCACCGCCACCTGTTGCATTGTTGAATGCAAAGATGCAATTGCTGATCACCGGGCTTGCATTACCGCCGTTCTGTCCATGATCAAAAATGCCACCACCAAACAATGCTGAATTATTAGTAAATAAACAATTCCTGATCGTTGGTGTGCAAGTGCCACCATTCTGGCCATTGTTAAGCATGCCGCCGCCCAAGCTGCGGTTATCATTTCCAACAAGGTCAAAATTTGCATTGGCCCCGGTAATAGTAAATCCATCCAGTATTGCTGTAGTATTCAAACTACTGTTGCTGATAACATGATAACTATTATCTGCAATACCTGCAACGCCGATCTCAGCACTTAATATAGAAGAGAAGCCGCATGTAAAAACTCTTTGCGATACACTTGTTTCTGTTCCGGAAAAACTTCCATAGATCGCCACACCGTTTATCATATTGAACCAAATATTCCTGTTGGCAGTGAGTGTGGTAAAATAAGTTCCCGACTGTACCCACACTTCATCGCCGGGAGCGGAGGCATTGATCGCTGTTTGCAAAGAAATTCCGGGAAATGCATTAGCCCAGCTGGTGCCGTTCATAGCGCCAGCGCCGGAGGGTGTTACATATCTCGTTACTGCATTTAATTTTGTAAAAAAGAATAATAGAATAACGGTGTAAATAGATTTCATAGAATAGTTTTTATAGGTTGCAAACAGCTTATTTCAGCTTTGCTTTTAGCAATTCAATTTCCTTTGAAAGATTATCTAATTGAGTTTGCTGTTCATTGTTTCTTTTATTTTGCGCCTCGATGATTTTTTGTTGTTCCTGCACTGCTTTTACCAGTGGCACTACAAACTCTGCATAGCGTATTCCATAAGGACTTTTATCGTTGGTCGGGATATCGATACCACTGAACGGAAATCCCAGTTGCTTTGCAGCACTCTCCACTTCCTGTGCGATAAATCCGGAATGACGGATGGTTTCCTGGTAACCAGGTTTAGCAACAGCAAATTTTTCGCCACGACTTTCTTTTATCTTTCTTATTTCATCAACACCAATAAACTGGTTGAGTGCAGTAATATCAGTTGTGTAAGAAACAGGCCTTAGTTTTAAAATGAAATCAAGCCCCGGAATGTTTTCGTCGATATTTTTTTTAAACCGGCCATCAGAAAAAGTAGTCCAGCCCACCTGCCCGCCGATGGATGTAACATTGGTATTACCGACACGTACCCTGTCGAAGCCGGTTACTATCGCTCCGCTTCCAATTGCTGTCTGGTTAAAGTTAAGAGGAGCATTTGATTCACTATTATAACCAATAAATGTACAGTCATCGGCATTTACAAAAGCACTTCCTGCGCTATAGCCCACAGCCGTATTTCTATCGCTTCCATAATTATTAAGAAGTGAGAACATACCAACGGATGTATTAAAACTCCCATTAGAATTATTGTACAATGCCTCCTTGCCTATAGCAGTATTATTATCTCCACTACCATTACTATAAAGTGACAGATAGCCAACAGCAGTATTATTGTTTCCCGTATTAATAGAAGCAGCATTATTTGGCTCTCCAAATAATGCCCCATATCCAACAGCCACATTAAAGTTAGTAAATGGTGTTGCCGTGTTATTGTAATTACCCATTGCATTATATCCTATAGCCGTACCGTTACTGCCAGCCACTGTTTCGAGCAGCGTATTGGTACCTATTGCTACATTCCTGCTGCCGGTAGTGTTATCTAACATGGCACGGGCACCCATCACTGTGTTAGAATCGGCCGTTGTATTATTCCTTAATGCCTGCCAGCCAATAGCGGTATTCTGGCTACCGGTACTATTATCGCCGAGTGATAAATACCCAACTGTTGAATTTGCACTGCCCGTACTATTTGTTATAAGTGAATTGTATCCCATAGCCGTATTATCATCACCTGAACTGTTATTTCGTAAAGATTGATATCCTATTGCGCTGTTTCCGGTACCTGTATTGGCGGATGCGCTGACTGAACCTCTTAATGCCTCGTATCCAAAAGCCACACTCGTATTGGTAAAAGAGGAACCCTGGTTATTTGACAATGACATAGCCCCATTTCCAAAAGCTGTCCCATTGTTCCCTGCTACGTTAGATAACAAAGCAGATGTGCCATACGCAGTATTGCGGTCACCGTCTGCATTGTTATACAAAGACTGGAATCCCGTTGCTGTATTATTTAATCCAGTCGTGTTATCATTGAGCGATTGATACCCTAAAGCTGTGTTATTATCTCCACCAGTATTTGATAAAAGGGCATTTCTGCCATACGCCGTGTTATTAAAACCAGTGCTGTTGTTTAACATTGACTGATACCCTATTGCAGTATTGCCAGTGCCCGTATTACTGCCTGCCGTAGTTGAGCCTCTCAATGCCTGGTAGCCCACGGCAATATTTGTATTGCTAAATGAACCAGTGGTACTATTAGTGTATTGCATTGCCTGGTAACCAATAGCCGTTGCGTTATCACCTGCTTTATTGGAGAATAATGCCTCACGGCCAACAACTGTATTATTGGCTCCGATTGTATTTGAATCAGCAGCAAGGCTTCCAAAAAAAGAATTTCCTGTTGCGCCACCTGTGGCATTATTAAATCTGCCGGTATTGAGGCCTACAAAGGTATTGGCAGCATTATCTGAATGCATCCAGAGCAAATCTGCGCCTGAACTGTTTCTGAGTTTCAGCAGAGGTTGATCGGCTGATTGTGTACTGTTGGCATCAATAAAAAGCTGCGAAATATCGGAAGAGCCTCTTATATGCAATTTGGCAGTTGGGGTGGTGGTGCCGATGCCTACGTTCTGGGAAAAAGAAAGCGCCGGAATAATAAAACTCATTAGCAGTGTAACCCATGTCGTTTTTTTCATACCCGTTTTTTATCGTTTGAAAAAAGCACAGAACAAAAAATAACTTGTGCCCTGAACAGTAAAAAATGTTGCTTATGAAGCTAAAAAACACTTACCTGTTCCGCTGGCAGTTTCAATAAACGGAGCAAATATTTCAACGAATTACTTTGATATGATTTTGCCACTGGCAACCAATGCCACAAATGCATCTCTTTCATTACGGCTTATAGGAAGTTCATGCTTATCGATCTTTACTGTGAAGGCTTCGATACTGGTGATGGCTTTTATATTGACAATATAGGAACGGTGTGTGCGGTAAAATTTTCCAGTGGGTAATTTTTCTTCTAATCCTGAAATGGTGTGATACGTAATGACTGACCTGTCCTTCGTTACGATCTTCACATATTCTTTCAGTGCTTCAATAAATAGTATTTCTTCAAAGAATATCTTGGTTAATCCGCCATCGGCTTTTACAAAAAAGAAATCTTCACTATCCTTTATGGTTGTATTACCTGTTTCATTGATCGCCGGGCGCAAAAATTTCCATGCTTTATTAACAGCGAGTAAAAAACGTTCGATAGCGATTGGCTTTAAAAGATAATCAATGGCATTGGCATCAAAACCTTCCATCGCATGTTCCCTGTACGCCGTAGTGAATATAACAGCAGGCGGATTTGTCATTGACCGCAGGAACTGAAATCCCGTAAGCCCGGGCATATTGATATCCAGGAAAACAAGCTCAACCGGTTGCGTGGTGATGCCCTTCAGCGCTTCTTTTGCATTCTTATAGTTTCCTTGTAATGACAATCGTTCATCCTGGTTCACAAAATCTTCCAGGATGTTACGGGCAATCGGCTCGTCATCAATTACTGCACATATAATATTTTTCATGAGAGATCCAGTTTTAAAGTTACCGAAAAGTGATTATTCTCATGCAGCATTTGCAAATCATGTTTACCCTCATACTGGAGGTTCAGGATATGTTTTACGCTATTGATACCAATGCCGCCGGCAACTGATGTTGCATAATAACTATTGTCCACCCGGAATAACAATTCATTTTTTCGAATTTGCAGATCCACTTTCATCCAATTCTGCTCTGACTTTTCTTTCATACCATGTTTGAATGCATTCTCCACGAATTGTATCAGCAACAACGGCAATACCGTTTGCCCGTTTGCATGACCTTCCACTTTCATTTCTATCACCGTATTTTGTTCATAGCGGAGTTTTTCCAATGCTATGTAACTTTCAAGAAACCGTATCTCCTGCTCCAGTAATACTTTCGGCTGGTTGCAATCAGTGATCACATACCGCATGATATTGGATAATTGATGCAACGCCTGTGATAATTTTTCGCTATTGATTCTTGCCAATCCATAAAGATTATTGAGGGTATTAAAATAAAAATGGGGACTTAACTGTTGCTTCAATAAATTCAACTGCATGTCTTTATTGATGACAGCCAATTGTATCCGTTGCATCTCTGCCTTCCTGTATTCAAAGTAGAATTTAACAACATAGAATGCAGATAGTTTCAGAAAATATTTCCCGATATCGGCCCATGAACCATAAAGAAAAAAGCGGAAGTCCCGCTGCGGAGATTTTGCAGGTATGATCG
The DNA here is from genome assembly GCA_013140985.1 of Chitinophagaceae bacterium. GTDB lineage: Bacteria > Bacteroidota > Bacteroidia > Chitinophagales > Chitinophagaceae > JJ008. The sequence continues at coordinate 20,070 of JABFRU010000034.1, read as the reverse complement.
AATGGATACCTGAATTAAAAATCAGGTACATGGTTGCCAGCCACAGAAAATAATAGGCAAAGAAAACTACAATATTGATCAGGACGATCTTCCACAATTGCAAATAATAGAATTTATTCAACAGGAACCAAAGAACCCCTGTAAATAAAAGGTGTTGTGAAAAATTGACAGCATAAAAAGCAGGCGGAAAAATACATCTCGGACATTGTTCGGATGTAATAATATACTGTGTTCCTAAAATAAAGATCTCGGCCGCGGCATAGACCAGGAAGGCTTTCGTCCAGAATTTTCTGGGCCGGTTATCATCGCTGATCATCACGGCTATATCGTAGCGGTCATTCTTCATCCAGGATAATGCTGAGTTTAACTGTGCCGTTCGAATTTTCAAAATTGAATTTGCCCGGGTATAATTCCTGCAGCCTCGATTGGCTATCCCCGGTCAGCAATGAAGAAAGATCTTTTTTATCTGCATTGGCATTGAGTGCTACTTTCATCTCCCGGCCTGAAAAATCCAACCCCATCCGGTAATGAGTTTTGCGGGTGCCATTGCCATCCGAAATGATCCTGTCTATGATACCGACAAGCAGTAAAGGAGATATTTTCAGTTTTTCATAGTCACCATTTATTGTTGCTTCAATAACAACATTGGTATTGTGCTCATTCAGCAACCGGGTATAGTTAACAAGAAAGTTGATCTCTTTTTTTACATCAATAAGTTTTTCCTTGGCTTCATAGATCACATATTCCATCACTTTCGCTAATTGCAATATCGGTTCGGTTGCTTTGGCCGGATGCCCTGCAGCCAGTTGTTGCAGATGCTGGATCGTTTTAAAATAAAAAGATGGATTCAGATGCCATTTCAGCATTCTGATCTGTAATTCCCTGTTAGCAACGGCAAGCGCCAATCGCTTTTTTTCTTCGAGGCGGTAATTATAAAAATAAGCCGCCAGGAAGAAAACAGAAAGACGAAAACTGTGTTTCAGCAATTGGTAGTTAAGATAAGAATATTGATTCCCGCTATCGAGAATGGCAACCTGTCTATCATCCGGCGCCCTTGTCAATGATTGCAGGTTTTCATACAAGTAACCGATGAGGTCCTGCACCGGGCCAAACCAACAATAAGAATAGATAAGATAGAAAGCAATATTAACGACAACCTGTACCAGCACAGGTTTTTTATAAACAGATTTTGCAACCCACCAAATCGGCCATATCAGCAAGCATTGAAAGAACCACATGAGTATATGTAATTCTACAATACTGATACGTTGCTTGCCAAAATTGTTCAGGACGATGAGGAACATTAATTGAATACAGGCCTCGATCATTGCATACATCGCAAAGACCTTTAACCAATACCGGGCTTCCTGTTTATGTTGAAACGGCCAGATCATCCGATACTGATAAAGATAACAACATCGCCATCAGCAAAGGTTGCAGCACTAATTGTTTCTACAAAATGAAATGATTATTCAATGAAGCAATGAAAAACTTCAACCCGCTATAATTTTTTCAATGTTTCCCACATGGCATCTGCCAAAAACTGGTTGCCTTTATCATTCATGTGCACTTTATCATAAGTAAGAATATCTTTCTCCTTGTTCTCCGGATTATTTTTACTTAAATAATCATGGAATTTTTTCCGCAGATCTATTAATGGCAAATTATTTTTCTTTGCAATATCTCTGATGATATTGCTATAACGGTTCAGATCGCCATCCAGCGGGTTGCTCATATCATTCTTCTCCCCTACCACAGCCGGTGTGCAAAGCAACACTTTGATATTTTTATCTTTTAGTTTCTTAATGATCGCCTGGTAGAATTTTTCAAACTTATCGGCATCAGTTCCTGTTCCCAGCAATGTTTTATGCCACACATCGTTTACGCCAACATAAATAACAACTGCATCAGGATTCTTGCTCAACACATCATCCTCCATTCTTAAATACAGGTCATACACTTTATTGGCGCTGACACCCGAACCGATCAATTCCCATTCATTGCTTTTGTTGTCCGCTTTCAGCATGCTGTCCAATTTCAGGATATAGCCGGTACCGGATCTTGGATCTTTTTTCACTCCCAATTCTGTAATAGAATCCCCAAAGAAGATCACCTTCGTTTTCTTTTGCGTAGTAAAAGCACAGGAAAGAATGATGATAGCGGAAATGAATAATAGTTTTTTCATATTGATTGTTATACTATAAAAATACAAAAAGCACCCATTGCAGATGCTAAATAAAATAATAAGGAGGCATGATCACAGGAAACTTATCAACTAATTAACTTATAAACCGATTGACCATCACTCCACATCCACTTGCTTCTTTATCACCGATCCTTCGCTGGCTTCAGGTAAGAATTTTCTTTCTTTTATTAAATACCCATTCCCCTTTTCACAGAAATGAACTTTCAGGTTTTCAATACTCACCGGGTTGCCGTCAGGAATATCAGCAATGTTTGAATGAAGGATATCATGTCCGTCAATTATAACCACCAGCCCGCTGCCGATCCCTTCCATTTTATTTCCTCCGGTGATCAGCATCCCGGTATCTTCTCCCAATCCAATACCGATAGCAGATGGATTAGTGGCCACGGCCTGTACCAACCTTCCAAACCTTCCTCTTTTTTCAAAATGCGAATCAATGATGACTGAATTGATGAAGCCAAGACCAGTGGTCATTTTTACTTCCCCTTTTAGATGCGCCCTTGCTGCATTTCCTTCATAGATCATCGTATGGCTCATCGCCATAGCGCCGGCCGATGTGCCTGCAATTAAAAAATCTTCTTCCAGGTATCTTCTTTTCAGGATGGATAAAAATTCTGTGCCCCCATCCGTCACACTCAAACGCAATTGATTGCCGCCGGTAAACATCACCGCATCGCAATGGCGGATCCGTTCGATGTACTCATCATCAGCAGTGTCCTGCCGGTTGCGGATATGCATGACACCTGCATTGGTGCAGCCGATCTTTCCAAAAGCATTGAGATAATTCTCGCCCACTTCATATGGTATAGTAGATGCCGTAGTGATCACCTCTATTCTTGATGATGTGCCGCCAGCTTCTTCTACTACCCGGCGAAGGATGCCCAGTTCAAAAAAATTGAGATTATTACGATAGACTTGACCGGTTTCCAGATCGGTGCCTTTATCCTCAGCACCACCGATAGCAATCAGTTTTCCTTTAGGAATACTCATTCATGGGGGTTTGATTACGGACAAATATAATAGAATAATAATTTAATGGTAACCTTACCAATCCCCGTATGTGGATATCCCGCTTTTGGCGGGGCAAGTTGTGGAAAATGTCAAAATTTTTTTCGCATTATCAGCTTTTCGCAAATGCAGTGATCCCTTCTACCAGCACATCCAGGTTTTTCAATGTGGTATATACATTCGGCGTAACTCTTACGCCTTTTATATTCTCCCACTCAATGCCGACAGTATGTACATGATATTTATCCATTAAAAAGCTATCCAGTTCTCCCGGCCTCTTTCCTTCCACCGAAACATTACCAATTGCACATCCCCATTTAGGATCGAAAGAAGTATTGAGTTTTACTTTCGGAATATTTTTTACTTTATCAAACCAGTAATTCTTTAAATAATGTAAACGCTTTTCCTTTCTTTCACTGCCGATCATCTCATGAAATTCCAGCGCTTTATTAATGGCTTGCTCAATGAACATCGGCCTTGTGCCCAGGTTCTCAAATTTTCTTATATCATCTTTGAGCGGATTCTCGCTGGTAGCAAACAACGGGTACAAATTTTTGATCTTATTCTTCCTTACATATAACATTCCGCTACCAATAGGAGCATACAGCCATTTATGCAGGCTCGCAGCAAAATAATCTGCATCAAGGTCAGGAACTTTAAAATTGAAATGAGCAAAACTATGGGCCCCGTCAACCACCACTTCTATTCCTCTTTTGTGCGCTTCGGCCGCAATTTTCTTCACCGGTAATATCTGCCCGTTCCAGTTAATGATATGAGTGATGTGTACCACTTTTGTTTTTGATGTAAATGCACTTACATATTTATTCACCATGTAATCTTCATCTTCACTCGGAAGATCGAGATTGATCCAAACCATTTTTATTCCATCCCGCATCTCTCTTTGCTTGTATGCATTGATCATATTGGGATAATCCTGTTTGGCCGCCACTACCTCATCGCCGGCCTTTAATTGTAATCCAAATATCACTGTCTCCAGGCCTTCCGATGAATTTCGATTGATCGCAATTTCTTCAGCGCTGCAACCAGCCAATGCTGCTAAATTTTGCCGTAAGGGTTCTCTTCCCTGGTCAAGCAATCGCCACATATAATAACTCGGCGCTTCATTGCAATAATCATAATACCGCTTCATGGCATCCTGCACTGTTTTGGGTGCAGGAGAAACACCACCGTTATTTAAATTGATGAGATAAGGTGATACTGTAAATGATTGCTGTATATAATACCAGAAATCTTCTTCAGAAGCAAGGTCCAATGCAGGAATTCCTTCCGCACCTTTTAATGCGCTGTCCAAGTTTTTTGACCATGCCGGTTTGGTCAATGCTGAAAAAAAAGTAAGTGCAGAAAAGGCACCGGCTTTTTTTAGAAACCGGCGACGGTTATTTTCAGGCATTGCAATTCGTTTGTATAAATGTACCGAATTTGCAATAGCTATATCCTGCCCGGGGCGTCTTTGTATTTTTTATATTTTCCGGTAAGCCTGCCAATAAAAAGCAAGATCGGGAATACGATCAGCTTAACCGGGCGGGGTATCACCAGCATATCGAATTCAGACCTATAACGGGTAAGCAAAAAAGCAGCATCAAAAGCTCCCGGCTTATCATCTTTATTTTCATTGGCGGAAGCATAAACTTTTTCAATAAAATATTCATAGTTCAGTGAAGGTTTTACATACCCTGAATAATACAACCGTTCAGTTCCTGCATTCCAAAACCGGTGTGCCTCCCCTTTTTTAAACACAGCCTCTTCTCCTTCCTTCAGTTGAAATCTTTTCCCGTTTACTTCCACTTCCATAATACCCTTCAGTACTTTTATACCTTCTTCCTGTTTAAAGTGCACATGCAGGGGTGGTCCAACACCCGGTTCATCTGAACCTTCAAACTGCGTATATCCGCCGTTTGTTTCTGTGGCAGATTTGGTGATAGTAAGCGCTTCGCCGTTTTTAATGATTCTGAATTCCTTTTTCATGTCGCTGATTTGAACTCAAAACTACCCTGCTACCTGTAAATAGTATTGTAAAAAAGGGACTTTCTGAATTGTTCGTCAAGATAAGTACCCAAACTGCTTCTTTTATTCTCATCAATATAACTAGAAGGCGTTTTCCCTGTAAAATTCATAAACTCCTTAATGAAATGCGCTTCATCATAAAATCCTGTTTGAATAGCAGTATCCAATAAGGCTACTTTACTGTTATCCATACATTGAAGTATATGTTGAAACCTGACCAGCCGGGAAAATAATTTAGGATTAATGCCTACTGAATTATTGAACCGCCGCTTGAATTGTTTTTCACTAAGAAAAAAACTCCTTGCCAGCTCTGCTACAGAAATTTGCCCATAGCGACGGTTGATTTCCTTAACTGATTCAATTATTAATTCGTCAGGTTTAAACGGTCGTATAATGCTCAGCAGAAAATTTTCGATTACTTGGATCCGCAGTTGTATAGTACCGGCCCCCTTAAGTCTGTTTTCCACCTCATTTATTTTTCCGGGATACACATGCTCCATCGAAAGATTAATATTGGTGATCTCGCCTGCATTAAATGTTATAAAAGGCTGAATGCCCCAGGGTTTAAAGCCAACCATGATAACAGCTAGGTTATTTTCATTTGTATAAGTTGTTGTTTGAGTAAAAAAACCACTGACAGCTATATCGCTACTTTTTATTCTTTCTCCTGCGGTTGCTTGTTCATAAGAAATATCACCATAATTAAAAACCATTTCCGCCTGTGGTGCGGGATACACTGTCACCGGGTGTCGTTCAACACCTTTGCTGCATTCGATCACCAGGTAATAATCTATATAACCTTCCAATGCGGGCGAGGGTGGTAAGTATTTATATTGCATGATGGCAAAAGTTACATTTTTCTGGCAAAACACCAGTGCTTATGAATTGGCTACAAAATCAAAATCGCTTAACTTCCAATTTCAACAATAGAATATATGCAGATACTTGAGATCAAAGTGCTGAAAGGCCCTAACTACTGGAGTGTTCGCCGCAATAAACTGATACAAATGAAACTTGACCTCGAAGAAAAAGAGGATATGCCGACGAATAAAATTCCGGGGTTCAGGGAAAGGCTGGAAAAACTTTTTCCAACGATGATAGAACACCGCTGCAGTGAAGCTATGCGGGGCGGTTTTTTTAAAAGAGTGGACGAAGGCACCTGGATGGGCCATGTGGTTGAACATATCGCTTTGGAAATTCAGACGCTGGCCGGCATGGATACTGGTTTTGGAAGAACAAGAACTCCCGAAGGAGAAAAGCGGGGTATCTATTATGTTGTGTTCAGCTATATGGAAGAAGATGCCGGCGTGTATGCTGCCAAAGCATCGGTAAGAATTGCACAGGCATTGATAGATGGAACAGATTATGATCTTACCGAAGACATTCACAACATGAGGGTGATAAGGGAAGACACAAGATTGGGCCCTTCTACCGGCTGTATCGTTGATGAAGCAGCAAAAAGAGGAATACCATTTATACGGTTGAATAAACAAAGTTTGGTGCAGTTGGGTTATGGTGTCAATCAAAAAAGAATAAGGGCCACGATCGCTTCTACTACCGGTAATATCGCTGTTGATATTGCCGGTGATAAAGAAGAAACAAAAATGCTGCTCGGTGCTGCAGAAATACCGGTTCCGGGAGGAACTGTTATTAGAACTGAAGAAGGACTGCAGGAAGCAGTGGAAAAATTCGGTTACCCACTGGTGATAAAACCTATTGATGGTAATCATGGAAAAGGAAATACAACCAATATCACCACATGGGAGCAGGCAGTAAAAGCTTTTGCCGCAGCAAAAGAATACAGCCGCAGTGTGATCGTTGAGAAATTCATTACCGGCTTCGATTTTCGTTGTCTCGTCATCAATTATAAATTTATTTGCGCTGCACTGCGTACACCGGCCAGTGTTGTTGGAGATGGTCAGCATACAATTCAATGGCTGATCAATGAAACGAATAAAGATCCAAGAAGAGGTTATGGTCATGAAAAAGTGCTGACGCAGATAACCATTGACCAGTTCACACAAAAAATGCTCGACGATTATGGCAATACACTGGAAACTGTTCCCAAAAAAGGAGAAAGGGTTTTATTAAAACCAACCGCTAATCTTTCTACCGGCGGTACCTCAACCGATGTAACAGATGAAGTACACCCGGCCAATATTTTCATGTTTGAACGTATTGCAAAAATTATAGGCCTTGATATCTGCGGTATTGATGTGATGGCCATTGATCTGAAAACCCCTGTTTCAGAAAATGGCGGCGCTATACTGGAAGTAAATGCAGCTCCCGGTTTCCGTATGCATATTGAACCTGCAGAAGGTTTGCCACGAAATGTAGCTGAGCCTGTAGTGGATATGTTGTTTCCAAAAGCAAGTGTAGGAAGGATACCCATCATTGCTATTACCGGAACGAATGGTAAAACAACTACTACGAGGCTAACAGCACATATTGCCAAGAGTGCAGGTAAAAAAGTTGGATATACAACAAGCGATGGCGTGTATATACAAAATCAACTGATGATGAAAGGCGATTGCACCGGTCCTGTCTCCTCACAGTTTGTTTTAAAAGATCCTACTGTTGATTTTGCCGTATTGGAATGTGCAAGAGGCGGGATCTTAAAATCAGGATTGGCATTTCAGAATTGTGAAGTGGCAGTAGTAACAAATGTAGCTGCCGATCACATGGGTCTTGGTGGTATTCATACACTGGATGCGATGGCAAAAGTAAAAGCCGTAGTTCCTGAAACTGTTTTCAAACATGGTTATGCTGTATTGAATGCTGATGATGATCTCGTTTATAAAATGAAAGATGATCTTGATTGCAATGTCGCTTTGTTTAGTATGGATGAGAATAATCCACGCATCAAAGAACATGCAGCGGAAAATGGATTGAGCTGTGTATTTGAGAATGGCTATGTTACCCTGATGAAAGGATCCTGGAAGATAAGAGTACTCGATGTAAGAAAGATCCCGCTCACCTACGAAGGAAAAGCAGTGCATAATATCAACAACTGCCTGCCAGCTGTATTATCCACTTATTTATTCCGGGATATAACGATTGAAGATATAAGAACCGGCCTGCAAACATTTATACCCAGCGAAAGCCTGACACCGGGCCGCTTGAATTTTTTCAATTTCAAAAACTTTACCATGCTGGCGGACTTTGCCCATAACCCGCATGGATTAAAGCTACTTTGCGATTTTGTAAGCAAGCTCGATTACCCGATGCGTATCGGTGTTATCAGCGGTACAGGTGACAGAAGAGATGAGGATATAAGAGAGTTGGGTGAAATATCTGCACAATATTTTGATGAGATCATTATCCGTTGCGATAAGAATTTAAGGGGCCGCAGTGCTGATGAGATCATTAATTTATTAAAAGAAGGAATTGAAAAAGTAAATCCCAACATACCTGTAATGACCATCCCCAACGAGGACCAGGCACTGGATTATATCTATGAAAATCCAAAGCATGGCGCTTTATACACTATTATGTGTGATGTGGTGGCAAGGGCATTGGATAAGATCAGGGAGTTGAAGGAAAAGGAGGAGAGAGAAGCTGTTAGCCTTTAGCCCTTAGCTGTTAGCTTGGGTAAATCAACAAAAAATATGGTCTTTTCCCCATTGAAACTATTTAGCCCGGAATTACCTTGTCGATAAATGAGAAATTTTAAAGAAATAAAGATCTGGCAAAAAGGATTCCAAATAGCCGTGAATAGTTTTAAAATAACAAGCACCTTTCCAGGTCAGGAAAAGTTTAGCCTTGCCTTACAAATAAACAAAGCTGGCGTTTCGATACCATCAAGTATAGCGGAGGGAAGCAGTCGAAGTAGTGAAAAAGACTATAATCGGTTTATTGAAATTTCGCTAGGTTCTTCATTTGAACTGGAAACGCAATTATTGATAGCCAGGGAGGTAAAATATGGCGATCCATTGTTAATAGCCAAAACCCTAGATCTATTGGGCGAAGAGGAAAAAATGCTTGCTGCCTTTAGCAAAACCTTGCTAACAACTAATGGCTAAAGGCTAACAGCTTTTCTAAAAACCATTTGGGCGCAAGGCCATCAAGCCTTATTTTTGCATCCCGATTTAAAATCGGATACGGATTGACCCATGGTGTAATGGTAACACTACTGATTTTGGTTCAGTCATTTATGGTTCGAATCCATATGGGTCAACAAAACCCCGCTAAACGGCGGGGTTTTCATTTAAATAAACTATCCACAATTACCCCGGCAGCTACCAAACTCCCTTTTTCTGAAGGATGAAACATATCCGGGCCGTAATAAGAATAATCGCCGGTTTCTGTAAAATATTTTCTCCAAACTGTTCCTACGGGACATAATATTGAGTTAGTAGTGCTGGCAGCGTCCCCATAATTTTTTATCACTCCATCGAACATATGGCGGTTAGCATGAGCCGGCCATGCCATGAAGAAGGCAAGTCTTGTATTATTTTTTTCACATAGCTCTTTTATCCTTTCCCCATAATCCAGCAGCATTTCACGGCCTTCTGCCTGCGAAGACGGCCCCTGTTGCACCACAACAAAATCAAATTTTTTTTCTTCGATCAGCGTTTGGATCTGTCCATCGTTCCAGTGATCTTCCAATGCATAATTTGCATAAGCGATCATTTGGGTTGTTAGTTCGATACTTTTTTCTTTTGCCTTGCGAACAACCATGGCAGGAAGATCATTTGTATAGGTCAGACTGTTACCGACAAAAAGGACAGAATACTTTTTTTGCAAATAAACTGTATCGGCCTGTTGGCCAAAGGCTGCACTGTGTAACATGAAGAAAAAAAAGATTATGCTACTTATTACTCCTGATCTCATTTCTATATTATATTCTAAAACAGGACAACTAAACCCGGTGGATCTGTAAAATATTACAGGAACGGTAAAAAACAAACTGTATTACTTTATCGCAGATAAACAAACCTTTAAACTCTCTTTCCAATCTTTCATTTCAATAGCAAAAACATTTTGAATTTTTGCAGTGTCCAATACAGACCTTGATGGTCTTTTAGCCGGAGCAGGATATTGAGAAGTGGGAATAGGGTTCACCTTACAATTGCTGCCGGTCAGCTCTTTAATAGCCAAAGCAAATTCATACCAGGTAATAATACCTTCATTGCAGAAATGATAAATACCAGGTTTCCATTTTTGGGAAGAAATGATCTGTAAAATAATCTCAGCCAGATCAGCAGCATAAGTGGGAGAACCGAACTGGTCATTCACCACATTGATCTCCTCTTTTTCACTCATCAATCTCTGCATCGTCTTCACAAAATTTTTTCCAAACTCACTATAGACCCATGAGGTGCGGATGATGATGGTTTCAGCATTGAACTGCATCGCTTGCTTCTCCCCTTCCAGTTTACTGGCGCCGTAAACTGATTGAGGATTGGTTAATGAATCTTCTTTGTAAGGCACAGTAGCTGTCCCGTCAAAAACATAATCAGTGGAAATATGAATAAACTTACATTGCTGTTCATTACAAACTGCGGCCAGCACACCCACTGCTTCGCCATTGATCTGAAAAGCCCTGTCTTTTTCCTGCTCTGCCCTGTCAACAGCTGTATAAGCGGCGCAATTGATTAAGTACTGCGGCTTATAGGTTGTAAAGTAATGCCTCACCATTTCAAAATGATGGATGGGCAGGTCTTCCTTTGATAAAAAAATGAATTCAAACTGCAGGAGTGATGAAGCTATTTTTTTCAATTCTTTTCCTAACTGCCCGTTAGAACCGGTAACGAGTATTACAGGTTTGCTTGCCATCAGTTCTCAAAAACAAAACTATTTGTACACTGTGCCAATGTAGGTAACGCAGCATCCTTTTCAGAAATGACTGCATTTTCTGCAGGGATGCGCCAGTCAATATTTAATTCAGCATCGCTATAAATGATACCTGCTTCGTTTTCCTTATTATAAAACCCATCACACTTATACAACACTTCCGCTTTTTCACTCAGCACAGAAAATCCATGGGCAAATCCTTTTGGGATAAAAAGCTGCTTCCTGTTTTTCCCGGACAATATCACAGAATAGCTTTTGCCGAATGTGGATGATCCTTTACGGATATCAACAGCTACATCTAAGATCTTTCCCCGCAACACTCTTACCAATTTACTTTGTGCAAATGGTGGCAACTGGTAATGCAATCCTCTTATCACCCCATAGGTTGAAGAAGACTGGTTATCCTGCACCCATCGGACATCAATGCCCTGTTCCTTAAAAATATTTTCGTTGTAAGATTCAAAAAAATAACCCCTGCTGTCTTCGAATACGTTGGGTTCAAAGACAAGCAATCCGGCAATATCAGTTTCAATAAATGGCATAATTATAAACTCCAGTAAGCCCTGCTGTTGATCTTGTTTCTATACATTCCTTTCAGGTCCGCTATCAATCCATGCGGCTTGGTGATGCCTGCAAAATAATCATCACCCAGCTCTTTATAATCATTATGCGGTACTGTAACGATCACCGCATCATAATCATTCCCGGTTTTAGTAACTAACCCAAACCCATATTCATGCTGCAACTCATCCGAATCCGCATGAGGATCTTCCACATCCACATTCACATAGTATTCTTTCAACGCTTTTACCACATCACTGACCTTTGAATTTCGGATATCGCTTACATTCTCTTTGAAAGTAGCCCCCTTCACCAGCACTTTGGATGATTTTACATCGCCGTTATTCCTGATGATATGCTGTATGACTTTCTTAGCAACATACTTGGCCATATTATCATTGATATTGCGACCGGCCAATATCACTTCGGAGTGATAACCTAACTCTTTTGCTTTATGAGTAAGATAATATGGATCCACACCAATGCAATGGCCGCCAACCAAACCCGGCTGGAACTTTAAAAAATTCCATTTCGTTCCGGCCGCTTCCAGTACTTCGAATGTATTGATGCCGATCTTATCAAAAATGATGGAGAGTTCATTCATCAAAGCAATATTCAGGTCTCTTTGCGTATTCTCAATGATCTTTGCCGCTTCCGCCACTTTGATAGAAGAAGCCTTGTGTACACCGGCCGCTACTACCAGTTCATACACTTTGGCAATCTCATCCAGCGATTCCGCATCACATCCCGAAACAACCTTGATGATCTTTGACAGTGTATGTGTTTTATCACCCGGGTTGATCCTTTCAGGGGAATAACCCGATTTGTAATCGGTCACATTTTTCAACCCGGACAATTTTTCTATTACGGGCAAACAATCCTCTTCTGTACAACCCGGATAAACTGTTGACTCAAACACCACATAATCCCCTTTCTTGATAACCTTGCCGATCGTTTCAGAGGCTTTCTTTACAGGAGTAAGATCGGGCACATTATGTTCATCCACCGGTGTGGGGACAGCCACAATAAAAAATTTAGCTTCTCTCAATACATCCAATGAGTTGGTGAAAGTAATATCGCATCCTTCAAACTCTTCTTTTGTCAATTCATTACTCGGGTCAATACCCTTTTTCATCATCTCAATCCTCTTTTCATTGATGTCAAAACCAATGACCGGTATCTTCCGGGCAAATTCCAATGCAATAGGCAAGCCCACATAGCCAAGACCGATCACTGCAAGCTTTGCTTTTTTATCTACTAGTTCCTGGTACATATTTTTGTTCTGTTTTATATGCATGTCAGACGGAGACCGTCAAACATTATTTTTGACTGATGAATTCTTTGGGTTGTTTTGTCAATTCTTCTTTCGGTAACGACTTAAAATATTCATAGGTGATCTTCAAACCTTCTTTACGGCTCACTTTTGGTTCCCATCCCAGCAATGCTTTCGCTTTGGAAATATCGGGTTGCCTTTGCTTGGGATCATCCACCGGCAATGGTTTGTAAACGATCTTTACCTTATTTCCTGTCAATGATAATATTTCTTCCGCAAAATCTTTCAGTGAAATTTCATCAGGGTTGCCAATATTCACCGGCAAATGATAATTGCTTAACAATAGCCTGTAAATTCCATCTACCAAATCATCAACATAACAAAAACTTCTTGTCTGCGAACCATCGCCAAATACGGTGAGATCCTCTCCCCTCAATGCCTGTCCGATAAATGCAGGCAATGCTCTTCCGTCATTCAATCTCATTCTCGGTCCATATGTATTGAAAATTCTTACGATTCTTGTATCCACATTATGAAAAGTATGATAGGCCATGGTGATGGACTCCATGTATCGTTTGGCTTCATCATACACACCTCTTGGCCCAACCGGGTTTACATTGCCCCAGTAGTCCTCATTCTGCGGATGCACCAGCGGATCGCCATACACCTCACTTGTACTTGCAACCAGAATCTTTGCCCCTTTTGCTTTGGCAAGGCCCAAACAATTGTGTGTGCCCATCGCACCAACCTTCAATGTTTGTATCGGGATCTTTAAATAATCTATCGGGCTCGCAGGTGACGCAAAATGAAGAATGAAATCTAATTCGCCCTGGATATCTATAAACTTTGTAACATCATGATGAATGAATTCAAATTCTTCCAGCTTCATCAAATGCCGGATATTATTCATGTCACCGGTAATAAGGTTATCCATGGCAATTACATGATAACCTTCTTTGATAAAACGATCGCAGAGGTGTGACCCTAAAAATCCGGCTGCCCCGGTTATCAATACTCTTTTACGTTGCATGAACGATCAGTTTACTATTGCCCGGCCTATACTTTGATAATAAAATCCCAATTGTTTCATCGAAGCAAGGTCAAATAAATTCCTGCCATCAAAAATAGCTTTGTTTCTGAGGCTTGCTGCAATCTTTGAAAAATCGGGTGTACGGAACTCGTTCCATTCTGTGGCAATGATCAATGCATCCGCATCTTTTAATGCCACGTATTGGTTCTCTGCATATTCAATTTTATTACCGATAGTTTCCTTTACATTTTTCATCGCTTCAGGATCAAATGCACATACAGTGGCGCCTTCTTTTATCAATGCGTCTATCATATATAAAGCCGGCGCTTCTCTTATATCATCTGTGTTGGGTTTGAATGCAAGGCCCCATAAAGCAAATCGCTTTCCTTTTATGTTTCCTTTGAAATATTTTTTTATCCCTTCGATCAGGTGCAGCCGCTGTCCCTCATTTACCCTCATCACTGCATTCAGTATCCGGAAGTCATAATTGACCTGTTCTGATGATATGGCCAATGCATGAACATCTTTGGGAAAACAACTTCCACCATAGCCAATACCCGGAAATAAAAAGCGTTTACCGATCCTGTCATCGCTTCCGATACCACGACGCACCATATCAACATCGGCACCGAAAATTTCGCAAAGTCTTGCGATCTCATTCATGAAAGATATCTTGGTAGCCAAAAAACAATTCGCAGCATATTTGGTCAGCTCTGCCGAAGGTTCATCCATAAATATCACCGGGTTTCCCTGGCGAACAAACGGGGCATACAGGTCGTTCATCACCTTTCTTGCTTTTTCAGAAGTCGTTCCGATCACCACCCTGTCCGGTTTCATAAAATCTTCAACTGCTACTCCCTCTCTTAAAAATTCTGGATTAGAAACAACATCAAATTCGCCTTTGTAATTTTTTGCAACGGCATCATGCACTTTTTGTGCAGTGCCAACCGGCACCGTGCTTTTATCAATGATCACTTTATAACCGGTCAATAATTTTCCCAGGTCATCAGCAACGCCCAAAATATATTTCAGGTCAGCAGAGCCATCTTCTCCGGGCGGCGTAGGCAGCGCCAAAAAAATAATAGTTGCATCTTTTATCCCTTCAGCAAGATCGGTAGTAAAACGAAGACGTTCTTCTTTTACATTACGGATGAATAATTTTTCAAGGCCCGGCTCATAAATAGTTATTTCGCCATTCTTCAGTTTATTGATCTTATTACTATCAATATCCACACAGGTCACATCATTACCAGTTTCAGCAAAACAAGTTCCGGTTACCAGACCAACATAACCAGTTCCAACAACAGTAATTTTCATGGTGGCGGGAAAATTTTATTTATTTATGTATTCCAAAATTTTTGAGCTGATAAAATTCAACTGTTCTTCATCTAACTCTGTGTGAATGGGTAATGAAATAACTCTCTCAGTTAACCAATCTGTAACCGGCATTATTTGTGATGCTGTATTGAATTGCTCAAACATTTTTTGCTTATGCCCCGGCACAGGATAATAGATCATTGCCGGGATATTATGTTCTGCTAAAAAACTTTTCAGCCCGTCACGGCTCACACCTTCCAGTTGCAATGTGTATTGATGGAACACATGATTGGAATAAGAGGCTCTGGCAGGTGTTTTGATCTTTGAAGAGGAAGAAAAAGCTTTATCATAATGATCAGCCGCTTTTTGCCGGGCGGCAGCATATTCATCCAGATGCTTTAATTTGATATTGAGGATAGCTGCCTGTATGCTATCGAGGCGGCTGTTGCAACCTACCACATCATGGTAGTATTGTTTGCTCTGTCCATGATTGGCTACCATTTTCATTTGAGCAGCCAGTGCATCATCGTCTGTAAAGATGGCGCCGCCATCACCAAATGCTCCCAAATTTTTTGAAGGGTAAAAAGAAGTAGTACCAATATGACCGATCGTTCCTGTTTTCTTTTTAGCGCCATCACTAAAAGTATAATCACAACCGATAGCCTGTGCATTATCTTCAATCACAAACAGGTTATGTTTTTTAGCAATGGCCATGATTTCTTCCATTGGGGCAGATTGTCCATATAAATGAACGGGAACAATCGCTTTTGTCTTAGGTGTAATTGCTTTTTCAATAGCCGCCGGATCGATACAAAAAGTTTTTGCATCCACTTCCACAAAAACAGGCGTCAGTCTTAATAAAGCAATTACTTCTGTGGTGGCGATATAGGTGAACGATGGAGTGATGACTTCGTCTCCCGGTTGAAGCCCTAAAGCCATCATCGCAATTTGCAGCGCATCTGTTCCGTTGGCACAAGGGATAGTATGTTTTGTACCTAAATACGAAGAAAGATTGGCAACAAACTCATGAACAGGCTTACCATTAATGAATGCTGTGCTTTCAATCGTGTCAAGGACAGCTTTATCCACTTCGGGTTTTATCTTGTGATACTGGGTCCTGGTGTCAACCATCTGTATGGGCCGCATAGAAAATTTTTAGTCGTACTGGCCAAATAAGTCATAAAGCACTTTCCCTTTTGCGGTGATCAAAGATCTTCCGGAACTCATCACAACTGACCTATTTGACCTTTTGACTTATCTGACTGTCTTTTAGTGCCGCAAAAATAGTAAAATACAGGTAGTTTATACCGGCGAGTTACATATATTCCTCTGATTTTGAAATAACACTGTCAACTGCCGGTATAATACAGTAACATTCCATCCGTTCAATTTTTCATGTAGTATTACCCGATTGCTTTTACATTTGCTTTCAACACAATAAGACCGGTTGCCTGTTTTTTTCTACCATATTTTTCTTCTTCTTTTTAAAGCGGCTGCTTTTATCACTTCCCCATTCAACAGCAAAACAAAAAAATGGGTGACTGGACGAAAGGATTTGTTTGAAAAACTACACGCCGCTATCCCTGCTGATGCAAAAATTGTGTGGATGCATTGCTCTTCTTTGGGTGAATTTGAACAGGGCCGCCCTGTACTGGAAAAGATCCGTTCACAATATCCCCGCTATAAAGTATTGCTTACTTTCTTTTCACCATCCGGGTATGAAGTTCAAAAAAACTATGACGGGGCCGATTGGGTTTTTTATCTGCCGATGGATGGTCGTTCCAATGCAAAAAGATTTGCAGAGATCGTTCATCCCTCACTGGTGATATTTGTGAAGTATGATCTCTGGTATTTTTATTTAAAGGAGATCAATAAAAGAAATATCCCGCTGCTGCTGATCTCTGCATTGATCGAAAAAAGTAAAGTTTTCAAATGGTATGGAAGAATGCACCGCAAGATGTTTGGTCTCATTTCTCATTTTTTTGTGCAAGATGCCGAATCAAAAAAATTGCTGGATAAAGCAGGATTCTCCAACTCCACGGTTGCCGGTGATACAAGGTTTGACAGGGTTATTGAGATCGCTGAAAAGTTTGAACCGATCCCTCTTATTGAAAACTTCATTACCGGGCATAAAACAATTATCGCAGGCAGTACCTGGCAAGAGGATGATATCGTTTTGAAAAAAACAGTTGAGATCATTAACGACCCCTCCCTAAAATTGATCATTGCTCCCCATGAATTAGGGGAAAGAAACCTGAACGATTTAAAAAAACTATTCCCGAACTCAATACGTTATTCTCAACTCTCAACACCCAACTCTCAACTTTCCACCTGCCTGATCATCGATAATATCGGGATACTTTCCCGTTTGTATAAATATGGAGATATCACATTTGTTGGTGGAGGAATGACGAGCTATGGGGTACATAATGTATTGGAAGCTGCTGTCTATAGCAAGCCTGTTATCATTGGCCCTTTTTATAAAAAATATATTGAAGCTATTGGCCTTGTAGATTGCGGCGGAGCTTTAGTAATAAAAAATGAAAAGGAACTGGCTGTAACGATCAGGGAACTTCTTACTAATACTGGTGATTCATATATAAAGTCAGCCAAAGCTTCCGGGAATTTTGTACAGCAAAATGCAGGTGCTGATCGGAAAATACTTCAATTCATTCAGGAGAACCGCCTTTTGACCAATTGATCAAAACCCTGCACAGAAGGATGATCATTCCTCCATCCAAGTTTCGTTTTTAATTCTCTTGTTATCCAGTATTCGGCTTCTGCATAGATATTAAAACTGTTGATGGTCTTGATGCTTCGCTCATACATATTTTCATCACCCCGGAACAGGTCGTTGATAAAAACAAACCTGTCATTGATGCCGATGGCTTTGCGGAGATCTTTTACAGGAACTTCTTTGAATACTTCTACCAGTTCTGTTTTTCCCTGTTTTAATTTATCGTTCAATGATTCACCATGCAAGGTGGCATCATTCACTTCTTTGCCAGCTTCTTTAGGCTGATGTGATAAAGTAGGTATCTCCGTCATCGGATCGAAGACCATATCCAGCTGGTGATTTTTCTGAACAACAGAAAGTGAACCGTTATCAACGAGGATCGTTTCTTTTACTTCATGTACAGGTTTTTCAGCGACGGCCGGTCTTGGAGCATATTTTTCATACCCTGCTGCCACTCCGATCACATTGGCAATGGGCAGTACCACAGCTACTTTTGCCGTACCCAGGCTTTGCTGTCCGGAGGATCTCATTTTCGTCAGTTCAAACTGCAAAAGTTGTACGGTTCCCAGCATTTGTGCAGGGTCAACATTTTGCTGAAACTGGTCTTTTAGCTGGCTGATGAGTGCTTCTATTCGTTCCATTACGGTATTTTTGATCGTTGATGAATGAAGAGTGATATTGAGTGAATAAATTCAGTAACGCAACAGTCGTTCTAAAATTACAAACAGTTTGCCAATAAAATTTTCATCATTTTCAAAACCGAAATCTTAACAATGTTTATTGAACCTAATACCAGCGGTCAGCGCCGGGGAAGTATCGAAGTGATCTGCGGCTCCATGTTCAGCGGAAAAACAGAAGAACTGATCCGCCGGCTCAAAAGAGTGAAGATCGCCAACCTGAAAGTGGAGATATTCAAGCCAAAAATTGATACCCGCTACGATGAAGTAAAGATAGTTTCGCATGATGCTACCGCTATTCAATCAACCCCGGTGGATAGTTCCCAACAAATATTATTGATGGCCGGAGATGTGGATGTGATCGGCATTGATGAAGCTCAATTTTTCGACTCAGAAATAGCCAATGTTTGTGATGAATTGGCCACCAAAGGTATCCGGGTAATAGTGGCAGGACTTGATATGGATTATTTGGGTAATCCGTTTGGACAAATGCCCTATATCATGGCCAAAGCAGATTATGTAACAAAGCTCCATGCCATTTGTATGCAATGCGGCAATATTGCTAATTATTCTTACCGTAAAACTGATGATGAAGGGCAGGTAATGCTTGGTGCTAAAGATGTATATGAACCAAGATGCAGGAACTGTTATGAGAAAAAGTAACCCCCTTTCAACGTATTTTCGCCGGTAAAATAAGCTATATCAGTTCAACCCGCCATATAATAACCCTTTTCAGAAAAGACCTGCTGTTAGAAGTAAGGCAGCAATACAGCTTTTATGGTATCCTGCTTTATATCGGCTCCACCATTTTTGTTTTATACAATGCCATAAATGAACCGGAAGCAAAAGTTTGGAATGGCCTTTTCTGGGTGATACAATTATTTATATGCATCAACGCTGTTGCCAAAAGTTTTTTGCAGGAAAGTAAGGGCCGTATGCTTTATTTCTACTCCATAGCCAGTCCGGCGGATTTTGTATTAGCCAAACTTCTTTTCAATTCACTGCTCATGCTGCTGATGAGTTTGCTGAGTGTGCTGCTCTTTACCCTGTTTTTGGGCAATCCATTACAAAAGATAGTACCGTTTATTGGTCTTGTGTTGCTGGGCGGATGGAGCCTGAGTCTTGTTTTTACTTTTTTAGCCGCCATTGCAGCCAAAGCACAGCAAAATGCTGCAATTATGGCGGTACTTGGCTTTCCTCTTATCATCCCGCAATTATTATTATTAGTTCGTCTTTCCAAAGCCGCCTTTGCGCCGATGCTTACTATTCCTGTGGATTCTGTGCTTTTATTAGTGGCTCTTGATGTAATGATAATATTGCTGGCTGTTATCCTTTTTCCTTTTTTATGGAAAGACTGATGCCAATAAAAAATAAAGAATAAGAAATAAAAAGTCAGGAACTTGCATCGGGCTTACTCATTTTCTTATTATTCTTTTCTTA
>JABFRU010000015.1 GCA_013140985.1 Chitinophagaceae bacterium | reverse complement strand
TGCAAAAGGAATCTCTTTCTCAGGCAATTTATCCAGTTGATCGAATTTTACCGATTCCAGTTTATCATTATTCTTCAACAAGTCAAAGAAAATAGCATGGTCAGATTGTGGCTGACTTTTAACGATTAATGATCTGCTTGTTTCAAGAAGTTCTTCTTTATTTACCGATGCGAGTTTGAATTGCTGGCTTCCTTCTAAAACCGGTGTTTGTTTTAATTTACTTTCTTTCAAAACCTGATCCGTTGCAATGCATGAATCAACATAATGTTTTATTTCATTTAGCGTTACAAAGTTGTCATTGTTCTTATCGGCAAGACCTTTTAAACCAGTGATAAGATAATAAGAGAACACTCCTCTCCCCCCACCCCACCGTTCATCTTCATTGGATAATTCATTGGGGTTACAGGATGCTATACGGATCTCTTTTTCTTTAGCAGCGCTTAATTCTTTCCCTACCAGGAAACTTCCTTTATTATTACTGCCTGCCAGTTTACCGGAACGACAAGCATCAGTGATCATAATAACATTGGCGTCCAGGTCAACCGACATGGTGTGAGCATAATAATTCAGGTCTTCGATCCTTATCGCATTATTAAGATAATTATTAGGAGGTGTATTGAATGAAATAAGAAAACCAAGGTTGGCTTTTGTATCCGTTTCCACATCACCATGACCGGAAAAATAGAAATAAACGAGTGCCGGCTTTCCTTCATTCTCAATCTTGTTCAGATCACATTTATCCCTTACCCAATTCAGCGCATTATAGATAGCGGCAGTTGTTGCGTTAGTATCTAAAAGCAAACGGATATTTTCTAAAGGTACAGAGCCGCCGGCCTTTGATTGAAGATAATCGGCAAATACCTGTGCATCCCTGTTGGCATAATTCAGATTGATACTCTCATTCTCATAATTTGAAATGCCGATAACGACTGCAAAAGTATTAGCTGGTTCAAATGCAGGTGTATTTTTATTTTGTGCAGAAAGCCCGTCAACAAAAAGTAACACAATAAAAAAAGAGAACAGGTATTTCATTTTTTACAGTTAGTTCATAATACCCGTTGCAGATTATTATTATTCTGTCTTGAGTGCTTCCACCTTTGGAAGCAGCTTGAAGTAAGTGGCTTTAAAACGGCCGTCTTTTATTTTTCCCTGCACTTCTGCTTTGCGGATGGCCATACAAAAACCTTCAGCACCATGTGCATCACCATGATCGTCTATCGAAGTTCCATCCACAAAATAGGCTTTGCCATCAATGCGAACCGCCAGGTCACAGCCTTTATCCTTCAATCCAAATTTGCATTGACCGCAGGAAGCTTCTACCTGCAGTACTTTTTTGGAAGAATCAACTACATGTATGCTTTTGCTTTTGTCCTGCGACCATGCAGCTGACATAAAAAATAAGCCCACCGAAAGTGCCAATAACTGTTTCATACATATCTTTTAAACTATACAAATGTAATTAATAATACTCTATCTCCCGTTTGACGTTATCATCGGGCACTCCATTTCCAAACCGGGTCCTTCTTATCCAGTTGCCATTCCTGTCAAATTCATATTTCCATGTGATATGGTATGGAACTTTCTCTGATTCGTTATAGACATCCATTTCAAGCTCATTGCCTTTGTCATCATACTTATAGGAATACCGGTTATAAATTATTCCTGCATGGTACCTGGTCTGTCCGATCACTTTTTTTCTATCGTCAAAAACACGGACGATCTTCACATTGTTCTTTTCATCCTGAGGAAGATAAGTATAGCTGATCAAATTCCCGCTACTATCATAATCAGATAGCTCTTTATTATTTGCCCGGCTATCTGTAAAGCGTTTATCAACCATTGTCCGGTTTCCTTTCTCATCATAAGAATAGATGATCAGATCAGGGTCATTGCCAAAAGTGGGATTTTTTGTTTCCCGTATCATTTTTCCCTCTTTGTTGTATTCAAACATTTTAGTGTGAACTAAAGTATCATTCCAATACAGGCTCGTTTTGATCCTCCGGCCTCCAGGGTCATATTGCCAGTTGCATTTCATGATCACATTGCCATAGGTATCAAGTTGGATGGAATCTGTCATCCGTTCAGCTGTATCGTATTGATAAATATGTTTCTCAAGCAGTGTATTATTCTCAGAAAACAAGGATCTGCCGATGGGCAACCCTTTCTCATTGTATGCATATATATACTTTACTACCGGCGCAATACCTTTATTAAATTTTGTTTCTTCCAGCAATTGCCCTTTTTCATTGTAAACAGCTTTATAGCGATGATCAAGCACCTCAACCGGTTTAAAGAACCATCTTTCGGTCTGGTTTCCTTTCATATCATACATATATATCTCTCTTGTTTCATCATTGCTGATGATAGTGATCTGCTTCACTTTTCCCAGCAGTTTATCTTGTTTTAAATGATGAGGAAATACTTGTGCAAATGCAAAGACTGGCCAAATGAATAGTACTATTGCGCTGATTTTTTTGATAGGGTAAAATTTTAAACCAAAATTAAGCCTTTCACTTTATAAGAAGATGCCCCAACGCTTTTGTATCGGGGCATCTTAGTCTCCTGTATAAAAAATTATTTTAATTCCTTCAACACCTGCCGGGCTCCTTCTTCCAATACTCTCTTTTCCGCTTCTTCTACCTTTCCTTCATATTTACCATCCAGTTTCGGTTGAAGCCTTACAGACCCGTCCTGCAATTTTATCAGTGTCATTCCTGCTTCTATATTAAATGATGAAGCAGCATTGGGATCAGAATTTTTTATTGCTTTCAGCAAACCGCCTACCTTACTGGCCGACTTGATCTTTGTAAAATCGGTGGCCAGCGAGTAATCACATTTTTTTTCTTTCGCCTCTTCTTCGGAATTCACTGCAATGGCTTCTGCTTTATCTGACCGTAAATTAAGCACCAGATATTCCTGCAATGGCTGACCCTGCACCTGCTGATCACCTGTTGGCTGATATACTCCGATCCTGATCATACCCGGCTTCTTCTCACCTGAATTAACTCCATTCATTGCTGCATTGATCTCATTGGCATCAACATTGCCATACTGCTTGATCATTGCATTTATATCCATCTTATCCTGCAATTCAGTTTCGCTTTTTACTTCTGTATAACCGGGAGGTATTTCGAACAGCATTGAATCGAGTTTCATCGTTGTAAGTTCCAGTGTCTCTATATCGGTTTTGAATTCTGATGTCTGTGCACCCTGCCCTCCCATTATGATCGTTCTTGTCTCTGTTATTGGAAATCCCAGTTTGCCCTTGCCACTACGACGGGTCACAAACTTATCTATACAGTCAGGTTTTTGTTGCTCATTGGGTGGCATCATTGACCGGGATGGTTTGTACTGAACAGGACAATTGAATTGCGGAAGATCAATATACCAGCCATCAGTTTTAATGATGATACTGTCCTTCATTGTACAGGCATCAGCTGATGGTTTCATTTTTTGATAGGTCCACACATGTCTTGCCGTAAAGCCCCAAACTTTTTTCCGTTCCCCGGTATCAGATATGTTATACCACATGGTGATGGTACCTCCTTTTTGCGTAGTGACAGGAGTTGTTGCCGGTTTTGTTTTTACCGCAACCGGTTTTACATCTTCATCTATTACTTCTTCCTGGTTTTTGGAGAAGGGTTCAATAAAGTAAAGTTTTTTTTGTGTATTCAGCTTAATGCTTCGTTGCAGGTCACATTGCTCAATGGTAGCAAGATTGGCGCCCATGCCCATCATTCCTCCGCCTTCCGTTCTTTTGCGCATTCCTTTTACATAAATGGTGGATTCAGATTTCATCCCCATCACACTGGTTGTTTGCTTTAATTTATACTGCTGTGCTCTGGCAGGACTGCTGGCTGATAAAACAACTATTATCAAAGCAATAAGAAAGAAGAATACCCTTTTCATAACTATAGGTTTGGTTTGTGAAAAAATGAAATGAACTACTTTGGTCAAACACCTTCCCTCAATATATAAGTAATGCTGCCAATCTGTTGCCGGTATTGGCCGGTCTTTAAAGCACCTTTCGCAGCATTCAGATCAAGCGAAGTGTACCAGGTGTATGTATAGGATCCAATGGATTTTATTTGTCCCCTGATCAGCTTATCATCAAAACTGGAATAGTAAGTGACAGGAGTATTGTTTACAGTTTTCAATTTCCCCCTCAGTGATTCCTCATCGAATGAGGAATAGTAATCGATATTATAATTACCGATAGATCTTATTTTTCCCTTGAGTATGGCATTATCATACGTAGAATAATAATCGATGATGAGGGTGCCGACAGTTTTTAATTTACCCGCCTTGCTTTCGGTTTCGGAAGCTCCATAATAAGTAAGAGAAGTAGTGCCGATGCTTTTAACCTTTCCCTTTACTGCTGAATCTGCCTCTGCACCATAATATTCCACCCGGCCCATGAAGGGTTGCAGCCGGGGAGCATAAATATTCCCCCTGTTTGACATTAACTCTGTTCCCCATTCCAACGCTTTTCCGGTCTCTGATATTCTTATATAAACACCCTGGTCGGTAAGTAATGAGAAATAGGAAAGAGCAGCACCATTATTAAAAGTGACCTGGCTTAGTTGTTGTGCATTACTAGTAACAGCAACAACGAACAGGCAAGCGATGATCAATAGTCTTTTCATAATCTTTAGAGGATCTAAAGTTATGAAATTACCGGGTACTTTATCCGGAATGATCTGTATATAAATACCATTTTCCCCTGATCTTTATCATCAGGCTGGAGTAACGACCGTCAATTGTCTTGCCATCAGGATATTTTACATGAAAATAGCCGGTGACATAATAAAATTTCCGGGATATTCTTTCCAATTGTTCCCCATCCAGTACAAGGGTTCCCATTTTTTCCTTTGGCCAGTATTTTTTATAGAATGCAAGAATATTTTCCTTGCCATAGGCAGCCCCTTTACTGAGTATCATCCGGGTGGAATCCAGCGGTGCATATAAGCTCACATAGCCATCTATATCGCCTTTGCTCCAATACTCTTCTTCCAACCGGAGTACAGCCAATATCTTCCTCTCATTTTTTGACTGTGAGAACCCGCTTGCCGGGGTTAACAAAGAAAAGATCATAACAAATAAAGCAAGACGGATGATGTGTTTGCAGGTTATTTTATTCATGACATTTTGTTTTACTTTCAAAAATAATCACCATGAAATGAGGCGCATTACCGGTCAAATAAAAAAAGGTATCCTTTTTGAGGGATGATTGCAAGGTTGCTGCGCAAATTCTACTTCACATTGATTATTTTTACTGACTATATCAAATCATTATCCATGCGGTTAAAATTTATCTTTCCATTCTCAGTCATTTCTTTCATTCTTTATTCATTCAGTTGTTCCAATACTAATGTTACCTCACAAAATAATTCAGGTGCTGATACCACCAAATTGCCTCCCGTGGAAACAAAAGGTGCCAATACTGATTATTCTCCTGCATTTGCAGGGCAAACAAGAATCAGCGGCGTTAGAACAACCACGCCCTATAATGTGGATCTTCTTGCCGACAATTTAGGCAGGCCATGGGCTGTAATCCCTTTGCCTGACGGACGTTTGCTTATTACTGAGAAAAGTGGTTTCATGGAGATCCGCAATGAAAGCGGAACATTGGTAAAAAAGATAACTGGTTTTCCCAAAGTAGATGATGGCGGACAGGGAGGAATGCTTGATGCAGCATTGGACCCCGGTTTCACGACCAATAAAACTATCTACTGGTCGTTTTCAGAAAGATTGGAAAAAGGCAACCTGATGTCTGTAGCAAAAGGACAATTGAATGAAGCTACAGGTACAATTGACAACCCGGTTGTGATTTTCAGGGCTACACCAGCATTAAGGGGTGGTTTACATTTTGGTTCCCGTCTTATTTTCGATAAGGATGGTAATTTATTTGTAAGCACCGGCGAACGATCCATCATGGAAGGAAGAGCACAGGCACAATTACTTTCTTCAGGATTGGGAAAAATATTTAAAATAACAAAAGATGGCAAACCTGCTCCGGGCAATCCGTTTATCAACCAGGAAGGGGCTATACCGGAAATATATGCCTATGGCATTCGGAATGCACAGGGATTAGATATTCACCCGGTCACAGGTGAATTATGGGAAAATGAATTCGGTCCCCGTGGCGGCGATGAAGTAAATATTATTAAAGCCGGAAAGAATTATGGCTGGCCCGTTATTACTTATGGTATTGAATATAGCGGCGGAACAATTGGAAACGGTATTCAGCAAAAAGCCGGCATGGAACAACCTGTTTATTATTGGGACCCGGTGCTTTCTCCCAGTGGTATGGCTTTTTATAAAGGGGATGCAATACCCGAATGGAAAAACAACCTCTTTATCGGAGGACTCAGCAGCGAACATATCTGCCGGTTGGTGATCGTAAACAATAAAGTGGTGGGCGAAGAAAAATTACTGACTGACAAAAACGAACGTTTCAGGGATGTAGCATACAACAATAATATGCTGTATGCTGTAACGGATGGCGGAATGCTCTTCAGGATCAGCAAAAAATAAAAAATCTTTGATTCATTCTTATCTTGCTATTATGAAAAAAATACTAACGGCTTCCCTGGTGATAGTTTCAGTTCTTTCTTACAATAATTTGTTTGCCCAGCAAGCCGGGGATATCAGGAAAGGATGGGCTTCTTCTGACAGGAATACATTTATCTCAGAATGTATTGGTACAGCTATGCAAAGCATGAGCAGGGATTCGGCCCGGTTTTACTGTTATTGTATGCAGGAAAAGCTGGAGAAAAAATTTCCTGACATTGAGAGGGCTAATAAACTTTCTGCCGATGATCTCGAAACTCCCGAATGGCAAAAAGAAGCGCAGGATTGCCTCAAAAGCATCAGTAGCTGGTCATCAAAAGACCGTACTGATTTTATATCAGAGTGTATAAATTCTGCAAAAGCAAGTCTCGGAGAAACAAAATCAAAAAAATATTGTGAGTGTATGTTATTTAAGATAGAGCAAAGATACCCTGACCCGGAAGATGCCGATGAACTTGATGAGGAAACATTAGGAACACCCGAATGGAAAAAAATCATTCAAAGCTGCCTTGATTTCTGATCACATGAAAATCATATTTACCTTTTTCTTCCAGCTGATAATTATGTCTGCCATTGCACAACTGCAGCCGGTTGGTTCGGGTGTATTTCACTGGAATGAATTGCCGGTAAAAAAAGATAAGCAACGGGAAGGCCGCAAGATCCTTGAAGGAACTACCGCTGAATTTTCTTATTTTGAAATTCATGCTACTACACAGGAAAAAGACGCCACTCCCCGCCCAGCCCATGCACAGGATAGTCTTGAAGAAGTTATAATTATTAAAGAAGGAAAATTAACATGTACCATTGGCGATCAAACTGCAGAGCTTGGCCCCGGCAGTGTTCTCATAATCCCGCCGCATGAAATGCAAACTTTTGAAAACACCAACGATGGCCATGTCACTTACTATGTATTGATGTTTCGTTCCCGCCAACCAATGGATATGGAAAGAAGTAAAAATGCCGGCGGCGCATTACTCATCAATGCAGATACGCTTACTTACACAGAAAAAAATGAAAGAGGAACAGAAAAATATTTTGACCGGGCTACTGCCATGTGCGACAGGTATGAAATGCATACTACCACACTAAAGAAAAAAGGTCCGAGCCATGCCCCGCACCAGCATATTGAAACAGAAATAATGCTGGTAATAAGCGGCGAGGCAGAAATGACCATTGATGGAAAAGATTACAAGGGCGGCCCCGGCGATCTCTTCATAGCCGAAAGCGGTAAGATGCATGGCATCGCTAATGCATCAGATAAGCCTTGCAAATACTTTGCGTTTAAGTGGAGATAAAATTTACCGTTTTTCTTCAGGCAAAAGAAGATCAGCCGACGATCTTTTTAACCGCTGTAACCAATTTCTTCATATCATCTGCCGGATTATATAATGAAGGCGTTACCCTCACACAACCATTCTTTTCCAGGGTTCTTGCGACTGTAAGGATTTTATACTCCTTAAATAAATGATCCGCTACTTCAGCCGACTTCTTATCTTTTATACGAAATGAAGCAATGGCACATGACAAGTTGAGCGGTGTAACAATTTCAACCTTTGGATCATTAGCAAATTCAGCAAGCCATACACTTTTTAAATAATGAAGCCGCTGATTGATCTTTTCAATGCCGAGTGACTGGTGAAAACCAAGACTATCGGGTATCGTCATCGTTACCGCCAGGGTGGTTGTACCAAAATGGGAAAGCTTATCGATCGAAGTCTCAGCAGCATTTACATCACCAAACAATGAACTCATTTCTTTTATTCTTTCCTTCTTTACATATAATACACCGGCGCCGATAGGATTACCGATCCATTTATGAAGATTCATCCCGACAAAGTCAGAACCAAGATCAGCTAACCGAAAAGGCACCTGCCCCAGTGCATGAGCAGAATCTGTGATAGTGTCAATTCCTTTTTCTTTTGCCATCGCAGAGATCTTTGCCACCGGCACGATCAGTCCATTGATATTGGAAACATGGGTCAGCAATATCACTTTTGTATTGGGAGTAATGGCTTTGCGGTAAGCTTCCACTATTTCTTCATCATTCCGGGGAAGCAAAGGGAGATCAAATGCATTTACTTTCAGCCTTCCTCTTTTTTCCAGCATCCGGAAGCATTCGATCATGCTGAAATAATCCAGTTGATTCAGCAACACTTCATCACCTGTTTTAAAAGGATAACCTTGTATGGCAATATTCAATGCCTCTGTCGCATTGCGGGTAATAATGATCTCTTCATCCGGCACCTGCAAGAAAGCCGCTACTGTTTGTTTGATGGCTGCTGATGCGGCAGGGTATTCCTTTCTTGCATAACGGGCCAGCTCTGTATTTACTAAAAGAGTGTTTTTTTGAAAAGCCTGCAATACCGGCTTAGCCTGCACACCGAAATAACCATTCTCCAAATTAATGTAGTCAGCAGAAACAGGATAATATTTCTTTGCAATATGCTTCCAGTATTTTTCGTCATCGGCAGTTGCTTGCTGTTGCAGATCGCTGGTATCTGTGATAACTTCATTATCAGCCCAAACAATATTGGGCAAACCGGCTAATAGTACTCCCCCACCCATTTGTAATAAAAATTTTTTCCTGTCCTGTGGCATAAAAAGATTTTACATAAAGGAAGGAAGAATCAGTGAAAGGAAGAAAGTTAATTGACAGGTGGGAGCTTTACATCATTTACCGGCCGGCATCAGTCCTGTATATCTTCCAGAAAAAATTCACTGCTGCCAGTACATCCTCTTCTGATTTATTCTGTGTATTCGTCAGCGGTATTTTATGACGAAACCCTTTGCCATTTTTTTTATATTCTACTATCAATAAAAAATTATCTTTTATGTTGAATATCCCTGTCTTTTCTTTTTGGCCAAGCCAGGCCCTGAGGAAATTTGACCAGTCCGTTATTAATTTTCCATCCTGGAAAATGCCATTCTTATTTATCCTGATATAAACCCGTTTACTGTTTGCCCTTCTGAAACAATAAATGGCCGGTGCAATGGCCAATGCAAAAACATAACTCTGGTAATCTATGTTTTTAAAATTGCGTTTTGCAGCATCAATCAAACCATACGCAAAGAGTGCAAGGAAAAAAAGGGCCAGTATATAGTTCAGTATCTTTTCCTCTCCTACTGTAAACTCGCTGTCTTTGGTCAATGGTCTTTTTGCCATGGACTAAAAATAAGCAAAGATCATCTATTCAACGACCCATATGGAAGTAACAATACTTGTTGCTGCGGCAGGCCAGCATCACATCCATTTCGAAAGAAAAACATTGAACTCATGCCTTAGTTCGTTGATGATTTTCTCAAAATTCTCTACTTCCGCTTTGATGTTCTCATGCTCATCTACCCGAATCATCTCCATTTTGCCAACATGGCTCAACGCCTCAGCAGCAACTTTACCGGAATGACGGTTAATAGTATGCCGCAGGTCATGAATATTCTTACGCTGGATCATGAACTGGTTCTGAAAATGTTCAACCCCCTTCATCGCTTCATAACCATTGTTCTTCTTCACTATTTCCAATAACCTGTTCTCAAGACTATCCAGGTCATCATCATAAAACTCCAGGCTCTTTAGCCACTGCGAATGATCATGACCACAATGGGAAACTGCATCGGTGTATTTCATAAAAAATGTATTAATGATAAAAATGATTGGCATTCCAAAGGTTACAGAAATACCACCACCTGTGCATGACATATATCAGGTAAAAAACTGAGATTTTTCAGTTTGTATAAAAAATTCACCCCGTTGACGAAATCATACTCTCACCGCAGTTACCAGTGGCTCAGGTTCATGAATACTTACTGAAATGGCTTTATCATCCTGTATTTTGAAAATGATCTTTACAGATGGCGCCCCGGCCGGTGAGAAAGTATGTTCACCTGTTTTACTCAATTTGCGGCCGGCAGAACCTTTGCGGGCTATTTGCACAAAGCCAAGCCGGTGAATATCCACAACAAATATTTCTCCTTCACCTGCTCCAAAACGATACTCACCCAAATATTTTTTCTTTTCTTCTTCTGTCAGTTCAAGACTTGTTGGTTTTATATCTGCGTCGCCAACACTTTCGAGATAGCCGATCACAGCTTTTACATTGGCTGCGTCATTAGCTGAAATATTTTTATCCTCCAATCTATTCTTTGCATGTTGTAATAAAGTGATGCCATGCGGCCCGCCATTCTTTTGAATGCCCGGAACAGTTTCAATGATCTCCTGCACACTTTTTTTCATGCCCAGCATTGCATACGTAAAAATATCCGGCCTGGCTCCATGGCTCATTAAGAACTCAGCAATATCCCGGCGGCCAACATGTGATGCAGCACCGAGTGCAGTTTCAAAATCGCCAAAGCCCCAGTCCCAGCATGCACCGGCCAGTTCGGGACGTTTTGTTACCAACTCTTTTACTTTTTCAAAATTGCCATGTGATGCGCCAACGATACTGCTGACCATTGTATCATTGATACCGGGATAGCGGTAGAATAAAGGTTCGGTATTACCGGCGCTGATCGTTTTGATAATATTACCTTGCCCGGATGCAAAGCCAACGCTGGTAATGCCTATCAAACCAAAGGCAGAACTTTTTATAAAGCGGCGGCGTTCAAATAAAGTATTGTTCATAATAGAGTTGATTTGCTCTATTAAGTTACAGCATCCAATAAACTACTGCTTTAAATTCCGATGACTGGTTGTATGAGATTATTGGAGGTAAACATCGCCAAAATATGAGTGGAATAAAGACATTCAGCAAAGACAAGAAAAACCACAAAGAGATCAGGATGAATGTGGCCTGTGTTATACTTTTACGAAATACAGATACTAGGGCGTTGTATTTTCCGCTACACTTACAGGAGTAAAGCCGATTATTTTCCGGGCAAACCTCAGCATCTCATCAACTTTCATTGATTCGACAGCTTTGTCATACACTATCCCATTGAACTCTTTTGGAAATTGATGGGGATCCCTGGTATCCCATGCCACAAAGAATGTATAATAATTGTCCTTTATTCTTCCTGTTACTTTGCCAACAGCTTTTAGTTTGGCTGATGACCTGTTGGCGCCCTTACCTTTTGAAGAAGATTGCAATAATAAGTAATCGCCTTTTTTGATCATATCGAGTGTGGACTTATTGACGGGATCGCCTTTTTTCCCCGCCCCATCTTCCCAGATATTATTCTCTACAAAGAATTTTGTGTGATCCCTTTTGCTGGCGGAAGAAGAACCTACCGCCCAAAATTGTATTATCTCATCCTGAATTTCACTCATAGCGGCAAAGATAGCTGATATACATGTACCGGCTAAAAAGGATTTTAAGTAAAGGAAAACGATCAGTTATTTTTTACTGCCACTTTCACTTTCTTTGTTTCTACTTTAACCCCATTTTTATCCAGGGTTACCGTAGTAGATTTGGCAGGAGGCTCCTCTACCACAACAACCGGTGTAGTAACAGGAACGATAATAACCTCTTTCTTGACCTCAGCAGGTTTATCGTTGCAAGCTGCCGCCGCAAGAACAATAGCAATTGACAAAAGACCTATGGCTTTTTTCATGATGATTTTTTTAATGAGAATGAAACAATACTGCCGGATGTACTGTACTACCGGCAGTATTGTGTACTATTTATGGATGATACTATTCTTTATCCCCTTACCATTTGTTGTTGTCAGAGCGGGGCGCTTTTTCTTTCGCTACACTAACTGACATAGCCCTGCCTTCAATTTCTTTGCTGTGCAAACCTTTCATAGCGGCCGCAGCTTCGGCTTCAATACCCATTTCAACAAAACCAAAACCACGGCTCTGGCCGGATTCCCTGTCTGTTATCACTTTGGCTGAGCTAACAGTACCATAAGCTGAAAATAATTCTTTCAAAGCTTCATCATTTGTGTGGAAGCTTAAATTCGAAACATACATGTTCATAAATAAACGATTTAAAATAAAAAATAAAATACCTGTGAGCAGATACAAAGCGTAAAGAAGGATAAACTGTTACTAAGGAGAAGAGTAAAAATTTGGAGCGGTCTAATACTAAGTGTCAGGAGATCTGTACAATCTCACGGTGAAGATAGGTCTATTAATGACAGTAAAGGTTTTTACTTTACACAGTAGTGTTAAAGCCTGCACTTATCAATCCTGCCAGCCCCAGGGTGCAGCAGGCGCTGCAACAGTTTTTGTAAGATCAAAGCGGATGCTGAAGAACCTGTCTGTTCCTAAACGACGGAGGTTATAGGTAAAATATTTTCCGGCTACCAGTTCCACCCACCATACATTACCTGCTGCAGCAGGTAACAGGGATGTTGTTTGCTGATCGGCAGGAAAGAATTGCATGACAGTGGTCCCTTTGTTAGATGTTTTACCACCATAGAATGTAATGCTGTCCGCCGTACCATCTTTATGCCGGTGATCATGCTTCAGTAATAATCCATCCGCTTCTTTAGTGAACACCCATGTTCTCGACAGATCATTTCCTACTATAAAAGGTATGCGTATTATATTATCCTGGCAGCTTCTTATATGCATCAATAGCTTTTTGTCTTTAAACACCGTATCAGCAGCAGGCGCTGCCACCACCGTTCCCTCATACGTATTGCCACAGATCTGCGCCAGTGATCGCCAAAAATTTTCCTGGTTCTCCGGCAACTGAACTTGCGTCTCTCCTATCTTGCCGGGTGAATGACAGGAGATCATTGTTACGATAATTATGCAGGCGGGAATGAGCTTGATCATGACGCAATATAATGCATATGCCGTGGCGGGTGTTTTTCTTCCACCCGCCACCGGACTTTAGTTAGTTTCTGAAGCGTAATGAAGATTCTTTATTTATTCGAGTGGTCGGTGAAGAAGAAACACCGACCACGGCGTGTTATTTTTTGAGAACACCTGACAAGGCGGAAAAATCAACCAGCTTGATTGTTGGTGTCCTGAAAAACTGTTGTCGTATTGTCATTCAAAACTCCAACACATGTTGCTTTCTGACCCATATCCGTATAAGAAGGAATCATATTGGGAAGCAGCGGTGAACCAACCGGCAGAGCATTAATATTTCTCTGATATAAAAAACGTCTGTAAATTTTTCTTCCTATAATGGTGCTATGATTATTATTGACCCCAACGGGTATACCTGTTAGTTTTGGAAACGCCCATTTGTTATTAACAATGTTCAGCCATGGCCCTAATTCTCCATCAGAGTCACCATTCGCGGTACTGTAAATGAATTTAACGGCATATGAAACCACAACACAATTAATCCATGGGGATCCGGAATTCGGGGCGAATGAGCTTATTTCCTTATCCCATTGTGTTCCATCGAAACCGGGCGCAGCAGTGGGTGGTTGATTTTGAAATCCTATCGACTGATATTTAATCAGTAAATCCTTCCAGTGCTCAATAGTTGCCAATGCTTTGTCCCTGTTTTTATAATACTGTGCATATAATGTTTGCTGTTTTTGTACAATATAGCCCTGTGCGAATTGCTGAGCTTTTTGCATTAATTGATCTACGTGTACACCCATCTGATCAATCTCTCCTTTAAAAACATCTTTGTCCCCATCATAAACATCATAAGAGGTTCTCTCCTCCATACCTCCGCCATGCAATGTTGCTTTCCATGGATAAGAAACCTGATCCAATTGGGAAAACACTTCATCTTCAATTGCAGCAACAAGTTTTTCAGCAGTTTCAGCATAGGCCTGCAAATTTACGAGCAGTGTTGGATAGGCAGGTGTGTTGCAAACGTTCATTGCTTTATAATCACCACCTGAAGTACCCGATGAATTCTTCTTGAACGTCAGTGCAATTAATTGTTTACAGATAAGCAAGCTAAAAGCGGCTTCTGCTAAATAAAGATCTAAATATCCCATTAAACTTTGTTCGGATGATAAAGCGGAAAGAATGGTTGACACCGAACCGCTATCTGCTGCACCATACACATAGTCATGAAAAGTTTTGAAATAATTGCCATTCAGCGTAGAAATTTTTGAAGCAACTACTGCCGGGTTATCAATTTCCTTGATTACTTTAACAGTTGATATGTATTGGTCAAATTGATCCATTTGCGCCGTAATAATGTCTTTGAAGTCCTGAACTTTCTGGTCAGTGAGTTCATTGTTAAGAATTGTTGTCAGCTCCGCCGGCGTTAAAACAGGTACTGATGACGATGATTTAAAAATATCCTTAAACAATTCAGAAGTTAAAACAAGTATCCCGCCGGCTATAGGATTTGTTTCTGCGACTTCAAATCCGATATAATCACTCAGGCTTGAAGCTAAGTCAAGAAGGTTGTCAACATTTTCATTTTGTCCCATTGTATGACTATTTTTTAAATGGAGTATGAATTTGTATTATCCGGTAAGCAGTAATGTTCTTATGAAACTAACAATTACCTGGTACTTTTCAAAAAATAAGATATCCGCAAATAATTTGACATCGCATCGCCTGTTCTGAACTTACGCCGTGGCGGGTGTTTTTCTTCCACCCGCCACCTGAGTTTAGTTAGTTTCTGAAGCGTAATGAAGATTCTTTATTTATTCGAGTGGTCGGTGAAGAAGAAACACCGACCACGGCGTGTTATTTTTTGAGAACACCTGACAAGGCGGAGGAATAGTACTATAAGAATACCAGGTCCAGCAATCCGCATTTTTTACCCTGATAATAATCTCTTGCGCTGCTGTATAAATACTCTTCGGCCTTATCAACAATCCCTGCTTCCACAGGATTATTATGAATGTAGTTCAACTTCTGTACAGTAAAACCCGAACTGAATAGTTCTTTGGGATGATTATCCTGCCGCCAAAACTGGTAGTTGACATTACGGCTGTTCTTCTCTCCCTGTTGTTTGAATAAGTGCAGCATCCAGCTTCTCCGGCTTTCCTGCTGATTGGATTCAATCGCTTTGATGACCTGTTTACTGGTAAATTTTTTGAAATCACGCAGGATATCACTTATGTCATTACCGGTTGCAGATAGAACAAGATGAATATGATTGCTCATCAAACACCAGGCATGCAATAACAAACCCCTTTCCTGCTGACAATACCGCAGACTGTCAACAACAATATCACGATATTCTTTTCTTGTAAATACATCCACCCATTCCACTACAGCAAATGTTATAAAATGGACAGCCTCTTTATTCCTGATCTTATAACCTCCGATACTCATAGTAAATTATCTGCTGTAGGAAAGTTGGCCTTAGTTTATAACTAAGGCCAAACCAACCTCTAAACCTTACTATTACTGGTTAAATGTAACCATGAGCAATATGTTTTGGATCAGAAAAACACCGGTTATAAAGTTTTTTTTCTGGATTGCTGGTTACTGCAATTGCAGGTTCGACGGCTTTTGCAAAGCCGGGCATCAGACCTGATCTCTTTATTATTCTACTGATGGTTGCTTACCTGATCTGCTATAGGAATATATCGGCAGGTTGGATGGCTTTTGCAAAGCCGATCCTGAGTTGCAAACTCAGGATAACCGTTCAAGATTTTTTTTATTTAAGGAAAATTACGGACAGCCGGGGACAACCGTTGAAAATTTGGAGAACACTACGGACAGCGGGAGAAAGCTAAAAAGGGAAAGATTTAATTTTTCTTATCAAGTCATCCAGAGAGCCGCTATTGTCTATTATTATGTTTGCCTTTTTCTCAAGCTTATTAAGCTCTATTTGAAACTTATCTTTTGCAATTGAAATATTTCGGGCCTCATCATGCTCAAAGCCCTCGTTAGTTGACCTCTCGAACAGCCGTTTACTTCTGATATCCTCCTTTGCGTCTATTATTACATTAATCACTTTTTGATATTCTTTCTTAAATTTCAAATAAGCGGAATAAAGTCTTAGCCCATCAAGAATAAACTTAGAGTCATCAACAATTTTTTTGTTAATTACTTTATAAACATACTCAGGCGGAAAGTTTTGTAAAAAAACTTCCCCCCAACTCTCTTTTTGTCCAATTTTAATTTTCTTCATTAACAAATACTCTGAAATACACTTTCCAGTATTTATATTTTTGAATTTATGAATTTGAGCAAATAAATTACAGAAAGTTGTCTTACCAACGCCCGGATGTCCCACAACTATCACTATCGTTTTTTCTTTATTCATTTTATTTCTTTCTAAATAATCCCCATGTAACACCATGCTTATGCTTTCCAATTACAGGCAAATGATCTTCTTCTATTTCACCGGAATACAACTCGATAATA
This sequence comes from Chitinophagaceae bacterium, assembly GCA_013140985.1. Lineage (GTDB taxonomy): Bacteria > Bacteroidota > Bacteroidia > Chitinophagales > Chitinophagaceae > JJ008. The sequence continues at coordinate 88,323 of JABFRU010000015.1, read as the reverse complement.
TCATAATCCTTTTCAATAAGTTCTTTGACGAATTGTTCTCCTCTTAAATACATTTTACCAGAAGTACCATGGTTAAAAGGAATTGGCATTGTATCATTGAGCATTGCAAATGCCACAACACCTCCGCGCTTAAGTGAATTAGTTATTTTTTTATGAGTTATTATGACTTGACTATCATCCAAACAATGATATAATCCATAGCTCACTATAAAATCGTAGTAATTAGATTTCAAAGAATATGAAACACAATCCTCCACCATTAAGCTTATTTTGTCAACAAAATTTAAACTCTTTAATCTATGCCTTGCTCCTTGTATAGCAAGAAAACTATTGTCAATCCCCTCAACAGTCCATCCATTTTTTCGAAGAAAAGCGATATTTTTACCATCTCCACAACCAATATCTAAACATACTCCCGAATCCGTATGAATTTTAACGGCTTTTTCAACCATTCTACCAGGCTTGTCAGGCCAAAGCAATCCCTTAGTCCCATATAAAATATCATAATGACCTATTTCTTTTCTTTTGTGTTTATAAATTTTTAAAAGATTATTACAAATGCTATGAATCAAATAAATCTTATTAATTCTGGGCAATGACAATAGTGAATACGACATTAGAACAAGTCCTTTTCTATATTCGTTTAAATCTGACAAAACATCTAGTGCCTTAATATTTTTTCTAATTGCGATTATTCCTGCGACAATCTTTGCCATTGACTGACCTTGAATCATACTTACAATCTCATCAAAATTAAAATCTTCACTTTTATTCCAATAAGAATCAACAATATCTTCAGCTCTTAAATAACTATTAATTCCTACAGAAGGAGTACATACAACATACTTTAATGAGCATTCCAGCCAGATAAAATCCACAGCTTTCCAACGATAATCAGTCCATCCAAAATCAATTAAATTAATTTTTTTGCTTATCAATATATTTTCGGCATGCAAATCGCCATGCACAGGACCTATTGCAGCCTCGAACTTTTCTTCTTTAATTTCGTCTATTAGGAATTGTATTAATTCGAAGTTTAGCCCATAAGTTTTTACTAATAATTTTTCTAGCTCAATATCACCAACATCGGCTAAAAGCTGACTCATTGTCTTTTCTATAACACCTTTTTGCATCCAGTCTTTCAATAAATCATTATAGGTAAGTTTAGTTTTCTTTTTTCGACTCGCCGAGTCAACATTCCAATTAATTAACTCTGTATTATATAGTTTATCAATCATCTCAAAAACAATTTTATGGTTATCAGCTTCTTCAATAAATCTTTTTAAACTTAAACTTTTTCCATCTTGGTCCCCTAAGAATTCCTGTTTTATTATTGCTAACTTTTTATCCCTTGAATAAGCAATGTCCGTAGGGGGAAACCCTTGTATAATCCTTTCTGCTATTGTTTTCATCTGCCCATACTCATACTCTATTTTGTGCCTTATCCCAATTTTGAAAACATAGAGCTTGGAAATTTGGGTATAGCTACGCCTTCTTCCCGAAATGTTATCATTGATTCGATCATGTATTTGACCTAGTAAGGTTTTAGCTCCACTCAAGCCTTTGTCTAAAGGCGCAATTTTAATTTTATGTGGGTTTGAGCAAACTTTAGCTATAATTTTTTTTTCTTCATCACTTAAATCGAAATAATCAAAAATTGGCATTCTTGATTTAATCCTACTCATCAAAAATTTTCTTTTTGCCATACAACAGTTTAGTTTAGGTAATAGCTTTTATCAAAACCATGAAATGGTTTCTACAACAGAGCATTAAACAAAAGGTGCTACGAGTACAATGTACTTTTTAACAGGATGAAAAAGCGATCAAAATGGTGCTGAACTAAGATAGAGCAATCTTTGGAAACTCCAAAAAAGAAAGATGCCCCGGTTAAATCCGGCATGACAAGAATTGTTATTTTAATTTGTCTTTAAAATCCAAATCGTTATTCTTCAACGTTTCTTTTGCTAAATCATATCCTGCATCCGCATGCCGTATCACTCCCATCCCCGGGTCATTTCTCAATACTCTGCGAAGACGGGTTTCAGCATCATCTGTACCATCCGCAACGATAACCATACCCGCATGTATCGAGTAGCCCATGCCTACCCCACCGCCATGGTGCAAGGAAACCCAACTGGCGCCGCCGGCAGTATTTACCAATGCATTCAATATCGGCCAGTCGGCAACAGCATCACTGCCATCGAGCATCGCTTCTGTTTCTCTATTGGGAGAGGCAACAGAACCGGTATCGAGATGATCTCTTCCAATAACGATCGGCGCTTTTACTTTTCCTGTTCTTACGAGTTCATTAAATGCAAGACCTGCTTTTTCTCTTTCGCCTTGTCCCAACCAGCAGATCCTTGCGGGCAATCCCTGGAAGGCAATTTTTTCTTTGGCGAGTTTCATCCAACGGATCATAGATGTGTTGTGTGGGAACATATTCATGATCACTTCATCGGTGACAGCAATATCATTGGGATCACCACTCAATGCCGCCCAGCGGAATGGGCCTTTGCCTTCGCAGAAAAGAGGACGGATGTAGGCGGGTACGAAGCCCGGAAAAAGCCCCCCTGCCCCCAACTGGGGGGTTCTGGACTCTAGTGATTTGAATTTTCCTTTTTGATTCGGATTCTTTGCTTCGTACTCCAAAGCTCTTGCTCTGATATTGTTTCCGTAGTCGAATGTTATTGCGCCTTTGTCCATCAGTTGCAGCATCAGTTGTACATGCAGGTACATACTTTCATAACTGCGTTTCAAATATTCTTCAGGATCGGTTTGCCTTAATACATTCGCCTGTTCGTTGCTGAGTGTATGCGGTATATAACCGATCAGCGGGTCATGTGCACTGGTCTGGTCGGTGAGTGTATCAGGAATGATCCCCCGCTCTAATAAGCGTTGCAATAAATGAACGGCGTTACATTTCACGCCTATGCTGCGGCTAACAGCTGATAGCTTATAGCTAACAGCTTTATCAATCGCTTCATCAATATCGGTGTACTTCTCATCGAGGTATTTTGTTTCGATGCGTTTGTCAATGCGCCATTCTTCGACTTCAGCGATCAATGCAACGCCTTCGTTCATGGTAATAGCCAAAGGTTGTGCGCCGCCCATGCCACCGAGACCGGCGGTTACGTTGAGGGTGCCTTTTAAAGAGCCGTGAATAGTCAATGGTGAATCGTGAATGGGGTTCCCGCTATCCGGGCTTTTCGATTGACGATTGACGATTGACGATTCACCAAAATGTTTATTGGCTACGGCGGCGTAGGTTTCGTAGGTTCCCTGAACTATGCCCTGGCTTCCTATATAGATCCATGAACCGGCGGTCATTTGTCCATACATCATCAATCCTTTTTTTTCCAGTTCATCAAAATGTTTCCAGTTGGCCCAGTTGGGAACGAGTTGTGAGTTGCTGATCAACACCCTTGGCGCATCTTTATGTGTTTTTAAAATGCCAACGGGTTTGCCGGATTGAATGAGTAATGATTCATCATTCTCCAGCACTTTCAATGCTTTGATGATATTATCCAGCGCTTCAAAATTGCGGGCTGCTTTTCCCCTGCCGCCATAGACAATCAAGTCGTCGGGGCGTTCCGCTACTTCAGGATCGAGATTATTCAACAGCATGCGCAAAGCAGCTTCCTGTATCCATCCTTTGCAGGAGAGTTTATTGCCGGTTGGGGTTTTGTATTTAGCAGCGTCGTATTTTTTTCCGGTCATTGTACTCATGTTCGAATCTTTTATTTTTTGTTTCGGGCCTCATCCTCTTATCCTTCTCCTTAATGAGAAGGACGGTACTCCATTGCAAAGCCAAGCTTCATAACTACCATATCAGCTTCGGCTCTCTACTCAGCATTTTCGTAAACTCTGATTGTATGCAGGGTTTATGAAAAGCGAGGGCTGTGTGCGGTTCCTCTCCTCAAGGAGTTCCCGAGTAAAACGAAGGGAAGGAGCACAGCTCGAGGTGAGGCCTTAACGTTCGGCAAAAATCGTAATTCTATAATAAATAAACTATCTTCATTTCAAACACAATTGCAACTGTATGAGTGTACATATCAGCGCCAAACCGGGGGAAATTGAGAAGATCGTTCTGCTGGCCGGTGATCCGCTCCGGGCCAAATATATTGCCGATAATTTTTTGGAGAAACCCAGGCTGGTAAGCAGCACCCGCAATATTTATTTTTTTACGGGAACATATAAAGGCAAGGCCCTGACCGTTGGCGCCAGTGGTATGGGCTGCCCGAGCATCGGCATTTATTCTTACGAATTGTATTCTGAATACGAAGCTGATTGCATTATCCGTATCGGTACCTGCGGCGCTTATACCCAAAAGCTCAAACTCTTTGATCTGATCAATACAGATGTGGCCGTCAGTGAGTCAACCTATGCCGAATGTGCATTTGGTTATACAAAAGATAGTTTCAAACACCGCGGCGATGCGTATGATATCATCAATGCAACGGCCACTGAATTAAAATTAGAATTAAAGAACGGACCGATCCATTCCGGTGATGTTTTTTACCGGGCCGGAAAAGGCAAACCGGCTATTGTAAAGAAATATAAATGTCTGGCGGCAGAGATGGAAGCTTTTGCTTTGTTTGCCAATGCCCGTTATTTAAAAAAGGATGCGGCTACCCTGCTGACTGTTTCTGATATTATTCCCACACATGAAAAAATATCGGCGGATGAAAGAGAAAAGGCATTGCTGCCGATGATGAATTTGGTGCTGGAGAGTGTGGTGAAAATGTAAGGAGCCTCATCCTCTTATCCTTCTCCTTGCGGAGAAGGACGGCGCTGCATTGCAAAGCCAAGCTTCATAACTACCATATCAACTTTGGTTCTCTACTCAGCATTTTCATAAACTCTGATTGCATGCAGGCATTATGAAAAGCGAGGGCTGTGCCCGGTTCCTCTCCTTGCGGAGAAAGACGGTGCTTCATTGCTAAACCAAACTTCATAACTAACATATCAGCTGTACAACGCTACTCAGCAATACTGAAAATTCCGGGCAATTGCGGAGATCAAGAAAAGCGAGGGCTGTGTGTTGTTCCTCTCCTTAAGGAGAGGTTAGGTGAGGCCTTATTCAAATCCAGGAAATCCTCCATTCAAATCAACATTCTTCGAAGCCGCAAACCCATTCACTTTCTCCACAAATGAAAAATCTTTGATGATTCCCGCCACTTTATTGATGTCTTCAGCAAAAATGCGGTCTTCTTCTGCAAAGCTCACAAACTCACGGACATAACTGTGAGCAAACTCCAGCAATTCACTGCTTTTTAGTGGCCTCCTGAATTCAATGGCCTGGCAGGCGGATAATAATTCAATGGCCATGATATATTCGAGATTGTCCAATACTTTATTCAATTTTCTTCCACTGATACTGCCCATGCTTACATGATCTTCTTGTCCCAATGATGTAGGAATACTATCAGCGCTGGCAGGATAGCAAAGTGTTTTATTTTCTGTGACCAGGGCGGCCGTGGTGTACTGAGGTATCATGAAACCACTGTTCAATCCAACATCTTTCATCAATAACATCGGCAGTCCCCATTTACCTTCTAATAATAAATAACAACGGCGGTCACTGATATTTCCTAATTCAGATGCGGCGAAACAGGCATAGTCCAATGGCAATGCCAATGGTTGTCCATGAAAATTGCCCCCGCTGATCGTATCATCAGCGGAAAAAATGACAGGATTATCTGTTACAGCATTCAGTTCTGTTTCGGTGAGTTCTTTTAAATGCAGCCATGCATTTCTTGTGGCGCCATGCACCTGCGGCATACAACGTAATGAATAAGGATCCTGCACCCGTCCGCAATCAACATGACTTTGCATGATGGCAGAATCGTTTAATAATAAGCGGAGACGTTGTGCCACCAATTTACTTCCGGCAAATGGTCTTAGTTCATGTAATCGTTCATCAAAGGGAGCTTTTGTTCCCGTCAATGCTTCTAAACTCATGGCGCCGATGATATCTGCCGCCTCCAAACAATTATGCAGTCGCTGCACTGCTTTTACCGCAAATGATAAAATGAATTGAGTGCCATTGATAAGGGCAAGGCCTTCTTTCGGACCTAGTTGCAGGGGAGATAATTTGAATTGATCAAGAATTTCCTGTGCCTTGTGTCTTGTTCCTTTATAATAACATTCTCCCAAACCGATCAATGGCAAAAATAAATGTGCCAATGGCGCCAGGTCGCCGCTTGCTCCTACACTACCCTTCTCGGGCACTACCGGTATCACATCATTCTTTATATGCCATAATATTCTTTCAATGGTTGATAATTGTGCACCGCTATATCCTTGTGCCAGCGAATGCACTTTACAGATCATCATGATCTTCGCTACTTCTACGGGTATCGGGTCGCCCACACCTACACTATGACTTTCGAGGATCTTGTGCTGGAGCGTTATGGTATCTTCTGCAGAGATATGTGTATTGGCTAATATCCCAAAACCTGTATTGACGCCATACACCGTTTTTTTATTGGCGACAATGGCTTCCACATTTTTTTGGCTGGCTTCAATTTTATGTATGGCTTCTTTATTCAGCGAGGCATCCAGCTTGCCGGAAGCAATAGCAAGAACCGATGCGATGGTGAGCTTGTCTGTTCCGTAATGAAATGAGTTGGGCATAGAAACCGCAATTTACTGGATTCTTGATTCTGGATACTGGTCCCTGGCTGGAATCTACAATCCCGTATCCAGTATCCTTTTTCTGATAGTGCCCTGGTTTGAATTTGCACACAGAGAGCACAGGGTACACGGAGTATAAAAACATAACTATTCTCTGTGATCTCTGTGTACTCCGTGTGAATTATTTCAAAATAGCCCACTACCCTTTTTCTGGTAGTGTCTCATTTTGAAAAATAAAGGCGTCCCGCAAAGACACAAAACCACAAAGTAGTTAAGATCAGTGTGCCTTTTTTGTGCTCTTAGTGTCTTTGTGGGAAACAAAATTGAAACCGATACACTACTCTTTTTCTCCACATTGCAACGATTCCCAACCGATAACTATCTTTATCAAAATTTCTCTATGAAAAAAAGTGGATTGCTGTCCTTTTTTCTTGTTTGTTACCTTTTTTCCTATTCGCAATCGCTTAAGAAAGTTGCCATCAGCAATTCAGGTTGTTCTTTATATGCCTTTTGTGAGTTCAAATTTGAAAAAGAATATAGCCAGGATTCATCTGTTGTATATACAGGCGAATGTGTAAAAGACGAAATAAGTTATGGCATTATCTGTGTAAAATTGAAAGAAGCAGCCGATGACCTTGAACGGGCAGAGGAATCTATGATCAATTATCTTGATTACCTGAAAACAAGTTTCGGCATTACAAAGTCTGCCGGATACGGCCGCGGTCACCGTCTCAATGATAATGAAAAGACCCGTGGGGTTATAGATTACTGGGAAGATGGCGAAAAAAATAACTGGAAAGTAAAAGCATGGACAGATGGAAAATTCATTGGTGTCCTTTATGGATACTCTTTAAAAGAATTACCTGAGCAAAAACTAAATGTATTCCTCGATAGTTTCAGGTTACCTGCTCAATAGTTTTTGCGATGATTACCGATTATCCTGTTTTGGTTTGGGTGGTGGTGTTGGCTCCTGCTGAACTACCGGCACAGGTGCAATATAAGGCATAGAGTTTACCGGCTGCTGATTAGAAGTATTGGTCCTGATCATCGGTAAACGGGACAGTTCAGCAATATCATAATTTGGGTAACTCATAATATTCGCCGGCAGCGACCACCTGATCAATAATTCAGGACGCAGTTTTTCATTTTCATACCGGGCAGAAGCAAACCATTGGCTTAAGAAAACAGCGGTTTGCAATGAATCTTCGTAGCGGATCATAAATCCGTTGTTGCCATAACGAAACATATTTCGTACGATCTCTGTAACATCTATCCTGACTGTTTTATGCTTTTTATGTTCCGGAACTGATTTGATGACCTCATCATCAATATTTGAACCGGGCTGGGTAAGCCAGCTGGTCATGGAATCCTCCCATGGTTCCGATATTCTTCTTACAATAAATTTTGGGTATTGCATTCCATTGACAGTTTCGGTGGTCAATATTTCAACTGGCTTTAATATCAGTGTGGCTTCTGTTATTTGCTCGGGCCTGATCAGCCTGGGCATTATACCATAATCAAAGGATAACAAGGAACGGCATTGGAGCTTTTTATTATTATCAACCCATGCAGCTGTGCCGATGATAGGAGATACATCACCTACCCTGTCTTCCAAAAGATTACTAATGAGAACAGACTTAGTAGTAGTATCAGACTTTAAAGTGATTGAGACATCAGAAAAGCCGGAATAGGTTATTTGCGCTGAAGTAAATAGTGATATGATAAGTGAAAGAAACGCAACCAATGATCTGTAAATATTTTTCATGACAAACAGTTTAGGTTTGCTGATCCTCCTGCCTCACTCACGCAATCGTTTGTGTGAAGGTAGGAGAATTTCCTTTTATCCGCCAAATCTTATTTCAAAAATATCTATAATGTATAGATAGAGATGTTCCATCATCTTTCAATACATGAACCTTATTTCAATTATCTTTGCCGCTCTAAAATGGTCCGGTAGCTCAGCTGAATAGAGCATCCCGTTTAATAGCGGGAAGGTCATTGAACTGAATATCGAATCCGGTCCGGTAGCTCAGCTGAATAGAGCAGCTGCCTTCTAAGCAGCAGGTCATTGGTTTGAATCCAATCCGGATCACTATAGCGAGGCAATGCTTCGCTTTTTTTATGATTTCGGTTTATATTCTATACTCAACCATTCTTGATAGATTCTATACCGGTTGTACGGGTGATGTTTTAGACCAAAGAATCAAAAAGCATCTTTCTGATCATAACGGATTTACTTCCAGAGCCAAAGATTGGGCTTTAGTCTATCATGAAACATTTGAAGACAAAACATTGGCTCTTAAAAGAGAAAAAGAGATAAAAGGCTGGAAAAGTCAAAAAAGGATTAGAAAATTAATAGGGTCAGGTGAATAGAACATCCCGCTTCTGGCGGGAAGGTCATTGGTTTGAATCCAATCCGGATCACTAAACCCTTCACAAGAAGGGTTTTTATTTTGCATAACTTCAAACAAAAAACTTCAAACATCAAACTCATTATGGATGTAAAGATCGATGCCTCGTGGAAGGAGAAATTAAAAGATGAATTCAGCAAACCTTATTTCCAACAGATCGTTTTGCATCTTAAAACAGAAAGATCACAGGGCAAGACCATTTATCCTCCCGGTTCTCTCATCTTTAATGCATTCAACACAACACCGCTTGATAATGTAAAAGTGGTGATACTCGGGCAAGATCCTTATCATGGCCCCGGGCAGGCACATGGACTATGCTTTTCCGTACAAAATGGAGTCCCTCCCCCGCCATCACTGATCAATATTTTCAAAGAACTGCATGATGATGTGGGAGTGGCTATTCCCGGTCATGGCAATCTTACTCATTGGGCACAGCAGGGAGTATTTTTATTGAATGCATCATTAACTGTGCGGGCAGCAGAACCGATGAGCCATTCAAAGATCGGCTGGGCCGAATTTACTAATGCAGTGATCAAAAAAATTTCGGATGAAAAAGAACATGTGGTCTTTATTCTCTGGGGAAAATTTGCACAGGAAAAAAGAGTTTTAATTGATGAAAACAAACATTGCATCCTGAAGTCGGCGCACCCTTCTCCCCTTTCAGCAAGCGCCGGTTTTTTTGGCTGCAAACATTTTTCCCAGGCAAACCAATATTTGATCAGCAAAGGAATTGATCCGGTTGACTGGAAATTGTAACATGACATTTATTAAAAACATATTGGGAAGAATTTTTGCTTTTTGGGCAATCATCAGTTTTGTTGCCCTCTTTCTCGTCATATTCATTCCTTCCCAGCTTTGCTGGCTGCTACCTGATCCAAAAGGCCAAAAACTATTCATTGCCATTGCAAGATTGTGGATGAATATCTGGATACCGCTAACAGGTTGCCGTTTCCGCATAAAAGGAAAAGAACATTTCAAAAAAGGAGAAGCCTATATTGTTGCCTGCAATCATAATTCGATGATGGACATCCCGCTTTCCTCTGCATTTATTCCCGGCGCTAATAAAACGATCGCCAAATCATCTTTTACCAAAGTTCCCTTGTTCGGTATCTATTATATAAAAGGCTCCGTATTGGTTGACCGCAAAAATGAACAAAGCCGGAGGCAAAGTTTTGAAAAAATGAAAAAGGTTTTGCAGAAAGGAATCCATATGTGCATTTATCCTGAAGGCACCCGCAACCGCACTGCTGACCCCCTGAAAAAATTTCATGATGGCGCTTTCAGGTTGTCTGCCGATACCAGTGTGCCTATCATCCCTGCAATCATATTGAATACTAAAAAAGTTGTACCGGTCACAAAACCATTTTATTTCTGGCCCGGGAAAATTGAGATGCATTTTCTCGAACCGGTATCACCGGTTGGACTGACTGCTGATGAATTAAAATCAACTATTTTCAACCGGATGAAAGAATATTACCTGCAGCACCAGCATTAATTAGGGAATGAACGGGTACGATTGATCTTGAGGTCCTGCAATATGGAAGCTTTGGGACTGATGGAAAAACTAAAATAACGATATCCTACCGGCGACACATTGATCGAAAGTTGCCAGCAGTGCATTTCCCGGTTAATACTCATCGCAAAAGTTTGCAGCTTCCTGGTATCAAAATCAAAATAACCATTGGCAGAGAAATTCCATTTCGGTGTCAGATTAAAACTACCGCTGAAACTAAGATTGGAATTAAATTCTTTTTTAAACCCGCTGTAATCCGGTTTCAATGTATTAAAAAATGAAAGCGAGTAACTGAAACTTATCTGCCAGGGCACATTGAAATCAACGAACTCGGCAGAGTTCTGCTGCATGTAATCCATCAATCGTTGTTGATCAGCCCTGAGCATTGCATCATTCAACCGCGCCGCGGCAGCCTTTTTTTGCTCTTCATCTTTTTTAGGATCCTTCGGTTTACTTCTGAAACTACTGCTGACAGCAATACTTCCGGATGTCAGCCTGCCCAGGTTAAATTTTCCTCCCTGCCATGCATACTTTGCTATATCCCTTCCTTTTTCATCGGCCTGGTATGGATTAAGTGTAGAACTGGCAGTAATACTTATTTTTTCAAAAAGTGTTGTTCGCAAATAAAGATTGATAAGGTCCAGCTTCATGGAGTCTCTTAAAAAATTATACCCGGTTGTAAATCCATAGCCGTCTATCAGTTTGATCTTTTTAATGGCATTGTCGCCGGTATCTTTTCTTGATCTCCATTTCATCTCAAGGTTATTATCCAACTGGAAACTTATACCACCTGTTTTCCCTTTCGAAAAACCGGAATACAATGCTCCTTCAAATTCTGAGAATTCAAGCTTATAAGTTCCGGTTGTATCAACCTGTTCCTGATAAAAATGTCCTTTTGACAGATCGGGTTTATAGTTGAAACTCAGAGATGGCCTGATAACATGGCGGATGGCGATGATCCTTGACTTTTTAAATTCATAAGTACCAAAAATGGCTGTGTTGAAACTTATACCAAAAGATATTTGGTTATCCATAAAAAATCCCTTGGTAATAGTTGTATCCAATTTCTTGGCGGCAGGGTTCCATGTTCTTCTGAACTTTTGTGCTATCCAAACCTGCGACCAGGAAAAGTTAGGTGAAACAATAACGGCTCCTCCCATAATGGGCGGCAAAGAAACCTGTATAGGGAAATTATGCTGGGCTCCCCATTGCAATGTATCAATAACGTTTTTCAATTTGAATGCTGTATCATAAAATGAAACCTGGTTCCTGAAATTACCATTATAGCCTATACCTAATTTTTCATACCATTTAGTAGGTCCAACAGATGTTTTTTTCTGGAAAGGATATAAGGTGCTCACTGTAAACCCTGCGTCCGGGAGACTGATGTTAATGACCCTTGTCCGGTTATTTTGATTGTGGTTGGCCGTTAATGTCAGGCTATACGGTTTGCCTGCCCATGTTTTGGAATAAGCAACGGATGACCCCAACTGGTTCTGAAAATTTCGTAGTGTGTTGTTCACCACTAATTCATTGAACTTGGTAGAACCTGCATTCACATTGGCAGAAAAAGTGGTGCCGGGTCTTGCTTTATTATCTACTGCATGGCTCCATGAAAGATTATACGTTCTGAATTTTGCAAAATCAGGATCTCCTTTAAAATTGCTTTTTGTATTCTGAACACTCAGGACAAAAGTCCCGTTATAACGATATCTTTTCCTGTAAGAAGGGTTAACATTGAAGGTCCAGCCACCATACGAATAGATGTTACCATAAAATTTTGCATCCCAGTAATCATTGAACACTTTATAGTAGCCTAATCCTTCCAACCCAAGACCCGCCTGCTCATTAACGGTAAACTGGGGTGGCAGCAATCCTGAATGCTGGCGCCGGCTCAATGGATAAAAACCAAATGGTATGTAAATGGGAACGGGCACCCCTTCAAACTCCGGGTGTGCAGGACCAGATACCGCCAACTTATCATTGATCACTTTCATCCGGGGAGTGACAAATGCAAAATGCGGTTCATCCAAATTGCAGGTGGTAAATCTTGCCCTTCGTATAAAAGCTGTATTCTCATTTACTCTTTTAATATCATCCCCGTGCACATGCAATTCTCCCTGCATTGTAAATGTATTCTTCGTTAAACCGATCTGTGTCTTAAAATTATAGCGTATCGTATCGCTGGTGAATTCGCTTTCACCACTTTTGAAATGTGCGAATTCAATTACTTCCCCGGTACTGTCTTTACTATTAACAGCAGTAACAATTTGTGTTTGCTGATCCACTTCTACTTTTGGTGCAGTAAGAGTAATGTCTTTATACTCCGTTTTTGTTTTTCCGTAAAGCAATATTTTTTTATCCGGGATCAGGATTACGGCAGAATCTTCAGCCGCATACTTCAATGGTGCATCGAGAGAATCCTTTGATATCTTTAATGAGAATGTATCGATCCTTGTTTGAGGTAATGTATCTCTTAAAATAGGTTTTGTCGTATCGCCTGCAATAAGAAGTCCTGAACTATCCGCTTTGAGTATTGGCCTGATCGTATCCTGCTGTACTGTTAAAGGACTGCGAAAATCCGGTGCTTGAATATGTCTTGCCGATGTTTTCCACGTTAATGTGGTCAATGTGCATAACATCACAGCCGTCAATATTCCCTGAAAAAAGATGTTTGGTCTAAATTTGTACAGTTGTTTCATCAGGTAATCTGGCAAATGTAATTCATTATGCAAAGGCCTGCTATCAAAGAAGCTAAACATTTTGTGAAGATTCTGAGCTGAACCCTTTACGCCAACCCCATAAAAACAATTGAAAAGCCATGGTAAAACGAACCTTTTCTATTCTCATTCTTATTGCATTTGGCATTGCTGCTTTTTCATTTAACAAAGAAGAAAGCAGCGAAAAGAAAAATCAGAAAGTTGTCCGTACGATCATTGTAGATGCCGGTCATGGTATCATGGCCAATGGTGGCCATAATGGCGCTAAAGGCGTTTATTCGTATGAAGATGATATCTGTTTGGCCATTTCAAAAGAACTGGTGCAAAAATTCAAAGATGAATTACCGGAAATTAAGATTGTTGAATCAAGACCAACAGAAAAGATAACGGCATTGCACCGCCGGGCAGAAATTGCCAATGAGAATAATGGCGATCTTTTTATTTGCATTCATGTAAATGCTGCCTTGCCAAAAAAACATACCGAGATAACAGGGTATAAAAACACAACTTATTATGTAGGTAAAGGGAAGAACAGGAAGAAAAAAACAAAGAAGACACCTATCTACCGCACATGGACAACTCCTAATCCCGCCAAAGGAGCTGAGACATATATCTGCGGAGCTCATAAGAACGATGATAAGGAATTAGCCGTTCGGGAAAATGCACCGATGATGGAAGAAGAAAATTTTAAAGTGAACTATGGCGATATTGATCCCAACTCTCCTGAATTTATTGCGTTATCATTATTGAAAACAAAACAGTATTTCAAACGCAGCGCTACAATTGCCGGTTTTGTGCAGGATGAATTTGCAAAAGTGGGCCGGGTGGACAGGGATGTACGGCAACGGCAGGTTGGTATCTGGGTATTGCAGGCCACTGCCATGCCCAGCATACTGGTGGAAACTGGTTATATCACCAACAAGGAAGAAGAAGATTATCTAAATAGTAAAGAAGGCCAGAAAGAAACAGCTGACTGTATTATCAAAGCAGTGAAGACCTATATTGCCTGGATTGAAAAGCAACAAGCCGAGTCAGGCAATGATCAAAACCAGGATACAAAAAACAATAAAGTTTCTCCTTCCAAAGATGTATCAGCCTTGCTGAAAGCTGTAGAAGAAAAGGAAAAGGTCCGCAAGGGTTTTTGATATTTATATATAAGGTTATCTTTGCGGAACATTACTAGTCATCAATCCCAATGAAAAAAACCTTATTGATCATTGTAGTTTTTGTATCTGCTATCTCGCTGTTGGCGTTTGAGGATAACTCAGCCGAACATCCAAAAGCAATCAATACCATTATCATTGACCCGGGCCATGGCGGTCTTGATCCCGGGGCACCCGGCTCTTTTTCCACCGAAGCGAATGTTAGCCTTGCCGTGTCATTGAGGCTTGGCGATTCTATTAAAAAACATTTTCCCGATATAAAGATCATTTATACCCGTACAACGGATGTATTACCGGGGCCAAAACAAAATAAAGATGCTGCATTATTATACCGTGCCGATCTTGCCAATGAATCAAAAGGCGACCTGTTCATTGCCATTCATTGCAACAGTGCGGGCAGGGCGCCGGGTGGCTGGTATGGAAAAAGAGTTTCTCATTACACCACCACTACAAAAAAAGTAAAATCAAAAGGTAAATGGGTAAACAAAACGGTAAAGGTGCCGGTATATGAAACGTATTGGATAGAAAACAAAGCCAAAGGAACTGAAACCTATGTGTGGGCCGTTAATAAGAACGATGCAAAGATCAAATCCGTTTCAAAAAATTCTGATTATGTTGAGGATGATGAATACAGTGGTGAAATAGATTCTACTTCTGCTGTCAAACTACCTGATCCTTCTGACCCGGCAGAAAAAGCAAGAATGCTTGTGTATGCACAAAATTATTTCAGAAAAAGCCTGACACTGGCGGATCTTATTCAACAGGAGTTTGCCAAAACAGGCCGGGTGGACCGTGGTGTTAAACAAAGAAATGACAGAGGTATTTGGGTACTGCAGGCTACCGGCATGCCAAGTGTGCTGGTGGAGATCGGTTTTATATCCAATAAAGAAGAAGAAGAATACATCAATAGTGACAAAGGACAGGAAGAGATCGTCAATAATATCCTGACGGCTTTCAAAACATATAAGGAGAAATATGAACAGAAAGCAACCACCACTGAATAGTAGTGTATCAGTTTCAATTTTGTTTCCCACAAAGACACTAAGAACACAAAAAGGCACATTGATCTTAACCACTTTGTGGTTTTTGTGTCTTTGTGGGACGCCTTTATTTTTTAAAATGAGACCCTACCCACTGAATAAGCCTTCTACAGATTGAAAATAATTAGCTAATTTGCCGTCCTTAAAGCCACTGCTTTATCCAAATACAACAGCATGAAGATCAGTAATGAAACTAAAGTAGGAATACTGACCGTTATTGCCCTTACCGCACTTATTCTCGGCTTCAATTTTCTGAAAGGGAAAGATGTTTTTACCAAAAGAAAAAAGATCTATGCTGTTTTTAATGACCTGGGGTCATTGGCCAAATCAAATGAGGTTAAGATCAATGGTTATGTGATAGGAAGTGTTTATAGTCTTGATGTAAAAGATAAAGACATGAGTGGTATTGTTGCTACCATCAATCTTACACAGGAGGTTAATATTCCGAAAGATTCAAAAGCACTGATCTCATCACCTCTTATTGGTTCATCCTATATTGTTATTGAAAAAGGAAAATCAACAGATTTTTTAAAACCCGGTGATACACTTACGACAAGAGTGGACAATAGCATCCTTGATGATGTAAAAGCCCAGCTCACTCCCACCCTTACCAAGGTCCGTAATTCACTCGATACACTTAACATGGTGCTTGGAAATGTTAATAAGGTAATAGGTATAGAGAACCGGAACAATCTTCAGCAAACACTGGCCAACCTGAACAAGGCTTCAAGTGCATTAAATGGTTTACTGGATAACCAAACCGGGCCATTGGCCAAAACATTGAACAATGCACAGGAGATAACGGAGGATCTGAAAAAGAATACAGAAAATATAAACGCAACGATCGCTAATGCCAAAACAGCTTCAGAAAAATTAGCCGCACTGGAAATCCAGCCCACTATCGATTCATTGAATGCAATGATCAGCACATTCAAAGACGTTGCCTCAAGGATCAAGAATGGTGATGGAACGCTTGGAGCATTGATAAATGATAAAACAATTTATAACCGATTGAACAATGCCATCCTTGCCGCAGAGATATTAATGGACGATCTGCGGACACATCCCAAACGCTACGTTAATTTGTCCATCTTTGGCAAAAAAGATAAAACAGGCCCGATAACTTCGCCCCTGCCAAAAGATAGTTTGCCCAAATAGGGAATAAAAGACAATGCGTTACCTGAAATATTTTTATTGCTTTTTACTGGCCGGGTTTCTTGCAGGCCCGATCGTTTCTTCAGCACAGGTGATACAACCTGTGAGTGATGCCGCAACGCCACCTACGGATACCAGTTCCACCACTATTGAAATACTTTCTGCAAGAAAACTAGAGTTATTGAAGATCAGTGATTCTACACGGCTGCAAATTGTAGCCGGCAATGTAAGGTTACGGCAGGGCACATCGCTTTTTTATTGCGATAGCTGTGTGATCAATAATACTACCAGGACATTCGAAGCATGGGGCAATGTTCATATCAATGATTCCGACACTGCTCATGTTTATGCAAGACATCTCCGTTATTTGATAGACAAGAAGATCGCATACCTCGATGGTGCCGTAAGATTGACTGATGGAAAAGGTGAACTCACCACTCCCGATCTTGTATATGATATGACCACCAATATCGGCACTTATACGCATGGTGGCAAAGTTGTCAATGGTAAAACTGTACTCACCAGTAAAGAGGGATATTACTATGCCGACCTGCGGGATGTTTATTTTAAGAATAATGTGCTGCTTATTGATCCGGCTTATACCATCCGGACAGACTCCTTATTATATAATACCGAATCGCAGGTAGCAAGATTTATTGCCTACACGATAATTAAAGACAGCAGCGGCAGGACAATTGAGACAAGGGATGGTTATTACAATCTTGCAACAAAAAGGGCAGAATTTGGTCAAGGACCAATAGTAACTGACGGCCCCCGACGATATACAGCTATTAAGATGATCTCGGATGACAGCACAGGTATGGTTCAATTAATAGGCAATGCAAAAGTCACTGATTCAACACAAGGCACTACTATAATTGCAGGGATCATTTTACAGGACACAAAAAATGAAAGAACACTGGCGACGAATAAGCCATTAATGATCATAAAACAAGACAACGACTCCATATATATTACAGCCGATACTTTATTCTCTGCCCGGTTGACCGATCTGTATGGAGCTAAAGATTCTATCATCAGGGATACATTAAAGGGCACCAAGGTCGTTACCGTTAATGACACAAAGGATAGTACGAACCGTTATTTTGAAGCCTATCATCATGTCAGGATATTTTCAGATTCCCTGCAATCTGTTTGCGACAGTGTGTTTTATTCCTTCAAAGATTCTGTGTTCCGCTTATACCAGGACCCGGTTGTGTGGGCGCAGCAAAGCCAGATCACCGGCGATACCATATTAGTGTTTACCAAAAACAAAAAAGCAGACCGGATGAAAGTGTTTGACAATAGTTTTATGGTGAACAGGCTTGACCCGGAAATATATAACCAGATAAAATCAGCAAGAATGGATGGTTATTTTACCAACGGCTCCATTGATTCTATCCGGGCCGCCGGTTTTGCCGAATGTATCTATTATATACAGGATGAGGACAGCGCCTATACCGGCATTAATGAATCCAAATGCGATGTCATTGATATTTATTTTGGCAAAGAAGAATTACAAAAAGTTGTATTCCGCAGCAGCGTTACCGGCACTATCTGGCCGATGAGACAGAAAACTCCGCAGGAAATGCGGCTGGAAAATTTTCGCTGGCTGGAAGACCGCAGACCCAAAACAAAGTTTGAACTCTTTGAATAGTTTAAAAGGTTTAAGAAGTTTGCCGGCTAAGAAACAGTATAAAAAAAATTAACAGTTCCATTTACTATTATTGCCCGTTAAGTATTCTACTTCACCTGCGAAGCCAACTTCTTGAACTTCTTAAACCTTTTACACCTCTTGAATCTTCTTTAGCATTTCATTTAGAGTTACCTGGCATCATTTTTCGTTTACGAGGAAGACTAAATCAATCACCATGAAAAAAATAGTAATTGCATTATTCGTAGCAGTAGCCATTTCTTCAACTGTATCGGCACAAGATTATAAAACCGCATTAGGTGTTCGCCTCAGCAGTTCTGCTGCAATGATCAATAATTCCATTTCATTTAAACAGTTCATCAGTGATAAGACGGCCATAGAGGCTTACTTCTCTTTTGGCGATCCGCTTGCATTAGGTGCCATGCTGGAGTTTCATAAACCGCTGGCGGCTTCAGGTCTTCAATATTATTATGGAGTGGGCGGCTATCTTGGCTTTGTAAAAACATTGAATACAACTACACAAAAAACAACTACAGATCCCAATATCGGCGCACAAGGGGTTATTGGTCTGGATTATAAATTTTCCGGCATCCCTTTGAACCTTTCTCTCGACTGGAAACCCGAATTGAACATTGTAAACGATATAAATTTTGAACCAGCAGCCATCGGGCTTACGGCCAGGTTCACTTTTGGAAAGTAATTTTCTCTATGGATACGGACAGTTGGCCCTGTCTTGCGTAAGCGAGGCAGGGTTTTTTATTTTTGTTCCAGGTTTATGGTTTCAGGTTATCATGCTTAGGTAAGACTCTTTGTTACTGAACGACCTAACTTGAAACTATAAACCCGAAACCTGAAACAATTTTGTACCTGATACACAATAGATAGCGTAATCCTCAAATAATTCACAGCCTGCAAATATTTTCAGGTTTCTGCGTTTTTGTGCGGGAATTTGACTTACATTTAATCGCCAAAAACTAACGAATGCTTAAGAAGGAAAGACAGGCCTATATACTGCACCAGGTCAATCTTCATAATAAAGTACTCTCATCAGCACTGAGTACTGAGATAAATG
Organism: Chitinophagaceae bacterium; assembly: GCA_013140985.1. Classification (GTDB taxonomy): domain Bacteria; phylum Bacteroidota; class Bacteroidia; order Chitinophagales; family Chitinophagaceae; genus JJ008. The sequence continues at coordinate 68,959 of JABFRU010000015.1, read as the reverse complement.
TGTCAGAAGATACTATTCGCCGCGACTTACTTGAACTCGCTGAAGAAGGTAAAGTGATAAAAGTTCATGGTGGCGCTTTATCTCATTCATTTAATCATGTTCATTTTCCTGTGAATGGTGTTTATTCTCAAAACCAGAAAAAAGTTATTGCACAAAAAGCCATTAACATTATCGGTAATGGTATGTTCATCCTTACAAGCGGAGGCACTACTATCATTGAAATGGCCCGTTCGCTTCCACCACAATTAAAAGCAACTTTTATTTCAGGAAGCATTCCTGCTGTGCTGGAATATATGCATCATCCCAATGTTGAAGTGATACTGATCGGCGATAAGATCTCAAAAAATTCTAAAATTACCGTAGGTTCAGAAGCTATTGCCAAGATAAGATCTGTAAAAGCCGACCTCTGTTTTTTGGGAACCAATGCTATTGATACACAACATGGAATTACGGATAATGACTGGGAAGTGGTGCAGCTAAAGAAAGCCATGATCGAGTCTTGTAAAAAGGTAGTGTGCCTTTCCATTGCTGAAAAAGTAAATACGGTACAGCCGATACAGGTTTGTGGATTGGGAGAAATAGATACGTTGATCACTGAACTGGAACCCGGTAATCCCATTTTACAACCCTATGTTGATGCCGGAATTGAAGTATTGTAAAAACTTAGGAACTGCTTATTTAAAATATATAACTAAAAAAAACAGCTATGAGAAAAATTTTCCAATTGTTCTTTGCTTTCTTACTGATGCTGGTTTTACTTCCTACTGTTGTACAGGCACAGGAAAGAACTATCACTGGTACGATTGTCTCTGATGACAATAAAACACCACTGGCTGGTGTTACGGTTAGGGTAAAAGGAACCCGTAAGGTAGCTCAGACAGATGCGAACGGAAAGTTCAGCATCAAAGTCAATCCCGGCGAAACATTACAGATCACTTATGTGGGTTACCAAACAACAGAAGTGAAACCTGGCAGTGAAACTGTCGGCGTTAGCTTAAAAGTGGCTGATAATACAATGGGCGAAGTAGTAGTTACTGCTTTAGATATTAAAAGAAGTCCAAGGTCTTTACCTTATTCAGCACAGACTGCATCCGGTAAAGAAATAGCCGAAACACAAAGAGCTAATTTTGTAAACAGCTTACAAGGACGTATCGCAGGCCTCACTGTTACACCTACATCGGGACAGGCCGGGGCTTCTTCACAAATTGTATTAAGAGGATTCAACTCTTTAACAGGCTCTAACACACCGTTGTTTGTTGTAGATGGTATCATCCTTGATAACAGCACCATCAATGAAACTTCTAATGGAGGTTCTGGAATAGGACTGGCACAGGATCTTCCCAACAGGAATAATGATTACACGAACCGTATTGCAGATCTTAATCCAGCCGATATCGAATCAATCACTGTATTAAAAGGACCTGAAGCGGCAGCGCTTTATGGAAGCCAGGCCAGTTCCGGAGCTATTATCATCACAACAAAAAAAGCGACCACTGACGGTGATAAAGGAGTAAAGATCGGGTTGTCATACGACAATAGTTTTCGAATGACAAAAGTGACCCGTTATGCTGATCTTGAGAACACCTATGGTCCCGGAACAAACGGAGTTCCCGGCAATATTTTCAGTGCCACTTCAGGAAGTTATTTTGGCCCGAAGTACCCGGATGGTATCCAGCGTTATAATAATATCGATAATTTTTTCAGAAATGGTTTTTCACATGTCCATAACCTGAGTGCAGATATTGGTACAAAAGTTACTGGCTTTAAAGTATCAGGCTCCTATTTCGATGAGAAAGCTGTAACGCCAGGTAATAATTTTAAAAAGATCAACGTAAGGGTAACTAATTCAACCAAGATCGGTAAGTGGATTGACATCGCCCCTTCTTTTCAATACATCACACAAGAGAATGACAAACCATTAAGAAGCGCCGGTGGTTACCTGCTCGGTCTTTATATATGGCCTGTCAATAATGATATATCCAAGTTTGAGGATGTAGATGGAAATAAGATCAGCGTATTCTCTGCAGACCCTTATGCAGAAATTGATAACCCATTATATAATACAAGTCGCAATGTGAGCTATGACAAAACGGTCAGAAAGATTATTTCCGGCAGTATCAATATCAATCCATTCAAATGGCTGAGTATTTCAGGACGGTTTGGTTATGATACATATGCAAGCACTGGTTATACATTCTATTCTCCGCTCTCTTACCTGACCAGCCGCCTCCAGAACGGTGGTTTTGGAAGACTGACCAATTATTGGAGAGACTATTATGGATACAACCATACGATCACTACAACACTCAAAAAAGATTATAAGAAATTTTCGGGCCGTGTGATGGTAGGTACCATGTGGCAGGATTATGAAACACAGATGTTCTCGATCACCGGAACCAACCTGGTGGATTCAATTGGCTCCAGTCTTTCTGGCAACCCCGCAGGTTTTAATAAATTATATAAGAATGGCAAGATCGTAACCGATGCAAATTTTGAACAAACAGTTGGTTCAAAAACTGACAGTAATATAACAAGACTGAATACAAGGGTAAGATTATTGAGAAATAATTTTGGCCTGCCAAACTTGTCTCAAAACCGGCAGTTTGCCATTTTTGGAGAAGCTGCTATCAGTTACAACAATCTTGTTTTCCTTAGTTATACGCAGCGCTTTGAACAGTCTTCTCTTTTCCCGCTAAAGAACAGGAAATATAATTTCCCGGGATTTGGCGCCAGCGCAATTTTATCAGATATCTTTCCCAAACTCAAAGGAAAGCTTATCAATTACTGGAAGCTCCGTGTTTCCAGCGCCAGCACAGCAAGGTATCCTGACCCGTATAAAAACCAGTCAGTGTTCGTAAATAATTTCACCAGCAGCGCTGTCGGTCTTATATATTCTTATGGCTTTGACAATAACAACCCCAACCTTGCACCTGAAAGACAAAAAACATACGAGATCGGAACTGAGATAAGATTATTCAACAGTAAGTTGTCATTTGATATTGCATATTACAATACACTTTGTACCGACCAGATACAAAATCAATTCAGGGCCAGCTATGCCACAGGTTTTATTTTGAATACACAGAATGCCGCTTCATCCAGGAACGAAGGAATAGAAATAGTAGCAGATGTTGTTGCTATGCGCAAGAAAGATCTGAGTTGGAATATCCGAATGAATTTTGCCCATATGTGGAGCAAAGTGCTGACATTACCAGAGGCAATAGCTTATGAAGCATATATTGCCGATACATGGCTTTATGGCAATGCCAGAGGCGGTATGATCCGGGGAATGCCTGCGACTACGATCACAGGTTTCCATTATATGCGTAATAATAAGGGACAAGTGTTGATCAGTCCTACAACAGGTCTGCCAGTTGTAGAAGGAACATTTACCGTTATTGGCGACAGGATGCCTGATTTTACATTGGGAACACTAAATAGTATCCGTTATAAGAACTGGAACCTCAATTTTCTTTGGGATCTGAAAGTTGGCGGCGATGTATTTAATGCTACTGATATGTACCTGACATTACAGGGTAAAAGTATGCGTACACAGGACAGGGAAAAACCCCGTGTTATAGAAGGCGTTCTCCAGGATGGTCTTCAAAATACGGCTACCCCAACTATCAATACGATATCAGTTGTTCCTTATTTCCAGCAAGCTTATTATACAAGTATGCCCGAAGAAGAATTCATAGAGAAAGATGTGAATTATCTTAGGCTGAGAGATATCACACTCAGCTATTCTTTACCTGCTAAAATGCTGGGTGGCCTGAAAGCATTCAAATCGCTGGGATTGTTTGTTACAGCAAGTGATCTTGTATTGCTGACCAATTACAGGGGCGCTGATCCTTCTGTAAATGGAAATACCGCCGGATCAAACGGAGTGGGTGGAATGGGAATTGATTATGGTAGTCTCCCTACTCCTACTGCAATAAATTTTGGTATAAAAGCAATTTTTAAATAGTTTTTTAAAATAAATTATTATGAAACTTAATTGTAAATATTTTATAGCAGCGGGGCTGATCGGCCTGGTAACTGCCAGTTCATGTTCAAAAAAACTGGAAGAGGCCTATGCCAATCCGAACGCATTGACCAAACAACCTGTGGAGTTGATATTTCCCAGCCTTATCGGAAGCCTTACGGGTAGCTCCTCTGCTGCCGGCAGCGCTTACGGCATGTGTAATGACGGACTTTTGATTGGCAGGTATATCCAGTTTTGGGGAAGTTATATTTCATCTGCTACTGATAATACCGGCACCTTCTATGATAAGATGGCCGGAACTGTTGGTGCAAGTGATAATATGGGTTCTATGTGGGCAGCCCATTATTATGGAATGGGACAGAATATCAACCGCATCATAGAATGGGGAAGTGAAGAACAGAAATGGGATTTTGTTGGGGCAGCATGGGCATTAAGAGCCTGGAGTTTATTTACCAGCACCAATCAATATGGTGAAATGATCCTTCGACAAGCTTTCGATCAAAGCCTTCAGCAATTTACTTATGAGAGCCAGGCAGAGATCTATGATTCTGTCAGGGCTATTTGCCACCGGGCGCTGAATTTTTTAAACAGCAGCGGTGGTGGTATGAATCCAACCACCTTTGCAGCCAGTGATTTTTATTTTAATGGAGGCAGTCTTGATCGCTGGAAGAAATTTGTTCATGGCATATTGGCCCGTTCATTTGCCTACCTGCATAATAAGCCAAGCTATAACGCTGATTCTGTTATTTATCATGCAGAACTTGCACAAGCGACAAATGCGGATAATGCAACAGCGAAGTTTCAAAATACAGGTATCACCGGTACTTCTAATTACTTTGGCACGGCAAGAGGGAATGTCAATAATGCAACTTCGGGAATACGCCAGACGGCATTTATTGCCGACCTGATGTCCGGAGCCAATACACTTGCCTTTACAGGTGTCGCAGATCCAAGGGCATGGTACATATTGAGAGGAAATCCCAATGGCACTATCAAAGGATATTCGCCTTCCTGGTCTGTAGCGATCAATCCTGCATTAGCTACTGCTGACCTTCCCGAAAGTTTTGTAGGAACCGCTTATGGAACTACAGGATATACTCCGCTTGCAGGTCTCCCAACAACAGCAGGCACTGCCGGTAAATATATTTTCAGAGATGAAGCAGAATTCCCGGTTATGACAGCATCAGAAATGCAGTTTCTCATAGCCGAAGCATATATCCGCAAAGGATTGTATGCAAGTGCCAAGACAGCTTATGTAAATGGGATAAGCCTGAATTTTGATATGCTTTCAACAAAATACAATATTAATATTCTGCCTGGTAAAGATATCAATGCAGGTAACAAAGCGGCTTACCTGGCTAACCCGGCTGTAGTACCTGTTGTACCCGATGCCACGAATATGACATTGACCAAAGTTATGCTCCAGAAATATATTGCTTTGTATGGATGGGGCATTCATGAAACATGGGTTGATATGCGCAGGTATCATTATAACAATCTTGATCCTGCAACAGGACAGCAGGTATATGCCGGCTTTAAAGTTCCTGCAGGAGTGGATCTTTGGAGTGGAAGCCAGGGCAGTAATTTGGGTGCACAGGTTTACCGGACAAGGCCACGTTACAATTCGGAATACCTGTATAATATACCGGCATTAACTGCAATCGGAGCTTACCCGGTGGGAAACCAATATCATACAAAAGAATGCTGGTTCTCATTGCCATAAATTATTAATCTGAAAAAAAACTATCATGAAATTAACTACCATATTAACTGCCTGTAGCTCCGTTATTGCCACAGCATTTCTTGCAGTTTCCTGTGTAAAAGAAACGGGTAAGGAAGTGGCGCTGGAACAAACAGATTATAGCAGCAAAGCTTTTGTTCAGATCTACGACGGCACTTTAAGCAGTGCAAGAAATCATGTATATGTAGATGGCGCCAGGGTAACAGGAACCCCTTTAGCTTATGCTGCAACTTTTCCGTCAACACCGTCGCTTTTTGCTGTGCTATCAGGTTTCAGGGCTTTTCTGATAAGGGATACATTGGTTACTACAACACAACCACAAATGTCTTTTGCAGAGAATCTCCAGGCGGGTACTAATTACACCCTTTTTATGTATGATACAGTGACTACCCCGAAACAAAAGATCGTTCAAAACAATATCATTATTCCTGCTGATACCACATCAAGAATACGTTTTGCAAATTTCATCTTTTCAAAAACAGCAGTACCAAACGTTGATCTTTTTTCTGTAAAGAGAAATGCCAATGTGTTTACCAATGTGGCGATCACAGAGGTGACCAATTATTTGCCGCATCCATCTTCATCTCTTACTGTTCAAAATGATACCCTCCATGTAAGAGAGACCGGCACCTTGAATACGCTGGCTACTTTGAATGGATTTGCGCCAGTACGTAAGAGAAGTTATACATTGGTATTCCGTGGTCGTTACCAATCGACATCCGGTACACCAATAAGGACGCTTTCCTCTTTTTCCAGTAACTAAGATCACAGAAGATAAAATAAAAAAAGAGGCTGAATAATCAGCCTCTTTTTTATTTACGAGAATTTATATCATCCAAAGAAAAGATAGGCGAGTATGATAGAGGTAATAATACCGACAAGATCGGCTAATAGCATAGCGCCGATAGAATAACGGGTATTCTTCACTCCTACTGCACCAAAGTAAACGGCGATCACATAAAATGTAGTATCGGATGAACCTTGTAATATACAAGCAAGCCGTCCTGCAAACGAATCTGCACCGGACATAACAGCTGTGCTGTTAGCATTCATGGTATCGATCATCATTCCCCGGGCACCGCTTCCACTAAGTGGTTTTATGATGGCAGTGGGCAGGCCATCCACAAATTTTGTATCTGCACCCAAAGCGGCAAACAAATTCTTCAATCCATCGATTATCACTTCAAATGTTCCGCTGTTGCGGAGCAAACTGATAGCGACCAGCATTCCCACCAAATAAGGAATGATCCTGACGGCGGTCTCAAATCCTCCTTTTGCTCCTTCTACAAATGCTTCGAAAATATTTATCTTCTTGTACAATCCTCCCAATACAATAAGAAGTAATATCAGGAGAATAAGACCATTGCTTAACACTCCCGAAAATGATTGAAGCTGGCCTGTGCTTAGTGACACGAGGTAAACGACCAATGCGCCGATCACTGCCGATATCCCCAGTATCCAAAGCAAAATTGTTTTTTGAAAAATATTGATGCGTTGCTTGTAAGAAACGATCAGCATGGCCGCTACCGTAGCTACGAACGTAGCGATCATACAGGGAATAAATATCTCTGTAGGGTTAAGGGACGGTGGTTTAACAGAAGCCCTTGCAGCAATAATAGCTACCGGTATCAACGTAAGCCCTGACGCATGCAGGCACAAGAACATGATCTGTGCGTCCGATGCTCTTGCTTTATCAGGATTTAATTCCTGCAGGCTTTCCATTGCTTTAATACCAAAAGGGGTAGCTGCATTATCAAGACCCATCATGTTTGCAGAAAAATTCATCACCATATGTCCATGTGCCGGATGTCCCTTCGGAACACCGGGGAATATTTTTGAGAAGAAAGGACCAATGATCCTTGAAAGATACCTGACACCACCTGCTTTTTCTGCAATATTCATAAAACCCATGAACAGGGCCATAATACCGATCAGGCCAATACATATTTCCACTGCTCCTTTACAGGTTTCGAAAATGCCGTTAGCCGGAAGCATCTTATAAGCTCTGTAAGTTGTTGCATCAGCCTTATAAATTTTTTCTTTGCCCCAAACCGCCTGCTTTTCGACTAATAGTTGCTGATGTACATAGGCGGGTACAGTTGCAGAATCCACCGCCCTGACGGATACAGTATCAGTGTTCTTACCTGTTACTAACTGGCTGTAAATTTTTCCTCCATTCGGCCTTGTCAAAGCCATAATAGTTGCTACTACAAGGGAAATAATGATGAATGCTGCCCAGATCCTGCTTAAAGCCATATGAGTTTATGGTTTATAGTTTATTGTTTGAAGTTAAGGAGTTTAAGTATAGTAATATATGCCTGCAAAAACTGAATTGCGTATCTTCGCCGCCTTAAAAAATGACCAGGTTTATAGCACTTAGTAACCCTAAGCTATAAACCTTAAACTATAAACTAAAATATGGCGTTACAGGCTGGAATTGTAGGATTACCCAATGTAGGAAAATCAACTTTATTTAATGCGGTTAGCAATAGTGCTAAAGCACAGGCAAGCAATTATCGCTTTTGCACAATTGATCCCAATGTAGGATTAGTGGATGTACCCGATCCAAGGCTGAATAAGTTGGCCGGGTTAGTTCACCCTGACCGTATCGTTCCTACTCAAATAGAGATCGTTGATATTGCAGGCCTTGTTCGTGGCGCCAGCAAAGGAGAAGGTTTAGGGAATAAATTTTTGGCCAATATCCGTGAAGTGGATGCCATCATTCATGTGATCCGTTGTTTTGAAGATGAGAATATTTTAAGAGATGAAGGAGCGATCAATCCTGTCAGCGATAAAGAAATCATTGATACCGAACTTCAATTAAAAGATCTTGATGCGGTTGAACGAAAAATCTCGAAGACAGAAAAAATGGCCCGTGTCGATCCCAAATTAAAATCTGAATTGGAAGTATTGACCCGATGCAAGGAGCATTTGGAAAAAGGCAAAAGCATCCGGGAACTCGATCTTTCAAAAGATGAAAAAGTAGCGATCGCTGACCTTTTCTTGTTAACAGACAAGCCGATATTATATGTAGCCAATGTGGATGAAGCTTCCATGCATACCGGTAACAAATATTCCGAAGCACTGAAAGCGGCGATAAAAGATGAAGATGCCGAAATGATCGTCATGAACAATACCATTGAATCTCAAATAGCAGAAATGGAAAATGCTGATGATAAAAAATTATTCATGGATGAGTATAAAATGACAGAGCCGGCACTGGACAGGTTGATCCATTCTGCTTATAAACTTCTAAAATTATACACCTATTTTACTGCCGGTGTGCAGGAAGTAAGGGCATGGACCATACAGGAAGGATGGAAAGCTCCCCAGGCTGCCGGTGTTATTCATACGGATTTTGAAAAAGGTTTTATCAAAGCCGAAGTGATCAGCTATGATGATTATGTGCAATACGGTTCTGAAGCTGCCTGCCGTGATGCCGGTAAATTAAGGATCGAAGGAAAAGAATATGTGGTGAAGGATGGGGATGTGATGCATTTTAGATTCAATGTTTGATTTGAAGATTTGGTGATTTGAAAATTTGATAATAGGGCAACTTCTATGACCCCGTTTTCTCAATCTTCAAATCGGCTCATCTTCAAATTTCCAAATCAAAATAGTGCCGTGATCGCCGCCCTTCCAATATGCACCGTTCTCGAAGCGCCTGCTTTTCTTCCATCATATTGAAAATTCAATTCAAGATTATTCAGCAATCTTTTAGATAACCCAAAAGACCAGAGGTAGTTTTTGCCCGGCAATAATCCATCCAGCATGATATAACTTACTGTTGTATTCGCCGGGGATTTATAATCAATATTATTAAAAGTGAATTTTCCTGTTAAAGAAGTGCTTTGAAGAATATTGTATTTCGACTCAACATTGACAGAATGTGAAGTTGATTTCTCTCCGCCATACAATGGCAGGTTTTTTTTATTATCATATTTATAGCTTGTTACAATTCTAAATTTAGTGCTCTTGATGTAAGCCAGGAACGGTTCAACACTATAAACAGAAAGCTGGTAATTACGATTGGCAAATTGCGGAGTGTACAATGCATTCGCTCCTTTCTTACCATTTACAGATAAAGAAAAAGTATTACTTAGATTCCACCTGAATTTAATAAGCCAGTCATTCAACTTCCTGCTTTCATAACCATAGGTCAGTAATGATTTTCCGTTACTTCTCAGGTTACTGAGATCAAATCCCCATTTACTGCTGAAGCGGTTAAAAGAAAAAGTATTCAGCAGTACCATATTTGAGATGATCAGGTCTGCATCGTTCACATCATATTTGAATGGGTTGAACTCAAAATCTCCTTTGGAAATTGATTTTTTACTTGTCTGGAGCGAAGTGAGCAAATTGATCTTTGCAAGAAATTTTTTAAACCCTTTCAGGCCAGGTGATGTTAACACAGAACGGGGACTGATATTTAAACTATAATTAAATGTGATGTAGTTTGCCTTGATGAATTCATTTGTCGGGGTAAATATCCGGATGAATTTGGCCTGGTCAGGGAATGCAGCCAGCTCAAATTCATTCAACTGCTGTATTCCGTCTCCGTTATAATCGTTCCATGCATACTCACCCTGACCAGCGGGCACTTCTAGAAAAGCATAATCTCTTCGCTGCTCCTGCCCTGCTCCCACTTCATATAAGATATTTCCGTTCAGCAATCCCTTCCACTCATTCATTACATATTCGGCCCGGCCAAGAATTGTTTCATCTTCCTTTTGCCTGGATATTACCGGGTCATATACTTTCAGTTTCCTGAAAGTAGTATTCAGGTAAAGCTGTCTTTTGGGATTCGCCAGCAGCTCTGTTTGCAGGTTTAAATTCAAGCTGCGGTCACCCCGGACAAATTTTTTATTGACCGGGTATTTATCCGACCGTGTAAAGAAAGTGATGCCATAGCGGTTCTTTTTACTTTCATCTGAGCGGAGATAGATCGAATAGCTATCAAACGAAAAAGCAAGTGGGATCAACGTATCCGATACTTTATACCGGGTTGTATTTTGTTCCAATGAATACCGGAAACCGATCCGCCAGTTATTGATATTCTTAAATTGTTTGCTCAGGTCAATGATTGGACGGAGGAATATACCTTTATCATTTTGCGTATTAAAATGGGTAATCACAAACTGGTTGTTGAACTGCCATCCCTTTAGATCAGCTGTATGCAGAACGGCATTTTGAAATCCATTGTAATTATCGCTGCGATGATAATTGATTAACTGGTAAGAAACGGAATGTCCTTTTGCATTTTTTAAAACAGCTGATGCCTTAATGATGCTTTCATCAATGGGTTGAAATGAATAAGGTAAGCCCCAATCCCGGCTGAATTCAACATTTCGCAATCTCTCCAATGGCTTGAATTTCTTCTGCACATATTCATAATCCAATGCAGTGATCAATTGCAGTTTATTAGTTTGCCTGAGTATCTTATCATTGCTCAGCTGAAATTTGGCCGCCCACCCCCGGTCATCGCCATTGTCTTTTGGAGAAAATGTATTGACATCGTATTTGCTTGTTGCAATTTCTGCCTTTACTAAAGTAGTTGGAGTGATCGTATATTCAAAGCCAAGATCAACCACCTGCTGAGATTTTGGTGTGACCAATATCTGCACCGGTTCAAACTGTCCCTGCTTCACACCTGCTATTGGTGCAACATATTTATACACTTTCCCATTGGCGCCGTTAAAGTCAGGAATGTAATTACCATTGCCTTGTTTTATATCCACAAAAGACAAACTATATATTGCTGCAGCAGGGTTAGTTGAGTATTGATAAAAAGAATCCACGCCAGGAACAACAATTATTTTTTCATACAATATCTTTCCCGCCGTTAATGTATCAAGAGTTACTGTTGGGTAAAATGCCTGGTGAATGCTATCACCCAAAGCGGCTAAAAATTGTTTCTGTTTTGCATCTAATTCCTGGTTGATGGTAGAATTTTTTGCATCGCTGTTATTAAAAGCGCTTATGCGGATCTTTAATTTTGAGCTGATCTCAAACTCCTGTGCTAAGTAGAGGTTTGCATTCAGGTAATTCCGGTCAGCATATTCAAACTCTGCCTGGATCCGGCTGTCTTTGGTGATCATTCTTTTGGGAGTGAAAGTGATCTCCGATGTGTTATAGTTGATCACATAATCCTGGTCTTCGCCACGCTGCATTACTTCTCCGTCCAAAAAAATTCTTTCTGTATTGGCCAGCACAATAAAGAAAAATTCATTATTAGCTCCGGTAAGACGATAAGGCCCCTGGTTACCTTCCAGCCCCTGGAAAATATTACGGTTGAATTTTCCTTTTGCGATAGAACCACTGAGCAATGTATTTGAATTTATATTCTTCGATATCCTGTTACTGGTTTGAAAAGATATTCCCTGCAATCTTTTATAAAAATTCAGGAAATAATTTTTGTTTTCCCTGATATCAATATCACCAAGATTCAGCTGCCAGTTCCTTTTTTTGAACTGGAGATATACCTGGTCAAATTCATTTAACTGTTGAGTGGTTCCATCGGGCTGTATAGGAATATTGTTATCCGTGATCGCTGCATTTATTTCTATACTGTCTCCCAGCATTCCACCTAATTGAAGATTCAACGTAGAATTGAGTACCGCATCCTGGCTGTTGCCAAAGCCGATCTGTCTTCCAAAACTTCCTTCTGCCTTTAACGTACCAAAATCAAATATCCCTTTTTGTTCACCTGTTAGTCCTTTATTGAATTCAAATGGCTTGATATAAAAATTGTTCATCACACTATCATAACTCAATCGCTGAACGGCTGCATTTAATTGAAAAGGGAATACCCGGTAAGTGACAGTTATCGTTTCAACAGTTGGTTTGTTGATCCAGAATAATATTGCTTTTACAATATCAAGACGATAGTCTGACGATGGAATATCTTTTACTGAAAAACTATTGGGTACAATACTGATCGTATCGATCCTCAAACTGTCGGAATTATTCAGCAAGGTCTTTGTGCGAAGATTTGATGTTGGGGTGCCGGGAATAGGAATTTGTGCGCCGGATGGAATACACCAAAACGTCATCAAAAAGATACAGGATATTTTGCCTAACCAACACAATTGCAGTCAGTTTAACTCAAAATCGTAAAATTCGTTCTTTTTATTGCGGGAAAGTTATCCCATGCTGTTAATTCCGCAAAAAAGCAGCAAATTTGCTGCTGGTTTGTCCTAAAGTAAGCCAAAGCATCACCCCCGTTGAAAGCATTGTATTCAATATTCAGCAGTATGCTGCTGCTTACATGCTTTGCTGTTAATGCACAGCAAAATAATAATTGGTATTTCGGTGGCAGAGCAGGATTGAATTTTAATGCATCAGGAGCACAATCCATTCCTTCTTTACTTACAAACAGCGTAATGGTAGCTGATGAAGCTGCTGCTGCTATATCGGATGAAAATGGCGACCTGCTGTTTTACACTAATGGCATTGAAGTTTATAACCGGTTGCACCAGGTGATGCCTAATGGCAATAACCTGAAAGGTAATATTTCAGCCTGCCAGATCGCTATCGTTGCCCAGCCGGGAAATGATAGCCTGTTCTATATTTTTACAACCGGTGCTACTGAATCGGGTTATACCGAAGGGTATAATTATTCCATCGTCAATATGAAAAGGGATAACGGCAAAGGTGACGTGGTAGTAAAAAATGTTCTCCTCACCGCTTCCTGTACAGAAAGACTGACTACAGCCCGTCATGCAAATGGCATAGATGTGTGGGTGATCACCAATGATAATAATTCCAATGTTTTCAGGGCATGGCTGGTAAACTGCAGCGGTCTTCAGCTATCAGCAGTTGTTTCTACTACAGGAATTGTGATGGATCAGCATCATGATATGAATTCCGGTGTAATGAAAGTAAGTCCTGATGGAAAAATGTTTTGCCAGGTACATTTCCCTTATTTTGACATCATTCCACAACCTAATTTTATACAGCTATTCGACTTTAATAATTCGACTGGCATTATCAGCAATCCAAGATCCGTTGGGCTTCCAGATGCAGGTTACACACATTGCGAGTTTTCTCCCAACTCTCAACTCTTATATCTGACCCGGCCCTATCAAAAAAAAATAGACCAACTGCAAATTACTTTGCCTAGTGTTGCTGCGATCCAGTCTTCACGGGTAAGTTTTGCAACCAACGATGCCCATTATGATATTCAACTGGCGCCGGATGAAAAGATCTATATTTCCCGGCCCGGTCAAAGTCTCACTGTTATTCATCAGCCAAATGTTAGCGGCACAGGATGTAATCTTGTATTAAACGATATTGACTTAGCACCCGGCGGATCTTTCCTCGGTTTGCCATCTCATATCAATGATATTGTTTTTGCTAACGACCCGAATAACGGGTTTTCATATACAATTCTTGACAGCTGTTCCGGCACAGTGCAGTTCAATGCTTTTTCCGCCATGGGCGGAACGGTAACATGGGATTGGGATTTTGGTGATGGAAATATTTCATCCAGCCAGAACCCCATTCATGTTTTTACTCCATCAGGAAATTTCTATACCATAAAATTAAGGATCGGGTCTTCTGTATCCTGTGGTGCTGTATTCAGATCAGCAAGGATCAAACCAAGCGGCATCATTACCGGTCAACTTGATTTTGATTTTATTGTCCGCTGCGATTCAGGTTATGTTCGTTTTATCAATAAAACTCCCGGCCTGTCAACGATCACCGGCACACTGACATGGGATTTTGGTGATGGAAATACTTCTACTGCTACTAACCCGATACATACGTATGCATTGCCGGGCAATTATACAGTCAAATTAAAATTAACAACCGGCACAGCTTGTCTTGATGAAGAAAAATCATTGCCGGTTGAAATTAAAAACTTTACAGTTGTTGCGCCACCTGATCAAACAATATTGGTTGGACAATCTGTTTTCCTATCAACAGCATCTCCGGGTACTTCTTATCAATGGTCACCCGGAATATGGCTGAATGATTCAACCATCCGTAACCCTATTGCCACTCCTATGGATGATATTAGTTATACGGTCACTGCGTACCGTGGCGATGGATGTGTTGGAAAAGATTCGGTAAGGATACATGTATTGCAATACAATGATATTTATGTACCATCTGCGTTCACTCCGAATAACGACGGAAAGAATGATGATATCAAACCTTTTTTCCCGGGTAATTATCAATTAAAAGAATTTTCCATTTTCGATCGCTGGGGAAATAAGCTATTCACTACTTCACAAAGGGGTGCAGGATGGGATGGAAAAATAAAAGGAGTAGCACAGGGCACTGGTGTTTATGTATGGATCGTATCCGTTATTGATGCACACACAGGACTTAAGATCGAACGAAAAGGCACATTCGCCATAATAAAATAAGAAGACCGGAGTTATTGTTAATCATGAGAAAGATCCTGCTGTTTTTATTCAGTTTTTCATTTTTTATTTCTGTATTCCCGCAACAAAAAGAACCCACTTCTAAGAAAAGCCTGGATATTTTAGCTTCAGCCGGTATACAAATGCCGATCGGCGATTTCTCGACAACACATAGTGCTGGTGTTTCACTGGATCTTGCACCAGTCTATCATAGGTTTCGACTGGTTAACAGGGAATCCATGAAATTTCCGGACGGTATAGCTTTTACATATAATGGTGGCTTCACCTATTATTTTGGAAAGAGTGAAACAGTCAGCGGTTATTCTTATAAATATCCCGGTTATCTTTTTATCCATGCTTTTGGCGGTTTGTTTTATGTGCCTTCAAAAAAAATAAACACAAGCCTGCTGGCTGGTCCGGCTGTTGGTATTTACAATGGAAATTCAAAATTTAATATCGGTGGAAGATTGGAAGCAAGCTATCATATCGGGTCAATACTTCATGCAGGTCCATTGATCAATTGGCTATGGGAAGCGGGTACCCGGTCATTATGGTCGGCAGGAATAAAATTTTCGGTGGAGCTATAGAATCATTTATCCGAAGTAGCGCCTGCCATTATGTACTCCCGGTTCAATCTTGCAATATTCTCAATAGAGATCTCTTTCGGACAAACCGCTTCACACGCACCGGTATTGGTGCAGGAACCAAAACCTTCTTTGTCCATCTGTGCTACCATATTCATGGCCCTTGTTTTTCTTTCAGGAGCTCCTTGTGGCAATAATGCTAAGTGAGAAACTTTCGCAGATACAAATAATAATGCAGAAGAATTTTTACAAGCCGCTACACAGGCGCCGCAACCAATACAAGCCGCTGCCGCAAAAGCCGCATCGGCTTTATCTTTTTCAACCGGCATAGCATTCGCATCAACAGCATTACCGGTATTTACAGAGATATAACCGCCGGCTTGTATGATACGATCAAAAGCAGTACGATCAACAACAAGATCTTTAATAACGGGAAATGCATTGGCCCTCCACGGTTCTACAACAATTGTATCGCCGTCTTTATAAGCTCTCATGTGCAACTGGCAGGTTGTATTGGCATGCCAGGGTCCATGCGGGCGACCATTGATGTACATAGAACAGGCACCACAGATACCTTCCCTGCAATCATGATCGAATGCGATCGGGTCTTTTCCTTCACGGATCAGTTCTTCATTGAGAACATCGAACATCTCCAAAAAAGACATTTCGGAAGAAATATCTTTTACTTTATAGGTTTCAAATCCTCCCCTGTCGTCAGCATTTTTCTGCCGCCAGACTTTCAATGTAAGATCCATCATGTAGTGCTCCATACTTAATGTGTAAATGTGGAAATGTGGAAATATGAAAATCCCACAACCCCATTATTTATTAATTATATTTTACAATTAAACCGATCTCCATCATTTCTCACCAGCTTTTCTACTGGAAATGATAATTTTTGAAATGATACGGATCACCTCTTCAACCAAAGTCTTTAAAGAACTATTTACTGGATAACTTTCACTTCTTTCACATATAGAAAGCCAGTAAAGCGTTTCACTTGCTTCTTTTATAGCCAATTTCATTTTATGAATAAAATCAGCATTACTTTCTGCATGCTGAGCTTCAAAAACATTCGCTCCAATCGAAGTGCCGCTTCGCAGTAATTGCCTCGCTACAACATACTTTCTTTTTTCTTCCAGTAATTCACAGAACTTGATGATCTCAATGCCAAAAGTCAGCGACTTTTCTACAATAATGTTCTTCTTTTCCATAATACCTGTCTTAAGATTAGAAAATAATTTAAAGCTATTCCTCCAGTCTTTATACAGGTATTTTTTTTAATGCTTTTTTTCTAAGAACTTTTGTTTTTATTCCCTTGGAGTTTCACAAGAATACCCATATCCTGCATGAACTCTTCCTCATTTTCACATTTCCACATTATTTATAACTTCTTTGCGTTGGTTTCGCCACTTCAAACGTCAAATTCTCTTTATGTAATTCCCAATTGCTGTCAGTTTTATATTCCCAAGCTGCTACATAAGCGTATTCATTATCTTTTCTTTCAGCTTCACCATCCGCTGTCTGGCTTTCTTCTCTAAAATGTCCTCCGCAACTCTCATTTCTATTCAAAGCATCTTTACACATTAATTCTCCTAACTCAATAAAATCTGCCACTCTTCCTGCTTTATCTAATTCAGGATTCATTTCATTGATCGTTCCGGGTACTCTTACATCAGTCCAGAATTCTTTTTTCAATTGCTGTATCTCAATGATCGCTTCCTGTAAATGATTTGCATTGCGGGCCATACCGCATTTCTCCCACATTATTTTTCCCAAACGTTTATGAAAGCTCTCGACTGTTTGTTTTCCTTTAATATTCATCAATGTATTGATACGGTCAGCAACAGCTTTTTCTGTTTGCTCAAATGCTTCATGCGATGTTGGTATCGGCTTCACCGAAATCTCATCGGCCAAATAATTACCGATCGTATAAGGAATAACAAAATAACCATCGGCTAATCCCTGCATCAATGCAGATGCACCGAGACGATTAGCGCCATGATCGCTGAAATTTGCTTCACCCAAACAATACAATCCTTTCACATTTGTCATCAGTTCATAATCCACCCACAATCCGCCCATCGTATAGTGAACGGCCGGATAAATTCTCATCGGCACTTCATAAGGATTTTCCCCGGTGATCTTTTCATACATATCAAAAAGATTACCGTATTCTTCTTTCACAACTTCTTTTCCTAACCTGATCAATGTTTCAGTATCCGGATCCTGGATACCTTGTTTGGTAGCTTCCGTCTTACCATATTTATTAATGAGATTGAATTTGAAATCGAGATACACTGCTTGCTTCGTTGTACCAACACCATAACCAGCATCGCATCTTTCTTTCGCCGCTCTTGATGCAACATCTCTCGGCACCAAATTTCCAAATGCCGGATATCTTCTTTCCAAATAATAGTCTCTTTCTTCTTCGGGAATATCATTTGGTTTTCTTGTATCGCCTTTTTGTTTCGGCACCCAGATGCGCCCATCATTTCTCAATGATTCCGACATCAATGTCAGTTTTGACTGATGATCGCCGCTGACAGGGATACAAGTAGGATGTATCTGTGTAAAACAAGGATTGCCAAAGAATGCTCCTTTTTTATGCGCCTTCCATGCAGCCGTTACATTGCTGCCCATTGCATTGGTGGAAAGATAAAATACATTGCCATAGCCACCGGTACATAATAATACCGCATGACCGAAATGTCTTTCCAATTCTCCATTCACCAAATTGCGGCAAATGATACCTCTCGCTTTTCCTTCGATCATCACTATATCCAGCATCTCATGACGACTGTACATCTGCACATTTCCCAATGCCACTTGTCTTTCCAATGCCTGGTAAGCGCCTATCAATAATTGCTGACCGGTTTGTCCCGCTGCATAAAAAGTTCTTTTCACCTGCGTACCACCGAAAGAACGGTTGTTCAGCAAACCTCCATACTCTCTTGCAAATGGAACGCCCTGCGCCACACATTGATCAATGATGTTCACACTTACCTCTGCCAACCGATGAACATTTGCTTCTCTTGCCCGGTAATCACCGCCTTTCACTGTATCATAAAATAAGCGGAAAACAGAGTCACCATCATTCTGGTAATTCTTGGCTGCATTGATACCGCCCTGCGCAGCGATGCTATGCGCTCTTCTCGGGGAATCCTGGAAACAAAATGCTTTTACTTTATAACCCAACTCACCCAAGGATGCCGCTGCAGATGCGCCGGCCAACCCTGTGCCCACAATGATCACTTCCAATTTTCTTTTATTGGCAGGGTTCACCAGTTTACAATGGCCTTTGTAGTATGTCCATTTATCATCTAACGGCCCGGAAGGAATTTTTGAATCCAACATATACCACTGATTACTTTGATATAAATTTATTTGCCACCAAGAGCTTGTCAAAGGGTTATGTTCCCAGCTTCAGCCCCCTGATCGTCTTCGTTGCGTCGCATGCTGACGCTTTGGTCAGCATCCCGACAAGCTTCGCTTCGTCGGGACTCTTCATCGTCCTGTAATTCTATTCATCAATATTGAACCCCTACGGGGTTCGGGGAAATTTTATCATTGGTTTCCCCGGATTGCATCCGGGGCTACCAATATTGAGTCCCTACGGGACTCTAAGAATTTTCCCACTTACATACTCTTCCCTCTACTCGCTACTTGCTATTCCCTGCCAGCCTGCTATTTCAGCCAACCAAAGTAAAAACTCAACGGCATCAATGCAAAAGCCAATGGCACAATGACCGAGAACGCAATGCCCGTTGCATTTAATAAATGCAAATACTTTTTATTTCTAACACCGATCGTTCTGAATGCACTTTGAAAACCATGCAATAAATGCCATGCAAGCGAAATACATCCCAATACATATACAATTACCACCCATTCTTCCTGGAAAGTAAATCTCATTTTCTCATACAGGTTGATCTCTTCCCCTAATAACCAACCCTGGTTGCTCCTGTTCGGTACCCAGAAATGAGAAAGATGTATGATAAGGAAGATCAATATCAATGTGCCTAATAATCCCATGCTGCGGCTATACCATTTGCTGCCTTTATTACCCATGGCTACTGCATAACCCTTTTTCCTTTTGCTGCGGTTTTGAAATTCAAGCATTATTCCCTGGATGATGTGCAACAGGAAACCAAACATCAACCCTACTTCCAATATGCGGGGTACAATATTGCTTCCCATAAAATGGGCGCCGTCCAAAAACATTTTGCCGTTGTCATTTGCCCAGATGCAGGCATTGAGGCTCACATGAACAATAAGGAAAAGAATAAGAAAGATACCTGTCAAAGCCATCACCCACTTTTTGCCAACTGAAGAGGTGAACATTTCAGACCATTTCATAAATGCAGTTATAGGGGATAATCAATTACTGCAAAAGTACTATCGGAACGCCATATTAGAAAAACGATTCTTGGCCTAATTCCCCAGCCTTGCCATCAATTCTCCGTCTATTTTTTTAAATAAATGAAAGGGCTTATAGGTCCTCCAGTTATCCAATTCAATCAATTCGACATACTGGTTCAGACGGGCTTTTTTGAAATCATACTGAGTTTGTTCCGGCATATTCAGACAAACGACCCAACCATTCTCATCCGATAATTCTTCATATAATTCCTCATAATAATCCCGGCCATCGCTGTGATAATTGAGTACATTTTCCCCGATGAGAATGAATTTATGGATCCCTTCAAATAGGAATTTTTCCAGCACCTCCCGCTTTAATTCCATGATATCATTCTCAATGGCATCGTTCCATTCACCGATCAGTTCGATCACTGCATATTTTTCTTCATAATCGGCCAGCAATACTTTCAGGTATAGTGTGCGGCTCCCAAAATCATCCCATTGCGGATGGATATAAAAATTATATACCGTTTGGGAGAATTCGAATTCAGAATAAGTTCTTCCAAAAAAAGGTGACCGCTGGTCTTCCTCACTTGTATAAATATGCCGCCAGTTATAAAAAGGCTCAATGTCTTGCATAAACAATCGCTACAGGACAAAGATAAAACAGTTTAAAGGTTCAAAAGTTCAAAGGTTTAAAAGTTGAGTTCCCGTTATGGCGAAAACTCTCCGTAAAACACGAAACATTAAACCTTTAAACCGTTAAATTTTTAAACTATTTATTTGGAGAAAGAATCAGCGGCCTTTTTTACGCTGCCGTATTTCAATAAAAGCTCTTTTGCTTTTTCATAATCATTCATCTTTACCCTTTCCATCAGCATTTGGGTACCCCGGTCAACCAGTTTATCATTGGTGAGTTGCATATTCACCATTTTATTATCCTCTACCCTTCCTAATTGGATCATGATGGTAGTGGAGATCATATTCAAGACTAATTTCTGTGCAGTACCGCTTTTCATCCTGGTACTCCCGGTCACAAATTCTGGTCCTACCACCACTTCAATAGGAAAATCTGCTGCTGCACTTACCGGTGAATCAGGATTACATGAAATGCTTCCTGTAATTATTCCATTTTTCCTGCATTCTTCCAATGCGCCGATCACATAAGGTGTGGTTCCGCTGGCTGCAATACCGATCACTACATCTTTATCGCTGACATTATGCGCTTGCAGGTCTTTCCATCCCTGTTCTTTATCATCTTCTGCAAATTCAACTGCCGTTGTAATTGCTTTTTCACCGCCTGCAATAATGCCTATCACCAGTCCATAAGGAACACCATACGTAGGCGGGCATTCACTTGCATCCACAATTCCCAATCTTCCGCTGGTACCTGCACCGATATAGAACATACGTCCGCCCATCAGCATTTTATCCGCTGCCGCTTCTACCAATTTTACAATTTGCGGAATGGCCTTAGCCACAGCAGCAGACACAGTAGCATCTTCATGATTAATGTTCACCAACAACTCTCTTACCGGCATTTTTTCCAGTTCCCGGTAATAACTTGGTTGTTCAGTAATTTTTTTAAATGCCATGCTCTGCTTTTAACTGTGGTATTCCGCCAATCCCTGCATCGGGTTCTTCATTATTTTGCCCAGCTCAAATTCATAGCTGTCGCAAAGTTGCTGCAACACATCTTTAAAACCAAATGCAACTCCACCAGTAAAATTCACCGGCAGTGTCCATATTTCTTTGTATTTGCATAAATGGCTAAAGAAAAAATCGTTCAGGCCGTCTTCGATGATATTTTCGATCATATAATGGCCCCTGTTCTCAGCAAGGAACTTGCAAAAACCCGCAAGATATCTGTTAGGCAATGGTTTTTTGTAAACATTTTCCAGTATCTCCGATGCATTGGTAGTAAAAGAAAGATCAAATCTTCCCCGCAGTTCATCATCAAAAGTTCCGTACAGATAATACTGTATCACTTTTTTTCCAAGATAAGCGCCACTCCCTTCATCGCCGAGCACATATCCAAGACCAGGGCTGTTCTTTACAATTTTTTTCCCATCATAATAACAGGAATTGGAACCGGTGCCCAAAATACAGGCAATGCCTTTTTGTTTTCCGCACAAAGCTCTTGCTGCTGCCATCAGGTCATGTGTTACTTCTATTTTTGCACCGGCAAATACTTTACTGATCGCTTTTTTTACTGACTTTGCATTATTGGGATTAGCACAACCGGTCCCATAGTAATAAATTTCATCAATACCAATATTTTTTAATACTGGTTTAAGTTCCTTTTGCAGCAGGTCAGTTATTTGTTCTGTACTGAGAAAATAAGGGCTGATGCCCTGTGTAAAAATTGTTTTGCTTTTACCCTCTTTAAGTAAACACCATTCTGCTTTTGTAGCACCGCAATCTGCGATGAGTTTTACAACCGGCATAAAGAATTGTTGAATTATACAACTGCTTCACCTGTTCCGTTCAAATCCAGTATTTTGCGTCAAATTACTGAATAAAGGTTTATGATGGGTAATAAAAAATTGCAAGTTTGGCTTCCGCTGATCTTTTCTGTTGTACTGATCATTGGAATGTTATTGGGATATAAGATGGGCAATAAGCATGGGGGACAATTCTTTGGCTCCAATAGCCGGGGCACTTTACAAAAAGCCCTTGATCTGATAAGGCTTAGATATGTTGATTCGGTGATGACAGATTCCCTGCAGGGAAAAGCTATAGAGGAAATGATAAATGAACTTGATCCGCATTCTCTTTATCTGCCACCCGTTCAACTACAGGAGGCCAATGAAGATCTGGAAGGAAAGTTCGATGGAATTGGTATTGAATTCAGTGTATTTGCTGATACAATAAACATCGTTCATGTAATTTCCGGGGGACCAGGTGAAAAAGCCGGATTGCAGATCGGTGATAAAATCATTAAAGTAAATGACAGCCTGCTGGCCGGAAAGAACAGAAGTAGAGATGAGATAAAGAATTTTATCAAGGGTTCCAAAGGATCAAAAGTTATTTTGCAATTATTAAGAGATGGAAAAGAGCAACTAGTTACGGTTACCCGAAATACCATTCCTGTTTCAGCGATAGATGCTGCTTATATGATGGATAAGACAACGGGCTATATCAAACTCGAAAAATTTTCGGAGAATAGTTATGAAGAATTCATGTCGGCTCTTGAAACATTGCAAAAGCAGGGTCTGAAGGATCTCGTTTTCGACCTGAGAGAAAATGGAGGTGGTTTTATGGACGAAGCAGTTGATATAGCAGATGAATTTCTGGATGGTGATAAACTTATTGTCTATACTGAAGGAGTAAACAACAAAAAAAGAGAATACCGCTGCAAAAGACCAGGGTTATTTGAAAAAGGCAAACTGGTTGTATTGGTGGATGAATTATCTGCCAGTGCAAGCGAAGTGGTGGCAGGTGCGTTGCAGGAGTGGTGCAGGGCAACTATTATTGGCCGCCGCAGTTTTGGTAAGGGCCTGGTGCAGGAGCAGTTTCCATTGGGTGATGGTTCTGCTATCAGGTTGACCATCGCAAGATATTATACCCCGTTGGGCCGCAGCATTCAGCGATCTTATGAAAAAGGAAGAAAAGTCTATATGGATGAATTATGGGAACGTCATTCAACCGGTGAGTTACGTTTTAAAGATTCAAATAAAGTAAATAATGGCAAGGTTTTTTTGACGGTTTGCAAAGACACCGTGTATGGCGGCGGCGGTATCATGCCCGACATATTTGTTTCTATTGATACAATACTGTACGGGAAGCAACTGAATAACCTCATCGCAGGAAGCAACCTGGGCAGTTTTGCTTACTATTACTATTTGAAGAATAAAAAGCAAATGGAACAATACAAGTCAGCAACAGATTTTACCCGGCGTTTTAATGCTGCCGATCTGTGGAATGACTTTATCAAACAACCAGGTAATTCAATTGAGGCCGGTTTAATAAAAGGCAGGGAAAAAGAATTGATCCAACAAAGACTGAAAGCAATACTGGCCCGCTATAAGTGGCGGGGTGCTGGTTATTATGAAGTATTGAACAGTGATGATGTTGTTATTCAAAAAGCATTAGAGAAGATCAAACAGTAAAAACCCCGCTGGAAGCAGGGTTATGATAAGCCGTGTGGTTTAACTTATATCTTGTCTTTATTGTTCCCCGTCATTTCTTCTCCATGCGGTAAGAAACCAACAGTCCCAATCTACCGCCGATAGCTACCAGCGAGAAACAGACCGGCACAATTCTGTCATCATGATTGATTGCGGACGTTAGATCATTGTCATTGACCGTTCACCATTCTCTTTTCTTACCTTTGCCCATCAACGCTTGCTATGGACATAAAGAATAATATCCTTGAAACGATCGGCAATACTCCGCTGATAAGACTCAACAAGATCACTAAAGACTTTCCTTGTACTGTATTAGCGAAAGTTGATTATTTCAATCCCGGTAATTCTATCAAAGACCGCATGGCACTAAAAATGGTGGAAGTAGCCGAGCAGGAAGGCAAGTTAAAACCGGGTGGCACTATCATTGAAGGCACTTCCGGTAATACAGGAATGGGTCTTGCACTGGCAGCCTGTGTAAAAGGATATAAATGCGTTTTTGTTACTACTGATAAACAATCCAAAGAAAAAGCAGATATACTGAAAGCAGTTGGCGCAGAAGTGATCGTTTGCCCTACCAATGTTTTACCTGAAGATCCACGGAGTTATTATAGTGTGGCGGCAAGATTGGCAAAGGAGATCCCTAACTCCTATCATATGAACCAATATGATAACCTGGCTAATCGTTTAGCGCATTACGAATCAACCGGGCCGGAGATATGGAAACAAACAGATGGAAAGATCACTCATCTTGTTTGCACAGCAGGTACCGGGGGAACAATTGTTGGCACAGGAAAATATTTAAAAGAACAAAATCCAAACATACAGGTATGGGCCATTGATGTCTATGGTTCATTGCTCACAAAGTATTTCCGGACCGGCGAAGTTGATATGAATGAAGTACATCCTTATATCAGCGAAGGTTTTGGTGAAGATTTTGTCCCGAAGAATTATGATATGCAATACATCGATCACTTTGAACAGGTAACGGATAAAGATGGCGCTATCATGGCGAGAAAGCTGGCGAAAGATGAAGGAATGTTTTGCGGATACAGCGCCGGCAGTTGCATACAGGGATTAATGCAATTAAAAAACCGGTTGAAAAAGGATGATCTTGTTGTTTGCATCTTTCATGATCATGGCAGTCGCTATGTAGGTAAAATATACAATGACCAGTGGATGATCGAAAGAGGTTTCCTTGATGTAAAAACTTTCCGTGATGTGGTAAGTGCAAGAGGAACAAAAAAATTAATAACGATCGAACCTTCACAAACAGTTTCTGAAGCTGTTGAGCTGATGAAAAAATTTGACATTGAGCATATCCCTGTAATGAATGGCAACGGGCCTGTTGGCGCTATCAGCGAAAGCGGTTTGTTTCAGAAAATATTTGACAATCCTGATATCAAACATGCAAAAGTTCAGGAAGTACTCGAACCAACATTCCCCCTGGTGGCTTATGACACACCGGTTGAAAAGTTAAGTCATTTGATTAACCGGGAGAATGGCGCAGTACTTTCAAAAGATGAAGGTGGCAATTACCATATCATTACTAAATATGATGTGATACAGTCCCTCGGCAAATAGCAGCAGGTACTTATAAATTACTGTGAGCCAGTGCAAAAATGCTCCCAGGATACATTTATCGTATTATTACGGATTTTCGGTGATAGTAAATGCCATAAAAAGTATAGGTCAGTTTACTATAAAAAGTCGGGCAGTTTTTCTCTTGCAAGGCTTTAGACCGACGCCTATTTTTGTCTCACATTTAGTCCAATATCCAATAGAAAGAAACCGAAACCAAATCCTTAGAAAAACCAGTTAAGATCCAACGTCCATTGAAGAAAACCATCCAAGTTCCTTGAAGACCAAATCCAAGTGTCACCGTGTCCAAATCCATGAAAAGTAATTAATCCCGGAACCCCTCCTGCTAAACAAATTTAGCAGGAGGCACGGTGGACTTCGAAAACCTTCCTTACCATTTCATTTAGCCCTGACTTTTTTTCCTTTAGTAATTTGCAGCAAATCGTTGCATGTCTTTATTTATCGATCAAACAGGCAGAAAAGTTTCTATTCCACAAACTCCGCAGCGCATTATTTCATTGGTGCCTTCGCAAACAGAATTATTATTTGACTTAGGCCTGGATAAAGAAGTGACCGGCATCACTAAATTTTGTGTGCATCCTGCTGAATGGTTCAAAATAAAAACAAGAGTGGGCGGTACCAAACAAATAGAGCCACACATCATTCATCAACTTCAACCTGATCTCATCATTGCCAATAAAGAAGAGAATGTAAAAGAACAAGTAGAAGAGTTGGAAAAACATTTCCCGGTCTGGGTCAGTGATGTCAATAATCTGGATGATGCTTATCACATGATAGAGCAAATAGGATTAATAACAGGGCGAGTAAAACAAGCTAAGGAAATAAATGACCGAACCAGGGAAAGCTTCTCTCAACTTCAAACATCAAACAGCAAACTTCGAACAGCATATCTCATCTGGCAAAAACCATACATGACCGTTGGCGGCGATACATTCATTCATTCTATGCTTGAAGCAGCTGGTTTTGAAAATACCTTCAAAAACAAAACAAGATATCCCGAAATAGCAATTGATGAACTTAAAACTTACAACGTAGAACTTCTCCTTCTTTCCTCTGAACCCTACCCTTTTAAACAAAAACATATTGATGAATTACAAATGCATTTGCCCAAAACAAAGATCATGTTGGTAGATGGTGAAATGTTCAGTTGGTATGGCAGTCATTTGCTGAAAGCTCCTTTTTATTTCAGTTCGCTTCATGAAGAGATAAAAGAGAATAGATAAAAACTAAAGGTGCATCCAATCCGGGAAGCTATTTACTCTGTAAAGCGCTTTTATCTATTAGTTTTTAGTTTTTATCTATCACCTTATCTTTGCGACCTTAAAAACCAAATCAACATGGCTAATAATAAGATAGTCGAATTGTTAGGCGATAAAGCCGACTACCTGCTCAATCACCAGTCAAAAACCATTTCAAAAGATGCGCTGCACCTGCCCGGTGCTGATTTTGTTGACCGTATCTGGAGCAGCAGCGATCGTAATCCGCAAGTACTGCGCAACCTGCAGGCCATGTATAATAAAGGTCGCCTGTCCGGCACGGGTTATCTTTCTATCCTCCCGGTTGACCAGGGCATTGAACATAGCGGCGGCGCTTCTTTCGCAAAGAATCCTATTTATTTTGATCCGCAGAATATCATTGAACTGGCTATTGAAGGCGGTTGCAATGCTGTGGCTACTACCTATGGCGGTTTAGGTTTTCTGGCAAGAAAGTATGCGCATAAAATTCCTTTTATTGTAAAAGTGAATCACAACGAGTTCCTCACTTACCCCAACAAATTTGACCAGATCATGTTTGCTTCTATCAAACAAAGCTGGAACCTTGGCGCAGCTGCTGTTGGCGCTACGATCTATTTTGGTAGCGATGAATCGGCAAGACAGATACAGGAAGTAAGCAAAGCATTTGAAATGGCGCATGAATTAGGTATGGCCACCATCCTCTGGTGCTATTTAAGAAACCCTGCATTTAAAAAAGATAAAGACTATCATGTATCCGCTGATCTTACGGGTCAAGCCAATCATCTCGGTGTAACTATCGAAGCCGATATCATCAAGCAAAAACTTCCGGAGAACACAGGTGGTTATAATGCGCTTAACTCAAAAGAAAATCCTTACGGAAAAATAGATAAGCTGGTGTATGAAAAACTCAGCTCAGATCACCCGATAGATCTTTGCCGCTACCAGGTAGCCAATTGCTATATGGGCCGTGCCGGTTTGATCAACAGTGGTGGTGCATCTTCCGGCGCCAGTGATATGGCTGAAGCGGTAACAACTGCTGTGATCAATAAAAGAGCAGGTGGTATGGGTCTTATCTCTGGCCGCAAAGCTTTCCAGCGTCCGATGAAAGAAGGTGTTGGTATTTTGAATGCGATACAGGATGTGTATTTGGATAAGGATATTACAATAGCATAGTCTATTAGGAACTATTGTCAAATCTATCCCCGGCAATAATGCCGGGTTTTTTATTATTTTTAGAATATGACGACAAAAAAAGCAAAAAGAACAAACTTTAGTAAGAATCACAAAGACGGCACCGTCTGGGTAAAAGGCAAAATGTTGGCTGATCAGC
The DNA here is from genome assembly GCA_013140985.1 of Chitinophagaceae bacterium. GTDB lineage: Bacteria > Bacteroidota > Bacteroidia > Chitinophagales > Chitinophagaceae > JJ008. The sequence goes on along the minus strand of JABFRU010000015.1, from coordinate 40,622 downwards.
CCGATGGCTATTGGGAATGGTTTAGAAAGGATCGAGTGATCATGCGATCAGGTTTTTTTTGAAGAGGGCAAACAAGTGGGAGAATGGACAACCTATGATAAAAAAGACAAGGTATATAAAATAACCAAAATGAAACACGTCAAATGATCTCTTATAATCCCAAAGACTGGTTCACTTTTATTTTTCGCTTTCATAAAGCTGATACATTCCGGCAATTGTTCCCGATGATACTCGGTATCTGTGCTTATGCAGGGATCATTGCTTTCCTTGAACTCGAATACTGGAAGCTTTCTTCCAACAGTTATGTGAGAAATCTACCGGTGATGCATACATTGCTGGGTTTTGCTATTTCCATGTTGCTGGTTTTTCGTACCAATACTGCTTACGACCGCTGGTGGGAAGGCCGCAAACTCTGGGGCAGCCTGGTCAATAACAGCCGCAACCTGGCAATGAAATTAAATATCATTTTACCCAAAGAAGAAAAAGCGCAACGATCTTTCTTCCGCAAAATTATACCTGCCTATGCGTATGCGCTGCACAATCATTTACATAAAGAAAAGACAAGAATAGAACTATTTGAAGACGAAGAACACAAACATGTTTTTGATAAGCTGGACCATCAAAAACATGTGCCCAATCAACTGGCTTTATTAATGTACCAGCATATCCAGCAATTGTATGAAGAGAAAAAAATAACCGGGGAGCAATTATTATTTCTGAATGCGGAATTACAATCCTTCACTGATATCTGCGGCGCCTGTGAAAGGATCAAGAATACACCGATCCCTTTTTCATATAGTGTCTTTATCAAGAAATTCATCTTTTTCTATATCATGACCCTGCCTTTTGGTTATGTTTTTCAATTAGGATATTATATCATACCAGTGGTAGCATTTATTTTTTATGTGCTGGCCAGCCTGGAACTGATCGCTGAAGAGATCGAAGATCCTTTTGGCGGCGATCAGAACGATGTGCCAACAGAATTACTCTCGCAGAATATACAACGTCATATCGCGGAGATCATTTAACAGCCATCTTATTATATTTATTCCTGTACTCAATTGGAGTAAGACCTGTTAACTTTTTAAACAGGTCCCTGAATGCTTTGGTATCGGTATAGCCCACTTCATACATCACTTCATTGATATTTTTCCGACTGGTTTCAAATTGCCTTTTGGCAGCTTCAACTTTTACCCGCTGAATATATTCCAGTACAGAATTATTGGTAGCCTGTTTGAAACGTCTTTCAAATGTCCTCCTGCCTGTTGCGGAGATCTTCGCTAAGTCATCAATTGATATTTTCTCATGAATATTCTTCTCGATATAACTCTGTGCCTTCAGTATCTCTTTATCATTATGGTCTTTCTGTCCTTTGAACATCGCAAAAGCCGCCTGGCTGTGGCGGTCAATATCTATCGCAAAATATTTGGAAGCCAAAATAGCTGTTTCCCTGTTGGTATATTTTTCTACCAAATACAATAACAGGTTCCAATAAGAATTAGCGCCGCCGCTTGAATAGATACCCTGCTCTTCTGTTACAATACTTCCATCTACCAGTTCTATATCAGGATACATTTCCCTGAATTCATTTTGAAAACCCCAGTGTGTTGAACATTTTTTCCCATTCAATAATCCTGTTGATGCTAATAAAAAAGCACCGACGCAAAGAGAAGCCACTTCTGCTCCCCTGCTGTATTGCTGGACGATCCAGGGTATCAACGCTTCATTTTTTTTGATAGCCGATGTCATATCGCCAAACAATGCAGGGATAAAAACAATATCTGTTTTCTTTACATCTTTTATCTGCCTGTCGGTATGCACCGAATAAGAGCCATTATTCAACTGCACTTCTTTTTTTACTCCGACTAACTCTACATCAAATAATGGTGATTTTCCAGCAGCCAAAAAGAATTGGTTAACAGCAGTAAATAAATATTGCGGGTCGGCAATGGCCTGCATCACGGAAGATTCAGGAACGAGAATAGATATTTTTTTCATGGAATAAAGGTAAGTAGTTTACTTGTCGCAATCAACCCTCAAAACTGTCATATATGCCACCTTTTAATAATACAAAAGGTTTCATCTTTGTGTTGTCACAAAAGTATTTAACCAGTAAAAACTATACTATGTCAACAAACAGTGTGCAACTGCACAGAATTTTAACAGCGCCTCCGGAAAAAGTATTTAAAGCATTTACCGATGCAGATGCCCTGGCTTCATGGTTACCACCGTATGGTTTTACTGCCAAGGTGCATAGCATGGATGTAAAAACAGGCGGCCATTATAAAATGTCGTTTACCAATTTTACAACTGGTTACAGCCATTCATTTGGAGGAGAATATTTAGAGATCAGGTCCAATGAATTGTTGAAATACACAGACAGGTTTGATGACCCCAGCCTTCCGGGTGAAATGATCACTACAATAAAACTTCGTCCTGTATCATGTGGTACAGAATTAATTGCTACGCAGGAAGGAATACCTGCAGCCATACCGGCCGAGATGTGCTACCTGGGATGGCAGGAGTCTTTGGAAAAATTAAAAAAATTGGTAGAACCCAATATACCTGATGCTTAGAGACGCAATAAAATCACCATTACTAACTTTAAAAAATGATATGATGTCAAAACAAATATTTATCAATCTTCCGATAAAGGATTTAAAAAGAGCAATGGCCTTTTATGAAGCAATTGGCTTTACCAATAACCCGCAGTTTACAGATGAAACCGCTGCCTGTATGGTATGGAGCGATAACATTTTTGTAATGCTGCTTACGCATGATAAATTCAAACAATTTATCTCCAAATCAATCAAAGATGCCAAACAAACTGTCGGAGTAATTAATGCACTCTCACTGGAAAACAATGACGAAGTGAACGCTTTTCTGGAAAAGGCGGTGAAAGCAGGCGGCCGGGAATATGCTGACCCTAAAGACTATGGGTTTATGCAGCAGCGATGCGTGGAAGATCTGGACGGACATAATTGGGAAGTGTTTTATATGGATATGACAAAATTCCCGGCATAATATGAAAATTATACATCCTTACTTAATCTTCAATGGCAATTGTAAAGAAGCGATGACGTTCTATAAAAAATGTTTGGGCGGCAAACTGGAATTGCAAACGATCAGCGAATCGCCACTGGCAACAAATATGCCGCAAAAAATGAAGGATTGTATCTTACATGCAACACTTACAATTAATAAACTGGTGCTGATGGGTTCAGATATGGTACCGCAACCAGGTTTAATAAAAGGAAATGCAGTATCACTGATGCTGGATTGTAAAAGTGAAGAGGAAATAAAGGACTATTATAAAAAACTTTCCGCCGACGGGCAAGCCACTCATCCGTTAGAGAAAACTTTTTTTGGAAGCACACTGGGAGGTTTGACAGATAAATTTGGTAATCACTGGCTGCTTCATTTCAAAAAGAATAAAAAATAGATTTAGCTTTAATACCCTTTAAAACAATAGCTATGGCAACAGCGACAAATAGAGTGATTGCGAAAACAGTGGATGACTATATCGCATCATTCCCCGCTGATGTGCAGACAAAATTGCAAAAGATCCGCAAAACGATCAAAGCAGCAGCGCCAAAAGCAGATGAAATGATCAGTTACGGGATCGCCGGATATAAATACAAGGGTATGCTGATCTATTTTGCAGGATTCAAAAATCATGTGAGTGTTTACCCGGCCCCGAGAACGGTAGAGCCATTTAAAAAAGAATTGGCGGCTTATCGTGGCGGAAAAGGGACCGTGCAATTCCCCAATGACGAACCGGTTCCCCTTGGCCTGGTAAAAAGAATTGTACAATTCAGGTTAAAAGCAAATGAAGAAAAAGCAGCAACAAAAAAAAATTCTAAAAAATAATGGCGGGAACCGGGTCAATAAAAGATCTGAAAGCAAATCATTTCATTGAACGGTTGAAAAAATTGCAATCGGACAAAGAGAAGGAAAAGATCCAGCGTTATTTCAAATCAGGAGAAGGCCAGTATGGTGAAGGCGACCAGTTCATGGGTGTACAAATGGGCAAGCTATTTGCACTGGCAAAAGAATTCGAAGGGATGCCCGTAACCGAATTGGAAAAATTATTGAAAAGCCCGATCCATGAAGTGAGAGCCGGTGCAGTCAGTATCATGGATAAAGAATCCAGAACAAAAAAAATAACTGCAAGCCGCCGTAAAGAGTTCTTTGACCTGTACCTGAAACGGCATGACAGGATCAATAATTGGGACCTCGTTGATCTCGGTTGTTTGAACATGACAGGAAGCTATTTATTTGATAAGCCAAGGAAAATTTTATACAAACTGGCAAGATCAAAAAATATTTGGGAAAGACGCACTGCCATTTTAAGCACTTGTTATTTTATCCGGCAAAATGAGCTTGATGATACATTTACAATCGCTGAGCTGCTGGTAAAAGATAAAGAAGATCTTATTCATAAAGCTACCGGGTGGATGCTGCGCTTTGCAGGTGATAAAGATGCAAAAAGATTATTGGCATTTTTAGATAAACATGCAGCTACGATGCCGAGGACATTGCTCCGTTACGCTATAGAAAAATTAGACAAGAAGAAAAAAGAACATTATATGAATTTGAAAAAACAATTACTTGATAATCAAAAATCATGATCATGGAAAAGATCAATTTCTCAACCGACATTAATGCTCCCAAAGAAAAAGTATGGGAAATACTCTGGAACCTGGATTCTTACAGGGCATGGACCAGCGCTTTTGCCGAAGGTTCGACAGCACAAACAGATAACTGGAAAGAGGGAACCAAGGTTTTATTCGGAGATGGTAATGGCAATGGCATGGTGAGTACGGTGGCAAAGAACAAACCGAATGAATACATGTCATTCAAGCACCTCGGCGTAATGAAAGATGGCGTAGAAGATACTACCAGCGATGAAATAAAAGGCTGGGCAGGTGCTATGGAAAATTATACACTGAAAGGAGAAAACGGAAATACTACCCTTTCTGTCGATCTTGATATCAATGCAGATTTCAAAGACTATTTTGTAAATACCTTTCCAATTGCACTCGAAAAAGTAAAAGCATTGGCTGAAGGAACTGCAAAAACAGTGATAACAATAACAGCAGATGTCAACGCAGCTGTCAGCAAAGTATGGGAATACTGGACAAGCCCTGAACATATCATGCAATGGAATAGTGCATCGCCTGACTGGCATTGTCCCGCTTCATCAAACGATCTGAGAGTTGGTGGAAAATTTTCTGCTACTATGGCTGCTAAGGACGGAAGCTTCAGTTTTGATTTTGCAGGTGAATACACAGAAGTAGAAGAAAATAAAAAGATCAGCTATGTGTTGGGTGACGGAAGAAAAGTAACCACTTCTTTTGAAGAAAAAGATGGCAAAACAAAAGTTACTTCATCTTTTGAAGCAGAGAATATGCATTCATTGGAAATGCAAAGAGGCGGTTGGCAGGCGATACTTGATAATTTTAAAAAACATACTGAAACCAATTAAGCAACGATTAAATCAATTTTTATGAGCAATAACATGTATCCCTGTTTATGGTTTGACGGAAATGCTGAAGAAGCCGCCCGGTTTTATTGCAGCATACTCAAAGAATCATCAGTGAAAGTATGTACACCGATGGTGATAACATTTGAATTATGCGGTAAACAGATCATGGGACTTAATGGTGGCCCAAGATTTAAAATAAATCCTTCCATTTCATTTTTTGTTGTCTGTACTTCTATTGATGAAACGAATGAAGTGTGGGATAGATTGATCGAGGGGGGTACAGCTATGATAAATATTGACAAACAGCCCTGGAGTGAAAGATATGGCTGGTTGCGGGATAAATTCGGAATGACATGGCAGATCATGGTATCTGATCAACCGGGTGGCAAACAAAGTCTTTGTCCTTCTCTTCTTTTTACTGATGATAAATTTGGGAAGGCAGAAGCTGCCATAAAAATGTATGCCTCTGTTTTTAAGAATTCATCAGTAGATATACTGGTGCATTACCCCGAAGGCGACACGAATGCAGGAAAGGTGATGTTCTCAGAATTTAAATTGAATGGCTATAATATGACCGCTATGGATGGCCCGGGTGAACATAAATATAGTTTCAGTGAAGGGGTATCGTTGGTCGTTAATTGCGATACACAGGAAGAAATTGATTATTACTGGAATAAATTTACTTCGGATGGTGGTAAGGAAAGCATGTGTGGCTGGTGCCAGGATAAATTTGGAGTATGGTGGCAGATCGTTCCATCCGTTTTAGGAAAATTAATGACCGGGCCGAATGCACAGAAAGTTGTGGAAGCATTTATGCAAATGAAAAAGTTCATTATTGCCGATCTTGAAAAGGCCGCTGCCTGATCAACTACAGTCAGTCAAAAGATATGAAACAGCCAGAACCGTTTACTATTGAAAGAGTATATGATGCTCCCGCCGGCAAGGTATGGAAAGCCATAACCGACAGGGAACAGATGAAACAATGGTATTTTGATATCGCTGAATTCAAGCCAGAGAAAGGTTTTGAATTTCAATTTGCAGGACAAGGGCATAATGGGGAACAATATTTGCACCTGTGCAAAATAACAGATGTGGTGGCTGGCAAAAAATTATCTTACAGCTGGACATACGAAGGATTGGAAGGATATTCTGTTGTAACATTTGAATTATTTGATGAAGGTTCTACAACAAGATTAAAGCTGACACATGAAGGACTGGAAACATTCCCGAAAAATAATCCTGATTTTGCCAAAGAAAGTTTCATCGAAGGCTGGACATATATCATAGGAAAATCATTGAAAGAGTTTGTAGAAAAATAACCAACTTATATGAAAAGATTATTCAACACCCAACCTTTGAATGCTGATGCAGGCATCCTTTTTCTCCGGTTAATTCTCGGCGGCTTATTCGCTTATCATGGATATGATGCAGTGATGCATTACCAGGAATACCTGGGTAATTCAATAGCACAAAAACCTAGGGGTACGATCGGTTTGGGAGCGGAGTTTGAGTTTGTGCTGGTGGTTTACTCGCAACTCATTTGCGGGATCCTTATAGCAATTGGACTACTTACCAGGTTTAGTACGGTGCCGATCTTTATTATGATGGCCGTTGCTGTTTTTATCGCACACAAGAACGATGATTTTTTTGCGAAGGAAAAAGCCCTCGTCTTTTTACTGATGACCATACCGGTTTTCATTTTCGGCAGTGGTCGTTATTCTGTTGACAGGCTGATCTTTAAGAAATAAAAGAGTAACTTTTTTTAAGTCAATTATATTATCTTAGATGTGTTAGCCCCGGCCCTCTAAAACTATAATACATGAAAAGGACAAAAGCAATGATAGCTGTGATAGCTATTACCGGGACTTATTTTATTTCCTGTAGTAAAGATGGTGGCGGGGGTACCCCAGCATTAGACTGCAGTACAGTTACCAATAAAGCTTTTGCTGCCAATATAAATCCCATCGTTCAATCCACTTGTAATGTTGCAAGTTGTCATGCTGCCGGCAGCACCAATGGGCCGGGTCCCCTGACAACTTATACCGAAGTATTCAATGCCCGGGTGGCTATCCGTGCTGCTGTATCATCGGGTACAATGCCGCAGGGAAGCACCCTTACCGCTTCCCAAAAAAATTCTATTGTCTGCTGGATTGATAGCGGCGCTCCCAATAATTAAAGAACTAAGATTTTCAGGATTTAAAAGATTATGAGGAAAATAATTTTTCCATCATCAGTGATTTATATAAAATTTTGGGTTGCCTTTATTTCCTCTAAATCCGTGTACTCTTATTAATCATAGTTCTTGTTATATTTATGACCTAAACTGCTAATCATGAAGAGAACGATCGTTATTCTTTCAGCAATATTTGTTTCTTCCGCCGCATTTTCCCAGGCAAAATTGGATAAATTGACTGTAGAAAAAATAATGAGAGATCCAAAATGGATCGGCACCTCTCCTTCCAATCCTTCCTGGAGTGAGGACGGATCTACATTATATTTCCAATGGAATCCGGATAAGGCGCCTTCCGATTCTACTTATTATATAACACTAAGCTCAAAAACCCCGGTAAAGGCAAGCGTTCCTCAAAAACAGGCCATCAATGCCGAAGGAAATTATATTTATAATGAAGGAAGAACAGCTTGTGTGTTTGCAAGAGATGGCGATATTATTTATAAAGATATAAAGACAGGCAAAGAAAAGCGTATTACACAAACTGTGGATGCAGAGTCAAATCCGCAATTCTCTTTTAACGGAACAAAGATCGTTTATAGCCGCAGTCAAAATCTATATGCCTGGGATATTGCCGGCGGCGAAACAATACAATTGACAAACGTAAGAACAAGTGCTCCTACAACAGGAGGACAGCAGGGAGCAGGCACTAATCCAATTACAACAGGTGGAGGAAGAACGGCTGGTAATGTGCAGGAGGATTGGTTAAAGAATGATCAGCTCCAATTATTTCAAATTTTAAAAGAGAGAAAAGAAAAAAGAGAGCTTACTGATGCTTATACCAAATCATTACCAAAACCAAAAGAGTTACGTTCTATAAATCTTGATGATAAAACATTGCAGGGCTTAGCAATTAGCCCTGATGGAAGATTTGTAAGCTATCGTTTGGCAAGAGCAGCAACGGGCGCAAAGACTACTATCGTTCCAAGCTATGTAACGGAAACAGGTTTTACGACTGATATTCCTGCGAGAACAAAAGTCGGATCCGCACAAGGCACATCTGATTTCTTTATCTATGACAGGGAAAAAGATACTATCATAAGTGTGAAGGCAGATTCCATACCCGGTATTCAAGATCTACCAGATTATGTGAAAGATTATCCGAAGCAATTAGAAGAAAAAAAGAAAAAACCAGCTAATCGCCCTGTATTCATCACAGGTCCTTTCTGGTCACCGAAAGGAACGAATGCTGTAGTGGAAGTACGGTCACTGGATAATAAAGACCGCTGGCTGATGTTATTGGATACTGCAACGGGCAAACTAAAATTACTGGATCGTCAAAGAGATGAAGCGTGGATCGGTGGCCCGGGTACTGGCGGTTTTGGTGGAGGAAGTACGGGGTGGATAGATGATAATACCTTTTGGTTCAGATCGGAAGCAAGCGGCTATTCTCATTTATATACGGTCAATGTATCAACAAAAGAAAGAAAAGCATTGACCAGTGGGAAATATGAAGTGCAGCAAGCCCAGTTATCAAAAGACAAAAAACATTTTTACATCAGCACCAATGAAATTCATCCCGGTGAGCAGCATTTTTATAAACTAACTATCGCTGATGGTAAAAAAGAAAAGATCACAACGATGACGGGCGCCAACCAGGTAACTATGTCACCGGATGAAAAATATTTTGCTATTGTTTATTCGTATTCCAACAAACCATGGGAATTGTATTTGCAGGAAAATAAACCTGGTGCCAAAGCTGAGCAAATAACTACGAAAGCACAAAGCGAGGAATTCAAGTCGTATGCATGGAAAGAACCAGAAGTGATAACATTTGCTGCAAGAGACGGCGCACAGGTCTATGCAAGGTTATACAAACCGGTTAATCCTGATCCAAAAAAACCAGCCGCAATATTTGTACATGGCGCAGGTTATTTACAAAATGCACATAAAGGGTGGAGCAGCTATTTCAGGGAATATATGTTCAACAACATGCTTGCTGATAATGGCTATTATGTAATGGATATTGATTTCCGGGCCAGTGCAGGTTATGGCCGTGACTGGCGAACAGGCATCTATCGCCATATGGGTGGCAAAGATCTTACTGACAATGTAGATGCTGCTGACTATTTAGTGAAAAATTTTGGTGTAGATCCCAAGCGTATTGGGTTGTACGGCGGATCGTATGGTGGTTTCATTACACTGATGGCTTTGTTCACTACACCGGATGTATTTGCAGCCGGCGCCGCATTGCGTCCTGTTACCGACTGGGCTAATTATAATCATGGTTACACCTCAAACATATTGAATGAACCATTCACCGATAGTATTGCTTACAGAAAAAGTTCACCTATTTATTATGCCGATGGATTAAAAAATCATTTGCTGATATGTCATGGAATGGTGGATGTAAATGTGCATTTCCAGGATGCTGTAAAACTCAGCCAGCGGTTGATCGAATTAGGAAAAGAAAATTGGGAGATAGCTCCCTACCCTATGGAAGATCATGGCTTCGTAGAACCAAGCAGCTGGACGGATGAATACAAACGGATTTTCAAGTTGTTCGAAACAGTATTAAAGAAGTGAATGGTGAATAGTCAATGGTCAATAGGCACCTTGGCTATTCGGAAACTCATTCACCATTGACCATTCACTATTGACAAACTCACTATATTTGTAATTCAACAACAGAACATGGCGAAACAAGTTGAAGATTTTGACGCCAATCTTGCCGGTGAAGAAGGAAAAACGGAAGAAACGAGGACCAGCTGGTTCAAACGGATCAAGAAAGGCATCAACACAAAGACTTCAGAAAAGAAGGAAACACCCGAAGGTCTTTGGGTGAAATGTCCTGAATGTAATTTTATTTGCACCGTTACCGAATTAAGAGAAAGCCTTTTTGTTTGCCCGAAATGCAATTTTCATCATCGTGTAAGCAGCAGTGATTATTATGATTTTCTTTTTGATGATAAACAATACACCGAGTTGTTTGAAAATATCCGCAGCAAAGATTTTCTCGGCTTCACTGATCTGAAACCTTATGGAAAAAGATTAGAAGAAATATGGAGCAAGACAGAATTGAAAGATTCGATGAGGGTAGCAACCGGGAAAGTAGGCAGACATGATATCGTAATTGCCTGTATGGATTTTGAATTCATCGGTGGTTCGTTGGGAAGTGTGATGGGAGAAAAATTCTCGAGAGCAGTTGACTATTGCATACAGCATAATATGCCGTACATGGTCATCAGTAAAAGCGGCGGGGCAAGGATGATGGAAAGTGCATTCTCCCTGATGCAACTGGCAAAAACCAGTGGCAAGCTTTCACAACTCAGCGATGCTAAACTTCCTTATATCTCTTTATTGACCGACCCGACATTCGGCGGCATCTCTGCTTCATTTGGCATGCTGGGCGATCTGAATATTGCAGAACCCGGCGCCTTGATCGGTTTTGCAGGACCAAGAGTTATTAAAGAAACCATCAAAAAAGATCTGCCGGAAGGTTTCCAGCGCAGCGAATTCATTTTGGAACATGGCTTTTTGGATTTTATTGTGCCGAGAAAAGAGCTGAAGGATAAACTATCCTGCCTGCTCACTCTTTTTAAGAATTAGTACTTCTACAATGAAATTTATTTTTCTGCTGATTGGGCTGGCTTTGATTAGTTCAAAATCCAAAAGTCAGGGGAAAATTTTTGAAGCAGATTTCAGCGATGAAAAAGACCTGAAATTAATTAGTACTGGCATCCAATCGGGCAACAATCCTCCTTTCCTACATCTAATGACGGCCACAAGAAAAAACCTAAAGCACATATATTTAAATAATGCAGGGCAAAAAAGGGAAATTCAGGTCAAAACTTCTGAAGGGGATTCAGCCAATTCATTTTTTGATGAGTCAATGCCTGAAAGAAATCTTATTATGTTGTACCGGACCAGCCGCTATATTTTCCATCATGTGTTTAAAGACAGAATGATTGATATTTTATACCGGGCACCATCCCGAAAATATTTCTTTATAGTTACAGATATCACTAAAGGTACATTCGAGATAACAGACACATTAAAGACTAAGTTTGAATGGGACTTTGTTGACTGCTTTGTGTCTGGAGAAGATATCATACTTGTGCATAGTAATGGTATTAAGAATAAATTTTTTATTACCAGTAAAAAAGGTACTGAGAAAATACTTACCGATATATTAAAAGTTGAATTTCCCGATGAATATGAAAAGAACAATCTCGGCGACTATTCAGAAACAGGTACTGAAGCAAATATGGTTTTGCCGGGCATGAATCTATGGATACCGCCTCACCTGATAAATTCTAACAAATTAACCCTGAGATCGGGAAAAGATCTTAGGATAATTGTCAATGATAAAAAATTCAATACATGGCTGATCTCTGTTGACCTGCTTCAATACACAAGCCAGGTAAAAAAATATAGCTGTTCCGGCTATAAGGAAAATTATAAAAGAGCATTTATCAGTTCGTGGAGTACTGATTCAACATTAATCCGTGGCTTTCATTGGAAAGACAGCATTATTTTGCTTTTTGATAATATTTATCAACCGGGTGAGCCACAAAAAATTATCCTCTCAAAAGATAATTTTGACAAACTGGTAGGATCTGGGATAGTCAAAACAGGAAATTTTTGGTCAAAAAGTAATATAGAACAATCAGGATTTAGGGAATTTATAAAAAAATGCAGCACCGGCAGGCTCGTTATAACTGGTTACGAGAATAAAGGGACGCTTCATCTTACCCTGTCTACAAAATATGACCTCATCACAGCAACAGTGCTTGGTAATATATTTACTTTAGGAATGATGGAATTCAGGCAAGTGGATGCCCCCAGTACGATCTCTTTTGATCTTACTTATAACCTTCGTGATAAAAGCACCGGGCCCGGCCCTGTCAATAATATGGAATGGGAGAAAATGCTTATGTTTCTTTGGGCCAACAGGTCTTTTATTCTATCATGGAACCTTAATTTTTTTGACGACTATTACTATTTGGGTTATTATGCTTCTCATGTCAAAAAAGTATTTGTTCATCGTTTTAGAAAACAACTGGAGAATAACTGATGGCAGAATTAAAGAACAGGCAGGTCTTTCATGAATACTTCATTGACTCCCGGTATGAAGCAGGGATTGTCTTGCTCGGAACAGAAGTAAAATCATTGCGGGAAGGAAAAATAAGTTTCAACGACAGCTATTGCCTTGTTGATAAAGGTGAAGTATGGCTGAAATCCTTTCATATAGCAGAATACTCTCATGGCACTGCAAATAACCATGACCCTCTCCGTGACAGAAAATTATTATTGCAAAAAAGAGAGATCAAAAAGATCGAAACTAAGTTAAAAGAAAAAGGATATACACTGGTGCCTCTTCGCATATTCTTTAATGAAAAGAACCTTGCTAAAATTGAGATCGGTTTGGCCAAAGGGAAAAAATTGCATGATAAACGGGAAAGCATCAAACAAAAAGATGTAGAAAGAGAAATGAAACGCTACCTGAAATAAAACTGTGTAAAACTTCGTTTCAACAGGGAATAACTTTTAACGATATTACGGGGATATTAGGGCACAATGAAAAAACTGTTTCTTCTCCTTTTACTATTCATCTCATCTCACTTACAGGCACAATCTGTTTTTGGATATTGGTATGGCTATGCCAATGCGAAAACAGGCGGTTCGGCCAATAATTATCTTGTTGAGATCATACTTCAACCAGAGAAAAATTATGTAAAAGGTATTTTGAATTATTATTTCAGGGATACCTACAGGAGCCTGCAAGTGCAGGGAAATTATAATGCTGCCACAAGACAATTGACCCTTTATGACATACCGGTTACTTACCATGGCTCTACCCGTAGTTTCGAAGTGGACTGTCCTATGAACCTACGAGCAACCTTACGGGTAGCACAGGCCGGCTCAACATTGCAGGGTTCATTCACCAGTTTGCCTAATTATAAAAACACCTGTCCTGAACTGGTATTCAATTGGACATTGAATGCAGATATCAGTAAAAAAGATTCTGTATTAAAAGCAATGAGTGAGTTCAAAGAAAATTACCAGGTATGGAAACCGCAAATTGAAGATACATTGGTGGCTGTCGCTACCACTCCAAAGAAGGTGGTCAATTATGTTACAGAGGAAGTATTTACCAAAAGAGAAAAAGTGGTGACCCAGGAAATTGAATTCGACTCGGATAGTTTACGAATAGATGTTTATGATAACGGCGAAGTAGATGGAGACATGATCTCTTTATTTTATAATGAACAACTCGTCCTGTATAATCAGAAGCTGACACATAAATCAATTCGTCTTACTGTAGTGCTGGATGACACAAAGGTTAATAATGAAATATCCATGTTTGCGGAAAACCTGGGACTGATCCCCCCGAACACTGCCATGATGATCATCTCTGACGGAAAGAATAAATACGAAATAAAGATATCCAGCAATCTTGAAAAAAATGCAACGATCAGGCTGAAGAGGAAAAAATAGTTTAATGGTTTAAAGGTTTAAGAGTTTAATGTTGGGTCGTTTAAGCCCGAAATTAACTACTCCAATCTTAGGGTCTAATAGCTAATACTAAAGCTTCAAACAATTACGCAAAACATTAAACCCTTGAACTTTTAAACCTTACTCAAACAATTCCTGCTGTGCTGCTTCCTTCGATCTCACCCACTCCATCTCCGTTGATTTGCTGTAATCAACCAGTTTTGATCCCACCGTTTTATAATTAGTGATCTCAGCCATTTTAGCGATCTTCAATTTACCTTTTCTTGTCTGCGCTCCCCTGCCCTGCTGTACTGCAAGCACCGGTTCCGGATCGGTTGTTACTGCTTCAACATAATTTCCATCACCTTCTTTAATGAACAGGAACTTATTTTTCAAAGTAGTGGTCTCGATCTTGAACCGTTTTACCATGAACTGCTTTTTGTCCATATCAGCATACACGGCAGTCAGAATTTTTTCAGGATTGAATTTCTCGATGAAGATCACTTTTTCAGAATCAATTTTCTGAGTTAATTCCTGGTCGGTTATTTCATAATTGCCATCGCTGTACACAACCATTATCTTATCATCGGGCTGGAAAGTGCCGAGGTAACTTCCTTTTTCATCCGTATTCAATCTGCCGAATTGATCATCGTACCATAATTTTTTACCCGCAATGGTTGATTTACCTGCTTCCTTGAGCCTTACACCATCTGCCTTGATCGGGTATTTCGTTACCGTGATGCCTTTGCTACCCCTTCCTGTTATTTCCAGTTCAGCAAAATTGTATTCAAATTCCTTCTTATGTGCTTTGCACCCGGGTGTTAAAATAATTCTTACGATCTCCGCTTCCGCATTGGAATTCACACTGAGGTAATGCACTTTGCTTTTTTCGTTTTCTTTGGCGAGATGATATTCTTTATCTCTTGTGACGCCGGTTACATTAAACCTTTTGGCAAAACTTTTTCCCGAATCGCCATCCATATAGATCATATTATACGTAGTACGTTCATCATTTTTCTGGAATACGGCAACATGCATGATCCCCTTTCCGATGAAGGTCTTATCGGCCACTTTCACCACTTTCATCACCCCGGTCTTACTGAAGGCGATGATATCATCAATATCCGAACACTCAAACAGAAATTCATCCTTTTTCAATCCCGTCCCGATAAAACCTTCTTCCTTGTTCACATATAATCTTGTATTGGCAATAGCCACATGCTTGGCCTCGATCACTTCAAATTGTTTGATCTCCGTTTTTCTTTCTTTTCCTTTTCCGTATTTTTTCAACAGGTTCTCATAATAAGTCACAGCAAAGTCCACCAGGTTATTCAGATCATGCTTCACTTGTTTGATCTCAGCTTCCAATCCTTTTATCTGGTCATTCAATTCATCAATATCCAGCTTATAGATACGACGAACAGGCTTTTCTGTCAGCTTGATAATATCCTCTTTTGTAATAGCTCTCTTTAATTGCTTTTTAAAGGGAATAAAAGCTTTATCAATTGCCTCCAGTACTTTGTCCCAGGTCTCATGTTTTTTCTCCAGTTCCTTGTATATCTTTTCTTCAAAGAAGATTTTCTCCAGTGAAGTATAATGCCATTTTTCCTGCAGTTCATTTAGTTTGATCTGCAACTCCTTTTCCAACAGGTCTTTTGTTCTATCAACAGAGATCTTCAAAAGATCGTTCACCCCAAGGAACTGCGGCTTCTGATCAACGATCACACAGGCATTGGGAGAAATGGATATTTCACAATCAGTGAATTTATAGAGAGCATCAATGGTAATATCCGGGGAAATACCGGCGGCAAGATCAACCTGTATCTCTACGTCCGCTGCCGTATTATCCGTTACTTTTTTTATTTTGATCTTACCCTGGTCATTGGCTTTTACAATAGATTCCATCAACTGCGTTGTGGTAACACCATAAGGAACACTTTTAATAGCCAGTGTTTTTTTATCAACCTCTTCGATATGTGCCCTTACTTTGACCTTACCCCCTCTTTTTCCCTGGTCATAATCGGTCACATCTATCATTCCCCCGGTAAGAAAGTCAGGATGCAGTTCAAACCGTTTGCCCCGCAAATGTTTTACAGATGCTTCAATTAATTCACAGAAATTATGAGGAAGAATTTTTGTAGATAACCCAACAGCAATTCCGTCTGCACCTTGCGCCAGCAACAAAGGAAATTTCATTGGCAATGTTACCGGCTCATTCTTGCGGCCATCATAACTGAGTTGCCATTCGGTGGTTTTATTATTAAAAGCTACTTCGAGAGCAAATTTGCTGAGTCTTGCTTCGATATATCTTGCAGCGGCTGCATCATCACCAGTGCGAACATCGCCCCAGTTTCCCTGTGTATCGATCAGCAGGTCTTTTTGTCCCATGTTCACCAATGCATCGCCAATAGATGCATCGCCATGCGGGTGATACTGCATGGCCTGCCCGATAATATTTGCTACTTTATTATAGCGGCCATCATCCATTTCCTTCATCGCATGGAGGATGCGGCGTTGCACCGGCTTTAACCCATCTTCCACAGCAGGCACCGCCCTTTCTAATATCACATAAGATGCATAATCAAGGAACCATGTTTTATACTGGCCATGTAATCCACTGTCGTTATTCTGAACTTCGATCGCTTTATTTTTTGCTGCACTCATAATTCAAATTAGAAGATGTGGAAGTGTGGAAATGCGAAAATGAATGAATTCTTTATTTTCACATCTTCACATTTTCATATTTCCACTTTATTTTCAAACGCCATCTCCGCCTGTTTTGTCTCCGGCAATTTCACATCAAACTCCTTCCACCCTTTTTCCATATCGCCCATCACCTGTATCCTTTCTGCCCGTATCAATTGTTTCATCCGCCACATAAGATACACATCGCCTGTTTTAATTTTCATACGATGCAAAGTATTCATCATTACTCTCGTTGCTTTTTGCCAATCTTTTGTAAGGTTCTTCAGAATTTCATTGTCATAAAACGTTTCTTCTTTGCCAAGTATCTTCTTGCCTCCTTCCAGTATTCTGACCGTTGCATTTTCTTCCGCTATTCTTTTCCATTCATCCGGATCGATCTCAAATTCACTTAAGGTGATCGGCCTTGCGAGTTTTTTTGCCTTTACTGCTTCTTTCGGAAGAATATCATTTATACACCATGGATAGAATAATTGTCCCTTCTCATTGAGGAAAGGAAGATTATTCAGATAAATGATCATCAACCTTCCCTGGTACTCTCTTAATTGAGGCATCAGCCAGTAATAACCAGTTACATCATGCTGGTTCTGCCCCATCCATATCCAGGCTTCCTCATTTTCATTTGTATTGAGCCATGCTTTAATAGCAGTAACTGTTTGCCTGTCATCAAAACTGCCGACCAGTTTGCTGGCATCATAAGATGAATCATTCAACAACATTCTCCACCAATCCTCTCTTATCTGCCATCCTTCGCCGGTATCGATATCCTTTAAAGGACCCACGCCCCATTCGTCTTTGATCTCGAAAATTTCGCCGGCCATTGTTTCATCTAATTCAATGGCTTTTTTCAGTACATCTACATCAGCCTGTTGAAAAACAATATGAATCATTTCAATTATTAATTATTATTTATTAATCATTAATTACCCTCAACCGGCGCATCCAATTCAATCTTCAGATTGTTAATGATAAACTCCTGCCTGTCCGGTGTATTCTTACCCATGTAATATTCCAACAGTTGTTGGATATGTTCACCTTCCTCCACCCTCATCAATTGTTTTCTCATACTGCTGCCAATGAATTGTCCAAACTCATCAGGACTGATCTCTCCCAATCCTTTGAACCTTGTTACTTCTGGTTTTGATCCCAGTTTCTTCATGGCATCCTGTTTTTCCTGCTCACTGAAACAATAGATGGTTTCCTGTTTATTTCTTACCCTGAACAATGGCGTTTCCAGCACATATACTTTTTCATGCTTGACAAGGTCAGGGAAAAATTGCAGGAAGAATGTCATTAATAATAAACGGATATGCATGCCGTCCACATCGGCATCAGTAGCAATAACGACATTATTGAAACGAAGTCCTTCAAGGCCTTCTTCAATATTCAATGCATGTTGCAACAGGTTGAACTCTTCATTCTCATACACAACCTTCTTGGTCAGACCAAAACAATTAAGCGGTTTACCACGAAGACTGAATACAGCCTGGGTCTCTACATTTCTTGCTTTGGTGATGGAACCACTGGCGCTATCACCTTCGGTGATGAAGATGGTTGTCTCATTTTGTTTTTCGATGAACTCTTCTCTTCCTTTTGTGGGCGGTTCATCATCAAAATGATAACGGCAGTCCCGCAGTTTCCTATTATGAAGATTGGCTTTCTTGGCTCTTTCATTGGCGAGCTTCTTGATGCCTGCCAGGTCTTTTCTCTCCCTTTCACTTTGCTCGATCCTTTTCTTCAATGCATCGGATACTGAAGCATTCTTATGCAAAAAATTATCCAGTTCCTTCGCTAAAAAATCACCAACGAACTGCCGCATACTCGGACCTTCTATATCCACATTCACCGAACCGAGTTTTGTTTTTGTTTGTGATTCAAACACCGGCTCTACCACTCTTACAGAAACAGCTGCAACGATCCCTGTCCGTATATCGGCTGCATCATAATCCTTTTTGAAAAAGTCACGGATGGTTTTTACATAGGCTTCACGAAAAGCCTGTTGGTGCGTACCGCCTTGTGTTGTATGCTGACCGTTTACAAAACTGTAAATGTCTTCACCATAATCATTATTGTGAGTGATCGCTACTTCAATGTCATTACCGGTCAAATGAATGATGGGGTAACGGATCTCATCTTCATTTGTTTTACGTTGTAAAAGATCAAGCAAACCATTCCGGCTTATATAGCTTTTGCCATTGAAATTTATTTTCAGGCCCGCATTCAGAAAACAATAATTCCAAATTTGATTTTCTAAAAACTCATTATGGAATTTGAAATTCTTAAAAACCGATTCATCAGGAATAAAAGTTACCAGGGTCCCGTTGGACTCTGCAGTTTTTGCTTCTTTATACTCTTTTATCAAAAACCCTTTTTCAAACTCTGCAGTTTTTTCTTTATTATCCCTGTACGCTGTTACCTTAAAATACTGGCTGAGTGCATTCACGGCTTTTGTACCCACACCATTCAGACCAACACTTTTCTGGAATACTTTGCTGTCAAACTTGGCGCCGGTATTCACTTTACTTACTACATCCACCACTTTCCCCAATGGAATGCCCCGGCCGAAATCTCTTATCGTCACTGTTTTTTTATCAACGGTCAGTTCAACCGTTTTTCCATGGCCCATCGCAAACTCATCAATACAATTATCGATAACTTCTTTTACGAGGACATAGATACCATCATCAGGTGAAGATCCGTCGCCGAGTTTACCGATATACATACCCGGGCGAAGACGAATATGTTCTTTCCAGTCAAGCGACTTTATACTTTCTTCGGTATATTCAAACAGGTTGGTTTCTTTTTCTTTTGCCATTGTCAACGGTACGTTCGTAGTTAAAAAGAATGTTTTTCGGTTGGTTATCGGCTATGCTCATCAAAAAGAATGACCATACGGGCAAATATACCAAAGTCCATTTTGCCCTGACCGTCTGGAGTTATTCACAAATGGGGAAAAGAAACGATAGGTTTACAAGACGATTGTCTTGTTGGTTAAAGCGGTTGCACCTTCCTCAACTGTCACAATATACATTCCCCGCTGAAGGGAATTCAGATTTAATGGCAGGGTTCTTAATCCATTTGCAGCAACCGTTGTTTGATAGACTATTTGTCCGGCCATTGATCTTATGGAAATAGTTAGCTGGCCGGAAACCGGTGCTACAAAATAAACCTTGAACGAACCGTTATTAGGAGTAGGTGCGATATGAAATCCATCAAATTCATTTAATGGAAATGGCTCTTGCCTGGTCAGGTCATTATTTATTACACCGGGGCGAAGAGAGCTGATCATCTCCCTCATTCGCTTTTTCTGCATTCTTGTAAACCGGTCGAAACATGAAGACAAAGAATAGCTCATAAAATTACGCAGTGTATTTCCATATGGTTGCCCGGTGCAGGGATTGATGGTTCCGATCCGGTCGCAGCTTATCTTTTCCGAATGAGGTTCGGTGTCGCATATCAGGTCACCATCATTATTGCAGTCATTATTTACCGGGCAGGCAGTAGCGCCAAATGCCGGGTGCCATGTATGATGCAGCCCCAGGTAATGCCCAACCTCATGCACAACGATCGGGTTACCGGGTTTGAAAATTGCAGCTGTCAGAACCGCACCTTCATAATTGAAGATCGGAGCATTGGCAGGCTCAGGCCAGGCAGCAAACCCGCCGCCGCCACCACTGATCGCATAAACGATCCAAATATTGAAGTATCGGAATTTATCCCACATGGTACTTAGCAATATTTCCCGTCCAATTTTTGCAGAATCTCTATATCCAATATTTCCGGATGCATCGATCCGGTCAATCCCATTGAATGGTTTTCCATTCCTATCCCCCGTTGCAAGCACAAATTCAATTCGAATATCTATTCCTCCATTTAATGTATCGGGATAGCCGGTCCATTGCGCCCTG
Source organism: Chitinophagaceae bacterium (assembly GCA_013140985.1). Lineage (GTDB taxonomy): Bacteria > Bacteroidota > Bacteroidia > Chitinophagales > Chitinophagaceae > JJ008. The sequence goes on along the minus strand of JABFRU010000015.1, from coordinate 19,855 downwards.
AATGATTTATTGAGATAATCCAGGGTTTCAATAATGGTGGCCTCAGCGGGATTAGCCTGGCTGCCCACCGGATTTCTTAAATGCAGAACATGTACCACCACGGGAATTTTATATATAGTTGTGCTATCCTCAGTCAAACGTCCTGCATACGGGAGCCCGGGAATTTCGTTGGTATTATTCTTATCAAAAAGGCAAGTTGGTTGCTGGGCAATTGCGATAGGTGAGATAAAAGTCAGCAATAAGTAAAAAAATGTTCTCATAAGCTGCATTACGATATGCTCAGACGAAATTAATAACGTAACGTTTAATGCCTGTATGAAGAATTGTAGTCATGATTGCTTTTACTTTGTCCAAAAATTCATAATTTAATTTTTAAATTCCGAAAATGAAAAAAACTGCCCTGTTCCTTTCTTTTTTGTTCTTTTGTTTCGCTTCTTTTGCCCAGCGCACCACCGAAAATGACGGTGACTGGTCCAAACAATTTTTAGTGCTTCGCAATACTGCTGAAGCCGACCTGGTGATAAGAGTGGGTGATATTGATAATCTCGGTTTTGGTTTTGATGCAGATTTCAATCCCTTCTCCGGTCGTTCTACTTACTCCCATCCATTTCCATGGAATATAAATAAAGAAGATGCAAAAGGAACAGACCGCATCATGGTGCCGAGCAGCTATAAGTCCTTCAGCGCTGTGAACCAGGATGGATATACCGGATCTACAAGCCGGCCGGCAAATAATCCTTATACGATCTCTATTCCACTTGCCGAAGTAAAAAAAGTAAAAGTTGATTCTGCATCACTGCAATTTTTTATTGATGATTTCCAGGCGCCATCCATGGGCTCAAAATTCCAGGTAAAGATCAATGGCCTGCGTTTTACAGAAGCAGAAAGGATGATCAACCGGGTTGACCAAACAGGGCCAATCGGTAAACTGATCACCCTGCGGCTTACACCCGAATTGTTGGCTAAACTGAATACAGATTCATTGATCATTGCTATTGATGATCCGGCAAGCAAAGTCGGCGATGGCTATGCACTTGATTTTGTAAAACTGCTGATCAATCCAAAAATTATTTATAAAGGAACAGCCCAGGGAAGGATACTTGATATAACAACAAGGCAACCCATTCCCCAGGCAATGGCAAGTATTGAAGGGTATGGCTCCGTCATTTCCGATGATGATGGAGTTTTCATCATTGAAAATATCCCGGCGGGTTTGAATATAGTAAGGGGTAGCGCTGAAGGTTATTCATCCGATGAAAAACAGGTGGATGTGATAGCTGAAGAAAGTTCTGAAATGGTGGAACTGGAATTAAAGCGTTCTGGCAAAGTAAATTTCAATAACAAGACATTGCAGGAAGGCGATAACCTTGTATTGAACAATATCCAGTTTGATGTGAACAGCGCAGTGCTAAAAGCAGAAGGAAAAGCAGAACTGGATAAATTAGTTACCTTGATGAAACAAAATATCTCTGTTGAAATTCTTTTATCGGGCCACACTTCCTCTGAAGGCGCTGCAACACTGAACCGGGAGCTTTCACTGAAAAGAGTAAGAAGTTGCAAAGATTATCTCGCATCAAAAGGTATTGACGATGGCCGTATCACTATTAAAGGTTTTGGTCCTGATATGCCCATTGCAGCCAATGATACGGAAGCTAACAGGGCAAAGAACAGAAGGGTGGAAATGAAGATCACTAAACTATAAGTTATTTACGAATTACGAATTGGGATTTACGATTTGTTCTAATGAAATAGCCACTACTGATATCAGAATTTTCAAAAAAGAGTAAGTTAAACTGGGCCTTAAACAAATCGTAATTCGTAATTCCCAAATCGTAAATCTTGCCGCCCGTACCATTTCACTTGTCACCGGCAACAGTAGAATGTAATTTCAGAACATGAAAAAAGCCCCTGTTCTTATCATTGTCTTTTTACTCTTTATTGCTGACCTCTTTGCCTGCACCACTTTCTTTATTAATAAAGATGGACAAATGGTATTTGGCAGAAACTATGACTGGCTCACCGGCAATGGCATGGTCTGCACCAATCTCCGGGGTTTATTCAAGACATCTGATAAGACAGGCGATGGTGAAACGATCAGCTGGACATCAAAATACGGCAGCATCACTTTTAACCAATACGGAAAAGAGTTTCCTACCGGTGGTATGAATGAAAAAGGATTGGTAGTGGAACTGATGTGGCTCGACGGAACCAAATATCCTGATGCTGATGACAGACCCGCTGTAGGTGTATTGCAATGGATACAATACCAGCTGGATAATTGCAGTACTGTGGATGAACTGATCGCAACAGATAAAACCGTCCGCATTGCATCGAAAGGAACAACGCCGCTTCATTATTTGGTAGCAGATGCAACGGGTAATGCAGCTACCATTGAATTCCTCGATGGAAAAATGAAAGTGCATAAAGGGGCCGATCTACCCTTCCCTGTTCTTACCAATGATATTTATTCGTCATCAATTGAACAAACTACAATCGCTACTTCTTCTTCCGGCGGAAATGAGATTTCATTCAGCAATAATTCTATTGACCGCTTTGCCAAAGCCTGTAATATGGTAAAAGCATTTCAAAAAGAAAATAGCAGCACTCCTGTTATTGATTATTCATTCAGCATTTTGGATAAAGTGGCCCAGGGCTCTCATACCAAATGGAGCATTGTATATGATATCAGCAACAAGAAAGTATATTTCAAAACACTGGGGTATTCATCAGTAAAAAATATTGCTTTTAGTTCATTTGATCTTGCCTGTCCGGCTGTTTCAAAGACCTATGATATGAACCAGGCAGGTGAAGGAAATATTGCCGCTTCCTTCATTGATTTTACGATCGAAATAAACAGCAAACTGGTCACCAGATCGTTTGATGACAGCAAAACGGAGTTCACTGTAAGCGAGGAAAGCAGGAAGAAGCATTGGGAATACCCGGGCTCTGTAACCTGCCAAAAAGCCTCTGATTAGCGCCCAAAAAGAATTTTATTCATCCGGGGCAAAAGGATGAAAATCAGATTTTTGCCCTCCATTTCGGGCACTTGCCCAAGATTTGATTTAAATTTCACAGAGTTGAAATTGACCAAACCCCTAATTTTGACTTCATACTTCTGACTCATTAAATTCTGATGTGCTTAGTTTTTAACTAAGCAAATTCCTTTAAAACATAACTGACTGACGCATCTGCCTTCGCTAAAGCTACGGCAGACAAGTTTGACTGATTTGACTTACTGACCTATTAGATCGGAAACGCTATTAAAGAAACAATTAAAGAAGAAGGAGGAGTTATGTATTCGTACGATCTGCTGGAAACCGGTTGCTACTACCTGGTAAAAGAAAAAGAGGATTCACCCATCACTCTTATCAAAGTAGCTGTGGAATCTGATCATTGTTTGTTCATTCAGCGTTTTGATGATCCGACAGAAACGGAATGGAAACTGAAAAAAGATGCATTGCATGAGATCATCGAATGCCTGAGCGATGATGCAGTGAAGGAGTGGGAAAAACAGTACAAGAGCAATGAAGATGCTTATTATGAAGAGGATGATGATGATTAATGTAATTACCACTGCATAAAAAAATCCCTCTGCATTTACAGAGGGATTTTTATTTTAATTATTTAATGTGATCAATACACACCTGTAAATGTCCCGCCAGTAATAGTAATTGTTTGTCCTGCTGAATTCTTAGCCGTTCCGGAAAAAGTGCCGATAATCGTTTGTGTTGCGACATTATGTGATGTTACTGTAAAAGTCATTGAAGTAAGTGTTATAGTTGGACCTGCTTCATAAGGAATAGTGCCACAATCCGTATCATATTGGAAAAGGGCAGCATTGGCTGCCGGGAATGTAACGGTAGTGCTGTATGTTTCACCGGCAGCTATTGTTCCATTAATATCGCCGAGTGCAAATTGAAGACGATCAGAGCCTATAGAATTAGAACCGTCAAAACCAAAGGCTACTCCCGGACCTGCCGGGGCTAATTGTGAGATATCATCCTGTCCGCGGTATGCGGCTGAGGGTGTAAGATTAGTAATAGTAAAATTCCAACCGTAGGGTGGAGATTCGGCATCAACTGTAACATTAAAGCTGCAACTTGACGGAGCCGGGAAGCTAAAAGTTTTTACTCCGGATGATGTTGGCCTGCCTGTCGCCTGCAATGTAATATTCGTAACTCCTGTGGCTGCAAATGATCCGGATCTTGCAAAAGTAATTCCGGCTTGTGTAGTTGTTATAACATAGGTTCCAATTGTTGTAACATTCACATCGATGTTAACTGTATTACAAGGATTCATATCTGAATTCAATTCATAAAAACCATTGATTACAGCAGAACCACAGTTTATAGTATATACAGCCCCACCCCCGCCTGTACATGTAACAGGAATAGTGCATGATCCGACCGTAAAATTAAATGTACCCGAAGCGGTAGGCGTACCTGTTCCATTCAATGTGATGGATGTTGTTCCGGCAGTCAGTGTTCCTGAATTAGCAAAGGTCATTCCATTTATAGGGCCAACAGAAATAGAATATGTACCCGGTGTAGTCAACGTTATCGGGATAGTGATCGTATTGGCTGCAGTTAAAGCTGTACCTGCTGTATATGTTCCATTCACTGTTGCTCCACCGCAGTTCAGGGTATAAACCGCTGCGGCTGCTCCTCCAACTGTAACTGGTATCGTACAGCTACCAGCAGTAAAATTAAATGTGCCCCCTGCTGTGGGTGTGCCTGTTCCATTTAGTGTAATAGTAGTTGTTCCTGCTGGCAGCGTTCCTGAATTTGAGAAAATCATTCCATTAACTGCAGGAGCTGTTGTGATAGTATAAGTACCCGGTGTAGTAAGAGTGATTGGGATAGTGATCGTATTAGCTGCCGTCAAAGCTGTACCCGCTGTATATGTTCCATTCACTGTTGCTCCTGCGCAATTCATTGTATACACCGCAACACCTGCGCCAGCAACAACCGTAATAGGTATTGTGCAGCTGCCAACAAGCAAATTAAAAGTACCTGACATACTTGGTGTACCTGTTCCATTCAGTGTGATAGAAGTTGTGCCAACGGTCAATGCCCCTGAATTCGAGAAGGTCATCCCATTTATCGAGCCGGTCAACGTATATGTACCGGCCGTTGTAACAGTTATCGGGATAGTAATAGTATTGGTAGCAGTTAAAGCTGTACCTGACGTATAAGTTCCATTGACTGTAGCACTACCACAAGTCATAGTGTAAACAGCAGCACCTGCGCCCGCCGCTAAAACAGTTACCTGTATATCGCAGATAGTACCATCAAAACTTACTACGAAATTATTGGTGCCCTGGGCAAACGGAGTTCCATTACCTCTTAATGTTACAGTAGCTGGTCCGAGTGTGGTAAATGTGCCGGTAGCCCTGAAGAAATATCCGTTCACTGTATCAGTGGTTACCACATAGGTCCCGGTCTGCGTCACATTTATCTGCACAGTGATCGTATTGGTGGCGGGCACCAGTGCTGTTCCGGCAGCATATATCCCGTTCACTGTTTTGGGGAGACAATCACCGGTTATATCTGCCTGCAGCGAACCTTTGGCTGGAGTATTGGATCCTTCAAAGCTTTCTTCTTTCTGACAGCTGGTCACAAATACCATAGCAGCTACAGTAATGACTGCCAGCAAATACAAGACTTGTTTTTTCATGAGTATAGCTTAGTTTTTATTTTTTGCCTCATGTAATTCGACCTAAAATTTTCTTCGCTTTCGGATAAAGTTAGCTCGAAAATTTTAGGCCTCATTTCATAAAAGGAGAATTATTGAGAGTTGATTTAGCCCCTAAAAATACACAGGATAAACGACATATTGAAAAACGCTTAGACCTTTGTTTTAGTATTTACATGATTCGTCCTGTGAGCATTACAAGTGGCCGACTGAAATAGATCGGGTGGGTTTAATGGCCCGTTGACTGTGTGGATAAAAAACAGCTAATAGCTTATAGCTATTAGCTAATAGCTACAAGCTTTCCGCGGATATTCTTTATCTTTTTGGTCATGAAAAGAAAAAATTTCCTGCAAACATCAGCAGCTGTCATAGGCGGCAGCCTGCTCCCTTCCTTATCTTTTGCGGACACTTCGTCAAGCTCAGTGCCCAAAAAAAGACCCATCCGCTTTGCCCACCTGACAGATATACATATAAAACCAGGGGCAGTACCTGAAGCAGGAATGGCCAAAGCTTTTCAGCATGTGCAGCAATTGCAGCATAAGCCTGATTTCATCATCAATGGCGGTGATCTTATCATGGATGCGCTGGAAGCAGACAAAACAAAAACACAGGCCCAATGGGACCTTGCAAAGAGTATCCTGCAAAAAGAAAACAGCCTTCCCCTTTATCACACCATCGGCAATCATGATGTGTGGGGCTGGTTCATTAAAACTGATAAACCGGATAATGATCGCCTGTATGGAAAAGTATGGGCCGTGGAAATGCTGGAGATGAAAAACAGGTATTACAGTTTTACAAAAGGCAACTGGCATTTTATTGTTCTTGACAGCACACAACTCAATCCCGCCGGTGGCTATATCGGCAAATTAGATGATGAACAATTTAACTGGTTGACGGAAGAATTGAAAACTGTTCCTGCTGATCGTTTTATCTGTATTGTTTCTCATATCCCTGTTTTATCTATTTGTTCAAGTTTGTTTTTTAATAAAACAGAAGCCAATGGCGACCTGCTGATCAAACGCAACCTGATGCATACCGATTTCCTGGCGCTGAAAAAGATATTTATCAATTATCCTAATATTAAAGTTTGCATCAGCGGTCATATCCATTTACAGGATGAACTGGAATATTTGGGAATAAAATATTATTGCAACGGGGCTGTGTCGGGCAACTGGTGGAAAGGTGAATTCCAGGAATTTGGCCCTGCTTATGCCGTGATGGAACTATTTGATGACGGAACAGTGAAGAGAACAATGATGAAATACGATTGAGGAATTTTGGATTTTTGATTTTGGGTTTTTGATTGGCGGGCTCTACACTTCTTCATTTCTTATTTTTCATTCCTTATTTCTTATTATCTTCCCATACTATGAGATCAATACTTCTTTTTTTATTTATATCCTTAGTTAAACTCCTTCCTGCACAAACCCCTTCTGTTGAAGTACTCACTTCGGGCACCAGGACAAGTATCCGAGGATTGAGTGTGGTAAATGATAATATCATTTGGGTAAGCGGCAGCAATGGTACTGTTGGCAAGTCCAATAATGGAGGCAAGAACTGGAAATGGATCACTGTAAAAGGATTTGAAAAAACAGATTTCAGAGACATCGAAGCCTTTGATGCCAGCAATGCCATCATCATGGGTATTGCCGAACCGGCTTATATTTTAAAAACAATGGATGGCGGCGAAACATGGAAAGTAGTATATGAAAACAAAACCAAAGGAATGTTTTTGGATGCCATGGAATTCTGGAATGAGCAGGCCGGCATTGTGATCGGCGATCCCATTGACGGAAGATTTTTTATTTCCAGAACATTTGATGGCGGTTCTACCTGGCAGGATATCCCTTTTGACAAGCGACCCGTAGCCGATAGTGGTGAAGCCTGTTTTGCTGCCAGCGGCACCAATATCCGTGTATTGGATAAAGATGAAGCTGTATTTGTAAGTGGCGGATTGAAATCAAGATTATACAAAAGAGATGAGATCATTTCCATGCCGATCATACAGGGAAAAGAAACCACCGGCGCCAATTCAATTTCTGTATGGGATACATACAAAAGAAAGGGCGGTAAAAATATGATCGTTGTCGGCGGCGATTTCAATGCAGATTCTTCTTCACAAAAAAATTGTTTTATCAGCAGCGATGGTGGTAAGACCTGGCATGAACCTTCTACCCCTCCGAATGGCTACCGGAGTTGTGTGGAATATGTTTCCAAAACAGATGTGTTCAGTTGCGGTCTAAACGGTGTTGACTATTCATTGAACGGCGGCAGGGACTGGCGATGGATCAGCAAAGAAGGTTTTCATGTTTGCCGCATTGCAAAAATTGGCACTTCCATTTTTCTGGCAGGAGGAAATGGCAAGATCGGGAAGATCGTTTGGAAATAATACCCTAATGTGAGAATGTGGAAATATGGAAATGTGTAAATGAAGCCAGCCAATTCTCACACTTTCACATTCACACATTTCCACATTCGAATTACAAATTATCGAGCAATTCCTTTACTGAAGGTCTCTTTTTATAATCCTGTTCGAAGAAACGATAGACAACGGTTTGCTCCTTATCAATGATGTAAACAGCAGGCACCGGCAAAAATTTTCCATTCTTTCCATTGAATTTCTCAATATCGATCCCTGAATTTTTATAACGGGTCAATACATTTTCCTGCACCTGGAATTCCACATCATACGCTTTCATGATCTTCATTCCTTCATCATATAATATGGAATATTCTGCTTTTGTTTTTTTTACTGTTGTGTCAATATTTTCCGGCAACTCTGGACTTACTGCTACCAATGTGGCTCCTTTATCTTTTATAAACTGCAATGAATCCTGCAATCTTGATAATTCCCTATTGCAATAAGGACACCACTGGCCCCTGTAAAATACCAGCACCACTTTTCCCTTTTTCAAAAGGTCTTTCAATCTTATTTCTTCACCATGCTGGTCTTTGGCTTTAAAGTCAGGAGCTTTTGAAGACAGGAATAATCCTTCCGGCGCTTCCTGTGCTGCCGCAACAGCAACAATGAATAAAAAAGAAAAGAGTGAGAATATTTTTTTCATATGATTGATTTGAAACAACAAAAATAAAAGCTTTAGCGGCAACTGACCGTTACCAACCCGGTGTTATAACATAAAATTATTTTTTCATTACATTTGCCCACCTTTAAACTTTAAAAATCTTCTATGCCAGGTAACAGTCATCATGAACGGTATTTTGTGAAGCTCCTTATCGGTTTCGGTTCCCTTATTGGATGCATGCTGATCATCTTCTACGCTATATTCGAATTACCCAGGGACAATGACTGGTATTATTGGGCCATCGTTGCAGCTTTCCTGCTTTGCAGTGGTATTTATTTCTGCTTATCAGCTTTTGTCCATAAGATAAAATCTGACTTTAGCCGCCGGCAAAAACAAAGGGAAGCGCAAAAGACTGCCGTGGGAAATTAAAACCTTGCTTTAAACTAAAAAGTCCGGCACAACACCAGACTTTGATCCATTTGATTAATATGACCTGTTAATTAGTGTTCTCCAGGTTTCTAAAATCCACCGGCACCAGCCTGCTCACACCCGGCTCCTGCATTGTCACACCATAGATCACATCCACCGTACTCATCGTCATTTTATTGTGGGTAACAATGATGAACTGCGAGTTCTCACTGAACTGCCGTATCATATTGGTGAACTTGCCCACATTCGCATCATCAAGGGGTGCATCCACCTCATCCAAAATACAGAACGGAGCAGGCTTGATCAAATAGATCGCAAATAATAATGCCGTTGCTGTCAATGTTCTTTCACCACCGCTTAGCTGTGTCAATGATGTTGGACGCTTGCCTTTAGGTTTGGCAATAACATCAATTCCGCTTTCAGCAATATTCTCAGGATTCTCTAAAATAAGATCGCACTGGTCGTCCGATGTGAACAATGTCTGGAACACTTTATGAAAATTCTCTCTCACTTTTTCAAAGGTTGCCAGGAATTTCTGGTTGGCTGTTATCTCCACTTCTTCAATTGTTTTCAGCAAACTATCCTTTGCATTCACCAGGTCGGTCTTTTGTTCTACAATGAAATCATAACGCTTCTTCATCTCCGTGAATGCCTCGATGGCAGTCGGGTTCACTTCACCCAGATTCTCCAATCTTTTTTTCATCCGGTCCGCTTTCTCCTGCAATTCTTCTACCGGCACTTCTCCGCTTCTTGCTTCGCCAAGGATCGTTTCAATATCTATCCTGAATTCAACATTCATTCTTTCTTTCATTCCGGCCAACTGCAGTTTCAATTCATTCAGTTTGTCTTTGATAGCCGCCAGCATGTGCTCCACCTGCTCTTTATCTTTCACCTTATGCCTGATCTCACTTTCTTTTTCACTCAGCTGGTTACGGAAATTATAATAAGCCTGGTCTGCTTCATTCAATTTTCTTTCTTCATCCTCTTTATCTTTCATCATCTGCAACAAACCTTCTTCCAGTTCTTTCAATGATTGTGCTGACTGATCGATACTGCTCACTGTTTCATCCAACTGTGATGTATTGGATTCTATCTGTTGTTTCAGATCATTCAATTGGTTATTCTTGAACTCCAATTCCTGCTTCAGTGCATTGATCTTGCTCTGTTGTTTGGTTACATTCAGGTTGAATTCATTGTACTGGCCTGTTGCTTTATTATAATCCGCATCAGAAGCCCTGTATGTTTCATCCGCTTCCGCCAAACGGGCAGCGGCTATCTGTAATTGCTCATTATAACCGGTCAACAGGTTTCTTACACCCTCAACAGAACTATGTGTCTGCTGCATTTGCACATGCAATTCTTCCAGCCTGTGCTGGCTGCTGGTTTGCATTGAATGAAGGTTCTCCAGTTTATTATGCAAAGAGAAAACTTCGTTGGTCAGTTGCTGTATCTCCGCTTCGGTATCACGGATAGTGCTCTCTCTCAGGTCTTCATTGAAAGCGATCACTTCATTATGCCTTCCCTGTATATCGGCACGGAGTAATTCCACTACGGCTGATTGTGTTGTGATCTCTTCCTGTAGTTTTTCTAAATTCTTTGCCCGGCCGATCTTCTTTCCTTCGATCAATCCAACACTGCCACCGGTAAGGGAATATTTTCCTTTTACATATTTGCCATTCTTTTCAATAACAACAAAGCCGTTGCTGTTATTCAACACTTCTTCGTTGTCCGAAATAAATACATTACCCAATAAATGTTCAGCCAACTTCCTGTATCTCTCTTCCACATCAACAACACTCATAGCAGGAATGGCGCCTTCCAACCTGTGCTCATCTGTGTTATCCGTGTCATCAGTGTGCCTGATGAATTTATCAAGTAAAAAGAAGTTGGCCTTGCCTTTCTTGTTCTCATCCAATAATCTTATCGCCTGCATACCTTCCTGCAGGTTGTTCACTACATAATAACCGAGATAAGGTTCCAGTACATTCTCCAATGCCGTCCTGTATTCTTCATTCACATACAACACATCGGAAAGAATAGGCGAATGATGATTCCATCCTGTATTATTGTGCAGGAATTTTACGCTGTCAGGATAACCTTCCATTGAATCTATCATGCTCTTCAGCAGATCATGCTCATTCTTCTTTGAATCAAGCTTGCGGTTCTCTTCAGCCAGTTCATTGCGAAGATCATCCAGCAATGCCTGCGTCTGCAATATCTGGTCCTTTGTATTTTCCTGGTGATGCTGTAATTGCTCGAGATCGACTTTCTTTATCGAGAGTTCTTTTTCTTTCAGCATCCTGTCCTGGTCGAGCTGATGGCGCTGCTGATCCCTTGATCTTCTCTCCTCTTCTATTTGCGTAATGACCCTTTGTAAATTCTGAACCGATGTATCAGCCACCGCTACTTTTTTCTCAGCATCAAACTGGTTTCGCTGTACCTGCTGTTGTTCATTGCGGAAATTGTCCACCTGTCTTCTCTTTTCATCCAGCACATTTCTCTTTGCATCCACATCATGACGAAGTTGTTCCAATTGTTCATTCAAAGCAAGCAGTGTCTTTTCTTCCTCGTCAACCTGTAAACTTGTGAACCCAATACTTTCCCCGATCCCTTTCTCCTGCCCTCCGGCCTTTTGTAAAAAATCTTTTAAGCTGTTCTCTTTTTCTTTCAGGTGTCCGAGACGCTGTGCCGCCAGATTCTTATCGTTCTCTTTTGTACGGACATGCTGCAACATATCATTGAAAGCATGTTGCATCGCCTGCAGTTCTTTTTCTTTTTCAATGAAAGCAACTTTCTCCTGCTCAAGCGCTGCTTCTTCAGTAGCTATCTCAGCCTCAATCTTAACCTTCTTATCACTCTCTATCTCATTCTGCTCGTTGAGTTCTTTGTAAGTAAGATTGAAACCTTCCAGCGCTGCCTTGGCGAGTTCGATACTCACTTCACGGTATTCTTTTTTGATCTCATGATATTTCTCCGCCTTCTTTGCCTGGCTCTCCAGACTCTTCAACTGGTTATTGATCTCGAATAAAAGATCTTCGATACGGGCAAGATCCTGTTCCGTTGCATCCAGTTTCAGTTTCGCTTCTTTCTTTCTTGTTTTATAAATGGAGATACCGGCTGCTTGTTCCAGCATGCGGCGGCGGCTGTTCTCTTTGTCTTTGATAAGATCATCCACCATTCCTAATTCAATGATGGCATAACTGTCGGTGCTGATACCCGTATCCATAAAAAGGTTCTGGATATCTTTCAACCGGCATTGCACATCATTGAGGCGGTATTCACTTTCACCGCTTTTATAAAATTTTCTTGTGATCGTTACTTCACTGAATTCTGTCGGCAACAGGTTCCTTGTATTTTCAAATGTCAAACTCACTTCTGCCAAACCGGAGGCGCTGCGGGTCTTGGAACCATTGAATACCAAACTATCTAAGTTCTCGCTACGCAGATGACTGATCTTTTGTTCGCCGATCACCCAGCGGATACTGTCAACGATATTACTTTTACCGCAGCCATTGGGCCCCACAATGCCGGTGATATTGTCATCAAAGTTGACGGTTGTATTGTCGGCAAAACTTTTGAATCCCTTGATCTTTAAGCTCTTTAATCTCACTGTTTCTGATTTTATAGTATTGCGGCGAATTTACATTAATAAAGGGCTCGCCAAAGTTGAGTTTCAGGGTTTTCCACAATGTTTAACGGGAATGTGGAGAATATAAGGGATGTGATCATTTTTCGCTAATGCTTGCAACATTTCGTAAATTGTTTTAGAATACTCCCGGGCTGAGATGAGGCAATAATCAGCCCGGTCAATTTCATTAAACCAAAAACTCCTGTTATGAAAAAGACACTAGTACCAAACCTGCAGCTTTTTATCCTTTGCTTTTTTCTTATCGCCGCTGGCTGCAAGCAAGACAAAGTAAGCCTGGCTAACAATGCAAAGCCTGATGAAGCCACGCAAGAATTCCTCAATAAACATGGGATAGCGGATATAAATTCCATCCCTTATCATGTTATGTCGTCATTAACGCTGCAAATACAGGTGCATGTGTTTCAACAAATGAGTAACGAAGGCAAGGCCAGGATATGGAAAGAAAAGATCAATACGATCCTTAACCTGACAACAGATGAGAAAAAAAAGGAAAGCCTCGGGGAACTCGCTTCTCTCTTTACACCGGCATTGTATGCTTCAGCGCAGAGCAAAAATCCCGACCTGTCTTTAAACACATGGGCTGAAAAAAACCTTGAACTGTTCGGAAGCATAAATATTAATTATATACTGATCACTCTTAACCTTGTGAATGCCGACCCTAAAACGGGTGATTACACTATGGTAAGCGGTAAAGAAGACTGGCCCTGCCCTCCCTATTGTAATTATGGCAGTTGCTATTGCAATCATATACACTACTCAGCAGCATGCGGCACTTGCAGCTATGTTAGTTGCAGTAACAGGTGGGGCTGCGGTTATGGTGGCAATGAAGTATGTGATGGAGTTTGCAGCGGTTGGTGATCCTTCGCAGGGATGTATGATCCGGCTATAAGACTCGGCTGGAACTCATAGTTGAGTTTCAGGGTTTTCCACAATGTTTAACGGTAATGTGGAGAACCTTATGCGCTTGTCATTCCGGGCTTGACCCGGAATCTTTATTAGCCGAGGAATTGTACTACTATCATCACCTGTTGCGTCACTCACTTGTACGTTCGGTTATTCTACTCAACTTTTAATTAATTTGTAATATCAAAACTTCGATTAGATTTGAAACACCAAAGCCATTTTGTCAATGATCTTTGATTGGATTAAATCAACAATTGAAAACATCAAAGAAAGAGTCAGGAATCCCTTTTCTGAACGCAATACAGCACCCTTTGCAGGTGCCTTTATTATTGCATTGCTAATTTACAATTGGCATCTTTTTTTTTCACTTATAAACTTTGATTCCTCTGAGACTAGACTAACGAAAATCGAAATAATCAAAGGGTATTTAAGAGAAAAAAACTGGGTTAATAGAATTGGAATGCCAGTAGTTATCGCTTTTGGCTCAATTGTATTTTATTATTTTTTTAATACTATCTCATTAGGTATAACAACCATATTTAATAGATGGTTTAAGGCGACAATTCTATACTTTACTGATAGGAGCAAAATTATTCCCCGAAAAGAGCTTGAACAAAATATTACTAATACGAACAAGCTTAGAGAAAGGTATGAATCCATAAGAAAGATACAGACTGAATTTCAAGGCGAGATAGAAGATTATAGAAGACAATTAAATGAGAAGGATAGTGCCATAATCAAGATTAGGGAAGAAAAAGAAAGAACATTTAAAGAATTAGAAGTAACAACACAAAAGTTAGAAGCGTTAACAAGGGAAGAAGTGAGCATGAAAATCCTATTAGCCCGGTACGGGAAAAATGAAAGATTTGAAGATGTAACAAAAAGCGTAGCTGAATTAATTTCTTCAAAAGGGAATTTTAATGTTGAAAATGCTGAGCTAGGAACGGACCCGATTAGATATTTTATTAAGCAATTATTTATAATATATCAATCCGGTAATGAAGTAAAAACTCTATTAGCAAATGAAAGCGAAAGAATCGAGTTAAAGGATCACATTTTAATTGCTTCTACAACCGAACGATCTGAAAAGAAGCAAAAAAGCCTTCAAAATCAAAAAAAATTAGCTAATATTTTTAAAGGCGAATGGATATTAAAATATTCAAAGACCTCTTTAGGCTCAGAAAGAGTTATAATTGATGATGAAGCAAGGTATTTTGCAAACGGCATTCATTCATTTCATTTAAATAATATTCAGATAAACGATAAACAAATTTCTTTCAACAAGGTTAGTTTAAAAGGGGTGCTGCATGCAAAAGACACTTTAACGATTATTACCGATAAATTGATAACAGGAAGTGATACTTTAGGATACAAGCTTGAATATTCAAAGCCCCCGGATGTTCGAAATATTCAATAAAAAAACCTTCTCTCCCCTGCCAAGTGTTCATTTTATGTTTTTTCATCCCGTGGTTGGTGTTTTCTTTCACCAACCACACGGATAAAGAGATTAAGCTTTGTAACTTTAATCCATGCCAGAAAAAAACCTCAAAGAAAAACTCATCACTAAAATAAATGAGACAGATGACCCTTCTATCCTCGAGGAAGTATCTCATCTTTTTGAACTGCAGGAACCTGATACCATTTACCAGGTAAACGATAAACAAAAAAAAGCCATTGAAGAAGCAGAAGAACAGGTGAAAAACAAAGAAACACTTACAGACGACGAGGCAGACAAAGACATAGATGAATGGCTAAACATAACTCATGCAAATAGGAAAAGCAGTAGTTGAACCACGAAGACAGCAAGACACAAAGGCTTCACGAAGTTAGCTTTGTGTTTCTTCGTGACTTTGTGCCTTAGTGGTTCAAATTTCAAACTGACACACTACCAAAAAACAAGTCGGAACACAACCTGCCTTTTTTCTTTTATATTTAGAACATGAAAAAACCTTATCCCCTCCTACCGGTCATTATTGCTATAGCTGCCACAGCCATTCTCATTTCTTCCTGTAAAAACAAAAAAGCCCCGCCGAAAGAAAACAGGAATGAGCTGGTCGAAAATGTATCTCTCGGTAAAACGCCTGCCAGTTTTTTATTCCTTTCAGATATTCATTTGGAAACTTATAGCGATACCACTGTCCCTAACCATGATACCGGCATGGATCTCTGGTATCGCTTTTTGTCGAAAGCCGAATCATTATTGTCGGCCCCGGATGCACCCCAGTTTATTATTTATACCGGCGACCTGCCCGGTCATTATGGAAAATACTACCTGCAACCAAATAGTCCCGACCGGATTCACCACGACAGGAATATTGATACGATCCTTACAGGTCTGCGCAACCTGGCAACAAAATATAATAAAGCTTTGTTTTACCTGCCGGGTAATAATGACGGGCTTGCCGGCGATTATTATTCCTTCACTGATGAGAACGGCAATACACCATTTTATCTTGTACCTGATAGTTCGAATCCTTACCCTGCCCTCAATATCAATCGCAGCGGCAACAAAGCTCCTTGCATAGTATCAAACCCACGCCCCGACCTGGGTTATTATGCTGCAAAGCCTGTTGAGGGGTTGAGGTTGCTTGCATTGAATACAGTCATGTATAACCATGGTTTTAAAATGGCCAATGGCAGTGATCCGGATAGCGCCAGGCATGAACAAATGAAATGGCTGGAAGCACAACTCGCCGATGCGACGGCAAAAAAAGAAAAAGTATATATAGCCATGCATATCCCTCCCGGTTTGGATGCATTCGGTACATCCCAAAAAAGCAAAACGGTTTTGATGTGGCAGGGCCAGAAATGGCAGAACAAGTTTCTCCGTCTTACATCCGATCCTGCCTATCAGCAAACGATAGCCGGTATCTTATACGGACACACACATATGGACGAGTTAAGGCTATTGTATGATTCAAGCGGTCAACAGGTGACGGAAGTTGCTATTTCCTGCCCGGGAGTAACAACAGAGTTTGGTCATAACTCGGGTTTTAAAACTGTGCAATACGACCCTTCCAGCAAAGAACTGGTGGATTTCACGACTTATTATACAAAGCTGGGAGTTCCCTGGGGAAATGATCAGTACCGGTTCAGCCAGGTATTCAATGCAGCAGGAGGTTCTACTATTTACCAGTGTTTAAAAACAATGAGCATTAGCAATGTGGTTGCGAACATGGACAGTATATTCACTGTAAAAAAAGGCCCGGCCAGTTATGATATACAACCCGGTATTAAAGTGCTGTGGTCGCAATAGCCCATCACTACGGCTGGGGTTTATTCAATTCATGCCGTAAGCTGATGTTACCTTCGGTCAACCACTGTCAAAGCAAGAAGATACAAGGGTAGTTCCTGTCAACAGATCCCTCCTCCCAATGCACCCATATAGCCGCCTCCGCAGCGGGAATTATGTGCCGCCGCTATCAGTTTGATATTACCTGCAAGGATATTCATTCCGATTGAATTGAGTTGCTGGATATAAACAGAGTTGGTCAGCGGTACGATACTGTATTTGCCGCCCACCGGTGGAAGTATAAAAAAAGTGTTGTTGGCAGTACCTATCGGCGAATAATCATATTCTAACCCAAACCATGTGATAAGCGCCGCTGCGATCTTTGCCTCCGTTGATCCATTGCCCAGGAAATAATAATCCAGTCCGCCGGCGGTTTCCGGTGAAGGGGGTAACAGCGGTACGATATCAAGATAATTTTCATAGAGGAATGTGTTGGGGAATAAATTATTATAGGCTGAAGCAAAAGTGCTGTTGCCGGGTAAGGGTGGCGCATACAGGTAAAGTCCGCTGGCTTTTATACCATTGTTATAAAGATAATAAGCAGCGATCGGCGCCATGGCCGCTCCTTTACTATGGCCGGTGATATAAAGTTTTAAGCCGGGATTTGCAGCTATCACTTTTCTTAACCACGGAAGAAGTACCGGGTAAATAGCGACCAGCGCTTTATTAAATCCATCATGTATCTCGCCGGGAATATTGGGAACAGCAACAGGCTCAACCAGCAGGTCATTCGTCCAATCGGTGATGGAAGTATAAACTGTTCCCCTGAAAGCGATCACAATACCGTCTTGTGTTACACCTACAGTGCAGGCGGCATGTGTATCATGTGCATTGCTGGCGATCATGGCGGGAATGCCAATATAACCTGCCCCGCTGTAATAAGGTTTTGTAAGCGGGATATTACTGTTGGGCGGATTGATCGTTACATTATTCGGAACTGAATAGGACAGCACACTTGCACAGAGCATACGGCCCTGGATGGTGGGAGATGGTGAATTGCTCATTTGATAAAGTTTTGGGTTTAATGATTATTGTTCCAGTTGGAACAAACTTCTATAAAGTTAAGAATATAAAGCTATCGTTAATCAAGCCGGTAACAACAACCTACTCTATCGTATGTATTGAACCCCCTGGCAGCATCAGCCTGTTTATTATCTTTAACTATCGTTCAAATGAAAAAGATCCTGTTCATTGCATTGTTCATCACCTGCTTTTCTCAACTCGTAAAAGCAGATACCACTTCATACTGGCATGTCTATTACAACAAGATCAAGATGGCAGAACTTGGCGGGTATGGGAATGGTCACGTTATCAAACTTAAAACAAACAGTATCAAGACAGGTGATTCGATCACAGTAAGGTATCATCAATGTTCACCATGTCATGACTGTCCGACAAATCTTACAGCCGAAAATGGTAAGCATCGGGTCATCGCTTCCGGGCAGGGAAAAGGCAGTTTCAATCCTGTCTCATTTTCACTGGAGGCCATAAAGAATTCGGGGCTTGAATATATTGAAGTCTTTTATTTTGAAGGGGGTGCATATAGTGGTGCCGGCAAGGTTCTTTTGTTCAATATTAAACTTGAATAGCTGGTTGTTTACTTTTCATTTCACTTTGTTGTTGATTTTCCTCCCAATGCTTTGAATTGCTGTACACTACAAATTAAACTCCCTGCTGATATTTAATAGTGTATCTTCACCAGGTGATTATAAGTTCTTTCAACAATTCAGTCCGGATCAGTATCAATTCTTACTCTTCGTCTTAGTAATAGTTAATCTCCTCTTTACTTCGTTGCTGCCAGTCTTTTGTCACAACTTGCTTCGCAAAGAGCAGGTGGTATTTTAATTGTTTTATTTAAAATTTTAGTTTTATGAACATGTACGTTTCGAACCTGAGTTTTCACACTTCAGAAGATGATCTTAGAAAAATGTTTGAGCAATTCGGCGCAGTTTCCTCAGCCAAAGTAATTATGGACAGGGAAACAGGACGCAGCCGTGGTTTTGGTTTTGTAGAAATGGGTGCCGACAGTGATGGTGAGGCAGCTATTAAAGGATTGAACGGAAAAGATATTGACGGCCGGGCCATGTCAGTTTCAGTAGCAAGAGAAAAAGCTCCCCGTCCTACTAATAAACGTTGGTAATTAGTTTGAAAAGTTTATGGAAGGGTCCCGGTTTTACCGGGATCCTTTTTTTATGTCCCCGCTCTTCTGCCGGCGTTTTAAATTAATCGGGTCTCTGCTAAAAAAGCAAAATTCATTATTTTAGATCTTATCCATTTATCATTGATCACTATCGCCAATACATTTGACAGCAGTCCTGCCGGCATCTTTCACCTGGAAAGATTTTGGGGCAAAGTCATGGCCAAAAAATCGGGGCAAATTCCGCAGGATAGTTTTACAGATAAATGGATCACCGACACAGCGATGCTTGATCACTTGGACTCGGCATCGAACAGGTATTTACTCATGTCTATCGAAGCAGCCCGTCTTTTGATGAATTTGAACAATGGGTCATTGAACGTAACGGCGGCTCTTTACCGCTTGCAAACATTGACCGTTTTCATCAATCATTGCAGGGCCAATTGATCAAACAAAGTTCTGACCGGCATGAACCGGATGTATCAACAGCAAATGACCTTCAGTTCTGGGAGGAGAATGGTTATGTAATTATCCATCATGTTATCAGCCAGGAAAATTGCAAAGCCACTGAAGAATTAATATGGCATTACCTTGGCATGGATAAAATGATGCTTCCACCTGGTACGGGCCGCATGAAGACAAGCAGGGCATCATGGTGCAATTGTTTCAGCATCCATTGTTGCAGGCCAACCGTGAATCGAAAAAAATAAGAAAAGCGTATGAACAAT
>JABFRU010000041.1 GCA_013140985.1 Chitinophagaceae bacterium | reverse complement strand
AATATTGCTGGCTGTTATCCTTTTTCCTTTTTTATGGAAAGACTGATGCCAATAAAAAATAAAGAATAAGAAATAAAAAGTCAGGAACTTGCATCGGGCTTACTCATTTTCTTATTATTCTTTTCTCATTCCTTATTATTAATTTCTTATTCATATTCCCTTATTTTTGCCCTCCATCCTGCCCCGCCTAAGGCGGAAGGAATCAATGGCCTCCATTGAAAGTTGAAAAAAACTATATGCACAAGTCCTGGTGGAAGATTGCAAGCATTGCCTTGCTGTTTTACACATTCATAGCCGGACTTTTAATGAAAGTTCCTGAACTGCCTGCTCTTGGGGAAACGATCCGGAATATGTATTTCCATGTATGCATGTGGTTTGCCATGATGATCCTCTTTACTGTTTCTGTGGTCAACTCCATTCTCTACCTGCGATCATTCAACATCAAATATGATATAGCTGCCCGGCACTATGCCGCTGTCGGAATTTTGATGGGTGTACTCGGCTATGCTACCGGCATTATTTGGATGCTTTTTACATGGGCCGATAAGAATAACCCGGCTTTTGAATCATTCAGTGCTGTTGCAAGAGAACCTAAACTGATCGGTGCTGCTATCGCATTGCTTATCTATTTTGCTTATATGGTGCTCCGGGATTCCATCAATGATATGGACAAAAAAGCAAGGATCAGTTCCGTTTACAACATCTTTGCTTACGCCATGTTGTTTCCATCCATCTGGATCATCCCTAGAATATTGCCGAGTTTACATCCCGGCCAAACAGGCAACCCGGCGCTTGACACAAAAGATATTGACAGTAATATGCGGATGATATTTTATCCCGCTATTATTGGCTGGACATTATTAGGTGTCTGGATCACAACATTGAAAATAAGATTGAGTTATTTAAAAGAAAAGAAATTGATGTCATGATCAAACTAAAAAATGTAATAACATTGTTCCTGCTGATGGCTTTGTCTGTTGCATCGCATGCACAGAATAATAAAGAAACAATGGCAGATACAATGCGCAGCAATGGAAGGATATATGTGGTAGTAGCAGTGGTAGTAACAATTTTAACAGGCCTTCTTTTATATTTATGGAGACTTGACCGGAAAATGACAAGATTAGAGAAAGAAGCTAAAAGCTAATAGCTATTAGCCAATAGCTAAATAACAACGATTGCTTAATATAAAAACAGAACTCATGTCAGAGAAACATTACAGCTTTTTTGGCGCTGTTGAAAAAAGTTTTGACAAAGCGGCCAAATACACCAAATGGGATAAAGGTGTTCTTGAACAGATAAAAGAATGTAACGCAGTGTACCAGGTGCGGTTCCCATTGAAAAGGGATGATGGCACTATTGAAGTAATTGAGGCTTACCGTGTACAGCACTCTCATCACAAAACTCCCTGCAAAGGCGGTATCCGTTTCGCTGCAGAAGTAAACCAGGATGAAGTAATGGCCCTTGCTGCATTAATGACCTACAAATGCGCTATTGTAAATGTCCCCTTTGGTGGCGGCAAAGGCGGCATCAAGATCAACCCAAAAAAATATTCCCCTTACGAACTGGAAAAGATCACCCGTCGTTATACCGCTGAGCTGATCAAGAAAAATTTTATTGGACCCGGTACGGATGTTCCTGCACCTGATTATGGAACCGGAGAACGGGAAATGGCATGGATACTTGATACCTATGGCGCCATGCATCCCGGCGAGATTGATGCAGCAGGATGCGTAACAGGTAAACCGATCACACAAGGTGGGGTCAGGGGCCGCCGTGAAGCAACAGGTCTTGGCGTTTTCTTCGGCCTGCGTGAGGTTTGCAATATGGAAGATATTATGAAAAAGCTTGGCCTGACCACTGGTGTGGAAGGAAAGAGAGTGGCAGTACAGGGGCTTGGCAATGTAGGATATCATTCAGCAAAATTTTTCCAGGATGCCGGTGCGATCATCGTTGGCCTGTCAGAGCATGACGGAGGTATTTACAGTGACAAAGGATTAGATGTGGATGAAGTATTTAATCACCGCAAAAAAGGAACGATCCTTAATTTTCCCGGAGCAAAAAATTTTGAAAAAAATACTGACCTGCTTGAGATGGAATGCGATATTCTTATTCCCGCCGCTTTGGAAAATGTAATTGACGGCGACAATGCCCCAAGAGTAAAAGCAAAGATCATTGGAGAAGCAGCAAACGGTCCGCTGACACCTGAAGCTGATGAAATATTGGCGAAGAAAGGAGCATTGGTTGTGCCTGACATGTATCTGAATGCAGGCGGTGTTACCGTTTCTTATTTTGAGTGGTTGAAGAACCTGAGCCATGTTCGTTATGGCCGGTTGGAAAAACGTTTTACAGAAAACCTGAATGCACATATTCTTGGCCAAATGGAAGAACTCTCCGGTAAAAAAGTAAGCACCGAAGAAAGAGATTTCATTATGCATGGTCCGGATGAAGTGGATCTTGTGTATAGTGGTCTGGAAGAAACAATGATCACCGCCACCCATGAGATCATGAATACATGGAAGAGCAATCCTGATATCCCGGACATGAGAACGGCAGCGTATGTTGTTGCGATCAATAAAGTCGGAACGAGCTATGCCGAGTTAGGCATATTCCCATAAACGAGATGTCACCCTGAAGCACCCGAAGGGTGATTTCATTGCCACACAAACCAATTGCTTATTTCATTATCCCATCTGTCCTGAACGAAGTCGAAGGATGGATGGGATTTTTGTTTATAAGACAACCCCTCCTCTTCCTCTCCCGTCCAAACAACTGCATTTACTCTTTTCTTTAAAACATTATCTTCGCTGTCCAAATAACAACAACAATGAAAAAACTATTATTTGCCGTACTCAGTTTTGCAACGATCTCGGTTAATGCACAGACCGCCGATGAAGTGATCCAGAAATACACTAATAACCTGGGCGGGCTGGATGCTTTTACTAAAATCACCAGCGCCAAAATTACCGGCACTTATTCCACGCAGGGCCAGGACCTGCCGCTTACGATCCAGATCATCAATGGTAAAGGTGTCCGCAGTGATGTGGAAGCAATGGGAATGATGGTCACCAATGTTTATTTCAATGGAAAAGGCTGGAAGATCAATCCTTTTGCAGGTGCAACTACTCCAACCGAAGTAACCGGCAACGAACTGAACGACATAAAAGCACAGGCCAGCCTTGCCAATCAACTGATGGACTATAAAGCAAGAGCCCACCAGGTAGAAATGCAGGATAAAGAAACAGTGGAAGGAATTGAAACTTATAAAATAAAATTAACCGCCAAGGAAGACGGCAGGGTAACTACTTATTATATCTCCACAAAAGACTATACACTGATCAAATCAGCTACGGCCCGGGAAATACAGGGACAAGAAATGGATGTGGAATCATTCTATTCTGACCTGAAAGAATTTGGCGGCGTAAAATTTTTTATGATGAGAGATTCAAAAATTGAAGGCCAGGTTTTTCAAACAGTGAAATATGAAAAGATAGAACTGAATGTAACGATCGATGAAAAGATATTTGAGATGAAATGATCCGGGTAAAAACTGATAGATAATAAATAAAAGTTGGGGTCGCTCACTATAAGCGACCCCAACCTTTATCTATTCGTTTTTATCTTTTTCCCAGCCCGGCAACTCAATTAACTCAGCCAGCGAATTATCTTTCTTTTCCCAACCATAAGTAAAACCACCATTGGTAATAACGATATATTTTACCGGCACACTGATATTATACCGTAATACTTGTTGCAATACATCATCACTGAGTTTTACCTCACCTGCTTTACATTCGATCATCATCCAGGGTTGATGATCTTTATCATAGACCAAAATGTCAAATCGCTTTTTTAATTCACCCAGCATGATCTCCTTCTCCAACGCAATTAATGATAGCGGGTATTTTTTTTCTTTAATGAGATATTGTATAAAATTTTGACGGACCCATTCTTCCGGCGTTAATGCAAGCCATTTTCTTCGCTGTGCATCAAAAATGAACTCTTTGCCCTTCTCTGTTTTTATGCGAAACTCCGGTTGAGGATAATCTATTTTCAACATGGTTCAAATATAGTGAGCTAGTAGGAAGTAGCAAGTAGCGAGCAGGAAGGAGCCTTGTCTTATCACGACCCTACTAGCTATTTACTACTCGCTACTCGCCGAATTTGTTACATTTGTTCCTATGAAGACAAAAGAAGAAATAGTACAGAACTGGTTGCCCCGTTATACCGGGCAACAATTAGAAAATTTTGGTGAGTATATCCTGCTGACGAATTTCAGCAACTATGTGCGACTATTTGCGGAATGGAACAATGTAGAAGTGATTGGTGAAGGCAAACCTATGCAATGCGCTACGGCCAATAATATCAGCATTATCAATTTTGGCATGGGCAGTCCTACTGCTGCTACCGTGATGGACCTGCTTTCTGCCATCCAACCCAAAGCAGTTTTATTTTTGGGTAAATGCGGTGGATTGAAAAAAAGAAATAAGATCGGCGATCTCATATTACCTATTGCTGCTATCCGTGGCGAAGGAACTTCCAACGATTATTTTCCTGCTGAAGTACCTGCATTGCCGGCATTCGCCTTGCAAAAAGCAGTGTCAACCACCAGTCGTGACTATGGTGTTGATTATTGGACCGGCACCGTCTATACTACTAACCGCAGGGTATGGGAACATGATGAGGCGTTCAAAGAATACCTGCAAAAGATAAGAGCTTACGCTATTGACATGGAAACAGCTACCATCTTCACTGTTGGTTTTTATAACAAGATACCCACCGGTGCATTATTATTGGTTAGCGACCAACCGATGATACCCGAAGGTGTAAAGACGGAGGAAAGTGATAAATCAGTAACGGCCCAGTTCGTAGAAAATCATTTAAAGATCGGTGTTGATTCTCTTAAACAATTGATGAATGATGGATTGACCGTACGGCATTTGAAATTTTAATTTTGTTACACTAAGAATTGAATCCACTCCTTCAAATAAAAGATCTCTCCATTGATTTCATTGCCGAATCAGGCACCACTAATGCATTAAAAAATGTTTCTTTCTGCGTAAACAGGAATGAAGTGGTGGCGTTGGTTGGCGAATCAGGTTCCGGCAAATCCGTTACTGCATTATCTATACTTCAATTGATCCCTTCACCACCGGCAAAATATAGCAGCGGTGAAATCTTATTTTCAGAAGATGGCGTTGCAACAATTGACCTTTTGAAAAGAAATCGATACGAAATGCAGGACATCCGTGGCAATAAAATAGCCATGATCTTCCAGGAACCGATGACATCGTTAAACCCGGTTCTTTCCTGCGGTGACCAGGTAATGGAAGCTATTTTACTTCACAAGAAAATTTCAAAAAAAGAAGCCAAACAACAAACAATACATTGGTTTGAAAAAGTAAAATTGCCTGATCCGACAGCTATCTTTTCCCGTTATCCTCATCAATTGAGCGGTGGACAAAAGCAAAGAGTGATGATCGCCATGGCCATGTGCTGCGAACCTTCTTTGCTGATATGCGATGAGCCAACCACTGCATTGGATGTAACAGTTCAAAAAACTATACTGCAACTGATAAAAGAACTGCAGCAGCAATCCGGGATGGGTGTTATTTTTATTACACATGACCTTGGCGTTGTAGCAGAGATCGCCGATAAAGCGATCGTAATGTATAAAGGAGAAATTGTGGAGCAGGATACTGTGAAAAATATATTCTCTGGTCCTAAACATCCCTATACTAAAGCATTACTGGCTTGTCGCCCTGTCAACCATCAAAGGGGAGAAAGATTGCCGGTAGTGAGTGACTTTATGAGTGAGAGGTCTGAAGTCAGAAGTCTGAAGTCTGAAACGACCGCTCCGGCATCCGACATGCGGCTTCAGGCCTCTGTTCTTCTCCAGGCCCAGCATCTCTCCGTCTGGTTTCCCACACATAAAAAATTATTCGGCAAGCCTGACTCATTTACCAAAGCTGTTGATGAGGTAAGTTTTGATGTTTATAAGGGAGAAACATTGGGTCTTGTCGGAGAAAGCGGCTGCGGCAAAACAACGCTGGGCAGAACATTGTTAAGACTGATCGAACCCACTTCAGGAAAAATTATTTATAACGGCATTGATCTGGCCGCTAAAAAAAAAGAAGAGCTCCGTTCATTAAGAAAAGAGATACAGATCATTTTCCAGGATCCCTATTCTTCATTGAATCCACGGCTAACGATCGGTGCAGCTATTGCAGAGCCAATGAAAGTGCATGAAATTTCATTACCCGGCAGGCAACGAAAGGATAAAGTAGTTGAGCTACTGGAAAAAGTTGACCTTAAAGCAGAACATTTTCATCGTTACCCGCATGAGTTCAGCGGTGGACAACGTCAGCGCATTGTTATTGCCCGGGCACTGGCATTGAATCCTTCTTTTATTGTTTGCGATGAATCTGTATCTGCATTGGATGTAAGTGTGCAGGCACAGGTATTGAATTTATTGAACGATCTTAAAAAAGAATTTGGCTTTACGGTCATTTTCATTTCTCATGACCTTTCTGTTGTCCGCTATATCAGCGACCGCATCATGGTAATGAATAAAGGAAAGATAGAAGAAAGCGGCAATGCCGACTCTATTTATTTCCATCCCCGGTCAGCTTATACCAAAAACCTGATCGCTTCCATTCCTGCTGCAACAATCCTCAATCAATGACAAAGGGTGATGTTCTGCCATACTCACTTTCCTCATAAAATTCTTTAGCACTATCCCGGCGTGAGTACAACATTTTTTTTAATGCCTTATTTAATTGCTTGCTGATAGGTTCGTCTTCTTCGATCTTTGTATCAGTCATATCCGTAAAATTATACCGGTTATACCCATACTCTGAGTACAGGTAATAATTATAATCACTGTCCCCGGATTTTAAACTATCCTCATATTCGAATTGCTTCGGGTCTTCAGGTGTCAGACCTACCATTGCCAATTTCCAGGTCATGTCATCTTTCTTGTCTTTGTATTTATAAAAATAGATGAATCCTTTCTTGCTTTTATATTCCGCCGGGAGCCGGTCAATATAAACAAGTGTGTCCGGCTTACCATAAGAGCTTTCGTCAAGCAAAGCGCTTTTTCCAAGATCAAGGTGATTGTTATATTTCGACGGGAATTTATCCTGCTTCTTCATGTCTTTAAGATCTGAGTACAATTCATAGCGATATTCATCAAGGCCTCCAAAGAAACTCAGCATAGTATCAGGATAGGGTTTGTTATGCTGTATCATCAGCAGCATGGTATTATATTTTAACCGCTTATCAGATGACGCAAGCATTTGTTGTATCAATGGCTGAACAGTACCATTTGTTTCCCAAAAAGGCACAAGCAGTGTGGCATAAAGACTCAGGTCATCATTGCCATAATCTGTATCTTCCTCACTCATATAATATGGCAGATCTTTTTTATCCTCTTTACTCAGCTCTGCCATCTCGATAGCTTTTTGTTTTTCTGCAATAGCCTGTTTTTTTAATTCTTGTTTTGCTTCAAGGAAAAATTTGCTGAAATACATTTGATAATCGGAAGGCTTTACCAGGTTGCTATCCACCATGTTGCTTAGCAATTCCATCATGGTGCTTTTATAATCATCAAGGTTCATCAATGGCAACAGGTCCGGCAGGATGGTTTTGGTAAGTTTTAATGAATCGAACAAGTGACCAAGAAAATTTCCGCTTGAATATTCATTATAATAATCACTGCTGTAAGTACTCCTGGTTCTTCTGCCATAGGGTGATGGCATATAAGAATAGTCACTATATCCGCCGGATCCTCCGTCAACACCTAATACCGGGGGTTCTGTATTGATAATATTTTTGAAGATATTATATGCATAAGATGTTTGATGTGCAAGCAGGCATGATAATACTGTGTATTGTACCTGCACCGTATCATCCAGCGCATAGTAAAGTTCTTTGAGATAATCTGCCGAAGCATTCGTCTTGATGCCACTAAGCTTACCAACAAAAGATTCCTTGGTATCCAGGTATTTTTTTTCTTTCCAATTCAACGAGCTGATGACCTGCTTAAGTTTTGGCAGATCGGTTGAATCAAGATCTATGTCGCCAATACTTTTCAACGCCCTTTTATGAAGCAACGTATCGGCGCTCAGAAAGTCACTAAAAAATAATGCAGATTTTTTCTGAAAAGGATTGACCCCTTTTAAAGTATCAGCAGGTGCAAACGATTCAAAGAATTTTTTTACAAAAGGGCTTGGTTGTGTCAGTGTATCCGATTGGGTAGCCAATGAAAATCCAATGCCATCTTTATAATAAACTTTTGTCCACAGGGTGCGGCTGCTGCCGGTATCTGTAACAATAGCTTCCCATACTTTCATTTTATTGGGTAGCTCTGTTTTCTTTTTTAATTTATAGACCCAGGTGCTGTCGCCAATGAATGACTCATTATCCTTATCCAGCTCGGCGCTGTCTTTTGTATAATAATAGCGGGGAGACCGGTAGAATGACACATATATTTTTTCTCCTGTCGTATCATTGCTAATGATCTTATTGCGATAAGCCCCGGCTTCCAGCAGGTCAGTTTCAGATTCTTCATCTTCCTCTTCATCACCATACCCGCCAAAATAACTATAGCGGGGAATATCCAGTTTTATTTTTTTGTCTTCAGGATAAACAGGAGTCGTAACACTAAAATATAATGAGGTATCTTTTTGAGCTTTCGCCTCATTATAGACAAATGGTTTTATCTCAAATGAATTCAGGAAATTACTCATGGCTGGTGTTTCCTGTTTTCCATGTGCCACCAATGTATAATAATGTGGCCCTTGTATGATAAAACGGGTTAGAAAAACAGAACCATTTTTATCTCTGAATTTTGCATCCAGTGCCGGGTAGCCTTTATGATTAGTTTGCTTACGGGTCATTTGCGAGTCAATGAATTCTGATGCCATGAAACTTTCATTCAACAGGCTCAGGTCAAATGTATCCTCTTCTACAAAATGATAATTGTGTATATCGGTCCGGATAACACGGTAATAAACCTTATTAGTTTTATCCTCTGAGTCATACAACCAGGATCCGTCGTTACTGATAAAAGGCTCATGAGGCATGTCAATTGCAAACCCACCATATGGAGGGGAATATTTTTTCCATGCTGAAGGCTCATTCCCGTTCTTAAATTCTTTGAACTGTATGCTGCCAAAAAATTTGGTGGCTTCATCACCATTCTTTACATAATCACCATTACCGCTCATTTTAAAGAAAATGATCTCAAACGGGGTAACGAAAATATTGTACCGCTGCATATCACCGCGGCGGGTACGGTTAGCGATATCAAAACCTTTATACCCGTTTTTATAAATAGTGGTTTTAGATAATATTTTGCCCGGTACATTTTCATACAAAAGACTGTCAATGCTTTTATATACATTATCAGTAGTATGACCCCACATCCAGGCATTGGTCATGATGCGGGTAACCATATAGTAACTTCCATTGGACATATCGGCAAACTGCTTTTGATCCAATCCCATACTGCCGCTATAATAACCGGGTGTTTCCTGTTTATAAAATTTACCGGGAATATCTACTTTAAAGAATCCATCATCGGCTGTTTCAGTTTTAAAAACAACCGGCACTCTAATTTTATCTACAATGTCCTTATGATGGCTGTCCCTTTCTCCCATTTTTACGGGACGAACTTTGTATCCTTTTCTCCGCAACATTTCGATCACTCCCCTTTCTCCGGGTAAATGAGCAGCTCCAACCCCTACAAACAAAGTTGAGCCTGACTTCAAAATAGAATCAATAGAGTTGGCCTGTATCTCATTTCTTTTATATAAAAATTTCTCATCAAAAGCGGCAGAAAAACTGTTGAATTTATTGATGGAATCTAAAAGATCCAGATTGCCGGTACGATATGCATCCTGTAATTTGTCAATGGTATATTCTTCTGCCCCATCGTAACTTCTTTCTTTTTTGTTCTTATCCTTGGCGGCATCCTTATAAGCTTCCATCATCAATCTCATGCTTTCACCATAATCTTCTACCCCGGTCACTGTTTTACCCCATTTTTTTCCGCACTGAAAAATGTACATATCGAGATAAGTATCTTCTTCAAAATCACTTGACTCATTACCATAGGTACGGTATAATAAGCTATTGATGGTAGAAGGATTGCTGTACAAAGCACTCTCTATCTTTTTATCGTACTTATAAAATTTCAGTGTGCTGATGCTCAGGTAATCACTGGGCATGGAAAAATAATTTCCATACTCACTACCATATAAATTGTAACCGCCTCCGGTAAAATCATACTTGTTCATATCATCCTGCCATGTTTCAGGATTGGTCTCCAATGCCACAACTTGTGCAGCTTTAACAGCCAGGTAGAACGAGTCGGGTAAATGGAAGGCAAGCTTGCTGCTTACATGCATCGTACCGATCAGGTGTGATGGCTTTTTCAATCCATTGCCTGAGATTTCCCAAAGCAGGCTTGGGTATTTTTTGTCTTTGATCTTAGGCTGGGCCTGTACCGAAAAAAAATAAAATACGGTGATGAGGAATAATAAGGTTCGCTTCATAAAGTGTGTTGTGCCCAAGGGTTGGTCTCTTGGTTTTTATTATCAACAAATGTAAGATGCCTGACTACTATGAAAAGCATAAATTTATTATGAATTCCAATATTTTAAGCCCGATCAAGAGCTGTTGAAAGAATTTGAAAATATAAACGGGATTTTGCCTCCCAATAGTTTACCTTTGCCCGCTTTAAAAGCAGTCGCTTTGACCCAACCCGGCGCCGTAAGGCCGGACTTGGAGATGATAGGTGTGGCACCAGCCGGTTTGCGTCATGAGACTTCTTCCTTAACAAATTCAGCATACTCATGAAGCTATCACAATTCCGTTTCGACCTTCCACTTAACCTTATTGCCCAAACCCCAACCAAGCGCCGTGAAGATGCCCGCATGATGGTGGTGCATCGCCATACCGGTGAAATTGAGAACAAACATTTCCGGGACATCATGGATTATTTTGATGACAAGGATTGTTTTGTAGTGAATAACACCAAAGTATTCCCTGCCCGTATGTATGGCCGTAAGGAAAAAACAGGGGCGAAAATTGAAGTGTTCCTTCTCCGGGAATTGAACAGGCCCAATCGCCTGTGGGATGTGATCGTTGATCCCGCAAGAAAGATCCGTGTTGGTAATAAATTGTATTTCGGCGAACAGGAAGAATTGGTGGCTGAGGTAATAGATAATACTACAAGCCGTGGCCGTACCATTCGTTTTTTATGGGAAAGCAGTGAAGAAGAATTCAGGGCTCAGTTGGAGAAATTAGGGGAAACGCCATTGCCCAAATACATCAAGAGAAAACCAGACGAAGAGGATAAAGAAAGATACCAGACCGTTTATGCCAAGCATGAAGGCGCAGTGGCAGCGCCTACTGCCGGGCTTCATTTCAGTAAAGAACTGATCAAACGCCTGGAGATAAAAGGTATCCGCTTTGCCGAAGTAACATTACATACAGGCCTGGGAACATTCCGCCCGATCGAAGTGGAAGATCTCAGCAAACATAAAATGGATGCCGAATACTATCATATAGATGAAACTGCTTGCAAGGTCGTAAACAGGGCTAAAGAATATGGCCATCGTATCTGCTCTATTGGTACTACAACAATGAGAGCGCTGGAATCATCTTTTACCGCACAAAAATTATTGAAACCCTCTGAAGGCTGGACCAATATGTTCATTCATCCGCCTTATGATTTTAATATCGCTGACTCCCTTGTTACTAATTTCCATTTACCCAAAACCAGTTTGCTGATCATGACCTGTGCTTTTGCGGGATATGAACTGGCCATGGAAGCTTACAAAAAAGCAATCAAGGATAAATATCGTTTCTTCAGCTATGGAGATGCGTTGCTCATAGTATAAGCTATTTGTATAAAGAAAATAAAGAAGCCCTTCGCCATTGCGGAGGGCTTCTTTATTTTAATTCCGGCATAGCTCTTTCATATCATTCAATATTGAGAGGCTAAGCTATCTCACTATTTAAATTTCAGGTTCAGTGAGATGATATCTGCATTCATTCCGTAGTTCTTGGCATAATGACCATATCGAAGCTCCAGCATACTCAGGCGTTGGATCCCAAAGACACCTTTAGGCGGTACGATTCGAAAACCGGCACCATAAAAATTACTGGTGAATGCAGAGAGATCGAAATTGCTCGTGTAATACTGATCTGTTGTCTTATGTCCTTTATAAGCAGAAAAATAATCCACAGCTGTTTGCTTATAGAACCTGTAAAAAGGAGTAACTGAGAAAAAAGGAGTGATCTTGATCGCAGTTTCAAGGTCGATGGTATGTGCATTCAATCCCCAATCATCGTGGTAATACCTGTAAAAACTGCGGAGAATTATTTTATCGCCAATAAAATAATTAGCCCGGAAGCCAAGGGGTATCTTCATTCTTGTACCCGGAAGGTTTTCGATATGCACTGAATTGTCAGTAAAATAAACCCTGTGAAAAGGTAATCCCAGGTAACCTTTTTGATAAACAAGATCGGCAATGAACATGATCTGCAACCGCTGGTTAATGATCTGCGACCAGGATAATGATCCGCTGAACGAATTTCTCGGTGTTGTTGCATAATGCTCATCATCGTCATTTCCATTCCCACCCCCTCCATTTGTTCTTAGTTCTACGGGATAAATAAGGCTGACCTGGTCCAGATATCCCTGCACTCTGGCTGTAAATTCACCACTCTTGTCAGCCGTCTTTTTAGAATAACTAAGATTGGCACCTATTGACCTGTAATCGTATTCGGCCGAAAAAGAAAGACCTGCTCCAAATGTGGTTCCCTTCTTTTCATTTTCCACTGACCAGTTCAAAGAAGGATAAAACCTGGTGTCTGCATAAGAAGCCGAAGAAATAGTTTGGGGATTGATCTTATCAGAAGATGCGGAAGTATAATGATCGATCCCGATCTCCAGGTCGAATGAATGTTTTCTTGATTTTTTATCAAGTTTAGTGAATTTCACATCGATCGAATTCGAAAAATCATTGAGTTTCTCTGTACCTGTGCCGCCCGTAACAGCAGAATTATTTCCATCCTGCCGGTAATAACTTGCTACGAGGTTAGCTTCGGAAAAAGTCAGTTTACGACTAACATATTCTGCGCTGTCTTTAGGAGCTGGTTGAGCAAATGCAGCAAACAAATTCAAAAGTATTCCCGCAACAGATAAGCAAATCCTTTTCATTAGAATTGATTAAAAGATAAATTAATTGCAGCCGCATCCTCCGCCGGTCTTGCCGCCATTAGCTCCTGAACCTCCCTCCCGGTAGGATTGAAAACTTGTTTCTGTTTTCTGGATCTTCCGGCTGCCAAGAACCATTTCTCCATCATTGATCTTATTCTTCTGGTATTCCTTTACGGTGGTACATGCCCCCAACAGCATACTTGCAGTCAATGCAGTGACGGCAACAGCAGCGATTTTGTTCCTATTATTTTTCTTCATTATCGCAGGTTTATATTTTTTGATGTGTGGATTATATTGTTATCATCAATAATGATACAAGCAAGTCCTTTGATCTGGTTTACCATATCGAGACCTGCTTTTATTCCCATGATCGTTACCGGTGTAGCCATTGCATCTGCTATTTCTGCATTAGGGCAAATGATCGTTACACTTTTTATCCCTCTTACCGGCAGCCCGGTTTTTGGATCAATAGTGTGAGAATATTTTTTACCGCCGATCATTACATATTTTTCATAGTTTCCTGATGTTGCCACCGCCATACCTGAAACAGAAAAATAAGAAAAGGGATGCCGGGCGGAATCTGGATCAGCAATGCCAATAGTCCACTCTTTTCCGTCCGGCTGACAACCCCATGCCGTCAGGTCACCTGCCGCATTTACAATCCCGCTTTCAACCCCGTTTTGTTGCAGAATATATTTTGCCCTTTCTGCTGCATAGCCTTTACCTATTCCTCCAAACCCTATACGCATTCCATGTTCTTTTAAGAAAACAGTTTTTTCTTCTTTATCAAGGATCACATTTTGATAGTTGATAAGGTGTACTGACCTTTTTGCGGTTTCTTTATCAGGTAAAGAACTCATACTTGTATCAAAATTCCACAACCGCTTATCTATAGAACCATAGGTGATATCAAAAGCCCCCTGTGTGATGGCCGATATTCTTTTTGAACGATCAATTAATTCAATTACTTCACTGTCCACTCTGACAGGAGCCATACCGGCATTCCTGTTAATAAGATTGGTCTGGCTGTCTTCACTAAATGTTGTAAGCAATTTTTCGATCCGCC
This sequence comes from Chitinophagaceae bacterium, assembly GCA_013140985.1. GTDB lineage: Bacteria > Bacteroidota > Bacteroidia > Chitinophagales > Chitinophagaceae > JJ008. The sequence continues at coordinate 837 of JABFRU010000041.1, read as the reverse complement.
TGATCTCGGCTATCGCTTCTTCAATCCTTACATTGGCCCATTCTTCATTTTCAGAAACAACGGTTATCTCAAACCGGTTACCCATCAATTTGAGAATTTTTTTGTGCACAAAAGAGGTCAATACCGGTTTTTCAAGGACGGTCATTACAAAGACTTTTTAACTGATCAACAAATTGCTCTGCGGTCATGGACGGGTATCCTTCCCAGGTTTTTAATACCTTACCTTCCGCATTTAACAGCAGTGTGAGTGGAAATATTCCATCAGCATCATATTTGTCGGCCAGTTTATCATTTTTTTTCTGCTGATCTTTTGACAATTGATTTTTTTTAAGACGGGGAAAGTCGGCGTTGACCAACACAAGGCTGCTATCAGCGAAATTCTTAAACGAAACTTTCTCAAAAATTTCTTCATGCATTTTAATGCAGGGGCCGCACCAATCAGACCCGGAAAAATTCAAAAGAATATATTTATGTTCTTTCTCCGCCTTCTCCTTTGCTTCTTCAAAATCTGTTTCCCAGCCTGCTGCTAATCCGAACAACAAAACAATAAATAAAGAAAAAAATCGCATGGTAAATGTGGAATTAACCTGCAATGTAACGGTGCAATATTTAAAAAAGTATGAGAAAGATCAGGTTAACAAATAATTATCCCTGTAATCAGAAAAAATGATCCGGGTCATTTATAATCCAAACATTCCTTTATTCAATTGTTGCAAAATTTGTGTTTTATATTCCGCAGGAACCAGTAATGAAATATTGTGCGGGCTTCCGCCGTAGGATACCATACGTACCGGAATGTTCATGATAGAACCAAACAATTTTTTTACCATATCATCG
>JABFRU010000057.1 GCA_013140985.1 Chitinophagaceae bacterium | reverse complement strand
GATTACTTATTATTACAAATGATCAGATCACTTATTGCTTCCATTTACCACTACTGATATATAAAAAGGAAAGAATAAAAAGTACAGACCAGTATAACAGTTCAGAAGCCCATGCCCAAACAAGGTTCATGTCCAATACATCCAATACCAGGTATATATAAATAGTGTATAGTAAAATAGTGACTATCTCAATGGCAAGATTAATTTTGGTATTGCCGGTTCCTGTTACAGAATTCAACCAGACAGTAGCAACAGACATAGCCAGCAAGCCAATCGTCACGGTTCTGAGGACAGGTATGGCATCGGTTGTAAAACTTTGATCTCTTCCAAAAACACCAAGGAACAGCCCGGGAAACAGGTTAGCCAGTACACAAAGAAAAAAAGTAAATCCAAAACTCAGTTTGGTGATCTTTTTTATAAGGAGAAGCACCTGTTCTTTTTTACCCTGGCCAATAATATTACTCACCATGGCATTGGCCGTACTTGCGAAGGCCCAGCAAAATATTCCGAATATGCCAAAGATCGTTCGCATTGTATTGCTAATAGCTAAGGGTCTTTCACCTTTATGTTCTATAAAAATGTAGAAAAGCAACCAGGCGAGTATGCTTATTAAATACTGGCCGACCAATGGTGATGATTGGCGGAAGATCAATCCTGCCAGTACAGTATCATAACGCATTTGCCTGAACAAAGAAAAACGAAGATGAAGTCTTTTATAAAAGATAATTCCCAGTACCACCAGTAGTCCTGCTATTTCAGAAATAACCGAAGCATAAGCTGCTCCTTTGAAACCAAGTTCCGGCATACCCCATTCACCAAATATCAATACATAATCCAGCAATATATTCAGACCCGCCTGTACCATAAAGCCGTATTTCATATAACGGCTATTGTTTGTGCTTACAAGCAACGCATTGCACATTTGAAAAAAATACAGAAAGGGGATACCCCAGACACGGATATACAAAAAGCCAATAGCTTCACTATATACTTTATCTGAATGCATGCTATACGAAAGAAACATAGGAGCAAAAAGAAAAGTGAGGAGAATACCTGCTATCGCAAAAAATCCGGCGATCCAAAGACCCTGGCCGAACAATTTTCCAATTTCTTCTGGCCGGTTTTCGCCAGCTCTGCGGGAAAGAAGACCTTGCAATCCGCTATTAAGTCCATTACCCACCAGTGCAAAAATGAGATAGAATACACCGGTGATCCCGGCCGTACCTAATATTCTTTCTGCTATCGCAGGGTCTTTATCAATATGACCCAGGAATGCATTATTGATGAGGAAATTTATTTGTGGTACCAGCAATGCCAATGTGATCGGCAAAGCGATCTTTAATATCTGCCGGTTACTGATATCAACCTGTAATTTGTTATGGAGAGTCGTTTCCATTTGAAATAGCGGCAAACCTACGAAAAGCCATTGTCCCGATCTTACTATAAAAGAAAGAGTTTTACTAGTTCAAGCCGGGAAGTCCGTAAGTCCGAAAGAAGGTTTCTTTTTTTTGAAGCATCTTTCGGTCTTTTCTGATTTCCGGCCTTTCACGGCTCAAGAATCAAGTTCAGGTTTTTTGTCTATTATTGCACGAATCAAAACCAGTTTGAAGGAATTATTTTTTTATAATAAGCCAGACCAGCACCAGGGAACACCGCAGGTATTAATAGTAAAGCTGGCGGAAGAATACTGCGGGTATGCTATCACCAATCAAACAGGAACTGACCTATACTCTCTTAGTTATTGTGAGATGAACGGGGAATCTTCATTAGCTCTATTTGAAGAAAAATATTCTGCCTTAAAGGATACGTATTACGAAGTAAAAATAATTTTCGATTTTCCATACCACCTGTTATTACCTTTTAATGAAGAAGCAGGAAGTGATGCGATGTCTCAGTTGAATAATTTGCATGGCAATAATTCTCCCTCGATAACAGTAACGGAGAATATCCCAAATTGGCAGTTGAAAAATAAGTATGCAGTGCCGGCTGGTGTATTCGACTGGGTACGCAAAAGATTTCCTTCGGCAAAATACCTGCATCAATATTCTGTTTCAATAATGAACCTGGGCGCTGCTGGTGATGAGGGCAAACTGCTGGTAGATTTCAGTAATCAGCAATTTTCAGTAGTGGCTGGAAAAAGAAACAAGTTTCTGCTGGCAAAAAATTTTGAATATGAAACACCTGACGATGTTTTATTCTATTTATTGAAAACCTGTGAACAATTCTCCCTTTCACCAAAAGAAGTTTCACTTGAACTTTCGGGTCTTATAGCAAAAGAGTCTTCTCTTTATAAAGAATTGTACCAGTATTTTACAAATATCGGTTTCAGGGATGCGGCCTGGGGTTCGGTTGATGATCATCCTGCCCATTTCTTTATTTCATTTAATGATATCATGCGATGCGCATCATAGGTGGAGAACATGGCGGACGAAAATTCAACCCGCCTTCGAAAATGCCTTACACAAGACCCACAACAGATGTTGCGAAAGAAGGTCTGTTCAATATAATCCGGAATCAGCTTGATCTGTCTTCATTAAAAACACTTGATCTTTTTGGCGGCACAGGCAGTATCAGTTATGAATTGGCATCAAGAGGAACAGAGGATCTGACGATCGTAGAAAAAGATGCAGCGATGTATGAGTTCATTAAAAAGACAGCGGAAACATTGCGACTCGAAAATTTCAAGGTGGTCAAAATGGATGTCTTCAAATTCATCCGGCAATGCACCGATAAGTTTGATTTCATTTTTGCAGGACCGCCTTATGCATTGACCAATATTGATGATCTGCCCAAACTAATTTTTGAAAAACAATTGCTGCAAAAAGACGGATGGTTTGTTCTTGAACACACACCACGGAACGATTATAAGACATTTCCTTTCTTTTCGTCGGAGCGGAACTATGGCACTACCGTTTTTTCTATTTTCATTGAAACTAGAAACCAGAAACAAGAATAAACCTACCTTTGCTCCGCTCATGTGTGACTTAACTATTCTATGTTCTCCAATTTCTTCCTGAAATCATTCCGCATTCTTTTATTGCCTTTTGCATTGCTTTATTGGCTCGGGATCAGCATTCGTAACTGGTTATATAAGAAGAATATTTTTAAATCAGCAAGCTTTGGCCTTCCTCTTATTTGCGTAGGTAATTTATCGGTAGGCGGCACGGGCAAGTCACCAATGGTGGAGTATTTAGTGGAAAAATTGAAAAACAGTTTTAAGGTAGCAACGCTGAGCAGGGGATATAAAAGAAAGACGAAGGGTTATGCGCTGGCGCATGAGAACACATCAGCTTTGGAAATAGGGGATGAGCCGATGCAATTCCATTTAAAATTCCCGGATGTACCGGTTGCTGTTGGGGAAAGAAGGATCGAAGCGATTCCGCAATTGCTGCATGACAGACCTGAAACGCAGGCTATCATCTTAGATGATGCCTTTCAGCACAGGCAGATCAGGGCCGGGTTGAATGTTTTATTAACGGACTACAATAATTTATTTACAAGGGATTTTTATTTACCCACCGGCGATCTGAGAGATCTGAAAAGCAATTGCAAAAGAGCTGAGATAATTGTGGTCACAAAATGCAAGCCTGATCTGTCAGCAGAGGAAAAGAAAAAAATAATTAACGAGATCGGCCCGATGCCTGGTCAGCATATTTTTTTTACAGCTATTGAGTATGGGGAGATATATCATGTCAAAACTAAAAAGCCTTCGAAGTTGCATGACAAAAAAGAAGTATTACTGGTATCAGGCATTGCCAATCCAAGACCTTTAAAAAAATTATTAGAGGAGCATAGCCAGACATATTATATGATGCAGTACAGGGATCATCATATCTTCACTATTGATGATCTCAATGATATTAAAAAGAGGTTTGAAAGTATTGAAGCCGGCAGTAAGATGATACTGACAACCGAGAAAGATGCAGTGCGGCTGGCAAAATTCCAGGACCAGGTGACCGAACTTCCTTTATATGTGATACCTGTCCGGCATCATTTCTTATTTGAAGAGGGCCTGAAATTTGATGAACTGATTACAGGCTTTATAAAAAATTTTAAACAAAGAGAATAAAACGAAAAGATGGGAAGAAAAAATTCAAAGAAAAAGAAACAAAGGCAAAAAGCATATACACCTAAGATGCTGAAGGGTGTACTTGATATAACAAGATCAGGAATGGGATTTGTGACAATACCCGATGCAGAAACAGATGTGTTGGTAAGACCCGGAGATTTTAATACAGCTTTACATGGAGATACAGTACGGATCAGGTTAAAAGCGGGTAACGGAAGAAGAATGCAGGGTGAAGTGGTGGATGTGGTACAAAGAAAAAGATCAGAGTTTGTTGGCAGACTGGAAATGAATAAGGGATTTGCATTCTTTATTCCACAGATGGATAAACCGATGCCGGATATTTTTGTTCCGCTTTCAAATTTCAATGGTGCAAAAGATAAAGACAGGGTAGTGGTTCGGATACTGCAATGGGATAAAGATGGAAAACGTCCTGTAGGAGAAGTAGTGAATGTGTTAGATGAAGAGAACAGCAATGATGCTGCCATGAAAGAATTATTGCTGGAAGGTGGGTTTCCGCTTAGTTTTTCTGATGAGGCGCAGGAAGTAGCTGCAAGGATCTCTGAAACAATTTCTTTAGACGAGATAAAAAAAAGAAATGATGTCCGTCCGGTTCTCACTTTTACGATAGACCCTGTTGATGCAAAAGATTTTGATGATGCGATCTCATTCAAAAAAATGAAGAATGGTAATTATGAGATCGGGGTGCATATTGCCGATGTGAGTCATTATGTAGAGCAGGATAATGCATTGGATGCAGAAGCTTATCAAAGGGCTACTTCAGTTTATTTACCGGACAGGGTAAACCCGATGCTGCCCGAGCATATCTCAAATGTTCTATGTTCGCTTCGCCCCAATGAAGATAAACTTACTTTCTCTGCCATTTTCCAAATGACACCGAAAGGGGAAGTAAAACAATATTGGTTGGGAAAAACTGTTATTCATTCTGACCATCGGTTTACGTATGAAGAAGTGCAGGCGATCATTGAAGAAAAGGCAGGGATACATGCAGATGAAATTTTGATCCTGAATGATCTTGCCCAACGGATGCGGAAAAAACGTTTTCAGCATGGGGCTATTAATTTTTCCTCACAGGAAGTACGATTTAAGCTGAATGAAAAAGGAGACCCGATCGGTATCATGATCAAAGAAAGCCTGGAAGCGCATCAATTGATCGAAGAGTTCATGTTGCTGGCGAACAGAACAGTGGCCGAGAATCTTTCAAAGATCAAGGTCAATAACAAACCGCTGCCGGTTCCATATCGCATACATGATGATCCTGATGAAGAAAAACTAGTTCCGTTTGCTGCATTTGCAAAAAAATTCGGACATAAGTTCGATACATCTTCACCGGAAGCTATTGCTTCATCATTTAATCAATTGCTAAAAGATGTGCACGGGCGACCAGAGCAGCATGTACTGGAGCAATTAGGTATCCGTACAATGTCCAAAGCAAAATATACCAGCGAAAATGTGGGGCATTATGGCTTAGGCTTCGAACATTATTGCCATTTTACATCACCGATACGCCGTTATCCTGATGTGATAGTACATAGAATTTTGCAGGACGTATTGGCCAATAAAATAAACCCCGATAAAAAACTGGAAGATAAATGCAAGCATTGCAGTGAAAGGGAAAGGGCGGCGATGGAAGCAGAAAGAGCCGCCAATAAGTACAAGCAGGTGCAATACATGAAGAATTATTTAGGCGAAGAGTTTGAGGGAATAATTAGTGGTGTGGCCGGTTTTGGTTTTTGGGTAGAAACGGTTGAGCATAAATGTGAAGGGCTGGTAAGTGTGAATAGTTTATTGGAATATGATGAATTCCGGCATGACGAAACAGATTATGCATTGGTAGGCAGAAGAAGTGGCAAAAAATTCAGGATGGGAGATAAGGTTTGGATAAAAGTGATCGCAGCTAATCTTACCAAACGCCAACTCGATTATGAATGGGTAGTAGCAGGGGAAATGAATGCAGAGAAGGACGTAAAAGAGAAGGCAAAGAAAAAGAAATAAAATAAGGTTTAAGAGGCTCAAGGTGTTCAAGAGGTTCAAAGGATTCCGGCAACCTTTTGAACCTTTTAAACCTTTTGAACTTTTGGAACTTTATTAACCTCCGTTTGATATTTTTGCGCCATGCAAAGTTTTCAACTGTTATCCGAAAAATTCGCTTTACACTTCGACCAGCAATTCTTTCCTGCTGAACCGGCAACATTATATAGCCCAAACAACTATTTCTTGAAATTGGGAGGTAAACGTATCCGTCCCGTTCTCTGCCTGATGGGCAATGAACTTTTTGATGAGATCACCGATGATGCGTGGCATGCCGGCGTGGCTATTGAGTTGTTCCATAATTTTACGTTGATCCATGATGATATGATGGACAACGCTCCGCTGCGCAGGGGAATGGAGACCGTTCATTCGAAATATGGGAGCAGTACTGCATTGCTTGCCGGTGATGTGATGCTGGTGACAGCCTACGAGCAGTTGAATCGCATTGCACCCACTCATATTCAAACCATATTGCGCTTATTCAATGCTACCGCAAAAGAAGTTTGCGAAGGACAACAATATGATATGGATTTTGAAAAAACGGAATCAGTAAAATTTGATGACTATTTGAAGATGATCGAACTGAAAACATCGGTGGCATTAGCAGCAAGTTTAAAAACAGGGGCAATACTCGGTGGTGCCGGAGAAAGAAATCAAAACCTATTGTATGATTTTGGAAAAAAACTTGGTATCGCTTTTCAAATACAGGACGATTATCTCGATGCATTCGGCGATCCTGGTAAATTTGGCAAACAACCGGGCGGGGATATACTGGCCAATAAAAAAACTTTTTTGCTGATACATGCCATGGAAAAAGCGTCGGCATCGCAAAAAAAGGAATTACAAAAACTCATCAGTGGCGATCAGCCCGGTAAAATTGAAAAAGTATTACAGATCTTCCGTGAATGCAAAGCTGATGAATGGGCCTTGCAATTAAAGAATAAATTTTTGGATGAGGCCATAATACATTTGGAAGATGTAGCGGTATTATCCAAACGAAAAGATCCATTGAAAGAACTGGCGCAATTCCTCGTTAAGAGAGACTATTGATATACCGCCGGTAAGACGAAAAGCCGGAAAGAAGCCAACCTCCAAACTATTTTTCTTATCGTCTTTCCGCCTTCCCTGCCAATGCTAACTATTGTATATAAAACTTCTTCGCTGCTACTGTTTTTTTCCCTATTTTAACTTAACCAAAATCAACTGCAATGGCAAACCAGCTTTTCCGTAAAAAAAATATTGATACCATACTTCGTGATGCAGCAGCGGGCCAGGGAGATGGTCATGGCGGCGGTCTTAAAAGAGTATTAGGTGTCCGCGACCTTACTTTTTTTGGGGTAGCGGCGATCATCGGGGCTGGTATTTTCAGTTCGATTGGCAAAGCAGCATTTGATGGGGGGCCCGGTGTTGTTTTTTTATATGGATTTACAGCAATTGCCTGCGGATTTGCAGCCTTATGTTATGCCCAATTTGCTTCCACCGTTCCGGTTTCAGGAAGTGCTTATACTTATTCTTATGTTGCTTTCGGTGAGATCTTCGCCTGGATCATTGGATGGGATCTGTTGATGGAATATGCTATCGGTAACATTTATGTCGCCGGCTCCTGGAGTGATTATTTCACCGGTTTAATGGATAAAATAGGATGGCATATTTCTGATTGGATGACCATGGATTCTGTGAGCGCACATGCCGGATTTAATGAATTCAATGAACTGGTTGCAAAAGGGGTTGCATTGGACCCGGTAGAACATGGTTCTATAATATCCCAGCACAGTGCATGGGCCAATGCCCCTGATCTGTTTGGTTTTCGCCTGATCTTCGATCTGCCTGCATTCCTGATCGTAATACTGATAACTTATATCGTATTTGTAGGGATACGGGAATCAAGATCGGCAAGTAATGTAATGGTCATTATCAAACTGGCAGTGATATTCCTCGTCATTGTTTTGGGCGCCTACTATGTCAACCCCGATAACTGGTCGCCATTTTCACCCAATGGCATGAGTGGTATTTTAAAAGGGGTCTCGGCTGTATTTTTTGCCTACATAGGATTTGATGCAATATCAACAACGGCAGAGGAATGTAAGGACCCGCAACGGGATCTTCCCAGAGGTATGATCTATTCCTTGCTGATATGTACTGCGGTATATGTTATCCTGGCGCTTGTATTGACGGGGATGGTGCATTACACACAACTAAAAGTAGGGGATCCATTAGCCATGGTATTTGATGCGAAGGGATTGAAAGTTATTTCGGGTATCATCGCTGTCAGCGCTATTATTGCTACAGCCAGTGTATTGCTGGTTTTCCAGATGGGACAACCGAGGATATGGATGAGTATGAGCCGGGATGGATTGCTGCCTAAAATATTTTCCCGGATACATCCACGTCATGGCACTCCTTCATTCTCTACGATACTTACCGGTATCATTGTAGGTGTACCTGCACTTTTTCTGAACATGAATTTTGTGTTGTCAATGACGAGTATCGGAACTCTATTTGCTTTCGTATTGGTTTGTGGTGGTATCCTTGTATTGGATCGCCGTAAGGACGCTCCGAAAAGCAAGTTCAGGGTGCCTTATATCAATGCACAAATAATCTATCCGGCATTATTGATCGGTGCTATTACCTGGATCTTAATAGATACTAAAGATGCCAGTTACTTCACGAAAGATATCTGGACAAAGGAAGCCTGGCCAATGGCATTATTCTGGGTGCTTGCAATCGTCATGGGAGTATTGACTGCTATGCGGAAATATTCTTTGATACCAGTTCTCGGGGTGGTAAGTTGTTTATACCTGATGGCCCAGGAAACACATACTGTATGGATGCGATTCCTGATCTGGTTAGCTGTTGGGTTATGTATTTACTTCCTCTATAGTTACAGGAACAGTAAACTGGCAAAAGAGAAACAATAAATTTTATCATACTGATTGCAATGCCTCTTCGTATAAGCGGGGAGGCATTCATATTTTTGCATCATGAAGTACCAGATCGGCGATAAAGTTTTGATCCTTCACTCTAATGAAGAAGCAGACATTGTTGATATCATCAATGAGAAAATGCTGCTGGTAGATGTGCAGGGGGTGCAGTTCCCGGTGTATATGGACCAGGTGGACTTTCCCTATTTCAAAAGATTCACGGAAAAAAAGCTATTCCCGGTAAAAAAAGAAAAGCAATATGTGGATGATGTGAGGAAAGAGAAGACGGGAAAGACGGAAAGACAGGAAGATGGTGTTTGGCTTACATTTTTACCGGTAATGAAGACAGATGAGTTCGGGGAAGAGATCGTTGATGAACTAAAACTTCATTTGGAGAACAGGACAGAAACAGTGTACCGGTTCATTTACAAACTTCATTTTTTTGGAAGACCTGATTTTGAATTTAAGAATACGGTCAACCCGTTTGAGAATTTTTACCTGCATGATATCAAATTCGCCGATTTGAATGACAGTCCTTCTTTTGAATTTGAGTTCTCTTTGATGGAGCCGGATAAAGACAAAGCGGATCATTTTGAAACATCGGTACGGTTAAAACCGAAACAACTCTTTGCGAAGATCAAAGAGTTGCAGGAAAATAATAAAGCCACTTTTTCACAACGTTTATTTGAAACTTATCCTGATAAAGTATTTGAACATAAAATTGAAATGGGAGATAAGGCAAAACACAAAGGCAAATTGTATGATGCCTCAAAAGCCAGGCAGCATATTGAACCTGCCCGGAGTGTTATTGATCTGCATATTGAAAAGCTGACAGATAACTGGCAACGGATGAGCAATTTTGAAATATTGACAATGCAATTAAAAACATTTGAGAAATACTATCAGCTTGCTATCGTTCATCACCAGCCATCACTGATCGTTATACATGGAGTGGGAGAGGGAAAGTTAAGAGATGAGATACATGAGATACTCAGGCTTAAACATGAAGTGAATAGTTTTACCAACCAGTACCATCCGAGATATGGGTATGGTGCTACAGAAATATTCTTTCAGTACTGATTTACTTTTATCTTTGTCCCGCTACAAGCCAGGCTATCGTTCCGACGTTACAGTCGGGAAGGAAAGTCCGGACAGCACAGAGCAATGCACCGGTGAAGAGCCGGCTATTCCGCAAGGGATAAGAGACAGTGCCACAGAAAATAACTGCCATCTCCCTCTCCGCAAGGAGAGGGCAGGGGTGAGGCTGAAAATGTGAGGTAAGAGCTCACAGCTTGTATGAGTGATCATACATCCGGGTAAACCTTGCATGCTGAAATGCCACATATAGTATCGTTTGAGGACTGCTCGTCCGAGATACAGGGTAGGCAGATTGATGCTGATAAGTAATTGTCAGTACAGATAAATGATGGCCCCCGACAGGATCCGGCTTATCGGCTTGTAGCTTTTTTAATTCCTCAAAATGAGTTCCCAAAATATCCGCCTATTTCCATCAGGCATGCAATACCCAAATGCACCATCAATCCTCCCAGGATGGAGCGGGTATGATAAACAATAATGCCAAGTACCATTCCCCCAAAATAAGAACTGATACATTCGCCCAACGGTTTTCCAAAGTGAATAGTGCAATAGAAAACCGCCATCGGTAATATAGCATCTTTCCCTGCCCACTTAATAAATGCCAGTATCAAAAATCCACGGAAGAATAATTCAATAATAATAAAATCACTTCCATAAGAAAGCTCGAACAGGAGTTTGTACAACCAATGCATTCCTTCTTCATTTTCTACGCCGGCTATTGCTTTTAATTTTGGATAGACGGCGAGAAAATCAGGTTGTGTTGATGCAGCAGCCACTAGTGGTAACATGATGATCAGCATCAGCAGGTAAGGCCGCCAGTCAATATTCTTTGTTTTGATACCATAAAAAGGCTGATCCTTGTCAACTATTTTCCAAATGATGAATAAAAGGCAGCTTATGATAAAAACCAATACAGGCCAGTAAAAAATATGATTCCAGTAATTATTCCATTGAGGATTATTGGAGAAGTACAATGGAATATCCAGGGCCATCTTTAGTGCAAATAATGCCGGTGCAATAAAAAGCAGCCACCAAAATTTTTTATCTGCATATTTTTCTTTTTTATTCAGCACATATAATAAATACGGGAAAACAAATGCAATAAGAGATATTCCATATCGGCTGATATAACCTGGACCGAATGAATAATCCTTACTGATCGTATGATCAATAGTAAAATGATAGTTCAGGAAAATAAGAATGGCTGTAAAGACCGATACAATGATCAGTATCCTTTTATTGGTTTCGTAGAAGTACTGCCTGATATAGTTTAAAATGACCTTCATTGAAACGGGAAAATAAAATATTTTGACCGTCTTTAAACTTTCTTGCTCTGTACACTTCAAAAGTTGCGTTAATAAATTTGAAACCCTAAAAGTATAGCCATGAAAACTCTATCATTTAACCGGATCTCTATTGCTTTTATAGCAATCTTATTTTCCACTTTTATTTTTACTTCCTGCCAGAAAGAAAACAGTTTCAATAATTCTTCTGAAGTTACAGAGGAAGAAGCTGCTAAATTTTCCGACGAATCTTCACAGGCAGAAGCCAGCTTTGATGATGCTGAAGATATCGCCTTTAGCGCTGCTGATGAAGAAGGCAATGCAGGCGGTTTTGGTATAGAAGGAAAATCGGCTTCAACAAGCCGTATCTATCTTCCAACATTCCATGAACTTCGCCAGCGTATCGGTGATTGTCCTGTGATCACTGTAACTCCTAACGACAGCACTTATCCCAAAACAGTTACCATTGATTTTGGTGATAGTTGCCGTGGCCGTGATGGTAAAGTAAGAAGCGGTCAGTTAGTAATTCATTTTACCGGCCCGATCCGCAGACCCGGTTCAGTTGTTACACTCACTTTTGTGAACTACTATGTAAACAGGGTGCATATTGAAGGCGTTAAAATATTCAAGAACCTTTCTGAACCTCCTGTGCATAAATGGAGTGTTGAAGTACTGAATGGTAAAGTAACATTCCCGGGCGGCAGAGGTTATTCTTATGATGGAGTAAAAACAGTCACCCAGATCGCAGGTATGCTGACCAATATCATAAGAGATGATGTGTATAAAATAACAGGACGTTCAAAAACAGTATTCAATAACGGAACAACTGTCAACATCAATACCGAAGATCCTTTGATCAAGAAAGTGAATTGCCCCTGGATCAGCGAAGGCACACTGAAAATAAAAATAAACAGCAGGGTATTGAAGCTTGATTTCGGATTCCCCAGTAACGGCGATTGCGATAACAAAGCATTACTTAGCTGGAACAACGGAAATAGTCAACGAATTATCATCTTACCCTAGAATTGGAATAGCTGCAAAAAACGAAGGCCCCCGTGAACGGGGGCTTTTTGTTTATTTTCCTTTTGCTAAATTTCTTTTTATCCATACTACAGCTTTCTTTACATAGTACTCATCATCGTTCTCCAGATTAGCTACTAACCTTTTTATTTCGGGATGAAGTTCCTTTATTCTTGTGTACCATTCTGCCAGTACCAATGATAAACGACGTTGCCAGAAGTCTTTTGAGCTATTGTATTTCCAGGCCAGTTCAAATATTTCTTTCTGATGTGTTTTAAGAATGGGTTTTAAGCCCTGCATTCCCATCGCATCACATACAGCCCAGTTGCCGATATGCTGTGCAAACAGTTGAGTTAGTTTCAATGATCGTTCCGGATCCTTCTTTGCGATCTTTCCCAGTATTTTGACTGCTAATGTCTTTTCTTCTAATGAGCCGGCTTTCCATAATTCCTCCACTAATTCAAAACCTCCGGCTTTGAATAGCTGTGCCAGTTCATTCAATACCGGCATTTTTACGCCGTAAATTTTTTCCTTTCCGGGTACAAATTTTTCATGCGATGCTTTGGTTTCTGGAGTTGCTTTTGCCTTGAGTATGGCCTGTATTTGCTTTAATTGAACCGACATTGTTTATTTTTTTCACCACATGGGATCATGGGGACATAGGAACACATAGAATTACCCTGTGCATGGCTAAAGATAATAAATCAAATAAGAGAGGATATTATTCGATATGATAACTGACAAGAGTAGATACCTGCTGAAGTTTAAGAGTCCTGGTACCCATTGGCGCTTTTTCCTGAATGTATTTCATTACGCCGATACCGGGTTTGAAATAGACCTGGTCTCTCCGGTAATTGCGGGCCAGTTTTTCAAAATAAATGCCGTCATTAAAATCACCAGCTTCTGTTTTATAAGTTGTCTGCATTCTGATACCACGACAAGTAGCGGCTGCATCTTCAAAACTGCCGAGGTACTTTACCGAATCGCCGGGAAACAATCCAAATTCCTTTTTTACATCCATGATGCCGGGAGTAAACATGCGGTCGGCCAAACCAAAGAAAGTAGAATCGCTGGCATATAATGTTGCTGGTAAACCTATATTCATATCAGTTTCCCACCATACCAATCCATCAGATGACTTCTTGCAATCTTGAAAACGAAGTGTATCCATTCTAACCTGCTGAAGGACTCCATCTGTGAAGATGGAGTCTTCATACACCCAGTAGTTTTTTGTGCTCAACGGCAAAATACCACAGTGCTTGTTTGTGCAAGTATAATCAACAACAGAATCACTGATATATGACTTGCCCGCAGGATTACCTGTTTGCACAATACATGGTTCGGCAACAGGCAATAATATATCTGACTTGGTGCAGGAAAGAAAGCAGGTGCTTCCAATTAATATGGATACAATAGTTTTTTTCAAAAGGTGTCCGATTTAGGTCCGAAAGGGAGGACAAAATAGAAACTAGATCTTGTAATTCATAACTTTACTAAGAAAACTTACGACACGAGGCCGTATTTTGTGCACAGCCCTGATGATAAATTATTTATAAAGGGTATTTAAAATTAAAAAGACCCTTAGGTAAGGGTCTTTTACTGTTTGTAAGGCTATTTATTTGAATATGCGATCGAAAAAATCTTTCATGTCTTTCCAGGACGCAGTATCGGCTGCTGCGTTATAAGCAACCGGCAGATCAGGAAATTTTTTCTTTACCTCATCAGCAGCGGGATTGGTAAAAGCATGCAGCGCTCCTTCATAAGGCTTGAAAACATATTTTGCACCAATGGAATCCATTTGTTTTTTAAATAGATCTGTTTCAGTTTGAGGCACCATCGGATCAGCATCACCATGACAAACCAATATCGCCGCTTTCAACAGATCTTTATTAGCCGGGACAACGTTCAGGTTGCCATGAAAACTTACAACACCTTTCAGGTCTTCACCCATCTTGGCCATATTAATTACTTGTGCGCCACCAAAACAATAGCCAATTGCACCCATCCTCGTTGCATCTGTTTGACTGTATGATTTCAATTTTGACATCGCTGCCTCAAACCGTGGTTTTGCTAATCCGGGATCCTGATAGAAAGGGCCAGCGAGTTTCATTGCAGAATCAGGATTGTCGGCTTGCTGCCCATTGCCATACATATCCATTGCCATGGCGATATAACCAAGACCGGCAAGATCCCTTGCCCTTTTTTTGGCATAATCATTCAGGCCCCACCATTCGGGCACTACGATGACAGCAGGGCGTGGGCCTTCTATATTTTCATCATACACTATAAAACCGTTCATGTTTATGTCGCCCGCAGCATAAGTAACATTTTCTTCTTTTAGTTTTGGTTCTTTCATTTCAGGCTCCTTTTTTTTATCGTTGCTATTACAAGAGAATAAAACGGCCAGCATAGCAAATGATGCGGCAAAGAATAATTTTTGTTTCATACTATGAGGGTTTTGTGAATGCAAAGGTCAGGGAAAAGTTAATTGGTTAATTAGTTAGTTGGGGATTAGGCTTTCCATTTCGAACGTCACTCATATTATACTGTTCAAGTTTTTCCGGAAGAAATGCCCTGGCAATAAATAGTAAACTATAAAACTTAGGGCCTGATTAACCAATTCCCAATACCTAATTCCCGCTTTTAACATCCATTACTTCAATTTCAAAAACCAAAATACTGTTGGGTGGAATTTTAGCAGCCCTTGTCCGGATGGAATAAGC
>JABFRU010000037.1 GCA_013140985.1 Chitinophagaceae bacterium | reverse complement strand
TACCATGGTTTGATAGTTCAGCAAACTTTCCAGACGTCCCTGTGATATCTCGGCCTGGTAAGGAGTGTATTGTGTGTACCATCCCGGATTCTCAAAAACATTCCTTAGAATAACAGAAGGAACGATGGTATCATAATAACCCTGCCCGATATAGGTCTTGAATAATTTATTTTTCAGCGATACCTCTTTGATATGTTTCAGGTATTCATGCTCACTCATGGAAGAAGGGATATTCAGCGGTTTGTCCATCCGGATAGAAGCCGGAACGGTTTGATCGATCAGTTCGTTCAAACTTTTCACACCGATCTTTTTCAACATTTGTTTTGTATCATGCTCATTGGGTCCGATATGGCGGGGGATAAATTCGCCGGCTTGTTTTTCGAAGAGGTTCATAGTTGGAATGTCAGATTAAGTCAAATAAGTCAAATGGGTCATATAAGTCAGGATTTGTCTGTTATCTGAGTCTTTAATTTGACTCATTTGACACAAATGACCTGTATGACTTTTTAGCGGGGCAAAGTTACGGGCATAAAGGCAATTTTCCCGATGATCAAAGCTTTCCTTCTTTCTCCATTTTTCTCATCTCGTCACTGGTATGAGTGCTTCCATCATGGCTCCAGCCCGGAGGGCCAAATAGATAGTTCCATCGTTGCCTGAAGGTCAATCCTTTTTTGCTGAGGTCCTTGCCGATATTCTTCCATTCATGAACAACAAGATTGAGCGGATCTTCCTTTTCCAATGGTTTGGTAAGGCCATATTTGATGGGCTGGTATTCTTCTGCTGGTAACTCGGGTTGAAAAGTGCCGAACATTTTATCCCAGATGATCAGGAACATGCCCATGTTCTTATCCAGGTATTTAGGATTAGAACCATGATGTACCCGGTGATGAGAAGGAGTGACCAAAAAATATTCAAGAATGCCGGCCTTGTTTATTTTTTCTGTATGAACCAAAATGCCCCATGTTTGCGTAGCAGCATAAATGAAAGCAATATCTATTGGTTGAAAACCCAGCCAGGCGATAGGGATAAAATAAATGAAACGATACAAGGGCTCCATTACCGAAGAACGAAAACCAACTGTCAGGTTGAATTGGGGAGAGGAGTGATGCGTAACATGGGTAGCCCAGAATAAACGGACCACATGATCCACCCGGTGCAACCAGTAATACATGAAATCTTCAAAGACCAATAGAACGATCCAGTAGATCCATGGATTGGCGATCGGCTCTGCAATGCGATGATCGAAAAAGAAAGAAAGGATGAAAAAAAGATAAATGCCCCGGAACAAAAGATCAATGCCGGCATTCAGCAGCATCAGGTAAATATTTTGTATCGTATCCTTCCAGGTATAGCTTTTTTGATGATGAAGATGGCTGAGAAAAAGTTCCAGCCCGATCACAATAATGTAGATCGGTGTGCTGATAAGAATTAATAATTGTTCTCTCGCTGTTCCCATGCGGCGCAAAAATAGTGTTTCTCACAGATTGCACAGATTTGCACGGATGCATCGGCCAACGGATTGTAACTTTGTTTAATGGATTACACTTTCTGTGTAAATCTGTGTAATCTGTGAGCTAAAAATGGCAAAAGACATTCTTACAAATTGGGAAAAGAAATCAGGAGAACGACAGAAGGAGTATAAAAAATTTCTTCACCGGGCCAATAAGAACAAAGTGCTGAAGCAACTGCCCGACCTGAATGAAGAAGCATTTGAAAAAGTGGACTGCCTGCAATGCGCTAACTGTTGCAAGAATTATTCTCCCCGTTTCACTCCGCCGGATATAAAACGTATAAGTAAACACCTGGGCATGAAGGAAGGCGACTTCAGGGATACTTATTTGCGGGTGGATGAGGAAGGAGATAATGTATTAAAGAGTATGCCCTGTTCTTTTTTGAGCGCTGATAATTATTGCAGCATCTATGAAGTACGTCCTGCTGATTGTGCCCGGTTCCCTTATATGGATGATGATTTTATGCTGAAGCGACAGCCGATGGCATTAAAGAATTCTACATTTTGTCCTATCACTTATTATGTGATTGAGAAATTGATAGAAGCTGAAAAAGGGAAGTAATCTATTATGTTTCGCCGATGGCAACAAAAGGATTGCAAGGTTAAATTGAAAATTATTAATCTTCCTCTTCTTTCTTATTCCCCGACGTCATTATCAATCCCCAGATGATCAATGCAGCAATAAGAATAAAAATGATTTTCATAAACCCCTAGTACTCAAATTTACGTAATCCCGGCGCTTTGAACCAGGTAAAGACAGTTACAAATAATGTCATACATCCGCCGAAGACGACGGAAGGAACGGTGCCCATGGCACTGGCCGCTACACCACTTTCAAATTGCCCGAGTTCATTGGAAGAATTGATGAACATGGAATTGACCGCAGATACCCGGCCCCGCATTTCATCCGGTACAAATAATTGCACAACGGTTCCCCTGATGATCACACTCACTCCATCAAACAACCCGCTGACGAATAAGGCAGCAAAGCTCAACCAGAAATTTTTTGAGATGGCAAATATCAATATGCAGATACCAAAGCCGGCTACTGAGTATAATAATTTTTTGCCCTGCTTTTTTTTCATCGGTCTTGTGGTGAGCCATGCGATAGCAACGAAATTGCCAATATAAGTGGCTGCTACCAGCCAACCGAGACTTTGCGGGCCAACAAACAAAATATCATTGGCAAATGCAGGCAGCAACGCAGTGGCTCCGCCAAAAAGAACAGCGAACATATCGAGGCTCATAGCGCCGAGCAATGCTTTTTGCCTGAATACAAAACGTAATCCGTCTTTTACCGCATCCCATGTCTTGCTGTTGCCGGGATTCCAGCTTATGGGTTTGGGTTTTATTTTTTGAAAAAGAAAAAAGGCAATAAGGATCAACCCGCAACCAATACTGAACGCAACAGTAATATTGGCATAACCGATCAGTATGCCGGCGAGGGCAGGTCCTGCTACGGCTGCCATCAGCCACACCATGCTGTTGATGGAAACAGCTTTTACTAATGAAGAAGAAGGAATAAGCTGTACAAGGAATGAATTGAAAGCCGACCCGCTATAAGCTCTTACTACACCGGTACCAAATACCAGCGCATAAATGCTCCATTCAATTACCGTTCTTGAAGAATTTTCATGCATCCATGGCGAAGTGACAAAGAGCAAGCCTGCTATCAACAATAAATAAAGGATAATGCAAATGCTGAGTAACCGGTGTTTATTGCTTTTGTCAACTTTTACGCCGGCAGGCAATGCTAAAGCAATAGCCGGAATAACTTCCGATAAACCGAGTACACCCAATG
This sequence comes from Chitinophagaceae bacterium, assembly GCA_013140985.1. GTDB lineage: Bacteria > Bacteroidota > Bacteroidia > Chitinophagales > Chitinophagaceae > JJ008. The sequence goes on along the minus strand of JABFRU010000037.1, from coordinate 11,948 downwards.
ATAATTTGCTGCCGGTGAGTTCATACAGGTGCCAGCCCAACAACACCGGTGTCATTCTTAATCCTGCAATAAATAAGATACGGGCAATGATGAACCAGGTGAATTCTTTGTTGATGACAGGAGTGACAGATCTTGTTGATGGCATTTTATCAAAGGTAAATAAGGGATAAGAAATTAGAAATAAGTAATGAAAAAGTTACAGAGCCTATTTTCTCATTTTTTATTCTTTATTTCTTATTTCTAATTTTCAGGGAAGTGTGATATAGTGCTGGCCATCATCATAATCCTTCTCCAGCGCTTCGATGATCACCTGTAAATGTTTTTCATTGTGCAGGAAATCGGCATGGGTGACATCTACATACAATGTTTTTATATTATGCTGTTTGATATAATGCGTATAGGTTTCCTGGATATTGAATAAATAATCGTCCGGGATATTTTGTTCGTACGAACGATTACGTTTTTTAATATTGGCCTGCAGCTTATTGACCGGGGCATGCAAATAAATAAGCAGTTCGGGTTGAATCAATTGTTGATTGATGATCTCAAACAGTCGTTGATATAAACGGAACTCGTCTTCAGGTAAAGTTACTTTGGCAAACAAAAGACATTTGGTAAAAAGATAATCAGAGACGGTGAGGGTTTGAAACATATCCTTCTGTTGGAGGAATTCTTTCTGCTGCTTAAAACGTTCAGCCATAAAAAATAACTCCAGCGGGAAAGCATATTGGCCGGGGTTTTCATAGAACTTGGGCAGAAAAGGATTGTCGGCAAATTCTTCCAGTATCAGTCTTGCATTATAATGCTTGCTCAGTAAATGCGCCAGTGTTGTTTTACCGGCGCCGATATTTCCTTCTATGGTGATGAAGTGGTAGTTCAAAAGTTTAAGGGTTCAAAGTTCTACTGTTCTACTGTTCCAACAGCCAGCGCAAAATAAACTAAATGCGAAGCCATAAAATTTTAGAATGAAGATTGTGGAAAAAATCAGGAATACTTTTTTACCTCCAGTGTATCCGGGCATTGCTTCAATAGTTCTGCAATTGTTTTATTCAATACCGGGTGGATGATGGCAGGTACAATTTCTGCCAATGGTAATAAGGCAAAACGCCGTTTTTGCATTTCAGGATGAGGAAGTTTGAGCAACGGGTAATTATGTATCTCATGATTGAAAAGAAGGATGTCAATATCAATGATGCGGGGGCCATATTTTTCTTTGCGTACCCGTCCCATTGTCTTTTCTACTTTCAGTAAACGGCGCATAAGCTGCCTTGCCGTTAGTTCAGTTCTTATTTCTAATGCCTGGTTCAAAAAAGAAGGCTGGTCAGTATTGCCCCAGGCAGCTGTTTCGTACAAGGAAGAAGCATTTACGATCTTCCCGCATTGGGCATTGACATGATCTCTTGCATCGGCCAGGTTTTTTTCCCTGTCGCCCAAATTGCCGCCGGTAAGTAAGTAGGCTGTATTCATATATCGTCAAATATCGGAACTATCTTACTAAAGGGCTAGTAGGGAATAGCTAGTAGCGAGCAGGGTGAAGAGTCGTTAGGTTTACTTCACCCACTAGCTACTCCCTACTTGCTACTCGCTAATTAATAAATACATTTGCCAACCAACAAAAGAGAATGAGCCAGTCTTATAGCCAGTCAAAAGCATTATGGGCCATCACCAGGGCCAGTTTCAAAGCGATCTTTGCCCATCCCAGTGCTATTGTGTTCAGTGTTTTATTCCCGATCATTTTTGTTTTGATATTTGGCGCTTTTGGAAGAGGCGGCACTCCTGTTTACCGCATAGCGATCGCCGAAGGATGTGATACGACCAATGTTTTTTTTCAAAGCATGAAGCTCAATCCACAGCTGCGGATCATTGAATATCCTGATACCATTGCAAGAAATAAGGATCTGTTGAAAGGAAGGCTTTCGGGTGTGGTATGTGTGAAAGAAACAAAAGACAGTTCCGGCGTTTCAAGATTTTCAGTTGATATTAATTCCACTTCGGCCAGTAACAATACGATTGATGCGTTGAAAGGTGTTTTACAGTTTGAAGCTATCAAGTATGAATTGAGGGAGTCTGGCAGCAAAATGGATCATGTTCTTATAAGTAAACCGAATGTGGAAGAAGTAAGGCCTTACCGGCAAATAGATTTTGTGTTACCGGGACAATTAGGCTTTTCCATTTTATTTTCTACACTGTTTGGTGTTGCTTTTACTTTTTATGGATTAAGAGAACAATTAGTGCTGAAGCGTTTCTATGCTACACCTGTAAAAAAGATCAATATCCTTGCCGGCATTGGCGTCAGTCGCCTGTTCTTTCAATTACTGAGTGTAATTGTATTGATTTTGTTCGGGCACTTTGCATTGAATTTTACATTGCAGCACGGCGTTCTTACTTTTTTCGAAATTATTGCCGTCACTATTGTCATGTTGTTCCTGCTGATGGGGGTAGGTTTGATATTCAGCAGCATTGTAAAAACAGATACGGCCATACCATTATTGATAAACCTGTTTGGCTTTCCGCAAATGATGTTGTCAGGTACTTTTTTCCCGATCGAGGTATTTCCGAAATGGCTGCAGGAAATTTGCCGGGTACTTCCATTGACCCAATACAACGATGCAGTACGGAAAATTTCTTTTGAAGGACAACATATCACCGATTGCGCCAAACAATTAGGCATACTGGGGATATGGATGGTGCTCACTTATATTATTTTGGTAAGAGTGTTGAAATGGGAATGAGGGAAGTTGTTAGTCTTTAGCCGGGAGTCAGAAAGTTTTAAAGATTATGAGAATAATTAAACTTGGGATAATCAGTCTTGTATTCTTTGCGATATTTCTGACATTGCTTTCATTTTTGTTTCCTTCCAGCATTCGCATTTCGAAAGCGATAGATATCCGGGCAGATAAGTATGCAGTAATGGAACAATTATCAGGGCCGGATAAATGGAAGCAATGGTATTCATCTGCAGATTCATTTGCAGTATTCGGCAGAAATGGGAACCTGCGATTTATTACAAATATTGAGGAAGTACCGGATCCGGCCGACTTGCCCCTTAATGCTGTTATTTCCGGCGCTGATTATCCTGATACTAAAAGAAAAGGAACAGGTTGGAACATTATACCTGGGGCTGCACCCAATATTGTTACTGTTCAATGGTATATGGATTTCAAGCTTAGATGGTATCCCTGGGAAAAATTCTCCGGTTTATTGCTTGAGAAAAGATATGGCCCCGTAATGGAAAAAGGCCTTGAAAATTTGAAAACTATTCTCGAAAAATAATTTGAACGGTAAATTTTCTTTGCCCACTCTTCTTAATTTTAGTTTCCTAAAAATAAACACATGAAAACTTTATTATTATCTGCATTTGTATTGATAGCTTTTGCCGCTTGTGGCCAGGGTGATAAATCAAAAAGGCCAAGCCCCCCGGCACAAGCAAAAGAAACACTTAACAGCGGTACAACAATCACAATTGATTACAGCCAGCCTGCATTGAAAGGACGTACTATCGGACAGGATATAGAACCAAAAGATGGAGAAGTATGGCGCACCGGCGCTAATGAAGCCACTGTTTTTGAAACGGATAAAGACCTGAAAGTAGAAGGGCAGGCTTTGCCTGCCGGAAAATATGGATTGTTCACCTTAGTGAATGGCGATGAGTGGACGATCATTTTCAATAAAACTTGGAAGCAATGGGGTGCTTTTGGATATAAAGAAGCTGATGATGCACTGCGGGTAAAAGTAAAAGCACAAAAAAATGAAACCGCTGCTGAACGATTCACCATTACAATAAGTAAAGACGGAAAAATTTCATTGATGTGGGGAGACCGGCTGGTTGTATTCACGGTCAATTAAAGAAGAACTGCCAATCATTCACCAGCAATGAATTTCAGGTTGCGCTGAATGCCTTTGAATCTGGTTCTTCGCAAGGGTGAGTCATTGAATATTTTTTTGAAATTTTCTTCTGTCATTATTTTCCATTCATTGGCTGAAAGATCTAATATCTCAGGAATGGGTGTAAACTCTTTTTCCTGGTGCGGATGACTGAAACGATTCCAGGGGCAAACATCCTGGCAGGTATCGCAACCAAACATCCAGTTGTCAAACTTTCCTTTCATTTCAGTGGGTATCAGCATTTCTTTTAATTCAATGGTAAAATATGAAATGCATTTGCTGCCATCCACTACTTTATCCGGTAAAATAGCATCGGTGGGGCAAGCATCAATACAACGGGTGCAGGTGCCGCAATGATCTTTTGCAAAAGGATCGTCGTACTCCAATGCAAGATCGGTGATGAGTGTGGCGATAAAATAGAACGAGCCGCTTTGTTTATTGATAAGGTTGCCATTCTTACCTACCCATCCAAGCCCGCTGCGTTGTGCCCATGTTCTTTCTAAAACAGGAGCAGAGTCAACAAAGCCACGGCCATGTATGTCTCCAATTTGTTCCTTGATGATATTGATCAGTGCATTCAATTTTTTTCTTATCACTTCATGATAATCTTTTCCAAAAGCATATTTGGATATCTTCGGAACATCGGCTTGTTGTTGTTGTGACGGAAAATAATTTTTCAACAAAGTGATCACTGACTTTGCACCGGGTACTAATTTTTGCGGATCCACCCGCATATCAAAATATTTTTCCATGTACTGCATTGTTCCCTGCATGCCTTGTTGTAACCATTGTTCTAACCGGCGGGCATCCTCATCTAATTTTTCAGCCCGGGCAATACCGCAATGTTCAAAACCCAATGCAGCGGCTGTTTTTTTGATAAAGGCTGTATGTTGTTGCAACGGAATCACTGGTTAAGGCTGTCTTTTCAGGGCAAAACACAGATAGTTTGACACAATAGCACAAGATTGGGTTTTTTTATGTAAAATTGAATGAGAGGTTCTGTTTTTTACCACCACAAGGACTTTTTATGAGATCAAAACTATCCTTCCTTATCTTATTTTTTTCTGCGTTACTTCAACAGGCGGTGGCACAGGACAAAGTGAGTGTAAAATTCGGTTCTGTTTCTGAAAAAGACTTTGCCACAAAAATATATTCAATAGACAGCAATGCCAATGCTGTGGTGATAGCGGACGTAGGCTCAAGCCAGATCGAAGGAAACAGCAAAGGAGGATTCTCGTTGGCTTATAAGCATTATAAAAGAGTACATATTCTTAATAAGAATGGCTACGATATAGCAGACGTTTCTATTCCACTTTATTCTAATGGGGTGGATGAGGAAAAACTGGAAAAGTTAAGAGCCATTACTTATAATCTCGAAGGCGGAAAAGTGGTAGAAACGAAACTGGATGTAAAGAATAATGTATTTAAGGATAAGATCAATAAAAATCTTATTGTCAATAAATTTACACTCCCCAATGTAAAGGAAGGCTCCATCATCGAGTTTGAATACAGCATTACTTCAGATTACCTGACCAACCTTCAGCCATGGGAGTTCCAGGGAGCTTATCCAAGATTGTGGAGTGAATACAATCTTTCTTTGCCGGTCTTCCTGGGGTATGTTACTTTAACGCAAGGTTATCAGCAATATGATATTAAAACCACCAAAAGTGCTAACCAATCTTTTAATATACTCGACACCCGGGGTGCCGGTGCATCTGAACGATATAATTTTACTGCCGAGGTAAGTGATGGACGTTGGGTGATGAAAAATGTACCAGCCTTAAAAGAGGAAAGTTTTACTTCTACTATTGATAATCATATTTCAAAAATTGAGTTCCAGCTTTCAGAACTGCGCCCACCTGCATTTAATTACAAAAGGGTGATGGGATCATGGGACCAGGTGGCTGATGAATTGATGAAGTCAGAATATTTTGGATTACAAGTTACTAAAGACAATGGCTGGCTAAAAGATATCATCAGCCCGATCACCAAACCAACAGACAGCAAGACAGATAAAGCAAGAAAGATATTTGCGTATGTACGGGATAATTTTACCTGCACCAATCGTGACAGGAGGACAATGGATCAGACATTGAAAAATCTTGTCAAAACAAAGAACGGGAATGTAGCTGAGATTAACCTGCTGCTTACAGCCATGCTCAAGTATGTGGATGTGACTGCTGACCCGGTCATACTTAGTACCCGGTCCAATGGAGTAACTCATTCGGTATATCCATTGCTTAACCAGTATAATTATGTTGTATGCAAGGCGGATATCGATGACAAAACAATTTATCTCGATGCCAGCGAACCTAATATCGGGTTTGACCATTTGCCCCTCCGTTGTTATAATGGACATGCAAGAGTGGTCAATAAGGAAGCGCAAGCAATAGAATTATCAAGCAATTCAATTACGGAAACAAAGACCACTACGATCTTCCTGATCAATGATGAAAAAGGAAACCTGACCGGGAGCCTGCAGCAAACACCCGGGTATTATGAATCACTCAGGTTAAGGGACCGTATCAAAGAAAAAGGAAATGAAGAATTGCAAAAGGAGATCAAAAAGGCATTCGGCTCAGAAATTGTTATCAGCAACTTTGCCATAGACTCATTGAACAAATACGATCATGAATTGGGTATCCATTATGATTTTGATATAAAGGATGAAAAGGAAGATATCATTTACCTGAATCCCATGTTCGGCGAGGGGTATAAAGAGAATCCTTTTAAATCAGCCGAACGATTTTATCCGGTAGAAATGCCTTTTGCCATGGATGAAACGCTGAATCTTCAACTGGAAGTACCGCAGGGATATACAGTCGATGAATTACCAAAATCCATGATCGTAAAATTGAATGAAGAAGAGGATGGCATGTTTGAATACAGGATCTCGCAATCAGGACAAAACATTTCATTGCGCAGCAGGATAAGATTTAAAAGGGCTTATTTTTTACCGGAAGAATATGAGATCCTGCGGGAATTCTTCAACCTTATCGTTAAAAAGCAAGCAGAACAGATCGTTTTTAAAAAGAAGTAGTGTATGCTGAAAGTGACCGGCCTGGTGTTTTCTTTTCTTGTGTCCTCCTTTTCTGCTTTGGCAGGCGAGGGGGATTATGCCGTATCAAATATCTCTGCGGCCATGCTTGCAAAAGCAAATGTGGTAAAAAGAATGGAGCAGATCAGTTTTGAAGTGATGAGCAATGGCGAAGCCATCATGCGAAAAAAATATGCGTTGACAATTTTAAATGAGAATGGCGACCGGCAGGCAGGCTTCCTTGAATTTTATGACAAGCTGCATGATATAAAAAATATTGAAGGCGCCTTGTATGATGCAGCCGGAAAAGAGTTAAAGAGATTAAAGAACAAACAGATCATTGACCTTACCGGCATGGTTGAAAGCACACTGATAGATGACAGCCGCCGCAAATACCATAACTTTTATCACAAGGTGTATCCTTATACTGTACAGTATGAAGTAGAAATAAAATATTATGGCACTTTATTCTTTCCTGTCTGGCTGCCACGGGAAGATGAAAATTTTTCGGTAGAACAAAGCAGTATCAGCATCATCAGCCCGGTCAATTATACGGTTCGGTATAAAGCGTTCAATTATTCCGGCGAACCAGCGCTAACAACGGACAAGGATAAAAAAACACAAACATGGCAAATAATCAACCTGCCTGCTATTGAAGATGAGTATGCTTCGCCCAGCTGGTATGAAATGAATACGGTGGTTTTATTTGCACCAACAGACTTTTCCATAGAAAGCTATAGGGGTAATATGACAAGCTGGGGAGAGTTTGGAAAATTTGTGTACTCATTGAAACAGGGAAGGGACCAGTTGCCGGAGAATGTTAAGGAGGCTGTTCACCGGATAGCTGACCCAATTAAAGATCCGGCAGAAAAAATTGCGAGGCTTTACGAGTATCTGCAAAAAAATACCCGCTACATAAGCATTCAGTTGGGAATTGGCGGCTGGCAGCCCTTCGATGCAAAATATGTAGCCACCAAAGCATACGGCGATTGCAAAGCCCTTACAAATTATATGTATAGCATTTTGAAAGAAGTGGGTATTACTTCCTATTATACTTTGGTAAAAGCAGGAAGAAATGCGAATAAGATCATTACTGATTTTCCTTCGCAGCAGTTCAATCATGTTATTCTTTCCGTGCCGCTGCAAAAAGATACGATATGGCTGGAATGCACCAGCCAGACCAAACCCGCCGGTTATCTCGGCGATTTTACCTGCGACCGTTATGCATTGATGGTGGATGAGAAGGGCGGTGCATTGGTGCGGACACCTAAATATGGATTAAAACAAAACCTGCAGTCACGACGCATCAAAGCAACGTTGAATGCAGAAGCGACTTTATCAATTAATGCCTTTTCGAAGTATGAAGGATTGCAGCAGGACCTGTATCATGAATTGATCCATGGTCTTTCAAAAGATAAAGTAAAAGAATTCTTACATGAGGAACTGGATTTCGCCACTTACGATATCAGCAGCTTTGAGTACAAGGAAAATCAGTCCGCTACGCCTTCAGTAGAAGAAAGACTGGATATTGTAGTGAGCAATTACGCTACGATCACCGGCAAACGGCTTTTTATCATTCCGAATGTTATGACAAGAACACACCGCAAGCTGCCGGCAGTGGAAGAAAGAAAATTCGATCTTGAATTAGGATTTGAATACAATGATATTGATTCAGTAGAAATAAATATTCCCGAAGGATATATGGCCGAATCAATGCCACAACCGGCGTCGGTGAACAGTCAGTTTGGAAAATATACATCTTCCGTTAAGCTGAGCGGCAATCAACTTTTTTATTACCGGAATCTTGAACATTATGGGGGCCGCTTTTCTGCCAGCGATTATCCGGAGCTGGTCAAATTCTATGAGGCTATCTACAAAGCAGACCGCAGCAAGGTAGTGTTGGTAAAAACTGAAACGCAGGCACCCAAAGGTTTCTGACCCATCTTTTTTTACCGGTCAATATGCATACGATGATAGATACGATGCAGTGCCGGTGCCAGTATGATACCAATATTAGTGATAAAAGCGATCCCGCTGAATAAAGCATATAGGGATGAAAACATTTTCCCGCTATCGGATCCTATATGATCTACCAGTCCCATACCGCTTAATATCATTGTTGCATTATGGAATGCATCAAGCCAGGACATGCCGGCGGTATAATGATAGCCTGTCGTGCCGATAGCGAGGCAGGCAGCGATGATGAATAATGCAATAATGATACTGCGTAATATGCGGCGGTAAAAAGTGGCCGTGGAAGCAAGGGGTTGTTTTTTATGTTCAAACATAAAATTCGGTTTGGGTGAATTAAAGTTAGCAAATAACCCTGCTGTTCGGATAATTTCAATAAATTGGCTTTGATAAAATACTGCTTATGAACCTGGCGACAAGTGATATCATTGTTTTCCTTCTCTATTTTGTAATAGTAGCTTCTTATGGTTATTGGATCTATCTGAAAAGAAAAACCAAGGAGCATGATTCCAAAGCTTTCTTTCTTGCAGAAGGATCATTGACATGGTGGGCTATTGGCGCTTCATTAATTGCTTCTAATATATCAGCAGAGCAATTCATTGGAATGAGCGGTAACGGGTATTTTGTTGGTATTGCGGTAGCGGCTTATGAATGGATAGCTGCTGTTGCTCTTATTATTATTGCAATTTGGTTCATGCCGGTATATCTGAAGAATAAGATATACACCATGCCGCAGTTCTTAAAGACAAGGTACAATGAATCGGTATCGGTGATCATGGCGGTATTCTGGTTATTCCTTTATGTGTTCGTCAATCTTACTTCTATTTTATTTCTCGGTTCAGTTGCCATCAGCGGCTTAGTAGGACCGGAATACTTTCACCCGATCATGATCGCTTTAGCTGCTTTTGCCATCGTTATCACACTCGGCGGTATGAAAGTGATCGGCTATACGGATGTGATACAGGTATTGGTTCTGATCATCGGCGGATTGGTAACTGTTGTGATAGCATTGGACAAAGTAAGCGGAGGCAATGGCCCCATCAGCGGTTTGGGAACAGTAATGAGAGAAGCACCGGATCATTTCCACATGATACTGGCAAAACCAGATGCCTCTTCTTCACAGGAGTATATCAATAAATATCTCATACTGCCGGGTATATTGATGTATGCAGCAGGACAATGGATCGCTAATCTTAATTATTGGGGTTGCAATCAATATATCACACAAAGAGCATTGGGTGCTGATCTGCCAACAGCAAGAAAAGGATTGGTATTCGCCGCCTTCTTAAAATTATTAATGCCGATTATTGTTATGCTTCCCGGTATTGCAGCCTTTGTATTAGTGCAGCAGGGCAATCTTCCTCCATTGGCAAAACAGGATGATGCTTATTCAGCCGTATTAGGATTTTTACCGGACGGTTTAAAAGGATTGTCCGTAGCAGCATTAACGGCAGCTATTGTTGCTTCACTCGCAGGCAAGGCCAATAGCATCTCCACCATTTTTACATTGGATATTTATAAAAAATATATCAATAAAGAAGCGACAGAGAAAAAAATGGTATGGACGGGAAGAATGGTTGTGTTATGTTCTATGATCATTGCCATTTTATTTACATGGGAAGACCTGCTTGGCATTGGAGGAGAAGGTGGTTTCACTTTCATTCAGAAGTACACCGGCTTTATTAGTCCGGGTGTATTTGCCATGTTCCTGTTAGGAATGTTCTGGAAAAGAACAACGGGTGCTGCGGCAGTGGCAGGATTATTATCAGGGTTTTTATTATGTGTGTTCTTCAACCAATATGCACCACAGGTGTTTGGTAACGATACATTCTTCTATACAGCTTACCCGAATGGAAAAGGAGGATTTGAAATACCATTCCTTATTGCGATGGGGCTCTCCTTCATGTTCACGGTAGCGATAATGGTAGCAATGAGTTTGCTTGGACCTAAAATAAATCCCAAAGCATTTGAACTGGATAAATCAATGTTTAAGATCAAACCATCCTTGCTGGCGATGATCGTAATGATATTATTGATACTGACAGTGCTGTATGTAAAATTCTGGTAAACAAAAAACACATTCTCAGAAGGTGTTTTTTAAAATAGCTTTTCTTCCGGTTATTTTTTTGAGACCTTAACGGCGATGGTGGATTTGCCAGTACCCGGGATGCTCATTCCTCCTACTTCAATAGTGTTTGTTGTTTCTTTCAAAGTTGTTTTCTCCATCATTATCCCGGTCTCCATATCCACTTGTATCTCTGAAGTTATTTTATTAGTACTGTTGTTGATCACTTCCATGCCCATTTGTTCCATCGTCATAGATGAAACCTCCGTACCCGTATAGGAAATGGTGGCCACTCCTTTTTCAATTGACTTTATTGTATAAATGCCAGATGTTTTAGAAGAATTTTTTTCTCCTGTTGTTGAACTTGAATCCGGAAAAACATCACCGATCTTCAGTTCCCTGCCGATCAATACAGAAATGAACAGGTCAATATTGTTTTCATTACCACCGCCACCGGTTAGTGCAGCGAGTGCAGCAGCATTCTCATCTTTTTCCTGCCTGGTGATGATCCCTTTATTATCAATGGTCAGGTTTGCTACTTTATTGATCATAGGCGAAAAAAGATCAGCCAGTGGGCCTGAATTATTGTCTTTTTCGCTGTCAAAATTCGATTCCTGGCCCATCATCATTGTTTTTACATCCATTTTGGTGATGGTTGACTGCATAGCAATCCCATCTGTTGTTATGGCTGCTATTTCATAGGTGGTGTTGCTTTTTTGATCCAGGGTAGTTTCCATGGATTGTCCCATCAGTTCGGCAACACTGCTAAGATTCACAATGGTCTGTACTTTATATTTATCACCGGTTTTTACATTGATCTTTACCTGCTGTGAAAAACCCGTAACCGTAATTGTCATTAATGATCCAAAGAATAACGATCTCATTTTTTGCATAAACTGTTTTTTTGAGGGGTAAATATATAACCAGACGGGATAAAAGTCCCGATTTTATTGACAAACTGTTGTTATTTGACTGTCAACAATTTTTTTG
>JABFRU010000043.1 GCA_013140985.1 Chitinophagaceae bacterium | reverse complement strand
CTCTTTATTGCGGGGGGCGGGGGGGCTAAACCACATCCCCGGCGCCGTCCCTCTTTTATTATGCAGTACGATACAATTGTCAGGAACTTCAGCCTGTTTTAAATTGACTTCTAGTATAGGACCAGGACGGCGGAATATTTTTTCAAATAAATATTTTACATGGGCCAGCACTTCCTCATTGACCACCAGTTTTCCGCCAAAGTATTTACAGAGCAATGGTTTTGTAATATCATCAGCCGTTGGACCTAATCCGCCGGTGATGATGATAATGTCTGAATGTTTGCTTTCTTCATCCAATGCTTTCCAGATATCATCATATACATCGCCGACAGCAACACGACGTTTTACCCACACACCGATCTTATTCAGTTCCTGCCCGATAAAAGCGGAATTGGTATCAATGGTCTGGCCGATCAGTAATTCATCCCCGATCGTTATAATAGAAGCATTGACCATAGAACTACAATTTTCCTTATTAAGAATTGATTAAGAGGAAATAAATTAGTTTTAAGCAAAGTTATCAATGCATGGCTATGAAAAAATTCTTTCTTGTTACAGGATGCTGGTTACTGGTTGCAGGTTTATCAGCACAAACAGTTACTCTGCAATTACAAAAAGCATTTCAAAAATTTGAGAATGATAGCCAGTTAAAGCATGCCATCAGTTCTTTGTATGTGATCGATGCAAAAACAGGGGAAGTGGTATTTGATAAAAATTCTCAGATAGGATTAGCGCCTGCGTCTACACAAAAAATAATTACAGCGGCGACTGCTTTTGAGTTGTTGGGGAAGGAGTTTCGCTATTCAACTGACTTTTTTTATGTATCGAAAAATGTTTTTGTGCTGGGGAAAGGTGACCCTACATTCGGAAGCTGGCGATATAAAAATACAATTGACACGGTGATCTTCAATAATGTGATCAATGCAGCAAATAAAAAAGGATGGTTAAGCGTAAGTAGATTTTTTTTGATCGAAAACGAAAGAATAAAAAATATACCTTCCCGTTGGATATACGAGGATATTGGCAATTATTATGGTGCTGCACCGTTTAATCTGAATTGGCATGAAAACCAATTTGATGTTACATTCATTCCGGGAGACAAGGCGGGAGATGCGACATCTATTGATACAATAGCAACCAAATGGTGGCGACATTTAATTAATAATTGCAAAACAGGGAAAGCCGGCAGCGGGGATAACGCCTATATTTATCCTGTTCCCAACAGCAAATATTCTGTTATAGAAGGAACGATTCCCGCCGGGGTCAAGAGATTTACAATCTCTGCTTCAGATCATGATCCGGATATAAGTTTTGGTTTTGCATTCAAGGATCATGTATATAAAGAGGAAAGCGAGGATTTGGATGCAGTCCCGTTTAATTCGGATAAACTAAATGGCAAAGAATTACTTTACACACATTATTCACCCACACTTGATTCAATCGTTTATTGGTTTCTGAAAAAAAGCATCAATTTATATGGGGAATCATTAATAGCAACCCTTGCAGGAAATGATATGGGTATCGGTCAGGCCGACAGCGGCATCAACATTGTCAAAAAATTCTGGAAAGACAAAGGCATTGATGAAGATGAACTGAATATCTATGATGGCTCAGGTCTTTCGCCGATGAACAGAGTGACTACGCACGCACAAGTGGAGATATTGAAATATGCAAAGAGCAAAGACTGGTTCAAATACTTCTATGATGGATTGCCGGAATTCAATGGCATGAAAATGAAAAGCGGTACCATCGGTGATGTAAAAGGTTTCTGCGGCTATCATAAATCTAAAGATGGTAAAGAATATATCTTCTCATTCCTCGTCAATAATTACAGTGGTTCCGGTATTTCGAATAAGATGTATAAAGTGCTGGATGAACTTAAATGAGTGGTAAGTTCTAAGTTTTAGGTCATAAATAAGAAAGCCCTAACTTCAACAAGCCGACTTAGAACTTAAAACCTAAAACTTACAACTGTCATGCAAGATCAAAATTTCAAAAACCACATTCGCCTTATTCCCCTGTATCACGGTATTGCTTTTTTATTAATTTTTGCAGGGCTCATTGGCAGCGTTATTAATTTATTGAACCACCACGATGCTGGCAATCATTATTCAGCCGCATTGCTGATCGTTGTGTTTTTTCTTTTGCTGTTGATTTTCTGGTATGCCAGGGTATTCGCTTTGAAAGCACAGGACAGGGCTATCAGGGCCGAAGAAAATTTCCGTTATTATATCCTGACAGGAAAACCATTCCCAAAAGAATTAAGAATGGGACAGATCATTGCCCTCCGTTTTGCCAGCGATGAAGAAATGCCTGCTTTGACAAAAAGGGCTATAGAAGAAAAGCTTTCGCAAAAGCAGATCAAACAGGAAATTAAAAACTGGAAAGCCGATCATCACCGGGTTTAACCTCACCCCCCAATTAATCTTCGTTACTAAACGTAATCTATTTCAAAAACCCCTCTCCACATGGAGAGGGGTTTTTGGGGTCGTATCGTTTATTAATAATTGAAATGCTCGTTGGGGTGAGGTCTTAGCGGTGAGGTTATTCAGCTTGTGCGCCGAGAAATATCGTACTGGCTTTATCATTGGTAAATGAGAAGATGATGCCGCCATATACAGAACCCACAGTGATCTGTGTTTTATCAGTTGCTTCGGGGTCGATATCTTTTTTATAAGCAGCTTCTACTTCTGAATATGTATTGCCAATGCCTAAACCTGCTTTTGTTTTAAATGCACAGGGAGCTTGTGCTGTGATGGTATAGATAGCTGTTGTGCTTTCCTGTTTTGTTTTATCATAAGACATATTCAGCACAAGACCTTTTGCTTTCCATGTCCAGTCCTGGTGCATCAGGCCATCCGCCGCCCATTCAATGGCTTCAGCTTTTGAATCAGGTTCGCCCAATACTTTTATAGTCTCTGCTGAAGCTTGTCCCAGTTTAATATCACCAAAGGTTTCTATATCTGTCTTGCCAGCCGGAGTCGGGGCAGAAGCCGTATCCTTAGTTCCCGGATAAGTGGTATCCCATTCGTATTGTTTGCCATCAACCTTTACTTCGGTTTTTGTTCCTGAATTACAACTGGCCAATACTGCGACGCCTACTATTAAAAAGATAGTTCTCATGATATATTTATTTAAAAAATGATCGTAAAGACCGGTCACAACCCGAATTGCCTGAAAAAATACATGTTCATATTCAGCAGCCATGGCGATGCGATCGCTGCTGCCCAGATAAGCAAGATAAAAATTTTTCCAGCCATCGATACATCCTGCACCAAATGACGATGCAATAAACTTTGTATCGTTGTCATTATTTTTTCTTCTTTTACATCATACTCATAAGGCGGGGCCGGTGGTACATCGCTGAAAGCAGGATGCTGTTCGATGAGAATATTCCTGATCTTCCAGTAATCTTCAGCGGGCAGGTCTTCATACGATTTGTCCATATCAATGCCTTCTGTTTCAATTTTTTTCTCTACTGATTTTAATTTATTATCTCCGAACATCCGCAATACCATCATCAACGGGAAAAGAAGAAAAACAAAGTAGATGGGTTGATGATGATAAGAATACAGCCTCCAGGAAAGCCAGGCAAGCAGGGCAATTGAAATAAAAACAAATATTTTCCCGATCCAGCCTTCTTCATCCAAAAACACCCTGTTCAATAACTGCCCGCCATCCAATGGATAAACAGGAAAGAGATTGATGAGGTTCAGAAAGACAAGCAATAAGGCAACATCACCAAAAGATATGTCGCCGATCGCAAGTGTGGGATCATTTTGATAAAGCAGGTAAAGAATTATCCCAAGAATGATACCCGGCAATGGACCGGCCAATAAAATAATGGCTGATTCTTTTTGCGATACGTCTCTTTTGCTGCCTGATACATAAGCTCCCAGCAATGGAATAAAGAAAATGCCAAGGTCTTTATACCGGAAAAACTTCATGGCAAAAAAATGACCCAGCTCATGAAACAGTACAACACTGGTTATTAATAACAGCATTTGAAAACTGTGAAAAATATAATAACCTAGAAACAAGTAAAGGCCAAGACTGATGACCGACTTGATCCAGATATTTGTTGTTTGATCTCTTTTTTCGTATTTAGGCGGGTAAACAATAGGATCACTTCCTGCATTCATTTCCGGCAACTGTTCATCCATGTTCTCCATGCGATAAAATTAGTCAGAAAATATTTTTCATTTTTAAATTTAATGCCTGGCTATCCCGGCCATAGCGCCGGGATCAAGAAAAATAGGACTGTAATTTCTCAAGCAACTGAGCAGGCATGGTAGTTCGTTTCATTCCGTTTGCTTCCATAAAGTAAAGAATGATCTTGCCGGATGCCAGCAATTCACCTTTTTCATTGAATACTTCATGATGGAATTCAATTTTATGATGAACGGGTAATTCTTTTAAAATTGTTTTAATGGTCAGCAGGTCGTCATATTTGGCCGGGCGGAAATAGCGGCAATGCACATCAATCACCGGCATAATGACTCCAAGTTTCTCCATATCGGCATAGGTAAACCCTAATTCACGGATAGATTCAGCCCTTGCAGATTCGAAATAGGGGAAATAATTGCTGTGATAAACGACACCCATCTGGTCGGTTTCGGCATAGCGGACTCGTATTTGTGTTTCGGTAGTAAACATCTGCTATTCCTTGTCAGGTGATGAAAAGGTGAGTTCATCCACTTCATTTTTACGAACGAACCAGGCAGAGATGTCTTTTGAAAAATAAATGGTAACAATTGCAACAATTGTTTGGATCGCTGTTAATTTGAATGTGTATCCACTGACGCCGGTCGTTCGTTCTTCTATAAAGCTTTTTCTACCCACTTCATTTTTAAAGGTTTCAAAAAGATAGAGAAGGATCGTTGCAATATTTGCTATGATCGTGGCCAGGCAAATACCGATGAGGGTCACTTGCAACAATGACTTTTTGCCGATTTTTATGGCAATTTGTTCACCAGTCATATTCTTGCCAAGATAAGTGGCTAACTGGCCGCTTCGCCTGATCAGCAAGACAAAACAAATGGCATATGCGGCACACATTAATATGGTTGGCAAGAGCGTTTCAAAAATATCTTCACCGCCAAACTGGAAGCCATAGAAGACCTGTATTAGTAAAGAGAATATCCCTTCAAAGAATTTGTAGCCGAAGATCAGGCCAACGACAATAATGCCGGTTTCGATCAGTTGTATTCTTTTCATCGAAGGAAGATAGCAAGTATTTTCTAATGATGGTTCAGGTGGTCAAATCACCTTAATAAACCAACAAAATGTTAAACCATTATCAAAGATTCATTTATCCACACCTGTTTGGAATGATGTTTGGTTTAACCTGAAATAATTTGAATATTCGCAACGTTTAACCACCAATGGTTTAAAGATCATACCGAATGAAGAATCCCAGTTTGTTTACTCTCGCTATATTGTTCAGCACTGTTGTCTTTTCCCAGCAAACCCGTTATTACACTGACCCGGAGGAAAAATTCAAAGAAGCCAAAGAATATTTTCAAAAAGAGCAATACAGTCTTGCTTATCCTTTATTCAGGGAATTGCAGCATGATGTAAAAGAAACGGACAAAGCCAATAATGCTATTACCGTCCAGGAGATAAAATATTACACGACAGTATGTGCATTAAAACAAAATGAGGGGAGGGCAGAAGATGAAGCAAAAGAATTTATCAACCTCCAGAAAAATAATGCCCGCATCCAGATGATGAGCTTTCATTTGGCTGAATATTATTTCCGGACAGAAAAATTCGGCAATGCTATTGAACAATATGATCAAACCAATATTGCCAACCTGAGCAACCGGGAAATTGCCGACATGAAATTCCACCAGGGTTATTCTTATTTCAACCTGCAGAATTTTGCAAAGGCTAAGCCGCTTTTTAACAGCATCCGGAATATAAAGGATGACCCGAATTATATTGATGCGAATTATTACTACGGATTTCTTGCGTTCAGGGATAAAGAATACAGCCAGGCATTGGAAAGCTTTAAAGTGGTAGAAAATGAAAAGAATTACAACACCGTTGTTCCTTATTATATCGCACAGATAAATTATATACAGGGAAGAAAAGATGAAGCCATTACTTATATCGAGCAAAAGCTTGCATCAGGCAGCAGTGCACAATATTATGACCTCGAATTAAAACAACTGATCGGTCATGCTTATTTCGAGAAAGGTGAATATGCAAAAGCGCTGCCTTATCTCGAGGATTATGTGAGCCGTTCAAAAAAAGTGCGACGAGAAGATCTTTATGAACTTTCTTATTGTTACTATATCACTGGTAATCTCGCAAAATCTATTGAGGGGTTCAAACAATTAAGTGGTAAGGATGATTCTTTGAGTCAGCATGCTATGTACCTGTTGGGCGATGCGTATTTAAAAACCGGGCAAAAATCAAATGCGAGAAATGCTTTCCTGTTTTGTTCATCCAACAGCAGTAATGCAGAACAAAAAGAGATCGCCAAATATCAATACGCCAAACTTTCTTATGAATTAGGTTACCAGGATGAGGCCATCAACAGTCTCAGTTCTTTTTTAGCTGATTATCCTGATTCAAAATATAATGTTGAGGCAAAAGAATTGATGATCGATATTTTGGCGAAGACAAACAACTTTAAAGATGCACAGGCCATGCTGGAGAGTTTGGATAAGCCTTCAGAGAATGCAAAAAGGCTTTACCCAAGAATTTTATACGGCAGGGCCACAGAAATGATCAACGATAGCCGTTTGACCGAAGCCAATGAATTATTGGATAAAGTACTGGCTGATCCCAACAACAGGGCAGTACAGGCATTTGCCTATTTCTGGAAAGGAGAGATCGGTTACAGGAATAATCAATTAGATACAGCTATAAAATATTACCAGTTGTATGTAAGTGCCGGTTCGCCACCTGGCGGTGAAGCCAATGCGATCAATGCAAGATATAATTTGGGTTATTCTTATTTGAAAAAAGAGAATTATCCTGTTGCCCAAACTTATTTCGAGCCGCTCGCAAAAAATCCTGCATTGAACTCCGATGCATTCACACAGGATGTATATATCCGTACTGCTGACGCCTATTTCATGCAGAAGAATTATACAACAGCAAAAACGATGTATGACAATGTGATCAAATTCTCATGGCCGACAGAAGACTATGCTACGTTTCAAAATGCAATGCTGGCAGGCGTAAGAAGCGGCAATGAGAAGATAACATTGATGAATACGATGATCAGGAAATTTCCTTCTTCGCCATTGGTCATTGATGCTAACATGGAAGTGGCCAATACTTATATGGGAGATGAAAAATTCCGGGAAGCTATTCCTTATCTCAGTAATGTCGCTAAAAATACAGCCAATACAAGTCTTGTCCCGCAAGCTTATTTGAAAATGGGAACGGCGTACTACAATATTGATAATAATGCCGAAGCATTGAAGCAATTTAAAATATTGGTTGATGAGTACCCTAATACACCGGAAGCAGAAGATGCGCTGGATAATGTAAAGACCATTTATATTGAAGATGGTAAGCCGGATGAATATGCAGATTTTATGCGGCAGGCGGGCCGTCCGCTGAGTGTGGATACAGAAGATTCATTGAATTATGCAGCAGCAGAAAAGCAGTATGATGATCAAAATATCAACGGGGCGGTAACGGCTTTCAATAATTACCTGCAAAGATTTCCGAATGGAGCTCATACATTGGAAGCGCATTTCAATCTCGCTGAAATTTATAATACAAAAAAGGATTGGAACAATGCATTGCTGCATTATGAATATGTCGTAACAAATGCTCCTAATCAATATGCAGAAAGATCTGCACTAACCGCAGCAAGGATATGTTTCTTTGAGCAAAAGGATTATGTAAAAGCAGAAAAATTCTATATACAATTGAAGCAATGGGCAGTTGGACAGGAAAACAAACTGGAAGCCATGCGGGGTTTATTGCGTTGCCAGTATCAGCAGGAAAAATGGACAGAGGCAGTGGAGAATGCTAAAGAGCTGACAGAAGCAAAAGGCAGCAGCGCTGATGATAAATCGCTGGCCAATATGGCGATTGCTAAGTCGTATGAAGCAAGCGGTCAATATGATCTTGCGATTACAAACTTTAAATCAGTTGTTCAATTGAATAAAGCTGCATTGGCTGCTGAGGCGAGATACGAGATCGCTTATTGCTGGTTGCAGGTAAATAAATTGACAGAAGCAGAGAAAGCCGCTTTTGAAACGATCAATAAATCCGGCTCTTATGATTATTGGATCACCAAAGCATACATTTTATTGGGCGATGTTTATTTCAGGCAGAAAGATTATTTCAATGCGAAAGCCACTTTGCAAAGTGTAGTGGATAATACGATCGATACAGAATTGAAAGCGGAAGCGCAGGCCAAGCTGGCACAGGTAACGGAAGAAGAAGGTAAATCAAGTAAAGTGAATAATTAACCCCAGCCCCTAAAGGGGCTTGTTGAGGTCGGAAAATGTTGGTAGAAAATAAACCATAAGATACATACCGCTCCGTAGGAGCGGAACAAAAAGGCGTAATAAATGAAGAAATATAGATCATATCGTTTGTTGTTAATTGGAGCAGGCATATTATTTTCCATACAATCTTTTGCACAAAAAGATACAGTGGGAAAGGGAGGCATTGATATTGTTTCCAGCTTTAAACCGGTATTGAAGCAATCAGCAAAGATCAATTTCAGCGCATCGCCACCGGCAGTGGATAGTTCAAAGAACCCAATGACCTACGATATTCCCAATCAGAATTTATTATTTGCTTACCAGCCCGGTACCTTAAAGCCATTAGCATTAGGAATTGATACAGGCGGAACATTTGATAACAGCAGTTATGTGAAAGTTGGATTTGGAAGTCTTCGTACACCATTTGTGCAAGCCGGTATTTCTTTGGGAGATGGGAAAACCGCCGGACTTAATATTTATGCGAAGCATGTAGGTTCTGATGGTAAAAGAGATTTTCAGAAATTCAGCAATACAGATATAAACCTGAAAGGTTATTTTAAATCAGGTAATAATTTGCAATGGGATGCTGCTATCGGTATGAATGCATACCGTACCTATAAATATGGATATGAACCTTCCGCTCTTATTTTCTCTAATGATTCGTTGAAGCAAAACTTTCAAACCATTTCGGGCAGGATAGGAATGCACAATATTGAAAAGACAAAATTTGGTTTGACGTACTGGCCACAGATAAAGATTGACGTATTCAGCGATAACCTGAAGAATACGGAAAGCAATACAGTGGTTGACCTTCCATTACAGAAAACGATCGGAAAAGTATTTGCAGTTAATCTCGGACTTACATTTGACCTTACCCGGTTTTCTCCCAAAAATAAATCCGTCATCAACAATACAATGTATTATATCTCACCATCAATATTGTTCAAAACTCCGAATATCAATGCAGAAGTGGGTATCCGTCCGTCATGGGACAATAAAACATTTAAGATGTTCCCGAATGTATTGGTTGATGTGGGTACGAATGACAAACGGTTTATTTTCCAGGCAGGATGGACAGGTTATATCCGCAAAACAACTTATCAATATCTCGCTTCTCAAAACCCATGGCTATATGTTCCCGCTTCATTACAAAATACATGGATAGAAGAACGCTTTGCAGGTTTTAAAGGATCGGTTGGCGATCATTTCAGTTATTCAGCTAAAGTGGCTTTCAATAAACTCAACAATCAGCCATTATTTGTAAATGATTATACGGCAGGAACAGGCGCTAAATCATTTATCGTAGTAAACGAACCCCAGATCAATGTCACAAACTTTGGTGGTGAATTAGGCTATAATATCGGAGAAAAACTCTCTGTGATCACCGGGGTACAATTCAATCAATACAGCGGATTAAAAGCAAATGCGAA
The DNA here is from genome assembly GCA_013140985.1 of Chitinophagaceae bacterium. Lineage (GTDB taxonomy): Bacteria > Bacteroidota > Bacteroidia > Chitinophagales > Chitinophagaceae > JJ008. The sequence continues at coordinate 40,880 of JABFRU010000043.1, read as the reverse complement.
AGCATGGGGATTGATACCACTTGAATTAAGGACACATTTGAAATTGCAGGTGATAAAAGACCTGTGGCTGAAAAGCGATCTGTTTGGATGGACAGGGCCTTTATATATGAAACAGGATGGTAGTTCAGACCGATTGACGGGTGCATTGGATCTGAATGCAGGTTTGGAATTCAAGATCACAAAAAGCCTTAATCTTTATACACAATTCAATAACATCTTCAACAAAACATACCAGCGCTGGAATCAATACCCGGTATATGGGTTCAACTTTACCGGCGGTATCGTATTTTCGTTCGCACAAAAGAACTGATGATGTACGCTGAGTTGTATCGCTATTTTATTCTTCATAAACGTTTAGCAGTGCCGGGTATCGGCACTTTTTTACTGGAAAGAAAACCTGCTGAAAATGATTTCCTCAACAGGCAGATCAAGGCGCCGGTTTATTCCATTGTTTTTGCCAATAGTTTTGATTCAGCCCCAAGGAAATTTTTTACCTGGCTGGGCAATGCATTGAATATTTCTGACAGGGATGCAGTGATACGTTTCAACGATTTTGCTTTTGATATGAAAAAACAGATCGGGGAAGGTGCAACCATTAATTGGAACGGTGTCGGGGTATTAAATAAAGGTCTTGCAGGAGAAATAAAATTTTCTCCGGATAAAGCAATGCCAGAAGAGAAACCGGTGGCTGCTGAAAAGGTAATAAGAGAAAAAGCAGAACACCTGGTGAGGGTAGGAGAGGATCAGAAAACCTCTGCAGAAATGACCGAGATATTAAATAAGCCGGCCGCTGCAAGATCTCTCTGGTGGGTATATGCGTTGGCGGTAGGAGTGTTAGCATTGATGTTCATCGGTTGGTATCTTTCCCGGCATGGCGTTGATATTTCTTCTGTAGCCAACACAACGGAGCTGGTTCCTATGGAAACAGCAGTTCAGTAGGCCTCACCCCAACTAATATTGATTTCTTAAATAACGACACGACCCAATTTTCCCCTCTCCACCGGAGAGGGGAAAATTGAATGAGATCTCGTTAATAAACAAAAGGTTTTTTGGGGAGAGGCTATTTAATTGTTTTCCTCTTACTTTGCGGCCTATGCCACTGGTTCATTATACACGATGCCCTGTATGCGGTTCGGCTACTATAAAAAATGTTTTATCAGCGAAAGATCACACTGTAAGCGGCGCATCATTTACTATCGCTGAATGCAATAATTGTTCCTTACGGTTTACGCAGGATGTTCCCGATGCTGCTTCTATTGCTCCTTATTATCAGTCGGAAGATTATATCTCTCATACCAATACTTCAAAAGGACTTATTAATAGTTTGTATCAATTTGTTCGCAAACGGACATTAAAGAAGAAAAGAAGATTGGTGCAGCGGGCAACAGGAATGGGGAAGGGTTATATACTGGATGTAGGAAGCGGTACCGGTTCTTTTGCAGCTGAGATGCTTTTGCACGACTGGTATGTAACGGCTCTTGAGCCCGATGAAGGCGCAAGACAAGTGGCAAAGAAAGAATACAATATTGATCTGAAAGACATTGACCAGTTCTATCATTTGCCTGGCGGAAGTTTTGATGCGATCACATTATGGCATGTATTGGAGCATGTGCATGACCTTTCTCCTTATGTAACGCAGCTAAAGATGTTATTGAAGGAAAACGGGAAGCTGATCATTGCTGTCCCCAATTATACCGCAAAAGATGCGGCCATATATAAAGAACATTGGGCGGCTTATGATGTACCGAGGCATTTATATCATTTTTCTCCGGGATCTATGCAGGTATTGATGGAAAAACATGGACTAAAGATCCTGAAGTATAAACCTATGTGGTATGACAGCTATTATATCTCCATGCTGAGCAACAAGTATAAAACAGGAAAAACAAAACTGATCCCCTCTTTCTTCAATGGATTTCGTTCTAACCTGAAAGCATTGGGTGATGTGAAGCGGTGCAGTTCGGTGATCTATATAATAGGAAGCTAAGGCGTCCCTGCTATCCGAAGGAGGGTTCTCAGACCCGACTGTTTGTAATTCACTTTATCGTCAACAACTCTTTACTAATGTTGTTTATCATTTCAACAATTATGCAATCGAAAGGCTATTCAAAGTATCGGGTTCTAAAACCTCTCCCTGGAGGGGCTTGGGGAGGCTTCTATTGACTAAACTGCACTTCATATAATTCAGGCCATAATTTACCTGTGATGTAGATCTTCTTAGTGGCGGCATCATATGCAATGCCATTAGGAACATCAGCATTCGGATCAATGGCTTTTATCCGTTGCCACATGCTGCTAACATCAGCTTTCGCCACTACAATACCGGTAGCCGTATCGATCTTAAGAATATAAGCTGCCAGGTATTGGTTGGCATATACATAACCATTAATGTATTCCAGTTCGTTGATATTATTGACCGGGCTACCGCTTTCAGTTACCGTTTGTGTCTTTAGTAATTTAAATGTGGAAGGGTCATAAAAATAAAGATCGCTGCCGCCGGTGCTTACAATAAGATTTGTTCCATCATTGGTCAACCCCCATCCATCAGTAGCTATATCGTATTCTTTTATCTTGGAAAAATCATTCAGCCTGTAAACAAAAACCTTTTTTTCCTTCCAGGTAAGTTGGTAAACAGTATCTCTTAAAATGGTAATGCCTTCACCAAAATATTTTTTATCAAGCGATATCTCTCTTTCCATCTTACCCGTTGTCATGTCAACTTTCCTGAGTTTTGTAAAGCCGTAGTTACCCGTGCCTTCATACATCGCACCATTATATATAACCAAGCCCTGGGTGTAAGAAGAAGTATCATGTTTGTATGTGTTGACAATGGAATGTCCCATGACGGCAGGTGCATTGTTGTTCACAACTACAACCGGTTTATCCTTGTTTTTACAGCTTACCAGACAGATCATTAATGCTATGGGCAAATATTTTTTCATGAAAAGGAGTGATTTGTAACAAAAATAAGGGCCGGCTGGTTGTTTGGCTGTTAAAGCTTCTGCAATGATGGCCTTTGAATAGGAAAAATACGTACAAAAAGGTCTTGCACAATTGATTAATGCGAATTATATTTGGATTCGATTAACCTTTCCTCGATCCACCACTGAAATCGTATCCCTGAGACGCCCTTAATTATTCCCAATTATCCTTTATAGTTTCCCGTTTCCCATGAGCAACCCGTGGCATTAAATGTATTGCCATACCATTTCTAATCGTACAAATGAAAAAGGGATATATGAGGACGGGTTTCATCTTTTCGCTTTTGCTACTGTTTGGCATCAGTAAGTTAACAGCTCAAAACTGTACAACGGTTCCTTATCAACAGGAGCAATTGAAAAACAATATTGGTCTCGCTGAAAAGATCCGGGAGATCGAAGAATTTACAAAACAACATATTGCTGCCACTGCAAGAACGGAAGGCACTGTTATCAGGATACCGGTAGTGGTTCATATATTATATCATTATCCCTCAGAAAAAATAAGTGATGAGTTGGTGCAAAGCCAGATAGATGTATTGAATAAAAGTTTCCGCCGCCGTAATGCAGATACTGTAAAAACTCCCGAAACCTTCAAACCATTAGCAGCCGATGTTGAAATAGAATTTCAATTAGCTATTTCTGATCCGCAACGCAAATCAACAAACGGTATCGTTCGCAAATACACTCCCATAGCAAAATGGAAAATGGATGACGCTATGAAATTTTCTTCTAATATGGGTGATGATGCATGGGATGCAAAAAGCTATTTGAATATTTGGGTGTGCAAGCTGGATAAGCTGGCTGGGTATGCAAGTTTCCCCGGCGGTGAGCTTTCCAGGGATGGTATTGTTTTGGATTTTAATGCATTTGGTGTAACTACCAATACAGGATATGGCATGGGTAAAACAGCTGTGCATGAGATGGGCCATTGGCTTGGATTAAAGCACCTATGGGGTGATGAGAATTGTGGCGATGACGGCGTTTATGATACGCCGAAACAAGCCAGTTATACTCCGGGCTGCCCTACCGGCATTCGTATCACCTGCGGTAACGGGCCTAATGGGGATATGTATATGAACTATATGGATTTTACCAGCGATGCCTGCACAAATCTTTTTACAACAGGACAAAAAGCAAGAATGAGAGCTTTGTTTGAACCCGGGGGCCCAAGAAATTCTATTCTTTCATCTAAAGGGTTGAATCCTCCGCTGATAAATGAGATACCTATACCTGAATCTGATCCGCAGTGGTTGCATCCGCAGTTGTATCCCAATCCTTCCAGTTCAGTTATCAATCTTGATCTTTCTTATGATCCAAGATGGGTGGGCAAAACTATCCAGATCGTTAACCTGCAGGGGCAAACGGTAATGCTGGTGGCCATTACTACGACTACAATGCAGGTGGATATAAAAAAATTACAGGCCGGCGTCTATTTCCTTGCAGCGAAAAAGGATGACGGGGAGTCTATGAAGATGAGATTTATGAAATTGTAGTCGCAACCATCACTAACGGCAAGCAAGTAAAGGCCATTCGATAATATCGGATGGCTCTTTTTTTTGCACTCTGAATATCACTAAAGGGACCTATCACATTTCTAAGAAAATCAGTTCAGTCTTTTTGTTGTTTCCCCGATCAGGTAGCCATTGTGAAAGACCTGCAACCTGTAATTACCTTTTTCATAATCTTCAGGCTTTAAAGTGAGCTGCAGGTGTTTTGTTTCTCCTTTCTGGTATTCAAACTTTACTTTTCTTGTATATGTCTTTCTGCCGAAGTCATGTGTGGTGATGGAGGCCGATTCCCACATATCTGTTTGCATCACTTTGCCATCGGGTTGAGTGATGATGGCAAAAACTTCGGCATTATTGTAATCGGTTGTACTGTTTTTTACAGCAAAAGAAATGACGAGTTTGTTTATACTTTCTGTCAGATTTGTTTCTTCTTCTTTATCCTCTGTTATTTTAATAGGAGTGAGCCTGATATCACTGGCTGTAAAAATAGAGGAGCCGGTTGTTTTTTCTGAAGACAGAATAACCGGTTTGATCTCTGCACCGTTGTTTTCAATAACTGGGGGGCTTATTTCTTTTGTTTGCTCCGGAGTTGAAGCGTTCTTTTTTGGAAGTTCTGATACCAATTGTTGAAATTTTGCTGTCTTCTTTCCTGCAAGATCAATGTCTTGTTTGTTCGCATTATTTTTTCTTAATAATTCAGCAATCTCCGTTTTCAGCCTGTTTATTTCATCGAGTTTTGCGATCAGTTCACTTTGTAGTAAGCCGGTTGTACTTTTTACTGAATCTAATTGAGCCCCGAGATTATTTACAGTGGATGCATATACTTTTTGCAAAGAGTCCTGCAAGGTTTGGATTGAAGAGGATGGATCTTTTATTTCTGTAGCTGTTTTGGCAGCTGTGTATTTTGTTTTATCGTAAAGATGATAGACCCAGGTGGCCACAAGGCCAACGGATAATAAACCGAGAAGAATTGTTCTTGTGTCTTTCATTTTTAATGATCACTTATTCTCATTCACATAGGCCGATACCCAGCCTACCTGCCCGTTCTTGACCAGGTAAAATGCTTTTGTCTCGTGTGCTGCAGCAAACTGCCGCATGATCTTTAGCAACAATCCTGCGCCTGCCATCAATGATCGCTGATCGAAAACTTTATGTACACGACCCGTTTCTTTCAATACTGTTTCCTTCTGGTCTTTGTAATTGATATTTAGAGCCAATGCAGCCGGAGCAAGAGCCTCGGGGTTGTTATATATTTTTTCGCAGAAGGTTGCGACCTCAGCATAAGTAACAGCCACTACAGGATTATCCAGCAATTCAGGATGAGTGAGTGTGGCAACAGCCCATGCAATACCACCACTGATAGCTATATTATCACTGAGCGGATAAGAACCACTTGCATTAACTGCATACACTATATCTGTGTTTTCTGCAGCGGCAAGAACTTTGTATAACTGCTTGTTATAATTCGACAGTGTGTTATCACCATCCAATCTTTTTTCTGTAGCATTCGCAACACTTTTTGTTCCCCAGTTCAACCCAAAAAGGCGGAAGGTTTCAATGGTGCCAAAAGGAAAGAAACCGCCTTTGGTATTGCCGCTGCCAATATCAATCAGAAAGGTATTGAACCTTCTTGCTTCCGGCACAATTCCAAGATGGGAGAGGATGGCTTCTTTTGTGATATCTATTACTTCTACCTGGCGATCCGGTTCATTTATTTTTATGCGGAATGAATCAATGAGATTATTGATCCATACTGTCTTCTTATCTTTTTCAGCCTGCATCTTCACACCACTGCTGATCACTGTAAAAATTCTTTTGGAAGGGACATGGTAATCATTGGTGGCTGTTTTATAAAGACCACAAAAACTATTTAATGTAGCTGCGAATGTTGGATCAGAAAATGAAATGAAATCGGTATTGACAGAACTGTCTTTAATGATATTGAAAGCGCCGCTGCTCTGGGCATTCTTTCCAATTTCGATCACACTCATCTTTACACCTTTTGATCCTACTTCAATACCGGTATAAATAGTGGAGTTATTGTATTTGGGATTGATACTGGTTTGCGCAATGCTGTTATAGCCTGCTAATAGCAGTAATGCCGGTATTAAGAACCGGCTGTAACGGGTAACTGACATGGGTTAGTAGTTTTGCTCTGATAAAAGTACTACAATGCCATGCAGCTTTACTTCCGAAATACACTCATTGGCAATTATGTGAAAAAAATGTGGCTAACTGAGTTCAAAGAAAAAGCCGCTTCCCATAGAACGGGAAACGGCTTTCTTGCAGGAGTTAACTGCTTTTAACCGAATAAACCACCTTTTTTAAGGCTTCTTACACCTTCACCGATCTTGAAGCCATTATGATAAATTTCAATTTTATAATCACCAGTCAGGAAGTCTGTCTGCCTGATAGGGAACTGGATATTTTTACGCTGACCCTGTGTATAATCAACCGGAACTTTTGCTGTGAATGGTTTGTCGCCATCAGTCCTTGTATTCAGCATAGTACCTTCTGAAATTACTTTTCCGTCAGGAGCTGTTACGATCAGGTACATATCAGCCGGACCAGATTGTGCGATCCTGTTCTCTACGTCAAATGACACCAGGAGCTTATCCACTTTTTTTGCTTTAGTATTTACTTTTTCTTTACCGCTGCCTTTTTCATCCACAGGAGTTACCTGGATATTAGAAGCGCTGAACGTAGAAGCTACATCTACGGTCTTAGCTAATTCTTCTTTCTCTGAAGCTGACATAGCCAGGTTTGTTTCGAGGTCTGATTTCTCTTGCTGCAATGTAGTATTAGCAACAGTCAATGTCTGGTTCTCGCCTGTCAGTCTTGCTACTTCTACCTCAAGACCAGTGATCTTATCATTCAATTCAGTGATCAATGTTCTTGCTTTCGCCAGTTGTGTGGCAGTAGCATTTTTATCGTTCAGTATTTTACGGATCTCAACTTTTTTAGCATCGATCTCTTTTTGCAAATTGCTTTTATCACCCTGCAGAGAATTATTAGCACCGGTTATAGAATCCAATCTTGCTAATGCAGAGTTGAAATCTGTTTGCAGGTTGCCATAATCAGCATCTTTCTTTACGATAGTAGCATCCCGGTCACTTATTGTTTTATCTGATTTATTTTTGTCATACAAAAGATAGCCCCAGGTGCCGAGCAGTCCTGCTGCCAATAGGCCAATAGCCAGGTTTTTATAACTCTTATTCCTGTTTTTCGCAGGCTGAGTTTGACTGGATGGGGTTGCGGAGGGATAATTAGTTTCTGTCATAAAAAAAGGGTTTTAGATTCTGACCTTTAAATTAATGTTTATTTTTTTCTTTTAAAAACGATCGCAAAGCCGGGTTCGTTAGCGGGGCGCCCTTTGGCAAATCCGGTTAAAAACGAATCCGGGCACCAAATTCCGAAAACCGTGCCAGAAAGTTTAAAGGCCTGTTGTTAAGAGTTTCATTTTTTATAAATCATCAAAGCTCAAAGCCTGTATCTTAGCATTTTATGAGTGTGGAAAAGATAATAAATGACTGGAAGAAGGGCTCTTTCAAGCCATTATACTGGCTGGAAGGAGAAGAAGATTATTTTATTGATAAAGCCATTGATTATGCTGAGCATCATATTCTGAATGAAAGCGAAGCTTCATTTAACCTCACTGTTTTTTATGGGAAAGATGCTAACTGGCCCGATGTGATCAATGCCTGTCGGCGATATCCCATGTTTGCAGAACGACAGGTAGTGTTGTTAAAAGAAGCACAACAAATGCGGGATGTTGAAAAGTTAGAGTCTTATGTCGAAAATCCGCTAAGTTCTACTGTGTTTGTTGTATCCTACAAAGAAAAAAAACTCGATGCGAGAAAGAAGTTTGCCAAACTGGTAAAAGAAAAAGGAATACTGCTCACTACAAAGAAAATGTATGAGAGCCAGTTGCCGGAATGGACACAAGAATTATTGCGATCAAAAGGGCTGACCATTTCTCAAAAAGGGTTGTTACTTCTTGTTGATCATATCGGGAATGATTTGACAAGGATAGAAAACGAGATAGATAAATTATCGGTAAACCTTGGCCAGCGGAAAAATATTACCGAAGACGATATTGAAAAATATATTGGGGTAAGCAAGGACTTTAATGTTTTTGAATTGCAGACTGCTATGGCAGCAAAAGATCTTGCAAGAAGTATCCGCATCATTCAATATTTTGAAGCAAATCCAAAGGCCGCACCGATACAATTAATATTGCCATCACTGTATAGTTTCTTCAGCAAAGTATTTATGGTGTTTGGCGCTGGCACAACCGACGAAAAAACTATCGCAGCGAATATTGGTGTCAATCCCTATTTTATAAAAGATTATGTGAAGGCGGCCCATCTTTATACATATACAGGTGTTGAAAATGTTCTCCTGCTACTGCATCAATATAATCTTAAAGCAGTGGGAGTAGGTAATGCCGGAACCGAAGATGCTTCTTTATTAAAAGAAATGGTAGTGAAGATGATGTCGTAAAGCCAATTGGCAATTTCTGCTTTAGAGGATTTTCAAACTATCGATCTTATCCTGGTCTATTTGTTTTACGAGAGCTTCCAGGCTATCAAACTTTTTTTCTTCCCGTAAATATTTTTTGACAAAGACCTTTAATGTCTGATCATATATCTCTTCATCAAAATCAAAGATGTTCACTTCGATCACTCTTTTCTTCCCATCCACTGTTGGACGAAAGCCTATGCTCATCATTCCTTTGTATCGGAGCGAGTGGCTAGTAGGGGGTGGTGAGTGGGAGGGACCCTGATGGGATGAAGCTTCATTCCCACTAGCTACTCCCCACTTCCCACTTACTATTTCAGCATACACGGCATAAATGCCATTGCCGGGAGTGATCTTTTCCTGGTTCTCAATTTTGAGATTGGCGGTCGGGTACCCCAGCTTTCTTCCCAACTTATCTCCATGCACTACAGTGCCGGAAAAAAAGAATTCATAACCCAATAACTTATCTGCTGTCCCGATATCGCTGTGCAAAATAGCTTCACGGATATTGGTGGAGCTGATCGAAATGTTTTCCAAAATATGCTTAGGTATTTCTTTGAGTTTATAACTGTATTCTTCAGCTTTCTTTTCCAGCAGTTGATAATCACCCAGCCGGTCTTTACCAAAATGATGATCGTAACCAATAATAATGGTTTGCGGATGAAATTTATTGATCAGAAAATTCTGGATATAATCTTCAGCAGACTGGTTGGCAAAAGCATCTGTGAACGGTACCACCACGACATGATCAATACCTAATTGCTCCAGCAGTTCTAATTTTTCTTCTATGGTATTAATAAGCCGGATGCCAAGGATAGTGGATGAAACCACTTTTCTCGGATGCGGGTGAAAAGTAATGATAACCGTCTCGCCATTATTGGCTGCCGCTTCAGCTTTTAGTTTATCAATGATCTGGCGATGGCCCATATGCACTCCGTCGAATGTGCCAATAGTGACAATAGCATTCCGGAAGGCCGGCAGGTTCTCAATATCGTAGTGTACTTTCATAAAGAGGTGCCCCGAATATCCAACTTCGTTCTGTCGGGGCAGGCAAAACTAACTGATAATCGGTTATTGAAAACAAGTGGTTGCCATCAAAACGGGAACATCTAAATTTGCCCCTAATTATGAGTCTGTACAGCAAAAGAGGCGTGTCTGCACAAAAAGAAGAAGTGCATGAAGCTACTAAGAACCTTGACAAGGGACTTTATCCAAAGGCATTTTGTAAAATATATCCTGATGTATTATGCGGTGATGATGCATGGGTGAATGTGATGCATGCAGACGGGGCTGGCACCAAAAGTATTTTGGCTTATTTGTATTGGAAAGAAACCGGTGATGCGTCTGTATGGAAAGGGATAGCACAGGATGCTATTGTGATGAACCTTGATGACCTGCTTTGTGTGGGTATTTATGATCAATTACTTTTTTCTTCCACTATTGACAGGAATAAAAATATTATTCCTGCTGAAGTATTGGAAGCGATCATTACCGGCAGCCAGGAATTTTTTGAAAAAATGAAAAATTTTGGAGTCAACATCACATATATGGGGGGTGAAACTGCCGATGTAGGCGATGTGGTAAGAACCATTGCTGTGAACGGAACCATGACAGCCAGGTGGCCAAAATCAAAATTAATTACCAACGAAAAAATAAAAGCCGGGGATGTAATTGTTGGCCTGGCAGGATCTGGTCAATCAAATTATGAGGAAGAATATAACAGTGGTATTGCCAGCAACGGATTGACCAGTGCAAGACATGATATGCTGCATAAAACATATGGAGCCCGGTTCAATGAATCATATGATACTTCGCTGGATGAAACGGTTGTGTATATCGGGCCGCATAGAATGACAGATGAAGTAACAATAGACAACATGCAATTGACAATTGGCAAATTGTTATTGAGTCCGACAAGAACTTTTGCGCCGGTTATGAAAGAATTATTGGAGAAACATTTTGATTCTATTCATGGACTTATTCATTGCAGTGGTGGCGGACAAACAAAATGTTTGAAATATGTTCCGGAGAATGTTCGGATCATAAAAGATAATTTGTTTGCACCTCCTGTAATTTTTAGACTGATACAACAAGCCAGTGGGTCAGATGATAGAGAAATGTACCAGGTATTTAATATGGGAACCCGTTTGGAGATTTATACTAATGAAAAAGATGCTGATGCGATCATTGATGTTGCCAAAAGTTTTGGAATAGCTGCACAAGTGATCGGCAGGGTAGAAGCCGGTGATAGAAAGGAATTAGTAATCAATATGGGCCCCGGCAAACTTGTTTATTAGTCTTTATTCTTTTTTTTCTTTTTCCTGTCATCTGTTATAACAAAAGTGACAGGTTGTTTGCGATAAGCTTTTACATTGCGTCCATCCTGTAAGGCCGGTATCCATTTTGGTCCTGTTTTAATAACCCGTATCACTTCTTTCTCCATCCCATATCCATGATTGGTCAATGCTTTTACTTCTGATATACTTCCATCCCTGCTTACTACAAACTGAACAATGACAGTAAATGTTCCGGCCGGGGCCCCGTTGTCAACAGGTGTGTTGGCATTAAGTGTTTTTTGAAGGTATTTTATCCAGGCCTGGTCGCCTCCGGGAAATGTTGCTTCTATTTCCACTTTATCAAAAGTCTTATCTTCTGTATCCTGCTCATTGTTCGTTGAATCGGTTTGAGCATTTGCAGAAAATGCGATCAATATAAAAAAGAAGATCGCTGGTATTATTTTAGAGAGCATACACTTTGTATTTAGGACTGACAAGGTAATTTATTTTTAAATTTATTAACGCCATTTGCTTTATTTTGCAAGCAAACCAACAGAGAATGCCTGAACCTATCATTGAATTACATCATGCCAATATTTACCAGGGTAGTAATCTTGTTTTGCAGGATGTGAACCTTACTGTGAACAAAGGAGAATTTGTTTACCTCGTTGGTAAAACGGGTACTGGCAAATCAAGTTTGTTGAAAACTTTTTATGGTGAGCTGTCACTTACGGAAGGAGAAGGAACAGTCGCAGGATATAACCTTCGCGGGCTTGACTGGAAGAAAGTTCCTTACCTGCGTCGTAACCTCGGTGTAGTATTCCAGGATTTTCAATTACTCACTGACCGCAATGTAAATAACAACCTGAAATTTGTTTTAAGAGCTACCGGCTGGACAGATGAAGCGATGATGGATGCTAAGATCCAGGATGTGTTGGACAAAGTAGGTATCAAGGCCAAAGGTTTTAAAATGCCATTCGAATTAAGTGGTGGCGAGCAGCAAAGGGTGGACATAGCAAGGGCTTTACTGAATTCCCCCAAGATCATATTGGCAGATGAGCCAACCGGTAATCTTGATCCCGAAACATCTGATGAGATCATGAACCTGTTGTTCAGTATCTCAAGAGATTATAATACAGCAGTCGTGATGGCTTCACATGATTATAGAGTTGTGCAAAAATTTCCAGCCCGCATGGTACGTACCGAAAGAGGAATGGTGATTGATAATTCTAGTATAAGTGTTGAATAAGTTGATCAGCGTTTTTTGCTGTATCATAAACTGTTCCCAATAATTTTTTTCGCAGCAAAATTTCCTCCGGCGTAAAAGGCTGGTGGTGTAATTGTGTGATGATAGAAGCAATGGCATTTGCATTTGCCCCGATATGGCAGGCGGACTCCAGGCCTGTTCCTGCTACCATATCATTATTTACAACGCAGTGGCGTCCTTCAAATAATGCATGAAGCAATTTTAATTTTATACCACTTGTGCTGAATGATGGAAGTATATTGATATGAGCTTTCCTTATAAGGTCGTTTATCTCTTTTGCCGGGGGATCAACTACAAGACAAATATGTTGATATAGCTGCGCAATTTTTTTCAACCGGTCAGACGGGGCTTTGCCAGCTATCACCAATGGAATTTTTATTTTGGAAAAAACATGATGTAAAAGCCAGAGTGCTGCTTTTTCATTTTCAGGCACAGATAAATTTCCATGATATAAACAGAAGTTCCCCATTCCTTCCTGGCCGTTTATTTCATGGAAAGGAGTAAAGGCGGGCAGGAAAAAACTATTTTTCAAGCCATATTCTTTTCGAAGAGCATCTTTGTCTTTTTCTGTAATACAGGCATATAAATGATCTTTTGGAAGTGAATGCTGGTATTTCTTCAGTAAGCGGCTTTCACGGCGATAATAAATTTTCTTCGACAGATCATTAGTAGAAGATTCCAGGCATTTATAATAGTCGCTTTCTATATTATGCATCCGCACAACGATCTTTTTGTTTTTATTGATCGTTGAAAGAATACCTGTGCAATGCAGCCCTTCGAGGAGGACGGGGTGATCGTCTTTATTGATGTTGTGAGCCAGCTCAATATTTATTCTTGATGAAATAATATAAGGTAATTTGAAAGAGAATCCTTCCCATCCTGTTTTTCGGTCATATGCATTTATTGATTCACAATATTGGTTGAGCTCACCTTTTTTTTTCCGGTCATTATAAGAAAAATAATGAAGATGAATTTTTATACCAGCTTTATACAAAGCCTCAATTTTATAGAACATATCAATAGCGCCACCATAATCTGCCGGATAAGGCGCATCCAAACAAATTATATGGAGGTGCCGGTTCATTTTTTAAAGACAGATTGGTAAAAGGAAAGTAATTTCTTTTCCTCGTTTTGCCAGTTGAACACCTGGCTGGCTTTTTTACAGTTTTCTTTCAACCTGTCATATAAAACAGTATTGGTTAATAAATTGTTTATTGCATCAGCGATATTTTTTGGGTCAAGGTCATCAATCAACACAGCTACTTCAAACTCTTTGTTGATCTTTTGATATTCGGGATAATTCATCGTCACTTGCGGCAATGAGGCATGAACATAATCAAAGAATTTGTTTGGCAATGCCAGCCATTGATTCAGCCCTTCTTTTTCTGCCAGTGATATACCGATGGTTGCCTGTTGGGTGATCTTTCTTAGTTCATCTGGCGGCAACATCCCTTTCAGTTCAATCTTACTTTCCAGTTTATGCTCAGCGATCAGTTTTTTTAGTTGTGGCATAAAATTACCATCACCACAAATGACCAGTTTGGTATTTATCCATTGCATTGCAGGAATAAGTGATTCAAAGCCTCTTGCTTCATTGACAGCTCCCTGGTATAGAATAAAATCCCTGGTCGTTTGCATTCCATCAGGAGGGACCAATACAGGAACGTTTCTTATTGTCTCATAGTTCACTTTGTACCGGCGTTTGAACTCTTCAGCGATACTTTCGCTCACTGTATAGCCCCATTTGAATTTTGGAACGAGTTTTTCCACCATCTTCCACATTCTTTTTACAAAGGGACGGGTAATTACTTCTTTTAATTCAGTGAACAATTCATGGGCGTCATAGATGCGGGGGATCCTTTTGAACACAGAGGCTGAGTGGCAAGGTATCATCGTATCGAGGTCAATAGCACAGATAGCATCCATTTTGTGCAACAACAGGTAATTGCTGAGGCGGAGATTGTATTCGTAATAGAAAAGCTTTCCTTTATTGAACCAGCAGCGTATCCTTTTTTGTTTATATTTCCTTTCTGTCAAGGGGAGGGAAGAACGGAGTCTTCTTCCCACTAATGTAACTGCATATCCATTTTCTGCCAGCGAAGTACAGATGCGTTGCATTCGCTGATCATAAGTGAGATCGTTCGTAACAGTGAAATAGATACGTTTCAAAAATCAATGATTATAGAAATAAAAAAGGCTTTGCAAATATGCAAAACCTTCTTCGTAAAAGCTATTTATCCTTCGACGGTGCCCAGGACTTATTGCCCCATATTCATATTATCCATTCCATCATTACCCTGGTTCTTCTGGTTCTTACGTTTGAAAAGATTCGGATCGAACTTACCAAACCTCCAACTGAAGTTAAGACGGAAGATCTGCGGGTCACGGCGACGGAAGACATCCTGGATAAAATAAGCAGATTCAGAATGAATATCAGAACGGCGTGTCCTGAAAATATCGTTTATGTTCAGGGAGACCGAAGCTTGTTTTGTTTTCAGGAATTCATAACGGAAGCCTGCATCAACAAAATAATTGGCTCTCACATATCCCTGCGATGAAGTTGACTGGCCAAAACCCATCATACCACCGCCGAATCCGCCACGGCCACCACCACCGCCACCACCACTTCCGCCCGGAGGTAAGATAGTTTTAGACTGGTATTCGCCTGATAGCTGCATAGTAAAATTCTTAAAGACCTTGAACTGGTTGTTCAATTTTCCAAACCAGCTTACAAACTGATCTTGTTCCGGCTGGCCAGCAATACCAGTGTTGATCTTTGATGTGAACAGGTTCATGTTGGGCGTCATATCCCACCATTTGGTAATTTTAACTTTTAATGTCAATTCCAAGCCGGTAACATACGAAGAGCTTGCATTGATATAAGTATTGATCAAAATTTCTTTCCCTGTTGTAGCGTTTGTTTCCTTTACCTGGAAACGGGTGATCAGATCAGTTGTATTCTTGTAATAAAGAGAAGCCAGGAAGTTGTCTTTATTCTTCTTGAATAATTTCTGATAAGATAGCTCAACTGAATTAGTGAATTCAGGTTTCAGATCAGGATTACCACGGCTGATATTGAGTGAATCTGAGAAATCAGTATATGGATATAACTGGAAGAAGTTCGGCCTGTTTATCTTACGGCTATAATTCAACTGCAGTTCCTGGTCATTTTTCATTTTATTACTCAGGAAGATGCTGGGGAATAAACTTACCGGGAATTTAATATTGAATGTTTGGTTCTTATCCGGCAAATTGCCCTGGTAGTTTGAACTCTCGAGCCTGAATCCTACCTGGTAGCCGAAATTCTTGATCTGGTTTGAGTACGTTGTGTACGCCGCATAGACCTTGTCCGTGCTGTTGTAGTTCACAGAAAGGGTTGGGCTGTAAACTGCATTGCCCGAAGCATCATACAAGTAGAAGTCATTGCGGCTATCTACTTTGCGGATAGATGCTCTTGCTCCCATTTCTATTTTCGACTTGTCATTGATAGGGTTAATATAATCAGTTTGAAAAACGAGGTTATCAAAACCGCTGCTGCCATTCTGCTGTTGTTTGAAAATATTTGTCAATGAGTTTTGCGGCAGTTTATAGTAATCGGTCTGGATAAAGTTAGAGCTCCTGCTGTTGCTCTTATTATAGTTCACATCGGCTGTCCATTCCATACCTGATTTGGGGAAATTATGTTTGAAGCTGAGCATAATACCTTTGTTCTCCATTTTGCTCCTGTTCGTTGATGTCCTGTTGCTTAACGAAGAGGTCACTGGTGTAAACAAAGAATCGATAAGGATATTGCTGGTGCTGATCGGTTTGAAATTTCCTGAACCAATATTAGAAGTGATCGAAAGTGTATTACGGTTATCAATAAAGAAATCAGCGCCGCCACGGAAGAACATGAAATAACCTTCAGAAACGCTTCTGTCGGTTTGATAAAGATCAGTTAATGGGGTACCGACTAAAGTGGCCCTGTCGGTAGTACCTGTACTGATCGATTTGCGCTGGTTATAGTTCGCATTTAAAAAGAGATTTACTTTTTGCTGGCGCAGGTTGATATCACCCCCCAATCCGATCCTTCCTCTTGTATCAACGTTTAAACGGATGCCGCCATTATAGCCAACTTTTTTATTCTTCTTCAAGACCACATTTAAAATCCCTGACGTACCACCAGATGCATCAAACTTGGCAGAAGGGTTAGTGATGATCTCTACACTTTCGATCACATCGGCAGGGATCTGCTCCAGGGTCATGGTAGTAGGACGGCCGTCCACAAATATTTGCGGAGCGTTGTTACGCATTGTTACGTTACCATCAATATCTACATTTAAAGAAGGCACATTCTTCATAACATCTACGGCAGTACCACCGGCAGAAACAAGGTTTTTATCAACCATAAAAACTTTACGGTCGATCCCTAATTTTAAAGCAGAAGTGGAAGCGCTTACTGTTACATTATTCAACGTCTTTTCTTCAATATCAATTTTAATATTGCCAAGGTCTTTATCTGTAGCTCCCATCATTGAACCCATGTCCCCATTAGCAGGTCTTTTTAAGTCAAATGAAACATTCTGTTCATAGGGTTTGAAGCCAACAACGGTTATTCTTAATTTCATTTGTCCCATCAGGGGAACATTTTCAAGCAGGAACTCGCCATTTGCCTTTGTGATCATGCCGGCAATAGTAACATCCTTCCTTTTTTTGCTGGCTGAATCAAACCTGTTCTGAATAAGTTGAACAGATGCATATTCGATGGGTTTTGAGGATTTGGCCTCAATTAATTTTCCATACATAGTGCCGGTCGGCATCTGGCGGTTACCGCCACCCCTGTTTCCATCGCCTGTTGGTATTTGGGCAAAACTTGCATAACTCGCTAAAAAACAAAAGACAAGGGCTAATAGTTTTCTCATTTTCAGAATTTGATAGTTAGACGCAGAAAGGGTTTTTAACCTGCTGACGTTTGTATGACAACTTGATGAATGGTATTGACGACTAATAGAGCAAATATTCATCCTCTGCATTTTTACGTTGTGAGGACGGTGATCAGTACTTGTACAACTCCAATAATAAAGCCAATTACAGCCCCGATAACTTCCACAAACCTGAACTCCTTTGACATGATCTGGTAAAGAATTTCTTCCAGCTTGTCCGATGAAAAGTTGGATACTTTTTGTATTACGATATGTTCAAGATCGAGTTCAGTTTTTAAGTTACCAGCAAACCGCTTCATCACTTGTGGAAAGAGTGTTTCTATTTCTTTCATGAAGGCAGTTTTCAACTTATTGATAGTTTTATCTCCAATGAACATACTGATAACAGGCATTTCGTCACTCATTCTTACCCGGAGAAAATCATCCACATGCTGTTCGATCATCGGCATTACTTTCTTCAGGTTCTCAGGATCGCTTATTTTTTGTTCGATATCGTCGAAGGAAAGAAATTCCTGGCTTACCAATTTGCCAAGTTTTTCTGCGAACTGGCGTTGGCGTTTGGGGAATATTCCATGAAAAGTGATTCCCAATATTTTTTTGGGTACTCTTGGATGAAACAGCATTTTAATGGCGATCCAATTCGTAACCCAGCCGATGAATGCTGAAATAATGGGGATGATGAGTAACCAGTAGTTCATGTACTTGTATATAAAATAAACCCCGACGGTACCGTCGGGATTTTTGGGGTGGCTAACCGGGCTCGAACCGGCGACCCTCAGAACCACAATCTGATGCTCTAACCAACTGAGCTATAACCACCATTTACAGGGCGACAAAAGTAAGCAAAATCATTTTTTGTAAAAAATAAAAGACAATAGCAATTCAGTTGATAATGGCAAGAGGATGTTTACGGTCAACTATTTTATTCCACTCATCAAAAACAGTTGTTAAATGCTGCTAAAGACAAGAAAAACAAGCTTTTTGCGTTATTTTTGGATCATGTCCGAATCAATTAAATACCTATTGAATATGAAAAGATTCCCTATTGTGATCATGATGGTAGTGGCAGGTTCATTCCTCGCTTTTAAAACGATGGGAACCGATCCCAAAAGATCCGCACCTCCTTCCAAGTATGAGCAAATTTTAAAGTTAGTCGGTGATATGCTGGCGCAGGCACATTACAGCCCTCAGCAAATCAATGATGCATTCTCCAAAAAGATATTTGCCAAATACATTGGCGATCTTGACAGGGAGAAAAATTTTTTCCTGAAAGCTGATATTGAAACACTGAAAAAATTTGAAAATAAAATTGATGATGAGATCAAAGGAGACCCGGTAGAATTTTTCCTGGCTGCAGGTAAAATTTTCAACACCCGGATGGAAGAAGCTGCAGCGATGAGCAATGAGATACTTTCCAAATCATTTGATTTTACCATAGATGAAGAAGTAGTGCTGGATGGGGATAAACTAACTACGTCTGCAACTGATGCAGAAAGAAAAGACAGGTGGAGGAAAAAGATCAAGTTTATGACGCTGGAACGTTACGTCGATCTGCTGGATACCCGTGAAAAAAATAAGGGCAAAGAAGGCTTTGTTATAAAATCTGATGAAGAATTGGAGAAAGAGGCCCGGGAAAAAGTAAAAAAAGTGATTGACAGGACTTTTGAAAGATATCGCAAGAAGTTCAGCGATGATGATAAATTCAACCTTTTTGTAAATGCGATCACTACTACAATGGATCCGCATTCAGAATTCTTTCCCCCGGTTGATAAAAGATATTTTGATGAAGAGATGAGCGGCCGTTTCTATGGTATTGGCGCTTCATTGCAATATGATGAAGGCAATATCAAGATCGCAAGTGTGCTTACTGGTAGCCCTGCTTACAAATCAGGAGAAGTGCAGGTAGGTGATGTTATTCAAAAAGTAGCCCAGGGCAAAGAGGAACCTACTGACCTGACCGGCTTCAGTGTTACGGATGCTGTGAAAGTGATCCGTGGTAAAAAAGGAACAGAAGTAAGACTAACTGTAAAAAAATTGGATGGAACTATCAAGATCATTTCCCTGGTAAGAGATGAGATAGTGCAGGATGAAACATTTGCCCGCAGCGCTATCGTTAATGAAGGCGGCTCCAGGATAGGCTATATTTTCCTGCCCGAGTTTTATGCGGACTTTGACCAGCCGAACGGCGCCCGCAGCTGGGTGGATGTTGCCAAAGAAGTAACGAAGCTTAAAGAACAAAAAGTAGATGGTATTGTTATTGATCTGCGCAATAATGGTGGCGGATCTTTATATGACGTAGTGCAAATGGCCGGGCTCTTTATTGATGAAGGCCCGATTGTACAGGTAAAAGACAGGGAAAATAAACCCAGTGTTCTAAAAGATAAGGATCGTAATGTTCTTTATTCAGGACCGCTGGCAGTAATGGTAAATGAATTCAGTGCATCTGCTTCCGAAATATTTGCTGCTGCCATCCAGGATTATGGTCGTGGTGTTATTATAGGCAGCACTTCTACTTATGGAAAAGGAACAGTACAGCGCAATATCGGTCTTGACCCGGAAACTGGTTTCTCCATGTCCAACTCTGATCTTGGCACCGTAAAACTTACGCTTCAGAAATTCTATCGTATCAATGGAGGTTCTACTCAGTTGAAAGGAGTTTATTCTGATATTGTATTGCCTGATAATTTAGAATACCTGAAAGTAAGGGAGAAAGATGATCCGGATGCTTTGCCATGGGATGAGATCAATAAAGCTACTTATGGCAGCTGGAAATCAGGTTATGACCTGAAGACCATCCAGCAGATGAGCAGTCTGCGTCTTGAAAATGATCAAACTTTTAAAACGATCAGGGAAAGTACAGAATGGTTATCCAAGCAAAACGATAAGCAATACACTTTACAAATTGATAAGTATCGTAAAGAACAGGCAGCAATCCGTGCTACCATCAAACAACTGGAAGGATTGCTGAAACTCACCAGCACTCTTGATGTATCAGCATTACCCGGCGAAACAAACCGTTGGGAAAATGATAAGAACAAACAGGAACGCTTTAATAATTGGATCACCGGTCTGCAAAAAGACATTTATCTCGACCAGGCGATAAAAGTGATGAATGATATGATCGGGCAACTAAACCTGGTAAAAAGTAAAACAGAAGAGCCAGTTAAGAAAGCTTTCTGAGCCAAACTTGATCTTATATAAAAAGGAACCCCGCTTAATCAGTGGGGTTTTTAATGCCTTACAACTGTAACTATTACAGGTATCTTTCTTTTGTTATGTTGATATGATGATTGGCATGACCGGCAATGATATAACCGACCGCAAGAACGTACATAGATTTTCCACTGGCTGTGCCGCTTGTTTCCATTTGCTCTTCATCAAAAGAGTTGAACATTATTTCTGTTGATCTCCGTACTGCCATAAATTCTTCAACAAGGTCTTTCCATTTCCTGTTTTCAACTTTGGCGCTGGCTGCATAAGTATTCTCATCAAAACTGGGCAGGGGGGTGGCATCCTTTCTTGCAAAGCATAGAGCCCGGTAAGCAAAAACTCTTTCTGTATCAATGATATGTTGAAGCACTTCTTTAATAGTCCACTTATCTTCTGCATATTTGTAATCCCTTTTCTTCCTGGGAATCTCATCCAGGAACTTTAAAAAAGATTTGGTTTGTGACTTAAAAACTTTTGTTATGTCATCTCCTTCTACCTGGTCAATGTATTTGTGATAGTACTCAGGTACTCTGGTTAAATCAGGACGGGCCATAGTCTGTTGCAGTTTTAGTTAGCCGCTGAAGATCGGAAATTTTTTGATTAAAATAAACCAGGAATAAAAAAACCCGTCCCGTTTTAAACGGGACGGGTTCAAAATAAGTTGTAGAGGATTATCCCTGCACTTTCGGTTTCACTGTAGATTTTACAGGTTTTACCGGGGCCGCTTTCTTTTCACCTTTCATAGTAGAAGCCAGTTTGATAGCTTCATAGGCGTTTACAAAACCACCGTTCTTGCTGATATCAGCAAGTGATACATCGTCGCCTGTACCGGGATCCTTTACTTTGCCTTCTGGTTGTGTTGCTGATTTTTCAATCACTTCTTTAACCTGCCTTGCACTTAAAGTGGGATAGTATTCCATGATAAACGCCGCAAGACCTGCTACTACAGGGGAAGCCATACTGGTTCCCTGCAGGTTCTGGTAAGTATTTCCGCCGGGAACGGTAGAATATATCTTTACACCGGGTGCAAATACATCTACTTCTGTTTTACCATAGTTGGAGAAGCTGGCAGTGAGGCCTTCTCCTTTCTCATTATTATTAGGGCCGCTGGCGCCTACTGTGATCCAGTTGTTAGGTCTTTTATTATCCAATAGCAGTGGAGTGGGATAATTGAAGGTTGTATCAATATTTCTTGCATCATTACCAGCGGCATGCACCATCAATACTCCTTTAGCTTCTGCATAACGAACAGCATCATCTACCCATTTTTTTTCAGGAGAATAGCCTTTTCCAAAACTCATGTTGATGACCTGTGCGCCATTATCAACTGCATAACGGATAGCCAGTGCAATGTCTTTATCATGCTCATCACCATCCGGCACAGCCCGCAGCATCATGATCTTTACATTATCCGCAATGCCATCCATGCCCACACCATTTTTTCTTGATGCTGCAATGATACCGGATACATGGGTGCCGTGTAAAGCCGATTTGTTGCTGGCCATTACATCCGGATTGCCATAAAATTTATCATTGAAGTCGTAATAATTATCCTTTACAATATCATCACGATAATTTTTAGGAGCTTTTTCTGCTGCCTCTGCTTTCTTTAGCTCGCCATTTACATAATCTCCAAAACCTTCAAGGAAATCCTGGTTACTTGTTTCAATAGCATCATTGCCGGCCATCAAGCTATACAAAGCTGTTTTTGCTTTTTTTACATCCGGGTCGGCAGGTTCAAATGCACCCAATTCTTTACCGGTGTACTTGTCTTTACCCATTGCCGTACGGATAATGCTATCGCTTTTCATACAGCTGTTATAAGCTTTTTGTAAGAAAACCAGTTCAAGGGCATTGCCTTTATCGCCACCCGCTATTTCTCCTTCAGCTCTTTTCCATGCTTTATAATCAAATAATTCCTGGGGTGCGAGTTTGCTTTCATCAATTTCTTTATCAGACCATTTTGTTTTCTGGTTGTGATAGACCCTGGCAGCTTCATAAGAATCCTGTTCTACATTTTTCCCATCACGGCTACCGAGGAAATTCCAGCCATATACATCGTCTATATATCCGTTCTTATCATCATCAATACCATTGCCCGGGATCTCTTTTGGATTGCGCCATAAAACATCTTTGAGATCTTCATGTGTAGTATCAATGCCGGAATCAATAACGGCAACAATAACTGTGTTGCTTTTCAGGTTTTTTGATTTGACGAATTCATAGGCTTTGTCAACACTCAGGCCATAAAAACCTGAAGCCGTTTTGTCCATCATATGCCAGCCTTTGGGTACTTCCTGTGCAAAAAGAGAGGAAGAAATAACGCCACAAATGGCGAAGAAAGAGATACGTTTTCCGATGCTATTCATTTGTTTGTTTTTATTTTACAAAATTCGACGAGGGATAAAAATAGTGATTACCGTCCATACTTTTTTACATAAATAAGGGTATCGGCAGGCGATGTTTTAGGTTTTTTTTGACGGATGGTAAGGTCAATCGGTTGCTTAACTTTTATCAAAGCAGTTATTTTATGATTTTAGTGTAAACCATGTCAATAGCCAATAACATTTATAGGGAGCTCCAGACTTCTTTTTAAAAATTAGCGGCGCAGAAAAAAACCGAGTGTTCCTCCAATAACCTGGTGGTAGAATTTTCCTTCATAGAATTCTGACTTATAAAAACTACCCGGGCTGCGGCTATAATCGGCCCTGATAAAAATGCCTTTAAACTCAAACCCTATATGAATGTTGGCACTAAAATGAAGGGTGAGATACTGACCTTTTCCTTCACCGACAGGCAGGTCTTCATTCTTCTCGAACCTTGTGTCTATTTGCTCCACTTCATGTGTCTTATTATCATGACCATTGAAGAAAAAGGAAAAGGAAGGGCCGCCTCCAATTGTGATTTTTGCATTTTCATTCACCCGGAATTTATAAACGAGATGTAATGGCACCTCAATATAACCGATGGATTGTTCCTGTGTAAAATTATACCGGGAATTGATGAGTGTGTCAGGCAGGCCAAGTCTTTTCTTCAACGCAAGCGTATCAGCACTAAAGTCAAACTTGCGGCCTTTGTTGTAGTACACTATTCCGGATTCAAAATATAATCCTGATTTTTCGGAAAATCTTATTTGTGCCAATAAGCCTGCGTGAAAACTGATCCGAGAGGAATAATCTTTTCTTACAAGATCCCAATCAGGTATGCTTCCGTTATATGACCAAACAGGGAGACTACTCTTTTCTAGTACACTGGATTGATGACCACCGGTAATAATTGATATGGTGTTTTGCGTTTGTGCTCCTACAGAAAAACTATCAAAGAATAAGAACAATCCTATGATTAATTTTCTTTTCATGATACGATTTTGACTTTGAAAGGATATTGGCAATGTAAAAATTGTAAATGTTCCTGATTAAAGCAATAGGCAATCGGGCTGACCAATTCTATATTTAAGAAACATATCGGACAGAGCCCGTCAGACTTTAGACATCAAACCTGATCCCCTGTGCTAATGGCAACGAAGTACTATAATTAATGGTATTGGTCTGTCTTCTCATATAAGCTTTCCATGCATCGCTGCCGCTTTCCCGTCCGCCGCCGGTTTCTTTTTCACCGCCAAAAGCTCCGCCGATCTCAGCGCCGCTGGTACCGATATTGACATTGGCGATACCACAATCACTGCCTGCATGAGAAAGGAATTGTTCGGCTTCACGAAGGTTCAATGTCATGATAGAAGAAGATAAGCCCTGCGGCACTTCATTTTGTATAGCAATAGCTTCATCAATTGTTTTATATTTTAATAAATATAAAACAGGAGCAAAGGTTTCATGCTGAACGATCTTGTACCCCGGTTTTGCTTCGGCGATACAGGGTTTTACATAACAACCACTTTCATAACCATCACCGCTTAATACAGCACCTTCAACAATAAAATTACCGCCCTCTGCTTTGCATTTTTCAATGGCATCGAGATATAACCTAACAGCATCTTTATCTATCAGCGGGCCCACATGATTTTTTTCATTCAAAGGATCTCCGATACGCAATTGGTTATAAGCGGCGGCCAGCTTATTCTTTACAACATCATAAATATCCTCATGAATGATCAATCTTCTTGTAGTGGTGCAACGCTGACCAGCTGTACCGACTGCACCAAACAATGAACCCAAAATAGCGATATCAAGATCGGCATCTTTTGAAATGATGATGGCATTGTTGCCGCCTAACTCGAGTAATGATCTTCCTAATCTTGCCGCTACCACTGCACCCACGGCTTTCCCCATCCTTGTAGAACCGGTTGCCGATACCAATGGAATCCTTGTATCAGCAGCCATCCACTCACCAACTTCACGGCCCCCGATAATTAAACCGCAAACACCTTCGGCCACATTATTCTTTTTAAATACTTCGGCAATGATATGCTGACAAGCTACAGCGCATAATGGAGTTTTTTCTGATGGTTTCCATACACAAACATTACCGCATACCCATGCCAGCATGCTGTTCCAACTCCATACTGCCACAGGAAAATTGAAGGCAGAAATAATTCCAACAATACCGAGTGGATGATATTGTTCATACATACGATGGGCAGGACGTTCGCTATGCATTGTCAGCCCATGCAATTGTCTCGATAAGCCTACAGCAAAATCACAGATATCGATCATCTCCTGCACTTCACCATACCCTTCCTGCAGGCTTTTCCCCATTTCATAAGAAACCAATTTGCCCAATGGCTCTTTGTATTGTCTTAATGCTTCACCAACCTGTCTTACTATTTCACCTCTTTTGGGTGCGGGCATCATCCGCCATGTTGTAAATGCTTCTTCAGCTTTTTTAATGACGGCTTCATAACTTTCTTTATCGGCAGCTATTACTGATCCGATCTTTTTGCCATTAACCGGAGAGAAGGAGTCGATCGCCTCACCTTTTGATTTGAGCCATTGAGTTCCTGTACTTACGCCATTATTGACGGCTTCTATATTGAGAGCTTTCAGAAAATCCATAGTTTTTTATTGAGGCTGCAAAGGTAAAGAAGAAGTCAGAAGTAGAAGGTTAGGTATATCAATGATCAGTATTGTTCATTCTTCCCCGGAAAATCTTTGCTCTTTACATCTTTGATGTATTGCTGCACAGCACCAGTTGCCTGTTCATGAATATTCAAATATTGACGGAGGAAACGAGGCTTGAATTCAGTATTGATGCCCAACATATCATGCATCACCAATACCTGTCCATCGCAATCGCCACCGGCGCCTATGCCGATAGTAGGGATAGCTATGCTTTCAGAAACTTCTTTGGCCAGTTCAGCCGGAATTTTTTCAAGAACAATAGCAAAACACCCTGCTTCTTCCAGCAGTTTTGCATCTTTACGAAGTTTATTGGCCTCATCTTTTTCTTTTGCCCTTACTGTATAGGTGCCGAATTTATAAATGGACTGAGGTGTTAATCCCAAATGCCCCATTACCGGAATGCCGGCTGAAACAATTCTTTTGATCGCATCCACCACTTCTGCGCCGCCTTCCATTTTTACAGAATGACCACCTGTTTCTTTCATGATACGGATAGCAGAAGCTAATGCTATATCTGAATT
Organism: Chitinophagaceae bacterium; assembly: GCA_013140985.1. Taxonomy (GTDB): domain Bacteria; phylum Bacteroidota; class Bacteroidia; order Chitinophagales; family Chitinophagaceae; genus JJ008. The sequence goes on along the minus strand of JABFRU010000043.1, from coordinate 14,599 downwards.
GGATTGATATGAACCAAATGGCATATCCACCACTACAAGGCAACGATCAATGCCACGAATAACAGAAGTGGCATGATAGATCATCTGGTCCATGGTAATAGGCAATGTCGTTTCATTGCCGGCCATTACATTCGAAGCAGAGTCGCCGACCAATATCACATCAATACCGGCACCATCAATGATTTTTGCAAAAGAGAAATCATAAGCTGTCAGCATGGTGATCTTTTCACCGGCAGCTTTCATTTTTTGTAATGTGTTGGTGGTAACTTTTTTTATTTCTTTGTTGACGGACATAGAATCTGTTTAAATGTAAAGGTGAGATAATTTCCGAATTGTTCTGATCCTATACTTCGATCTCCTTTAGCTTCACCTCTTCATACAAAGTATGTATCAAGCCATCCGCAAGACCGATCTTGGGAACATATATTTCTTCGGCATCAGCCCAGCGCATCACATTAATGTAAATTAATAATGCAGGTACGATTACATCGGCCCGGTCTTCACGGAGTTTATATAAACTGATCCTTTGTGCCATGGTCATATTGCTGAATTCCTTATAATAATCCCGCAGCAGATCAAGGCTAAGTGGTTTTCCTTCTTTCCTGTTGGAGAGACTGAAAATTTTATTGATGTTACCGCCGGAGCCAATAGCAGTGACATGATGATAGCCTTTTGTTTTTTTAGTGATGAACTCTTTCATTTCATCCCAGGTGGCTTCGGTCACCTGGTTTTTAAGCAAACGAATCGTTCCTATATTGAAGGATTCTTTAGAGATCAATTTACCATCGCTGAAAAAAGTAAGTTCGGTACTGCCACCGCCTACATCAATGTATAAATAAGATTCATCGCTTTTCATATTCTCGGCAATATGATTCTCATAAATAAAAGAAGCTTCTTCCTGCCCGCTGATGATATGTATGGTGATACCCGTCTCAGCTTTTACCTTTTTGATGATCTCGTTTGCGTTCGTTGCATCTCTCATGGCTGATGTGGCACAGGCTTTCAGATGTTTTACTTCATAAACATCGAGTAACAGTTTATACGATTTGATGGTTTTGACGATCTTCTCCACTTTGGCAGCAGATATCTCGCCTTTGTCAAATACGTCGAAACCGAGACGAAGAGGAACCCGGACAAGAACGGTTTTAATGAATTCAGGAATGTTTTGCGGACCGGAGATCACATCTGATATCAATAATCTTGCGGCGTTGCTTCCAATGTCAATGGCTCCCAGTCTCACTTTTTATATCTGTGTTTTTTTGTAGAGGTAGTTATAGGTCTCTACCTGTGATCGGATTTTCTTTTTGGTGGTACGGACATATTCATTCTCCAAATTATTATCCAGCCATCTTGCTTTTACATTATCCTGCAATTGAATGTTCAAAATATCTTTTAATTCCTGTTGTATCTCTTCGTTCCAGATAGGACAAGTGGCTTCAACACGATGTTCCATATTTCTCAGCATCCAGTCGGCCGAAGATATATAAACTTTTTCTTTGCCTTTGTTATGAAATACCCACACTCTTGCATGTTCAAGGTATTCATCTACGATGCTGATGGCCCGGACAGGTTTCTCAAATTTTTTATGTTCTGACAGCATGCAAAAGATACCACGGATAATTAATTTGATCTGAACACCGGCTTTTGCTGCCTCGTATAACTTTTGTATCATTTCTTCATCACTAAGCGAATTCATTTTTAAAGTAATAGCAGCCGGTTTTTTCTTGCGGGCCTGTCTTATTTCTTCATCAACAAGGTTCAGCATTTCTTTTTTTGCAATAGAAGGGCTGGGGATGATGACCTTGCAATCTCTCAGGAAATTCATGCCTGTTTTTGGTTGTTCCAAAAAGCTGAATATCCGGTTCACATCAGCCATTATTTTTTGATTAGATGTCAGCAGGCAATGGTCACCATATAATCTCGCTGTTTTCTCGTTCAGGTTACCGGTACTTACAAAACCATACATTATGGAATTGTTATCCTTTGTTTTTTTCTTAATGACACAAAGTTTGGAGTGCACTTTCATGTTGGGAATCTCTATCAGCACTTTGGCGCCTTCTTCTTCCAGCCTGTTCTTCCATTCAATGTTGGCTTCTTCTTCAAACCTTGCTCTTAGTTCAAGCATTACCACCACTTCTTTTCCATTTCGCACTGCATTGATCAATGCATTGATGATCTTGGATGCAGGGGCGAGGCGATAACAAGTGATCTTGATAGTAGTAACATCAGGATCAAATGCAGCTTCACGGATAAGATCTATCAATGGCAAAAAAGAATGATAGGGAAAATGAAGCATCATATCTTTTTCCAGGATTACATCAGATACTCTTCTTGTTGTCAACTGCGGGTGATCAAATGGTTTCTTACGATTTCTTTTTTCTTTGAATACCTGTTCAGGAAAATCCATGAAGTGGCGGAAGTTGTGTATGCGGCCTCCGGGTATCAGGTTATCTCTTTTAGAAAGGTTCAATCTTCGTACTAAATATTCCAGCAAGCCCGGATCCATTTCCCTGTCATATACAAAACGAACAGGTTTTCCTTTGCGGCGGTTCTTTAATCCTTTCTCTAATTTTTGTATGATGTTGGTGGTAAGATCTTCGTCAATGTCAATTTCAGCATCACGGGTCACTTTGAAAATATGCGACTGGTATTGGTCATAACCGAAATAAGAAAAAATATCCGGAAGGTTGAAGCGGATCACATCTTCCAGTAATATTATATGGTGTTCATCGGCGGAAGGAGAGGGTAAAATAGAAAAACGTCCCAATGTGCGGCTCGGAATTTCTATCAATGCATATTTTCTTTTCAAGGCGCTTTCTTTCTTCCACATCACCACGGCGAGATAAATTGATTTATCTCTTAATGCGGGGAATTCAGGAATGCTTTCGATCATTAAAGGAATAATATCAGAACTCACTTCTTCTTCATAATAATTGCGGACAAAATTTTGCTGTTCGGTATTCAATTCTTTTTCTGTCCGCAGGAATATTTTTTGTTCATTCAGCAACTGCATCACTTCTTCCCAAATCCGGTTGAATTCTCCCTGCTGGTTCAATACTGTCATTTGTATCTCGTCAATGATCTGTTGCGGATCATTTTCCAAATGCATATTGGCCTTGTTCCCAAACTGGATCATTCTTTTTAAAGTGGCTACTCTTACCCGGAAAAATTCATCCATATTGTTGGAAAAAATGCCGAGGAACCTGATACGTTCACGAAGGGGAACAGTTGGGTCAGCTGCTTCTTGCAATACTCTTGCATTAAAAGAAAGCCAGCTGATATCCCTTGCAATTGTTTTTCGTTTATCGTTGTGCGCCATAGTAATGAATTGCTGTCAGTAAAATTAAGAAACGGGGATAAAGACAGAAATTAAGTTTTAATAATAGGCAGGAGCCAGGATCAATCAATCTTCTTTGTGTGTTCAATAATGGAGGTTGTTGAAAATCCTTCGAGAATTGGGTTGATAACAACTCTTCCGCCATTGGCTATAACTTCTTTTGACCCGGCCACTTGATCTACGGTATAATCGCCGCCTTTTACAATAACATCCGGCATGATCGATTTGATGAGTTCAAGCGGAGTGTCCTCCTCAAACAATACAACAGCATCTATCATCACCAAAGATGCCAGTACTAAAGCCCTTGATCCTTCATCATTGATGGGCCGGTTATCGCCTTTTAATCTTTTTACCGAAGCATCTGCATTTAACCCAACAATCAAAATATCGCCTTCCTTAGCCGCTTGTGAAAGAGAATAGATATGTCCCCGGTGAAGGATATCGAATACGCCATTGGTAAAAACAATTTGCTTGTTCATCAGTCGCCAGGCAGCTACTTTGTAAACAATTTGTTCCCTTGAGAAGATCTTTTCGGTTATGAGGTCAGCTCTTTTCAATTGTTTTCTTTTTATTGTACCAGGGCATAGCTACAAAACTAATTAAACCTCCGATGAGAATTACGGCTGTTTGTGCCACCCATAATATGAGGCCGAAAGCAAAAGCGGTCCCTTCATTGAGTTTATATACGATCATGGTCTTTTCTACGAGAAAAGAATAGGCGCCAATGCCCCCGGGTGTAATGACCATACCAATACTGCCGGCCGACAAAATACCAAAAGCTTCCCGGATACCATATCCCTCCGTTTCCCTGAATGCCATGAACCCAAGATAACCTCCCGACAGATAAAGTGTCCATAACAGGATGGTCAGAAAAATAAATTGTTTCCTCTTTTTCAAATGCTGAATAGCGCTGACACCTTCCCATATTCGTAGCCCTATTTTTTTAAGTAACTGCCCAAGATCATTGAAATTCTTTTTCTTTCTTATCATCCAGATAGCAAGCACCAAAATGATAATTACTATTGCGATCAGCATTACCAGTGTTGATGAAATAGTTTTATGTGCTGTGGGCTCCGGTTTTGAATTAAAGATCGCTTCCATCAGTTCGGAATAAATACCGGGCTGAATGATCAGTGTTACACCAAATACAGCGAGTAATGTAATGGCGTCAATCATACGTTCAAGAATAATCGTGCCGATCAATTTATCAACGGGAATATTCTCATACTTTGACAACATGGTACATTTTACCACTTCACCCAACCTGGGCACAGCATGATTGGTCATATAGCCGATCATTACAGCAAAGAAAGCGTTGGCAATGGAAGGATTGTATCCCAATGATTGCATCAGGAGCCTCCATCGGATAGCTCTTACCAAATGGCTGGCAAAAAGGATAATAAAAACAGGAAGAAGGAGCCAGTACCGGGCATTCTTTAATGCTGCTTTAATATGTGACTTATCATCCGCTGTCAGGTCTTTGATAGACCACCACAACAAAAAAATACCAAGGCCAAGAAAAAAACTGTATTGAAGTATGGTGCGGAGTCGTTTGTTCATGAGTGCCGAAAATAGGAAAGAATAGCGAGTAGTAAGTAGCTAGTAGGGAGTGGCTAGCAGCTGGTAGGGTTGGCATGCTATTGTAAGCTTCCTACTGGCTACTCGCTATTCCCCTGCTAGTTTAGCATCATATTATCTATCAATCTCACTTCATTCAGAAATGCAGCGATCAATCCAACTAATTTTCGTTTGCCATCCCATTCATTTATTAATTCTAATGTCCGGGCATCGGCGATCTCAGCATAATCAGTTTTGAAGCCTGCTTTTTCCAGCATTGTTTTCATTTCCTTTTTAATAGCTGCAATATTTCCAGGTTTCAATTTCTCTTTTGCAAGTGACAAACATTTGTAAATAGTGGAGGCAGTTTTTCTTTCTTCTTCCGATAAACGCATATTCCGGCTGCTCATCGCAAGGCCGCCGGATTCCCGCAGGGTGGGGCAAATATTTACCCGGATAGGTTGTCCCATCAGTTCTGTCAATCTTGTTATAACCATGCATTGCTGGTAATCCTTTTGCCCAAGATATAAATTATGAGGTGCTACAATATTTAATAATCTTTCGACCACCATACACACACCCTGGAAATGGCCGGGCCTGTATTTTCCTTCCAGCACTGTTTCCAAAAAGCCGAGATCATACTCTTTTTGGGATATAGTTCCCTTCGGGTAGATCTCTTTTACAGAAGGCAGGAACAGAACATTGCATCCTGCTTTTTCCAGCAGGTCAAGATCTTTCTCGATAGTAACAGGATATTTCTCAAAATCTTTCGGGTCGTTGAATTGTGTGGGATTGACAAAAATGCTGGCAACAGTAATATCGTTCTCTTTTTTCGAAGAATCGATAAGCGATAAATGGCCGGCATGCAATGCTCCCATGGTAGGAACAAACCCAACTCGTCTCTTGTTTTTTCGCTGAGTTTCAAGCCAGTTAGAAAGGTCTGCTGCTTTTTTAAATAAGACCATATTGATAATTGAATTCTGTCTTCATTCCTTTAAAACATCACAGTTCGGTGTAAAATGGCTACCTTTGCCCGCCTTTACCAAAAGACGGAAATTAAACGGGAAGCCCATGTCAGCAAAGAAAAGAATTTTATTTATTGCTAATGAGATGTCGCCCTACCTGGAGCTGACAGAATTTTCAGAGATCGTCAATAAGCTTGCCATTAAAGCCAATGACAATGGTTTTGAGGTTCGTTGTATCATGCCCCGTTTTGGCATCATCAACGAACGCCGACACCGCCTGCATGAGGTGGTAAGACTCTCCGGTATCAATGTTTCTGTTGATAATGATGATATGCCTTTGCAGATCAAAGTGGCCTCATTGCCCAGCGCCAGGCTGCAGGTTTATTTTTTGGATAATGAAGATCTTTTCAAACGCAAATTCGTTTTTCATGATGAAAGCGAAAAATGGTATGATGACAACGGACTTCGTACGATCTTTTATTGCAAAGGCGCTTTGGAAACAGTAAAGAAATTCGGCTGGCCTCCTGATATCATTCATTGCAGCGGCTGGATGACGGGGCTTATTCCTGCATACCTGAAAACAGTGTATAAAAAAGAGCCTGTGTTTGCACACAGCAAGATCGTTTATACCATTGGTCAAACAACATTCAAAGAAAAACTCGGCAGTGATTTTCTCAAGAAAGCAATGATACATGCATCGCTGAAGGAAAAAGACCTGGAGATATATAAGGATGCGACGAACATTGCTATGCTGAGAGGCGGCGCCACTTTCGCTGATGCCATTACGTTCGGTGCAGAAAAGATCGATAAAAAACTGGCGGATGAGTTTACGAAAGTGAGAGGCAAGAAAACATTGCCTTATAATCCCGAAGGAGATTTAACAGACTATTTACAACTCTATAGCGACCTTGCGGGCAGATAAAAAAACAACTGAATCCGATCAAAATTTACTTTGTGAAGAACAAAAATTCCGCACTTCTTTTTTTTGCAACTGTTGTTTCAGTTGCTATATTATTTACCGCCTGCAGAAAGATCAATGAAGCAACCGAACTGGGCGGAGGATTAATACCTCCTATTGATAATATCAATACGTTTGATACATCGATACAAGTGTTTACGTATAACGACACTTTTGGATTAGCAACCGATTCTCAATACCTGGGCAGAAGCGAGGAGCAGTTCTTAGGACTTATTAATAGCGATCCATTTTTCGGCAAGACCGATGCCAGGATGTTTTTTGAAATTAAACCGGCTCTTTACGGCATTTATCCGTTTGCCCGCAAGGATAGTGTGAAGATAGATTCGATAGTATTGGTGCTAAGTTATGTGGAGACCTATGGTGATACTAATACAGCCCAGCAGATAAAGGTGTACGAAATGGATCAAACCAATAATTTTAAATACGATTCTGCTTACCTCGTACGCAAAGAAAATTTCACCTACAATACTTCAAGCCCCTTAAATGCCGGGGGCATAGCCGCTACTATTTTTCCAAGAAACCTTAATGATTCAGTCAAAGCATTTCAGGATACAACTGTGAACCAGTTACGGATAAAGCTGGACACCAATTTTGCCCGCCGTTTATTTAATTATGATACCAGCAATGCGTATAAAGATGATTCGGCATTCCGTTCCAAGTTCAAAGGGTTTGCTGTACGGTCAGAAGGAACCGGCAATGCAGTAATGGGTTTTGATCTTACAAATTCTGCCGGCACCAAACTGGCTATCTATTACAAAACACCGAAAAAAGGGAGTACATCTTTCGATAGTACAAATCTTTATTATTTCTTCTTTACCACATTATCAGCTGCTGCTAATTATGTGAAGCGGGATTATATTAATCCAATGCTGGGGACTATGGGTGATGCAGTAGAGGATCCAATCGCTTATATACAAGGTTCACCGGGTACTTTTTCAAAGGTTCAAATACCGGCCCTTGCAAATCTTAGCAACAAGCTGATCCACCGTGCCGAATTAATTGTGGAACAGATCTATGATCCGGGCCTTAGCGACAGTACTTTTTATGCACCAGATGTTCTGTACCTCGATGCGTATGACCCGACAATAACCCATCATTATAAGTTCCGTACAATACCTTATGACCTTGCTTACACGCCATCAGGGTTTGACTTTGTTTCTTTCGGATGTTTACCGGTAAATTCCAAAGATGCATTAGGTAACCCGATCAAGGTCTGGAAATTCAACCTCTCGAGATATGTACAGCATATACTTACTAAAACGCAAAAGCTGTATGATCTGAGGCTGTTTGCTCCCTTTACATTAAATGAGCAGTATGGCATTCCCCCCGGAACTGATGGAACCTATCCAATGTTCCTGAATCCGACCATTGCAAAAGGAAGGATAAGAGTGGGTGGTGGTAATCATCCCACACAACGAATGAGACTAAGGCTCATTTATTCCAAACTTTAATAGCACTTATTAAGATATGTTCAAAAGTCCTGTGGTTTATCGCCATGGGACTTTGTTCATTGAGGCATTCAACCTTATCTTTGCCGCCTAAAATTTTATTCATGTCATATTTATTTACATCGGAATCTGTTAGTGAAGGCCACCCGGATAAAGTTGCTGACCAGATATCTGATGCACTCATTGATAACTTTCTTGCATTCGACCCGCAATCAAAAGTTGCCTGCGAAACATTGGTAACAACAGGACAGGTAATGCTTGCCGGGGAAGTAAAGTCAAAAGCCTATCTCGATGTGCAGGAAATTGCGAGAGAAGTGATCCGTAAGATCGGTTATACCAAAAGCGAGTATATGTTTGAAGCCAGTTCATGCGGCGTTTTATCTGCCATTCATGAACAATCTTCAGATATCAACCAGGGTGTTGACAGGAAGAAAAAAGAAGAGCAGGGTGCCGGCGACCAGGGTATGATGTTTGGCTATGCCACTGCTGAAACTGAGCATTATATGCCATTGGCACTTGACCTTGCTCACAACCTTTTAATTGAACTGGCTGCTATACGCAGGGAGAAGAACTCAAAAATGCCTTACCTGCGTCCTGATGCAAAAAGCCAGGTTACGCTGGAGTATGATGATAACAATCAACCGGTACGGATTGATGCTATCGTTATTTCTACACAGCATGACGATTTTGACAGTGAAGCAAAAATGCTGGCCAAGATCAAAAGTGATGTGATCAATATTCTTATTCCAAGAATAAAAGCCAAGTATAAAAAATATGCAAAGCTTTTCAATAACAATATCAAATACCATGTAAACCCAACCGGAAAGTTTGTGATCGGTGGTCCGCATGGCGATACAGGATTAACAGGCCGCAAGATCATTGTTGATACGTATGGCGGTAAAGGTGCACATGGTGGTGGCGCATTCAGCGGCAAAGATCCTTCGAAAGTTGACCGTTCTGCTGCTTATGCTACGAGGCATATCGCAAAGAATCTTGTTGCGGCAGGTTTATGTACTGAAGTATTGGTGCAGGTATCTTATGCCATTGGCGTAGCGCAGCCAACCAGCATCAATGTAAATACATACGGTACGGCTAAGGTGGATATGAGTGATGGTGAAATTGCTAAGATCGTAGAAGGTCTATTCGATATGCGTCCTTATTTTATCGAGCAGCGTTTCAAACTTCGCAACCCGATCTATAGCGAAACTGCTGCTTACGGGCATATGGGACGTAACCCTGTTGTTGTTGAAAAAACATTTACATCACCTGATGGAAAAAAAGTAACTAAGAAAGTAGAATTGTTTACCTGGGAGAAATTGGATTATGTGAACAAGGTGAAGAAAGCCTTTGGATTAAAATAAAGGGGACAAGGAACAAGGGACAAGGCACAAGAATGAAGACTCTGCTTCTCTTGTGCCTTGTTTTTTTGCTTGTACCTTGTGTCTTTGAAAATTATTTTTGAGCAGTGAAAAATTTCAGACAGCAGCATCGTCCCAAAAAGAGTTCTCTTGTTATCGGCCGTGAAGCGGTGATACAGGCTTTGCAGGCAGGCCAGCAACTGGACAGGATATATCTTGATACCAAAGCTATCGGGAAAGATATTAATGAAATAAAAAAGCTGGCTACTCAATTGGCAGTACCTGTCAATTATGTTCCTGTTGCTAAACTCAATGGATTTAATATTACTAACCATGAGGGCTGCGTGGCACAGATTGCCAAAGTGCAATATCAGAATTTGCAGGATGTTATTTCATTTGTTATCGAAAGCGGTGAAGCGCCTTTGTTTTTGATATTGGATGGGATAACAGATATCAGGAATATCGGGGGCATTGCCCGCACTGCTTATTGCACCGGTGTTCATGCTATTATCATACCGGATAAAGGGGTGGGGGCTTTGAATGAAGATGCCATTCATACTTCGGCGGGTGCATTGGAAAAAATTCCTGTTTGCCGGGTAAATAGCTTGATGAAAACAGTGGATGAGCTGCACCTGAATGGCATTAAAGTATATGCCAGTGAGATGGAAGCAGCTAAAAGCATTACAGATGTTGACCTAAGTGAACCCTGCGCTATTATTATGGGCAGTGAAGAAAAAGGTATTTATCCTGCACTGATGAAAATATGTGACGACAAAATAAAAATCCCCATGAAAGGGGATTTTGAATCGTTGAATGTTTCAGTGGCAGCAGGGATCATACTTTATGAAGCCATGAAACAAAGATCTGTTTCCTGAATACCTACAGCTTTATACGAAGCGATATAGCCGGATAGGAATTATATGCAAGTCCATTTTGCTGAAGCACCGGAGCTTTTTCCATTTTGAAATCAAAAGCCATCGCTTCCCCTTTCCTTTTATTTCTTGCAGATGCAATGAATAATGTAGTGCTGACGCCCAGCGCACCTATACCAGCTACCACTGCGGCGGCACTTCTTGTTCCGTCTGAATAACCGGCTTTATCATCAACATCTTGTGCACCAATAGCTATCAATGCACCTCCACCGGCAAGGAATAACCATGCAGCTGTTTTTTGGTTTTTACTTTTTTTCAGGTAGTCTTTTTTGGTCAAAACAGGAGATGGGGTAGTTTGTTGGCTGTAAGCAGAAGTTGTTACTGCCAGGAACAGAAAGCAGATAAGAAAAATTTTCATGTTGTTAGTTTTGGGTTTTAATGCCGGATTTAAAGATAATGTTTTTCGATTATGGACAAAAAATATAGTTTTTCAATACCGGGTGGATAATAAGTAGTGTATCAGTTTCAATTTTGTTTCCCACAAAGACACTAAGAACACAAAAAAGGCATATTGATCTTAACCACTTTGTGGTTTTTGTGTCTTTGTGGGACGCCTTTATTTTTCAAAATAAGACACTAATGGATTATAAAGCCGGGAATTGAGTTGCCGCTTAATAATTATCTTTAAACATTCTATGTCTATTAAGCTTATCGAATGTCCCCGTGATGCAATGCAGGGTTGGAAGACCCTGATCGCCACTGAAAAGAAAATTCAGTATATCAACTCCTTATTAAAAGTTGGATTTGATACGATCGATTTCGGAAGCTTTGTTTCTCCGAAAGCTATTCCGCAAATGGCGGATACGGCTGAAGTGTTGAAAAGTTTACAAGTTAACCAGTCAACCAGTAAACTACTCGCTATAATTGCCAATTACCGGGGAGCGGAAATGGCTTCGGCTTTTGATGAGATCACTTACCTTGGCTTTCCTTTTTCAATTTCAGAAACTTTTCAGCAGCGTAATACCAATTCATCTATTAATGAATCGTTGGGAAGGGTTGAAGAGATACAAAATCTTTGTATCAAAACGGGAAAACAACTCGTAGTGTATATTTCCATGGGCTTTGGTAATCCTTATGGCAACCGGTATGATGAAGAAATAGTTTTTGAATGGGTGAACAGGTTGGTGGCAATGGACATTGGGATCATTTCTTTAGCAGATACCGTTGGGGTTGCAACGCCGGAGCAGGTTTATGATATCACAAGTTACCTCGTAGAATCTTTGCCGGGTACTGAGATCGGTGTGCACCTTCATTCAACACCCGCTAACTGGAAAGAAAAATTAGAAGCTGCCGTAAAAGCAGGATGCAAACGTTTTGACGGAGCCTTGAAAGGCATTGGTGGCTGCCCCATGGCCGATGATGAACTGGTAGGGAATATGAACAGCGAATTAATGATCGCTTATTTCGAAGAAAATAATTTACTACAAGGATTACATAAAGAAGCTCTTGCAGAAAGTCTTCGCATAGCAGGAGAGATATTTAAATAGGATTGTCATGGACCTGATGCTGAACATAGATATAAAGAGACCGGATCCCCTGATCACCTACAAGGATAAGATCATGCTGACAGGTTCCTGTTTTACAGAACATATTGGTAATGCTTTGCAGGGATTGAAATTTTCCATTCTGCAAAACCCCAACGGAATATTATTTGGACCGGACAGTGTTTGCAAGAGTCTTCTTTCTTATGTGGGGGATAAAAAATATTCAGAGAACGATTTGTTTCAGTTGAATGAAGTATGGCATAGCTGGGATCATCACAGCAGGTTTTCTAATATTGATGTCAAAGAGGCCGTAAGGATAATTAATGAGTCACAACAATCAGCAAATAATTTTTTGAAGAAAGCTGATTGGCTCATCATTACCCTGGGTTCTGCGTTTACATACAGACTTACTGAATTTGCAGAGTCTTCGAAAACTTCTCCTTCGGAGAGGCTTGGGCAGGCCGTAGCAAATTGTCACCGGGCACCCGCCAACTGGTTTATTAAAGAGTTACTGGAGATCGATCACATCAAAGAAATGCTGGAGGATTGTTTGCAACGATTAAAGCAATTCAATCCGGATCTGAAATTCATTTTCACTGTAAGCCCTGTTCGTCATATCCGGGATGGTGTCGTTGAAAACAACCGAAGCAAAGCAAGATTGCTGGAAGCGGTACATTATATCGTTGCAAAATTTGAGTCAGCACATTATTTCCCGGCGTATGAATTAGTGATAGATGTATTGCGGGATCATCGTTTTTATGACATTGATTTGGTTCATCCCAATTACCCGGCTACAGAATTTGTGCTGGAGAAATTCAGTGAGAACTGCATTGATGAAGGATCGCAGCAATTGATGAAAGAGGTAAAAAGCATAATGATCGCAAGAAAACACCGGGCTTTTCAACCGGAAACAAAAGCGCATCAGCAATTTTTGACCTCGTATTTTGAAAAAGCAAAAGAATTACAAGAGAAATACCCTTTTCTTGATTTGAAAAAAGAACTGGTTTATTTTTCTCAAACTTAATAGATGATGAATAATGAACTGATAAAGAATTTTCAGGATCGTTTTCAGAAAGAACCCGGGCATATCTTTTTCTGTCCGGGCCGGGTGAACCTGATAGGAGAGCATATTGATTATAATGGCGGAAGCGTAATGCCTTGTGCTATCTCGCAGGGAACGTATCTCGCTGTTGCAAAAAATAAGGATAAACGATTCCGGTTTCACTGTCTTGATTTTCCTGAAACAGCTGACTTGCATTTGCAGGAGTCTTATTCAAGAACAGGAAAACAGTGGTTCAATTATCCGCTTGGTATTATTAATCATTTTATACAAAATGGGTTTACCATTTCTGGATTGGATATGCTTTTTTCCGGCAATCTTCCTGTTGGGGCCGGGCTTTCTTCTTCTGCATCGGTAGAAGTGCTGACAGCTTTTTCATTGAACAGTTTGTTCGGATCAGGTATTACATTAACTGATATGGCTTTGCTTTCTAAAAAAGTTGAGAATGAATTCATGGGAGTTAATTGCGGAATTATGGATCAGTTTGCTGTGGCCATGGGGAAAAAGGATAAAGCCATATTGTTGAATTGTGATACGTTGGAATACGAGTACATACCTTTTGAAACAGGCGGATATAGTTTGGTTATCATCAATACAAATAAAAAAAGAGAGCTGGTGGCTTCGAAATACAATGAGCGGTTTGCCGAATGTGCCCTGGCATTGACATTTTTAAAACAAAAACTGAATGTTGAAAATCTCTGCGATATAACTCCCGCCAGTTTCGATCTGAATAAGCAGTTGATCAATGATCCTGTTCTCCAAAAAAGAGCCTTGCATGTGATCAGTGAGAATGCGAGGGTAAAGGATGCTGCCATTGCGTTACAAACAGGAGATATGGAAGTATTTGGCAAACTGATGTATGCCTCACATCAGTCGTTAAAAGAATTGTACGAGGTCACAGGAAAAGAACTCGATACGATCATTGATTTTTGTAATGGGCATGAAGAGTGTATTGGTGCAAGAATGACGGGTGCCGGTTTTGGGGGTTGTGCCATTGCCCTGGTAAAAAATAATAAGGTTGATGATTTCAGCAACGATCTTTCAGTTTATTATCAAAAAGAGATCGGGTATGCTGCCGGCGTATTTATATCAGGTGCAGAAGATGGGGTGAGGGAAATTGAGAGGTGAAAAGTGAAACGTCAAATGTCAAACGCTGTCTCACATTTCTCGTCTGACTTAATGAATTCTGTCGCCTCTTACTTCTAAGTTTTTAATGGTATCGGCTTCATATTCCAGCCATTGTTTCCAGCGGCGGCGAACTTTTTCTTTGTCAACATAAGTTTCTGCCAGTTCAATGAACAAAGTGTAATGACCAGCCTCGCTTTCCATGAAGCGGCGGTAAAAATTTTTCATGTAGTCATCGTTCAGGCCTTCGCTTAATCTTTTAAAACGTTCACAACTCCTGGCTTCTATCAAAGCCATCGTCAGCAATTGATCAAGCATGCGGCCTTCACCATCACCACCTTTTTGCTGGAACCC
>JABFRU010000068.1 GCA_013140985.1 Chitinophagaceae bacterium | reverse complement strand
TATCATGTTAGAAAGGCTCTAAGGCCTATGGGGTTTTACGGTCTTAATCCACCCCTTGTTCTTTCTAATTCTATTTCTTCTCTGTAAATAAATTTATTGAATTGTAAACATAGGATGGGGTTTTCTGCTATGCTGGCTGAAGAATATATACTGATCGTTCCGTTCGCTTATCATCTGTAGTCCGGGCTGGACGAATAAAGCCAGGCAACAGAATATATTTTCATCTTCATTAACTTTACTCAGCAGCGGTTCGGGCTGACGAATCACGGAATATCAGCACAGCAGAAAGCCCTGACCGTTAGCGGTAATGTTATGAAGCGACTTATACAATTTGTAAAGAAGAATTGGACTGATCCTGTATGGAGCAAAGTTTTTGCCGCAGGAATTATTGCTTTGCTAAGTGCAATTGGACTATATATATATTCATTGATTAAGCAAATACCTTTTATAGACATTTGGTCTAAGAGTATTTCGTTTTTAACAACTAATACCTTTTCAATAAACTATTTGACCATTTTATTAATTACGTTTGGCCTTCTGATTATTATTATCCCGATGATTAGTTTAAAAATAATTCGATTTCAACTAAAACACCTAAAACTACCTAGCAGCTTAAAATCCCACAAATTTGATTTACAAACTCTGCTAAAGGGACAATGGCAACTAGTTTATACTTTTAAGCAAAACAACTCGGTAGATAAAGAATTTGTGACATTTGTCAACGGGAATCAATACTATATTAATAAGCAATTAATTTTTGTACTCACAGACATTGAATTTGATGAAACCAAGAAAGAACTAAAATGGACAAAAACCATTTACGCAAACAACCAAAAACATTCTAGGGAGACATTATTAATTGTCAACAACAATTCTATTAATGGAGAAGATGATATTGGCTATTCACTCAATTATACCAAGATAACTACGTAAACACTACCGCTAACAGTCGGTTTTCTGCCATGCTGGCTTTACGAATAAATTCTGATCGACATAACAGCCTTCAGCTTCAGTCCCAGCTTTACGAATAAAACTCAGCTGCAGAATATATTCTCATCTTCAGTAACTTTACTCAGCGACAGTACCGGGCTGACGCAACACGGATGCCGCACAGCAGAAAGCCCCGCTCGTTGGTGGCAATTATTTTGACACCCCACAATTATGCAAAGACTTACAATAATTTTTGTTTTTTTTATTTTTAACTTGACTTGTTTTTCTCAAGCCTCAACAGACACAACAACAAGTGTTCGACAGAGAGCAATACCCCCAAGTTCAAGAAGAGTTGACACAACATTTTGGCGGACAGAAAACAAAACCAAAAATTCATTTTGGGGAAACTCTACATATATTTCTTCAACTATAAATTTTGCAAAGAACAAGGAATATGACTTTAACTTAGGCAGGACAAATGGAATTGCTTCTTACTCTGAAAGAGGTTTAGGCGACTATTCCATTTCCAGTTGGGGTATCGGTTATGGTTTGACAAATACTTCAAGCCAAACAAAACAGACAGTTAAAGCGTTTTATGAGTATAATTATTTTCCATTTATAATTATTGGAAGCTTTGGAGTTCGTGGAGAATACATTTACAACATAACGGACAAACAAAACTATTTGAGACCTGCTATTGGTTTGACATTTGTTTATGTAGATGTTTCTTATAATTATTCATTCTTATTGAACGGAAGCAAAAGTGAGAATCATTATAGACACGGATTTTCGGTTAGACTAAAATACTATTTGACAAAGAAGAATTGGGAAAAAAATTATTTTGTAAGACAAACCATCCGATAATATAATTGCTACCAACAAACGGTTTGGCAATATGTCGGGGCGACAAAAATGAACATTTAGTTATTAATTTAGCTGCGGTTACGGGTTGAGGATTTTCAAATACCGCCACATCGCCAGGCCCCGCTCGTTGGCGCAGATTACTTCAAATTAAATCATCCTTCATGTCTTGGAAAACAAAAAAGGATCACAAGTTTTCCCCGCAATCCTTTTTAATTTTATAGATCCAGGTCCTACCTGAGGTCAACTTCTTCCACCCCCGGATATTTCGTCTTATCAAAAGTAAATTGTGTATCCGCTATCGCCTGGTTTGTCTTCATCGTATTCACTGTGTATGTATAGCGGTTGCCTTCATTCTCCAGCACCTTGGTACTGTAAATCGTTTTGGCTGCTTTATCTACCTGCACATATACTTTATGAAAAGGCTTGCTTTTGTCAACCGGCGTCATCTCAATTTCCTGGTACGTTTTAGTGCCGACCTTCTTTTCACCGTTCAATATGTACAAAAAATCCTTGTCATAAAAATTGGTAAATAGTTTTTGCGGGGTGATCATTCCGCCGGATGCATCCAGCTTGCTGATCGTTACTTCATTGGCCGCTTTATCATAGTTCCAGACCGTAGTGCCATTGCAAAATATTTCCTGCCCGTTAAAGAGGATATGATATTTGGTGCCTTTCATTTTAATGCTGCCTGTCTTGGTAGAAAGGATCTTATTGGAAGCATTCTCCACTTTATACGTAAACGTAGCCTGCACCGTTGTAAATTTTTTGAATTTTGCGCTGACACTATCCAAAATTGCTTTGGCCTCAGGATCGGTTTTTGCCTGGGCAAGAGCCATAAATGCAAAGCCAAAAGCTATTGTGGTTAAATAGAATTTCTTCATTTGTTGTGGTTTGTGTGGCGGTTCTTGTTGAAACACCGCAAAGATAACTGAATTAGCCATAAGGACAGGCAATGACTGTACCGGGTTGCAAGTCACCTTTTTTTCTTAACAACCTTCTAACGGCTTAACCCAGCATATCAAGATGTTGTTGCAATTCCATCTCTGTTTTTATAAGAACATCTCTTGCTTTACTGCCCTGGTTGGGGCCAACGATCCCTGCAGCTTCTAATTGATCCATTAATCGCCCGGCCCTGTTATATCCCAATTTCATTCTCCGTTGCAATAAAGAAGTAGAACCAACCTGGTTTTGTACGATCAGTCTTGCCGCATCCTCAAACAGGGAATCCCGGTCAGACATATCAAAGTCCTTTCCTTCCATTTCATTTTCATCAACATATTCGGGAAGAAGAAAGGCCTGCGGATAACCTCTTTGTTCTCCAATAAAATTAACAACCTCTTCCACTTCCGGCGTATCTACAAAAGGGCATTGCAAACGGGTTACTTCACCATTATGCGAGATAAGCATATCCCCTTTGCCGATCAATTGTTCAGCGCCGCCTGTATCTAAAATTGTTCTTGAATCTATTTTAGATGAAACTTTAAATGCGATCCTTGAAGGGAAGTTGGCTTTGATCGTACCCGTAATGATATTCACCGAAGGCCGTTGTGTTGCAATGATCAAATGAATACCAACGGCCCTCGCCAGCTGCGCCAGTCTTGCAATAGGCATTTCAATTTCTTTACCTGCTGTCATAATAAGATCGGCAAATTCATCAATGACCAAAACAATAAATGGCAAATACTGGTGCCCTTTCTGCGGATTCAGCTTACGTTTGATGAATTTCTCATTGTATTCCTTGATATTCCTTGCACCGGCTTCTTTCAGCAGGTCGTAGCGATTATCCATTTCAATACACAAGGCATTCAATGTGTGCACCACTTTTTTTGTATCTGTAATGATCGCTTCTTCTTCGCCGGGTAGTTTGGCTAAAAAATGTTTTTCGATAAGCCGGTATAAACTAAGTTCTACTTTTTTGGGATCGATCAACACCAATTTAAGCTGTGATGGATGTTTTTTATACAACAATGAAACAAGAATAGCATTGACCCCAACTGATTTTCCCTGTCCCGTTGCACCGGCCATCAGCAGGTGAGGCATACTGGCCAAATCAACAATAAAATTATCGTTGTCGATTTTTTTACCAATAGCAATAGGCAAACTATAATTATTGTTCTGAAATTTTTCAGTGGCCAGCAATGTCTTCATGCTCACAATCGTCTTTCTGACATTGGGTACTTCAATACCGATGGTTCCTTTTCCCGGAATGGGTGCAATGATACGGATACCCAATGCGGCAAGACTTAATGCAATATCATCTTCAAGGTTTTTGATCTTTGAAATGCGGATACCAGGTGCCGGAACGATCTCGTATAATGTAACCGTAGGCCCAACAGTAGCATATATCTTTTGTATCTCTATTGCATAGTTCCTGAGAGTGGCGATGATCTGGTTCTTGTTATTCTCCAGTTCATTTACATCCTGGATGATCTTTTCGCTGCCATGCGTTTCCAAAAGATCAAGCGTTGGATATTTATAATCCCGCAGGTCAAGGGTAGGCTCATAAGGAGTAAGCGGCTGTTGGTTTTCATCGATCAATTCTTCTTCCACTTTATCAGGTACTTCCTTTATCTCCAGTTCAAGATCTTCTTTTTTCTTTCTGCTGACAGGAGGAATAATTTCTTCTTTTGGTAACTCTATGGCTGTATTGGCATCATGGGAATGCAATATCTCGCTGACGATCTCTTTTTCTACCGTCGGTTGTTGTTTTTCTATTTTTTCAATTTGATCTTCAATTGGCTCATCTTTTTCTATCACTTTAAATTCATGCACCGGTTGTTCATCAGGAAAATTGATGATCATCCCGGTATCTGTCTTCATTGAATTACTATTCTGTCCTTCTTCCTTTTTTTCTGCATAAAGATCATTGATCGATCTGCCAGTAGTAACAGGAACAACTGCCTCAACTCCCTCCTCAATCTTATCCTCATTCTCAATCTCTTTCTTACCCGGTAAATTAAATGAAGGATTGAATTGCCATATAAAATAGCCTCCTGCCAGTAATAATAAGACAGCCGCAGTACCGATCGTTCCTAATGTACCTGTCAGTTTATCACTGATCATATCC
>JABFRU010000031.1 GCA_013140985.1 Chitinophagaceae bacterium | reverse complement strand
GCAATGGCTGATCTGGGTAATGAATACATGGATAGAAAGAATTGAATCCCTTCGCTTTTCCTTATTGGATGGATTACAAATAAGTCTTTTGCAGGCAGGACTACTTATTGTCTTTGCGGCAGGTATCAGTTATTGGCTGATAGAGAAAGCAAGAAACGGGTTACTGGTTGGTCTGTCAGGATTGCTTGGCTTCACTGCATTACGTTCATATTCTTTTGTAGAAGCAAATGGACAACAAAAAATAATAGTATATAATGTGCCGCAGAAAAGGGCTATTGATTTTATTGATCAAAGAAAATATGTGTTTGTAGGTGACAGCGATCTTATTGCTGATGATTTTGCCAGAAATTTTCATTTGAAACCGACAAGGATCTTTTTCCGTATTACACCGGTTGATTCTTTGAGCAATTTTCAACAGCAGGCAAACTATATTACATTTAATAATAAGAATATTTTGCTGATAGATTCAACGATCGGTTTTTTGCCAACCGAAGACAAACCAGCTATCGACCTGCTGGTGATCTCAAAAAATCCCCGCATCTATATTTCAAAGCTTGATGCTGCGCTACATATCAAACAGGTTGTCTTTGATGGCTCAGCGTCATCATGGAAAACTGTTTACTGGAAAAAAGATTGCGATTCGTTGAAAATCCCCTGGCATGATGTGACGACACAAGGCGCTTTTGTGATGAACCTTCGGTAACTTATCTTTGCCTTTCTCTGCGATCAGCTTGCCTTCAACTCTCATTTATCTATGAACAAAAAAATCCAGTCGGCCCTCATCTCTGTTTTTTACAAAGATGGGCTTGAGCCTATCATTAAACAATTAGACCAGCTGGGAATTACTATTTATTCTACCGGCGGTACACAAATATTTATTGAGAAGCTTGGGGTAAAAGTAATACCGGTGGAAGAGCTTACCTCCTATCCTTCCATACTGGGCGGCCGGGTAAAAACATTGCACCCTTCTGTTTTTGGCGGCATCCTTGGTAAAAGAACTGATGCCAGCCATGTGGAGGAAATGAAACAATACAATATTCCTGAAATAGATCTTGTGATCGTTGACCTGTATCCTTTCGAAGAAACTGTGCAAACAGTGAATAATTCCGCCTTTCAAGGCGGTGAAAACGAAAAAGAAAAAGCGATCATCGAAAAAATAGATATCGGCGGGCCTTCTATGATCCGCGGCGCTGCCAAGAATTTTGCCGATGTGGTTGTGATCGCTGCAAAAAAAGATTATGCAGCATTAGAACAGTTATTGAAAGAACAAAAAGGAGAAACAACACTCGAACAAAGAAAGAATTTTGCTGCAAAAGCGTTTGAAGTGGTGGCCCATTATGATGTAGCCATCGCCAAATATTTCAATCCTTCCGAATCATTATATTTTTTAGAATCCATTACGAACCCTGTTCCGCTGCGATATGGTGAGAATCCACATCAATCAGCAGTTTTCTATGGCAACCTGGATAATTTATTTGAAAAATTGAACGGCAAAGAACTCTCTTATAATAATTTGGTCGATGTAGATGCTGCGATACAGTTGATAAGAGATATGGCCCCCCTAAATCCCCCGCAAGGGGGAACCTCGGAGTCTGTACAATCAGAAAAACTTTTTGAATTTGCAGACTCTAAAACCCCTCCTTCGGAGGGGCTTGGGGCGGCTTCTCCGACGGAGGGCAGGGAGGCTGTATTTGCCATCATCAAGCATACAAATGTATGCGGCGTTGCTGTACGCTCAACCATAAAAGAAAGCTGGGATGCTGCACTGGCCGGTGATCCTGAAAGTGCTTTTGGCGGTGTGCTGGTTTGCAACGGAACAATTGACAATGCCACAGCTCATGCCATTAATGAAATTTTCTTTGAAGTATTGATCGCTCCGACTTTTAATGAAGATGCGTTGACAGTTTTGAGGTCGAAGAAGAACAGGATATTACTAAGGCACAAGGGACAAGGCACAAGACAACAAGAAATGTACCGTTCATTACTAAATGGAGTATTGATACAAGGCGCTGATGACGGAAATTATACAGAATGGAAAGAAGCTGGCGGCAGAGAAACCACTGCTGCAGAAAAAGAAGACTTGATTTTTGCCAATCTTATCTGCAAGCATTTAAAATCTAATGCGATCGCTTTAATAAAAGACAAACAGCTTATCGGTAAAGGTTGCGGACAAACCAGCCGTATCGATTCCCTCCGTCAAGCCATTGAAAAGGCAAAGCAATTCAATTTTGATCTGAACGGCGCTGTAATGGCCAGCGATGCCTTCTTTCCTTTTAATGACTGTGTGAAGATGGGGCATGAGGCCGGTATCACTGCTTTTATTCAACCGGGTGGTTCGATAAGAGATAATGATTCAATCGGGTATTGTAAAGAAAATGATTTGGCAATGGTGATAACAGGCATGAGACATTTTAAACATTGATGAACATCTTTGATTTTCATAAAACCATTCTTCAATCCTCTGCTGATTCAATAAAAAAATTATCGGTATTTAATCCACTGACCATTCATAAAAAAGGGACAAGGGCGAAAGCTCTTTTTTGCCTGGCGTTGGTTTGTATTTTATGGGGCACCACCTGGATCGCATCCAAAGAAGGTGTGAAGCGGATGCCTGCCTTGCAAATGGCAAGTATCCGTCAACTGATCGCCGGAATATTATATGTAGGATTCTTCATTTATAAAAAAGCTCCTTTCCCGAAAGGAAAGGAATGGATACCGGTACTTGTATTAAGTTTTCTGAATTTCATGATCAGTAATGGGCTGAGTACACTGGCACTTCAATATAATATCTCTGCGGGACTCGGTTCCATCATCGGCGCCATCTTTCCATTGTGGATAGTAGTGATCGGGTTGTTTGCTTCAAAAGAAAAAATGCCATCGCTGGCGATCATTGGATTGTTATTGGGTTTTAGCGGTGTCTGCATTATTTTCTCTGATCACCTGCAGGATTTTCTTGACCCGGGATTTCAATTGGGTATTTTGTTTTCCGTGATCGCTACCTGGACATGGGCCTTTGCTACTTTATATACCAAAAAGCAAGCTGCAAGTTTTAATCCTTATTTCAGCCTTGGATTACAAATGCTGATATCGGGAGTTTGTCTTTATTCGTTTACTTCCATCAATGGCATTGCTATTCCATTGACGAGCATTCCCTGGCAATCATGGGCATCCATTGCTTACCTTATCATCTTCGGATCATTGATCGCATTCATCTGCTATTTATATGCATTACAAAACCTTCCAACCGAACAAGCCTCCATCTATGCATATGTGAACCCGATGGTGGCTGTTATTTGCGGTTCAATATATTTTGGGGATGCCATCACGGAATTTATTATTATCGGCGGGTTGGTAACGTTGGTGGGAGTTTATCTTGTCAACAGGGCTTTCAGATCTTCAATACCAACACCTGAGCAACCAGAATCGGAAGGTGTTTAGGTCTTGCCGGCTACTTCTTTAAAAAATCCTGCATACACTTCTCTCCATCCTTTGAATGTTGAATCTGTTCCCAGAAATGTATTGTGCCAGATGGTGATGAAGGTGCCGTTCACTTTTTTTACTTCATTATAATAATGTGTCATTTCATGCAGGGCCTGCCAGGGAGTGAGATTTTGCTCGTAAAAAGAGTTGGCCTCCATATAACAAAAAGGATATAGCAATAAGGAGGTGGGTTCATCCTTCTCAAGATCGTACCAGTAAAAAGGAGAGGCAACAGATGCCCGAAAACCATTTACACTTCCATAGCCCATAGAAAAATCTTCTTTGATACCTGCATCAATTAACCGGCGAAATGTTTCCGGTAAATTAAAACGAATAAAATGCTGGCGGGATGAAACGATCTTTTTCTTTGTGATATTTTCAATCGTTTCTATTTCTGTTTTTAACAAAGATGGTTCATCACCGCTTTGCCAGGAAGGATGAACACCGATATCATATTTATCAGCATGTCTCTTTATCAATGATTGCAATGCCGGTTCTGTTGGCAAAATATTGCGATCATATTTTCCTGTTTTACCCGGCACAAGGAAAAAATAACGGGGGGTTATTTTATTTGCCTGATGAAGAACATCTATCCAATCATAAGAGTCAAAAGGGTCATCTGTCTCATTCTTCAACACCTTTTTTCTTAACCTCACTCTTTCCATCCCGGTTGTAAGAAGATCTTTTATAACAGCACCGGTACGCCTCCACCAACTTTTGTGTTTATATGAATAGGCTTCATCGATATCATAGGTAGGCAAAAAACAGAATGCTGGATGCTGAATGCTGAATGCCGGGAATTTTTGTTTGAGCTTTTGCACAAACTCGTTTATCCAAACATTGACCAGCGGAATGTTTAAAAAATCATTTTTAAATGCCAGTGAATTTTCATGTGCATAGCGGCCATACAGATCTTTGGTATGTGGCAGGTATTCTTCGTAACGGCTCAATAAATAAAACGAAGCGGCAAAAATATCGAATGGATAATCCCCCCCGGTTTTAAAAAAAGCCTTATAACCATTCGTTTCAAAACAAGCGGTTTCCTGTTCCTTGACATCATCTTCAAACAACAATGAATGAGGGAACAAATGGAGTTCGTCATCTCCCAGCACCCTGTCACTGTAATTCATCTTTGCTCCACCTTCCTGTTTGTATTTGTCTATAGCATCGGTAAGTTCAAAAGGCCTGCCTATGATTTCTTTACCGATAAGACCGGTGATGTAGCGGAGACGGGGAGTTATGGTTTTGGAATAGATGATCATACCGGAAATTCAATGGGACGAATATACTTCATCTCTTTCATGCATCCTTTTGCGAGGCAGGCCCGACTATGCTATGACCAAACCAACCACTGCCGGGTGAGAAAATTATCCGTCATATTACTAACAATCCTTTTTGCATTCTCCCAGTATGCCCGGCAATTAAATTACTTAGAGTGTAAACTCTCCAATGTTTTTAAATCAACAGCGTTAAAATGCGACTGTGAAGAACAGGCGGGACTTGATAAACAAGAACCCACCTATCCTGCTCCGAAAGCACATTTGCATATTCATTTGGATGAATATTTTTCTGCACCAAAACAAAATAGCTTACCGGCTTTTTTCAAACCATCTTATCTAATACCCCTTGCTTTTTATTCAGCAAAAGAATGCAAAGGCAGCCTTCAAGTTCCAGAGCAACCTCCGAATAGTTGAATAACATATTTCTTGTAACCCTTTGTGCACTTTGTGTATCCTTTATGGCCGTTGTGTTCCTTTAACTGATAAGGAACACAAAGAACATGGAAAATCACAAAGAACACAACGTCGAATCATTCTATGCAAATAGTCAATTAAATCATTCAACTGTAAAACTATTTTATGAATAAGATCATATGCTTATTGTTTATAATAATACCAATTTCATCATTTGCTCAAACGACTGCTGAAAAACCAAAGATCCTTTATGGTGTTTGCACAAAAGACAGCCTTATGGGTGAACCTTTTGGCAAATGGTTTACGACAGGTTATGATAGTTATATCGCAAACACTGATATAACTACATCTCTTAAAAAACAAGATCTTGACAATATCAGTATCAAAATATTTTTCGGCACCTGGTGCGGTGATAGCAAAAGAGAAGTACCCCGTTTCTTAAAATTATTATCCGATATTTCTTTTCCTGGTAAAAAAGTACAGCTGATAGCATTGGGTGGCGGTGACTCATTGGTCAAACAAAGCCCAACGCATGAAGAGACAGGATTGGGAATATTCCGTGTGCCCACTTTTATTATTTATAAGAATGGAAAGGAAGTTAACCGCATCAATGAATTCCCGGTTTTCTCATTGGAAAAAGATCTGCTGAACATTTTGAATGATCCGCCTTATTCCCCGAATTATCATTCTTTCAAAACTATCCTGCAATGGTTGAATGATGGAAGTTTGACGGACGGGAATAACAGTGTAAGGGGATTAGCAGAACAATTAAGACCGTTGGTGGCTGATGAACATGAGCTCAACAGTCTTGGCTATTTATTATTAAAACAAGGAAAAAAGAAAGAAGCGCTGCAAATTTTCAGGATGAATTATACTTTATATCCGGAATCAGCCAATATTGCTTCAAGTTTGGGCGAAGGATATTATGAGAATAATGATTTTAAAAAAGCTATTACATTGCTGGAAAGATCACTGGAATTGAATAAAGATCCGAAAGCAATAAAAGATATTTTGACGATACTGTACAAAGCAAAAGAAAAAGAATAAACAATAATGTGGGGATGTGAAAATGTGGGAATGATTTACAGTGTATTTTATTTTCACATTTCCACATCCTCTATTTTTTTTTATTTTTCTCCTTCCACATTTGATTGAAAGATTTTTTCGGGAATTCCATTTTACCCCGGTGGGCCGACCAGCCTTTTACCAATGTATTCACCACCCAATTCTTTGTTTTTTGCCCGGCCATATTCATCCAACCCCTACGAAGCATTCCTTGTTTCCACATTTTCCAGGCCATCCGTTCACCAAATTTACTATGCCCTTCTTCCACAGCTTCATGACGATTTTCCAATAACAATTCATGTAAATTAATTTTCACTGCACACACTTCTGTACAATTACCGCAAAGTGAAGAAGCATAGCTAAGATGTTTCCACTCGCCCAGGTTTTTTAAATGTGGGGTGATCACAGAACCAATTGGCCCGCTGTAAGGAGCAGCATAAGTATGACCGCCGATATTTTTATAAACCGGGCAGGCATTCAAACAAGCTCCGCAACGGATGCAGTATAAACTTTCTCTTTGTTTTTCATCAGCCAGAATATTGGTGCGGCCATTGTCGAGCAGTATCACATACATTTCTTCGGGGCCGTCTTTTTCATTCGGCTGTTTGGGTCCTGTGATAATGGTATTATAAACAGTTACCCTTTGCCCGGTCCCATACGTTGCGAGTAAGGGCCAGAATAATCCAAGATCTGTCATCGATGGGATCATCTTTTCAATGCCGGCAATAACGATATGTGTTTTAGGCCATGCACAACTCAATCTTGCATTGCCTTCATTTTCTGTAACGGCGATCCCGCCAATATCAGCAATAATAAAATTGGCGCCTGTTACTCCCACTTCAGCCTGCACATATTTTTCTCTTAATATTTTTCTTGCTGTTAATGTCAGTTGCTCCGGTGTGGCTTTGGGATCCGTCCCTAATTTTTCTGCAAAGAGTTTGGCAACATCTTCTTTGCTTTTATGCATAGCCGGTGTGACGATATGATAAGGCGGCTCGCCGTCTAACTGCTGTATATATTCTCCGAGATCTGTTTCGACGCTTTCGATACCCTGTTTTTCCAAAAAATCATTCAGGTGAATTTCTTCCGTCACCATGCTCTTGCTTTTCACCAGTGTTTTGCATTTTTTTTCTTCGCAAATCTTCAGAATGGCATCCAATGCCTGTTGTGCATCTTCGGCCCAGATCACTTTAGCACCCCGCTTCATGATCATTGATTCGAAATGCTCTAACTGCTTATCCAGCGTTTCAATGGCTTTCCACTTTATGTTCTTTGCTTTTTCCCTGGCAAGGTTAACGTCCGAAAATTGTTCTTTGCCAACGGGCACCGCAGCATTATACTTACCAATATTAAAATTGATCTTGCGACGATGTTCTTTATCGGCCGCTTTCACAGTACTCTTTGCAATAAATTCTGCTGATGTTTCTTTCAAGATCAATTATTTTCCTGCATGAAGTTTAGCCGCTTCATCCAGTGCATTATAAAAATCCTCTCCGTATTTTCTTGTCAGTGGTTCTTTTAAAAATTCATACACAGGCACTTTTAATTTTTTGCCCAATCCACAGGCAGGATTACATTCTTTTTCTCTCGGTTCATAATTCACCCTGTCATGATCGCCTCTTTTCCCTTTTGAGATAATGATCGGGAACAAATGACAGCTGACCGGTTTTTTCCATGGTATCACTCCATCATAATAAGCCTGTTCAAATGCACATTTGATGATCCCATTCTCATCTCTTGAGCCATATACACAGATCTCTTTGTCATTACCCAGTGTCGGTGTTACCCAACCAAACTCTTTACTATAAACATATTTTCCCTTTCTTTCTATCTCTGCAAGAGCGGTAGGAGTAAGATATGGTTTCACTCTTTCATACACATCAAGGATGATATCCAGTTCTTTTTCATCCAACGGTGCGCCGGCATCGCCTTCCTCGCAACAGGCGCCTTTGCATTTGCTCAGGTCACAGACAAACTGTTTCTCCACTACATCATCACTGATCAATATATTATCAATTACTATCAAGATTTATTTTTTTTGCAAAGGTAGGTACTGCCTACTCTCCTTCATTTCTTGTTTTTTTAAAAAATCGTTTTTTAATATGGTGGCCAGCGGCGGTCAGCCTGTTATGCGAAGTAAGGTAATGCAATACTTTATGCTCCATCCAATGATGAAGAGGTACAAGCAGGGCTGCCAGCCCGATCATGAACAGCAGGTCCAGCCAGGGTTCTCCTTTGGTTATTGAATAAATATTTTTCTTGAATACCAGGAAGACAAACTCAAACAACATCAGGAATACAAAAAAACCAATGGCTTTGATCAGCCCGGCTGATACTTTGAACATTCCGAGTACTACTAATGCAACAAATAATACAACAATACCGATGGTAATGGCCATATACTGGATATTATTGCGGCGTCGCTTTCTTTCTTCCTCTTCTTTCTTAACTCTTTCCAATCTTTCCTCCTCGGCATCGGCTGCGATCTTATCCAGTTCATTCTCTTTATTCAGCTTATCAACACTGTCCTTATAAATATAATAAGTAGCATTGAATACTGCGGCTGTCCGATAATCACCTTTCCTTCCATACAAAGTATCCATTTGCTTGGAAGCTTCCTGCACTATTTCCAGCAAGCCGTTGCGTTCCCCGATATCTTTTGATTTAGTATAAAAAGCAAGCGACTTGTCGATCTCTCCGGCCTTTTTATAAAATTCGGCTGCCTGCATATATACGACCACACTGTTATTCTCCGTCATCCTTTGCTCAAAAAGAGGAATGGCTTTTTCAAAATATATCCTTGCAGAATCAAATTGGTTCGTCTGTGAATAAACAGCGGCATAAGTCTGGTAAACTGCAGCAGACATGCCGAACTGGTTAAGAAAACTGATCAGTGCTTGTCCCCTTGGAGAATTTACATAGTCCAATGCCTTCTTTGGCTCATTCATCCGCAGGAATTGATTCAGCAAACTGATATACCCCGGCACTTTCAAATTGGAAAAACTCAATGAATCGGCCATCGCAATGGATCGCTCATAATAACTGATTGCAATATCATAACTCTTTTTAGCAGCAAACAGGTTTCCTATTGCATTGATATCAATACAACGCTGATAAGGTACCCGTTTATCATTCATATTGTCCAGTTCCTGGTAA
Organism: Chitinophagaceae bacterium; assembly: GCA_013140985.1. Lineage (GTDB taxonomy): Bacteria > Bacteroidota > Bacteroidia > Chitinophagales > Chitinophagaceae > JJ008. The sequence goes on along the minus strand of JABFRU010000031.1, from coordinate 43,448 downwards.
GCAAAAGTGTAGTTGTCTATTGCCTTATCATATTCTTTGATGCGGCTGTAGAAAGAAGACAGGCGCAGAAAACTGTTCCGTTTCAGTTCAGCCTTCTTTCTTTTGTTTTCTTTGGTCCCATTAATTTCTTCAGCGATACGCAAAGCGGTGAAATAATGACGAAGTGCCGGTATCTTTTCATTGCCCGCTTCATACACTTTTCCATAGCCTATATTGGCTTCTACTTTCAGGCTATCATTGTTAGTGGTACTTATTCTCGAAAAGGCTTCAGTAATATATTTGAAAGCTTTATCCTTATCGGGTATGCTGAGACAGATATCAGATAATAATACCTGGCAGGCACCGGTCTCCTCTTCCAATCTTTCCTGCTTTGCGATCGCCAATGCTTTTTCAAAATAACCGATCGCCCGGTTAGCAAATTCTTTTTGTCCTCTAAAAAAACCACAACGGATCCCATTACCCTGGTATGCTTTGATCATCAGTTTCCTGTTTCTTGATTCTTCTGCCATCATGATAAGTTGTAACCCGTATTTATCCGCTTCGGCAGGGTTTACATTCATCATAGTACGGGAAATATTATCCAGCCAGAAAATTTTTTCTTCCACGGTTTTAGCTTCGGCTAATGCTTGCTGTATCGAGTCAACAGCAGCAGCCTGTTGCGAGTTACTTATAATAGAAACCGCAATAAAGCAAAGAAGCAGGTAAGCTTTTTTGAGCAGGTTCATACAATTAGTTTGATTATCTCTCAAATTAAGAAACATTCCATAGCCTTTAAAAATTCCTTTAACAAACATGTAACAGGCATTTACTATGGAGAGCTTTTGGCCATGGCATCTCCGGGTTGTCACAACCCAACTGTATGCAAAACACAAGAGTCATCACCTTCCAAAAGTCCGCCAGGGTTTTATTCCAGATGCTGTTCTGGGTACCTGTTATCGGGTTTAGCTTATTGCTTATCTATAATACACTTCCTTATTTTTCTTTTAGCAAGGACTTCAGCTTTATTGAAGAAAGAAGTTTTCTTTTTCAAAGTAGTTTTTATAATGCCTGCTTTTATATACATATCGCTGCAGGCGCCCTTTGTATTGGAACCGCCCTTATCCAATTTTCCAGATATATCATGAAGAAATCAAAAGCCATTCATCGTTTTTCTGGCAAGATCTATGTGGCCGTCGTTCTCTTCCTCGGTGCACCCACCGGTCTGTACATGGCATTTTTTGCGAAAGGAAGTCTTGGTGAGAGAGCTTTGTTCATGTTCATGGCAGGCTGGTGGTTTGTCACCACTTTATATGGATTGACCACTATCCATAAAAGAAATGTGCTGGCGCATAAGATATGGATGATGAGAAGTTACTCCATGGCCATGACAGCTGTTACATTCAGGGTCTATCATATCGTTTTTTATTTACTGGGATGGGATCATTTAAAGAATTATGAATTGTCACTCTGGATCAGTGTTATTGGCAATATGCTGTTTGCTGAGTTGATCATTTACCGGCAGAGTAAGAAATATTTGAAATCGTTCGCTATATGAGTTTAAAGGTTTAATGGTTCAATAGTTTAACGTTAGGACCCGAACCTCTTGAACCTTTGAACCCTTAAACTTTTAAACTTTAAAACTATACAACATGAAAACGATCCTGTACGTAGGCGCCACTTTAATGATCGGCGCCAGCATTTATGGTTTTGTTGACTACCAGAAAACAAGTCACAAAAAAGAATTCAATGATATGTACAAAGAAAAGGAAGTTACGGAGCCCGTAGTAACAGTTGATGAAAAAACAGCCGTTGTCACTGACAAAAAAGAGGTAACGGCAAAAGAAGAAAAAACTGTTACGACAGTTCCTGCAAAAAAAGAAACTAAAAAGATGGCTAAGAAAAAGAAAAGAAAACTGGATACAAAACTTTTCAGCCGTGGCGCTTTGGATGAGCGTTATATCAAAGAAGAAAAGGTATTGCCCGAACCCGCAAAAGAAAAGAAAGAAGCCGTGAAGACTGAAAATAAAGAGCAGTAATTTAAATGCATACAGTTTCTGCTCCACCCCGACCATAAGCGTCGGGGTTTTTTATTTCCATTTGAGGGTATTGATAAGGTGCAGCAAATCTTTTTTCAAAAAATCATTAACGATACCCAGCGAATCTGCATTAGGTGCTGCATCGAAATATAATGCACCTCTTAAAAAATGTTTGGTGGAGTCTGTCAGGAAGAATTGATTGGCCGTAGCTGTATTTCCACCTAATGAGAAATAAATTCCTTCAACGCCATTGGGAGTTTGCATCAGGCTGTCATTAATCCCTGTGGCAATGTCAACATGTTTACGGTATGCCATTTTAAAGGCATCCTGTATCAATGAATCAAAGAGGTTTTGCTTATTGATCGCTTTATAACTTACATAAATTCTTCCTGCAAACTGCGGCACATCTATATTCACCCACCAGTCCCCGGCTTTATCATCAAAAAAAGTTGAATCCCTGATCACACTGGCATACACAGGATATTCAAACGTGTATGGATAACCTGCACTGTCAAATACCCGGTATTCTTTTTCAGGAAAATCAATTTTAAAATAACCTTTTCGTTTTCCGGCTGTATAGTCGCTGTTGCATGAAAGAAGGTACAAGGCACAGGGCACAAGGAACAAGATGTGAAATCGGGAAGATCTTTTCATTTATGACTTGGGTTTTATCGTCACTTTTACTAGTTGAATACGGTTATTATCAGCCTGCAAAGGGGTAAACTCAAAATCACCGCTATTTATTGTTGAGTTCACTCCAGGAAATTCTCCTGCAAGTTCAAGCACCAATCCTGCCAGCGACTCACTATCGCCCCGCACTTCATCAAATGTATTCATCGGCAGGCGCATGGTCTTGCACACATCATGCAGCATGGTCTTGCCTTCAAAAATATAATTGTTGTCGTCCACTTTTCGGTTACCGCTTTCTTCTTCATCAAATTCATCTTTGATCTCACCGATCACTTCTTCCAAAACATCTTCCATAGTAACAATACCGCTGGTGCCGCCAAATTCATCTACTACAATTGCAAAATGAATTCTCTTTTGCTGAAAATCTTTCAGCAGGTCCTCGATCAGTTTTGTTTCCGGTACAAAATAAGGTTGACGCATCAATGGATGCCAGTCATGATCAGTAACCCCGTTCAAATACGGAATAAGGTCTTTAGTATGTATAATGCCCACCACTTCATCCAAATTTTCTTTATATACCGGCAGGCGTGAGTAGTGCAGCTCTTCTACCCGTTTTACCAGGTCACCGAAAGACAAATTATAATCAATGCCACTTATATCCAGCCGACTCCTCATGACCTGCTTCACCGAAATATTTCCAAACTTCACAATGCCCTTCATAATATTTTTTTCTTCCGGTGATGCTTCCTCATCGGATTTTGTATCAATGGCCTGATCAAGCTCCTGGATATTCATGGCTTCCGATTTTGCAGCTCCTGCTCTTTTACCAATTCCATCTGCCAATGAAACTACCCAACGGCTGATGCGCCGCAATACGAGGTGCAATGCTTCGATCAAAAAAGAACAGCTATAAGCAAAGCGAAGATTATTCTGTGTGGCCCAGACTTTTGGTAATATTTTTCCAAAGAAGATCAGCACAAATGCAATAATCAAAACTTTTACCAATATCTCAACCAATCCACCTGCTTTTTCAAAAGATATAAACCGGCTGATGAGAAAATTCGAAAGAACGATAATACTGATATTAATAAATGTGCCGGCGATGAGCAGGGAAGCATAAACTTCTTTCGGCTCCTCCAATAAACCAACAATACGCTTGGCAGAAACATGATGCTTTGTTTTCAACACATCAATATCTTTTCTGCTAAGAGAAAACAATGCGACCTCTGCACCGGAGATAGTAAAAGTAAGAAGCAACAATACAAGTAATGTTATGCTTAAAAAAGTAGTACCCTGTGTATTTACAGCCAGGAAAATATGAGAGAAGTTATCAGTAATGAAGCCGAGTACCGAATGACTGTCCAAAGCAAGATTTTTTGTTTACAATAAAGGCAGGTCATAAGGCCCGCCCTGTTACTAAACAAAGTTATTATTTAGAATTGAGGATTAAAAAGGAAGACTTTCAGAAGGATCTCCCATCGGCATATCACCGCCGCCCATTCCTTCTATACCGCCGCCTTCCGAAGATGAACTGTTGCTGTCCATTCGTTTATCCAGCATAATAAGATTGTCGCCTACTACTTCTGTTGCAAATTTTCTATTGCCATCCTTATCATCCCAACTGCGGGTACGAAGGCGGCCTTCGATATAAACAAGACTGCTTTTGTGCAAATACTTTTGCGCCAGTTCGGCCAACCCCCTCCAGAGAACAACAGTATGCCATTCTGTTTGCGATACTAATTTACCCGAGCGGTCTTTAAAAGTTTCGGTGGTTGCCAGTGGAAATTTTGCGACGGCAATATTGCCTTCAAGATGCTGTACATCCGGGTCTTTGCCCAGGTTACCGATCAGCATTACTCTGTTTACCCCTCTCATATATTTACTCTTTACGGTTAAAAGATCGTCTAAGGGCTTTGGCTGCTCTTTAAAGTTAGAACATTTTTAAATGAATGGAAAAATTGAAATGGGAGGCCGGCGATAAGGATATTTAAAATAAAGCCTGCTTTTGTAGCTCTTTTTTCAAATACTGGTTAATAAATTGCGGAAAAGCATATTTGCGAAGTTTGTTTTGCGGAAGCCTAATCCAATTCTTTTCCAGCGATTTTTTATTTAAATGTACTCTTATGAACTGTCCGGCTATCAATTGATGCGAAAGTTGTTGTTTATACAAAGGAGAAATGGTGATCAGTTCATACTCGCCTTTTTCCAGCCAGCTTTTCTTTTCAGCTTGCTGTAATATTTTTTTTACCGGCATTTCACCGGCTGCTTCGATCATCGGAAATTCATAAAGGCTATGCCAGATATCTTTTGCTGTACGTTGTTGTATAACGATCTCATTTTTATATTCAAGGATCAAATAATAGAACCAGCGTTTTTTTATCGTTATCTTTTTTTCTTTTACCGGCAGCTCATTTATTTTATTATGCTGAAAGGCATAGCATTTTTTTTGAAAAACGCAATCGGAACAAATGGGTTGCGGTTTGCAGATCACCGCTCCAAAATCCATGATAGCCTGGTTATAAATGCCGGGTTGTTTTTTATCCAGTAATTCTTCGGCAAGGGCTGTAAAATATTTTTTGCCCTGGTTAGAATCAACAGGTTTATCAATACCGAATACCCGGGCCAGAACCCGAAATACATTTCCATCTACCACCGCATGTGGCAAATTGAATGCAAAAGATGAAATGGCAGCAGCCGTATAAGGCCCCACTCCTTTTAGTGCCTTTATCGTTTCATAGCTATCAGGGAACTTTCCTTTGAGCTCTTTGGAAATATATTTTGCCGAAATGATAAGATTCCGGCACCTTGTATAATACCCCAAACCTTCCCACAGCTTGAAGATCTTTGCCTCCGGTGCCCTGGCCAGCTGATGTACTCCCGGAAAGGTTTTAATGAAGTTGTTATAATAACTCAACCCCTGCTCCACTCTTGTCTGCTGAAGGATGATCTCACTCAACCAGATCTTGTATGGGTCCTTCTCACCCTTCCAGGGCATTTGCCGGGTATTTTGCTCCTTATTCCATTTAATAAGGATAGGAGCAAAGCTGTTTTTTAGTTCCTGTTGACTGATCTTTTTCATGAAAAATGTCACAAACTCCGGTATCCGGGCGACTAAATATCCGCCAATTTGGGTTGATTGGTGAATATTGGGTTAAAAAAATTAGCCCTATTTAGTTGACTATCATATTATTTTATCATAAATTGGCATTCATAAAATCACTAAAAACTGCAACCATGAGAAAAGCCGACCTGGTAAATCAGATTTCTGAAAAAACAGGGATACCCAAGGTTGATGTCCTTGTTACTCTTGAAACTATGTTCAAGGAAGTAAAAGACACCCTTGCTGCTGGCGAAAATATTTATATCCGTGGCTTTGGCAGCTTTATTACCAAGAAAAGAGCTGCAAAGATCGGTCGCAATATCAAAAAGAATATTGCAGTGCATATTCCCGAACATTATATCCCCGCATTCAAGCCTGCCAAAGAATTTGTTGCAGAAGTAAAAAAATTGAAAGAGGTAAAACCTGATGCGGGACCGGGAGAAGATGCTAATTAAAAATTTGCGATACAATTTTTTTACCCGACTGTATTACTACTATCAACGTTCCTTGCGTCGCACTCTTGTACGTTCTGTAATTCTACTGGGCATTTGTGGTTATCTTTGCCATCTTAATTTTTTTAAGTGAAGAAACCCCAGTTGATCACCATCGCCATTGCCTTGTTGCTTGTTGCCGGCATTTACAAGTTTGGGAGAACAGTACCTGCAAAAAAGAAGGTTGTTGCTTCAGCTAATATGCCGGCTAAACATGATCATGCCGAAGTTTCAATTGATACTTTTCTCGTTTTAGGTAAAAAAAAGCTTACTCCTGAACAGGTAATCAAAATAAATACACTTGAAAATACTATTTCGAGAGGCAATGTAAAGGAGCAGCAACTCCATGTTTACCATCAGTTAGCCCGTTTTTGGTGGGATTCTGCCAATGCCTTTGAACCTTATGCCTGGTATGAGGCCGAAGCTGCCAGATTGGTAGATTCGGAAAAAAGCCTGACATTTGCTGCCCATTTGTTTTTGGATAACCTGCAAAATGACCAGGTGCATGAAAGAAGAGAATGGAAGGCTTTGCAGGCCAAAGATTTATTTGAGAGATCTTTGAAGATCAACCCGGACAATGATTCAGCCAAAATAGGCCTTGGCGCCTGTTATATGTTTGGCGGTATCAGCACCACTCCGATGGAAGGCATAAAGCTGATCAGGGAGGTAATAGAAAAAGACAGTACAAATATCTATGCACAAATGATGCTGGTGCAGGGATCGCTGATATCGGGGCAATATGATAAAGCTATTAGCCGTTTACAAACGGTTAACCGTTTGCAGCCTGACAATTTGGAAGCAATTTTTATGCTGGCCGATCTGTACGACCGCACTGGTGATAAAGCAAATGCTATTGCCTGGTACCGTAAAAGTCTCCAGTTCATCAAAGACCCGGGAATTGTAAGAGAGATCAACAAAAGAATTGAAGAACTATCAAAATAGTTTTCTCAAAACAGAATTTGAAAACCTTATTATAAACAAGAACTAAAAAATTATTTGAGTATGCCTTGTGGTAAAAAAAGAAAGCGTCATAAGATTGCGACGCATAAGCGTAAAAAAAGACTGAGAAAGAACCGTCATAAGAAGAGGAACAAGTAATTGTTGGAGGTTTGAAGTTTGATGTTCGATGTTTTGAGAGATCAAGACCAACCTCAAACTTCAAACCTCAAACCTGAAACTTTCAGTCCACCGGTTGTTTGCCGTATAAGTTTGCACCCCCGCCAATTTTCAGCTACCTATTCAGCAGATATTCTCCAGCATTCCTTACGGATACTTTCAACTGGTGTTTTACAGCATCAAGGTGATTCATGTTAAGCTGTAATGAACAAAGAACTTATTATTAATGCAGCGCCCCAGGGTGTGGAAATAGCACTTCTTGAGGACAAAAAGCTGGTAGAACTGCATAGCGAAAAAAGCGATGCCCGTTTTGCCGTAGGTGATTTGTATCTCGGAAAGGTCAAAAAACTAATTCCCGGGCTGAATGCTGCTTTTGTGGATGTTGGATTTGAGAAAGATGCCTTTCTTCACTATACGGATTTGAGTCCCTATGCAAAGTCGCTGCTTAAGTTCACCAATATGTGTATGAACGATAAAAGTGAACAGGGCCTTGATTTTGGAAAATTCACTATTGAGCCGGAGATTATCAAGACCGGTAAGATCAATGAAGTACTGAACGGCAAGCCGAATATACTTGTACAGATCCTCAAAGAACCTATCGCAGCCAAGGGGCCAAGATTAAGCTGCGAGATCTCATTGCCAGGACGCTTCGTTGTTTTAACTCCGTTTAATGATATTGTAGCTGTATCAAGAAAAATTCATTCTTCTGAAGAAAGAAAAAGGCTGCAAAAGATCGTTGAAGCGATCAAGTCAAAAAATTTCGGAGTGATTGTTCGTACTGCTGCTGAAGGAAAGAATACAGCAGAATTGCATGAAGACCTTTCTGCTTTGGTAGAAATGTGGAAGACCATTCAGCAAAATCTTAAAGGAGCTGCAGCACCAACAAGGGTATTAAGCGAACAAACAAAAACAACCAGCATCCTCCGTGACCTTTTGAATGAAGATTTCAACAAGATTGTTGTAAACGACCGGAACATTTTTGCTGACACCAAAAGTTATATCCAACGGATTGCTCCGGAAAAGGCAGACATCGTTTCCTTTTACCAGAATGGTTCTACCATTTTTGATTCATTCGGTATTACCAAACAGGTTAAATCTTCTTTTGGTAAAACTGTAAATCTCGACAGCGGCGCTTATGTTATCATTGAACATACAGAAGCATTGCATGTTATTGATGTGAACAGTGGCTATAAAAGTGTTAGCAATAACCAGGAGCAAAATGCACTTGAGACAAATCTCGAAGCGGCTGAAGAAATTGCCCGTCAATTACGGTTGAGAGATCTTGGAGGAATTATTGTTGTTGATTTCATTGATATGAAACTTCCGGAGAACAAACGGAAGCTGATGGAGAAAGTAGAAGAGTACATGAGTCCCGACAGGGCCAAACATGCCGTACTGCCTATTTCCAAATTCGGTATCATGCAGATCACACGGCAGCGGATGAAGCCGGAGATGAATATTAATACCCAGGAAGCATGTCCAAGTTGCAATGGCACCGGGAAAATATCTTCAACATTATTACTGGAAGATGAGATCGAAAAGAATCTTGGTTACCTGCTCACACATAAACATTCCAATCTGAAACTGGTAGTGCATCCTATTTTATATGCTTACCTGACCAAAGGCTGGCCATGGAAAACAAAAATGGCTCAGTGGAAAAAGAAATACGGGCAAAAAACGAAATTAGAATCAAACAGCAATTATCATCTGACAGAGTATCGTTTCTTCGACAGGGATGAGGAAGAGATCAAGCTTTAGATAAAAACTAATAACTAATAGATAATAGTTGTCTTAAGCCCAGGACTCTTTACAACTATTATCTATCCACTTTTATCTATTACCTAACTTCTATCCCTGCTTCCAAGATAGATCATAATATAATGTATCAATGTTACCACGGCAGCTAATGCGGCAACAACATAGGTTGTAGCCGCCCATTTGAGGGCATCTTTAGCTTTAGGATATTCCTGGGCATTGGTGACATTGGTTTGCTGCAACCATGCCAGGGCTCTTTTACTTGCATCAAATTCGACTGGTAAAGTAATGATGGAAAATATAACGGTAACAGCCATAACAATAATCCCGATCAGCAAAACGGTTGGGTTTTTGGTCATGGCCAGAACTATTAACCCTCCCATTATAATGAGGTTCTGGAGGGTAGCAGAAAGCTGAACAGCCGGGACCAATTTGCTCCTGAGCTTTAAAGGGGCATACCCTACCTGGTGTTGGACGGCATGCCCGCATTCATGTGCCGCAACTGCAGCGGCCGAAACGGTGGTGCCGTTATACACTTCCGGGCTCAGGTTGACGGTCTTATTGGTCGGGTTATAATGGTCTGATAAAAATCCCTCTACAGAAGTCACTTTTACATCATAAATACCATTCTCCCGGAGCATTTTTTCCGCTATTTCCCGGCCTGAAAGTCCATTGGCCAGGCCTATTTTATGGTACTTATTGAACCTGGCTTTTAAGATGGCAGATACCAGTAAACTGATCCCTAAAAAAACAAGGGAAATGATCATTCCAACGCTGTCAAGTATCATATTTTTTATTGTTTTTGTACACCTTTAGTACAAATTTACAGCCATTTGGTTCAGCTTGTTTTTTCCGGCCTTTTTGTCATTTTGAGGCTCAGATAAAACTATACTTGTCCAAATATTGCTTCTAACCAAGCTAAATGTAAAGTAACTTAATTTATTGTTTTTCAATTATTTAGATTTAATTTTTAGAAAATTTATTTAGAATTCTTTTTTGAAATTCCGTTCTTTTAAGTTATGCACAGCGTCAAAAATTTATTTTGAAATGTGGGGCATAATTGTAACTTAGCAATAGAATTTAATGGGTTAGTAAGTAAGGGGGTCAATCGTAAGATTGGCCCTTTTTACATTTAAAGAAACACTTCAAACTATCATCTTTTTTTTCTTTCTTTTTTTCTTTGTTTGATCAGTAAATCAATAATTTTTTTTGTTTGGAAACGATTCGTTGTTGAAACATTCTACAACAACAACGGCAATCATATTAACTTTAATACATGAGCAAAGTAAAGACAGCTTTTTTCTGCCAGAATTGCGGTTATGAAAGTGTGAAATGGTTGGGTCAATGTCCATCATGCAATCAATGGAACACATTAGTTGAAGAATTGGTTCAAAAAGACAATCCAAAAAACAGTAACAGCTGGAAAGATTATACCGAAGAGAAAAGAAACAGTAAAACAGTTTCATTAAGTGATGTAAAAAGCAGTGAAGAAAAAAGATTATTGACTGCTGATGTTGAATTGAACCGTGTATTAGGAGGAGGTATTGTTCCTGGCAGCCTGGTTTTAGTTGCCGGTGAACCCGGCATTGGTAAATCAACTTTGTTTTTACAAAATGGATTATGGTTAAAAGATGTTTCTGTCCTTTATGTGAGTGGAGAAGAGAGTGAGCAGCAGATAAAAATGCGGGCCGACCGCATGGGACTAAAGAACGATAACTTTTATCTTCTCACCGAAACTTCTATCCAGGTCATTTTCCAGGAAATAAAAAAATTAAAACCCCAACTGGTTATTGTTGATTCCATTCAAACATTACAAACTCAATTCATAGATTCCTCTCCCGGTAGTGTTTCTCAAATAAGAGAATGCGCTGCCGATTTTCAGCGATTCGCCAAAGAAACAAATACACCGGTATTTCTCATTGGGCATATTACAAAAGATGGCAGTATTGCAGGGCCCAAGATACTCGAACACATGGTAGATACAGTGCTGCAGTTTGAAGGCGATCGTCATTATGCCTACCGCATTTTAAGAACATTGAAGAACCGGTTTGGAAGCACCGCCGAGTTGGGCATCTATGAAATGACGGATGAAGGCATGAGAGGTGTTGTCAATCCCAGTGAGATACTAATTACCCAAAAGGAAGATCAACTAAGCGGTATCGCTATTGCAGCTACGATTGAAGGGATACGACCATTGCTGATAGAAGTACAAGCCCTGGTCACTCAATCAGTATATGGCACCCCGCAACGGACTGTCAGCGGTTTTGACCTGCGGCGTTTACAATTATTATTAGCCGTATTGGAAAAAAGGGGAGGCTTTCATTTTGGTGTAAAAGATGTTTTTCTAAATATTGCCGGCGGAATAAAAGTGGAAGATCCTTCTATTGACCTGGCTGTGCTTTGCGCTTTACTTTCTTCCTATGAAGATGTACCATTGCCGCAGCATATTTGTTTTGCCGGTGAAGTGGGTTTAAGTGGTGAAATAAGAGCTGTCAATCGTATTGATCAGCGTATCGCAGAAGCAGAAAAACTGGGTTTTGAAAAGATCATCGTTTCCCGCTATAATCAAAAGGGTTTATCAAAACAGAAACACAATATAGAAGTGGTGATGATGGGCCGGGTGGAAGAGGTTTATAAATATCTATTCTGATGATCTCAATAAAGGAAATAAAAGATTCATTCCTTCATCTCCTGTTTCCGCATGTTTGCATAGGATGCGGAAGTGATATTCTTAGTGAGACCAGCGAATTATGTATGCGTTGTATGGATGCAATGCCCGAAACAAATTTTGAATTGCATCCAAATAATCCCGTTGAGAAACTATTTTGGGGGCGATTACAGCTAACCGGGGGAACTGCTCAATATTATTTCACAAAAGAATCGCTGATGCAACGCCTCATGCACCAGTTTAAATACAAAGGCAATAAAGATCTTGGACTGCAGCTTGGCAGAATAATGGGTGACCAGATCAAAAGATCAGGACGTTTTGATGTGGATGCGTTGATACCATTGCCACTGTTTCAGCGAAAAGAAAAAAGAAGAGGCTATAACCAGGCAACAGTTCTTTGTAAAGGAATGGCCGAAAGCATGAAGATAGCTGTGCTTGATAAAGTAATGATCCGCCCACAGCATACAGAAACACAAACGAAAAAAGGCCGAATAGAACGCTGGAAGAACATGGAAGGGAAATTTGTTCTTATCGATCCGGCTGCGATCAGGAATAAACATTTATTACTGGTAGATGATGTAGTAACGACCGGTGCAACTTTAGAAGCCTGCGGAAATGAATTACTGAAAGCAGAAAATGTAAAACTGAGTGTGGCCGCACTTTGCACTACCTCTCGCTAATCTCAAATACTTCAGTTATTTTTGATACCAATGAAGACACTCACAGCATTTGCCATATCCCTGCTGCTGATCTTTCTATCCTGCCGGAAAGATTCTTTTATCACTTCATATGATGCAAGGGTCACTATTACAGCCGATACGCTAAAATATGATACGGTCTTTGTTACGGCAGGTTCGGTTTACAAGACATTTAAGATCATTAATGAGAATAACCAAAAGCTTCGCTTATCATCTGTAAAATTGATGGGAGGCGCCGCTTCTGTTTATAAAATGAATGTGGACGGAATAAGCGGAACACAATTCAACGATCTTGAAATAAATGCGAAAGACAGCCTTCATGTTTTTGTGCAGGTGAATGTAGATCCCAATGCGTCCAATCTTCCTTTTGTTCTCCGTGATAGTATTCAAATAAGTTACAATGGTAATAATAAACTTGTGCAATTAGAAGCCTGGGGGCAGAATGCACATTTCTTCCGTGATAAAATAGTTTCGGCTAACGAAACATGGATCAATGATCTGCCGTATGTGATATTGGGTTCGTTAACGATCAATGCCAATCAAATCCTTACTATTGATAAAGGTTGCCGCATTTATGTTCATGCCGATGCACCGATACTTGTAAAGGGAACTTTACTGGCAAATGGGTTAAAAGATACGGCCGACAGAATTTATTTCAGAGGTGATCGGCTTGATGACCCATACAAAGATTTTCCTGCCAGCTGGCCGGGCATATTCTTTTTACAGACATCAAAAGACAATGTGCTGAATTATGCGGTGATCAAAAATGCTTACCAGGCCATTGCGCTAGAAGACCCCTCCCCTAATGCTAATCCAAAATTGATACTTAATGAATGTGTAATAGATAATGCCTATGATGCCGGTATTATTTCTCTCAATTCAAGCATAAGAGCAAGGAATTGTTTAATAAGTAATTGCGGCAAAAATCTTTTTTTAGTAAAAGGCGGCGATTATCAATTCACTCATTGCACGGTTGCCACCTATGCCAATAGTTTTATCGAACATAAAGACCCGGTATTGGTAGTTACCAATTTTATCAACGTTAATAACAGTCCTGTTACCGCTAACCTGAATGCCGTTTTCCGCAATTGTATTTTCTGGGGAGAGAATGGATTGGTTGATGATGAAGTGATGGTTCTTAAAAATGGCAACACAATTTTTAATGTAAACTTCGATGCTAATCTCTGGAAAGTACAAACAGCCCCGGCCAATATCACCAGCAACCAGGTCATCAATAATCAAACTCCGCTGTTTGACAGTATTGACACCCGCAATAATTATTATGACTTCCGGTTAAAAGCCGGTTCACCTGCTATTAATAAAGGTGTTAATGCGGGTGTGATCACTGACTTAGATGGAAAGCCAAGACCTGTCGGGCTACCCGATCTTGGTTGTTTTGAAAAGCAGTAACTTCGGTATCCTTTATCAAAACAGGTTTATCATGAAAACATTATTCTTCTCCCTGCTATTAGCTGCCACACTTATATTGACAGGTGGTTCTATTTATGATTTCAAAGTAGCCGGGCTGGATGGAAGCGATATTGATTTTTCTTCTTTCAAAGGAAAAAAGATCATGATCGTTAATACTGCATCCGAATGCGGAAACACGCCACAATACAAGGAGCTGCAAACGCTGTATGAAAAATATAAAGACAAATTGGTGATCGTTGGATTTCCTGCCAATAATTTTGGTGCACAGGAACCGGGCACCAATGAACAGATAAAAACATTTTGCAGCAAAAATTACGGCGTTACATTTCCTATGGCAGAAAAGATCTCTGTGAAAGGAGATGACATTCACCCATTGTATAAATGGTTAGTTGATCAATCAAAGGAAATGGCCAAGAGTGTTCCTGCCGATAATTCAAAAGACCTCGTATGGAAAAAATTCCTGTCTGATCCCGTCATCTGGAACTTTACTAAATTCCTTGTGGATGAAAATGGAAAGCTTGCCGCTGTATTTCACCATAAGGTTAGTCCAACAAGTGAAGAAGTATTGAAATACCTGAATTAAAAATTATTGCTGTTTTTTGTAAGCGATCCGCCATGGCGAATTGCTTATTTCTTTCTGATAATAGTGATCTTCTTTCCCATCCCTTCTATCACCGGTATTTCTTTACAGCCCACTTCATTCTTCCAGAAATTTTCATCTTTAAACACATCAATCACCAAAGGAAAATCTCCGTCCTGGGAAACAATAGCACCACCTGGTTCTATCAATGGAAATAAATATTTAAGGCAGGTCATTGTGCTCGAGGCCAGATCAACATCCAGATAAGCTAATGCTATTTTTTCTTTGAACAGCGGCATTGTATTTTCAAACCAGCCTTTGTGATAACTTACAACAGAAGCATCACCAAATTTCCCGACGTTCTTTTGCACTTCATCCAAACTGCCGGCAAAATTTCCTTTATCAAACCAGCCTTTGATGGAATGGCCCTCGGTACTTTTTTCATGCATCTCTGTATTGGGTGGCAATCCTTCGAAGGAATCGAAGACATGCAGTTTTCTTTTTTTATATGCCGCAAATAAACTGATCTTGGCGGTGCTGGCGCCTTTGAATGCCCCGGCTTCTACAATGCATCCTTCAACGGCATCGGGCATCTCCAGAATCTCAATTAAAAATTTCAGGATATGACTTTGGTTATGCGCCGACTTTACATTCGCATCAATATGCTTCAATTTTGCCAGCCATTTTTTTTGCTCTGCAAAAGAGGGAAAATGTTTTGCCAGCTTTGACTGCAGTTTGGCCAATTCTGCATATTCTTTTATTGAACTGAATAATCCCATGGTTTTACAAATTTATGCCCGGCACTTTGAAAGTAATTATTTTCGCCTTCTATGCAATTCTCGGATATCATAGGTCAAAAGGAAGTAAAAGAGCAATTAGCAGAACTAATACAGCATAACCGCCTTAGTCATGCTTTATTATTTATTGGCAAAGAAGGAAGCGGGGCATTACCCCTTGCATTATCATTTGCACAGTATGTTGTTTGCGAAAAAGTAAATGGTAAGCACAGTTTTCAATCCGGGCCTTCACTCTTCGGAGACCCCGAACCTCAAACTTCAAACATCAAACCTCAAATTGATAGCTGTGGTGTTTGCCCTGCTTGTACCAAAGCACAACAACTTGTTCATCCTGATATTCATTTCTCCTATCCCACCGTAACAAAAAAAGCAGGTGAAAAACCAATTGCAACAGATTTCATTGTTGAATGGAGAGATTTTATCCGGCTCAATCCTTATGGCAATTTGTTCGACTGGATCGAAATGATCAAAGAGAAAGAGAATAGCCAGGGAAAAATAACAGCGAGAGAATGTGATGAGATCATCCGTAAACTGAGTTTGAAAAGTTTTGAAAGCGAATACAAGATCCTCATCATGTGGATGCCGGAAGAACTGGACAAAGAAGGGAACAAACTGTTGAAAATAATCGAAGAGCCGCCACCGAATACTTTGTTCATCCTGATAACAGAGAATGAAGAACTGGTGCTTCCTACCATTGTCAGCCGCTGCCAGTTGATAAAAGTGCCGGCCCTGGAAATAAAAGAAATTGAAGAAGCATTGGTCAGTCGAAATAAAACAGAAGCATCTGTTGCAAGACAAGTAGCCAGTGTAAGTGAAGGTAATTATCATGAAGCCCTTCAGTTGGTGCAACATGCGGAAGAAGACTGGCAGGCCTTATTAAGAGAGTGGTTGAATGCAATTTTAAAAACCGGACCCGTAGCCCAAACCAAATGGGTGGAAGAGATCAGCCGCCTGGGGCGGGAGAAACAAAAACAATTTCTACGATACTTTAATCATTTATTGGAACAGGCTATTCACCTTAAAGCAACCGGCCATGCACCCGGCGCTTTTGGCACCGAGAAAGATTTTGCGGAAAGATTGAATAAAATAGCCGGGATTGAACAGCAACAGGCTATAATTGAAGAACTTGACCGGGCCAGCTACTATATTGAACGTAATGCCCACGGAAAAATGCTATTCCATGCCCTGACAATCAAACTATACCATATTATTCAGGATAAGATTGTATTTTTGATGGACTAGGATAGTAAGTGGGCAATGGCTAGTGGCGAGTAGGATGAGACCCTGATATGTTGAATTAACTGAATGTCTACACGAACTCTTATATATATCAATGCTTTTCAAGAGCAAATCGGTTCGCTAAACAGCGGACCATCTATAGATGAGAGTCGTTTGGTTTTGCTTACGCTAAACTAAGCGGGACAATTGAGTACTTGAACCAGTCGGGTCTCCCACTTTCTCATTCCTCATTTCTAATTTCTTATTCTTTGTTTGTATGAGTTGCACAGGATGTAGTTCAGCTGGTGGCGGTAAACCGAACGGATGCAAAAGCAATGGCGGATGCAGTACCGGTGGCTGTAACCGCATGAATACACATGACTGGTTGAAGAACCTGCCCATTGCCGATATGGACAGCGCCTGCAAAGTGATCGAAGTGAGCTTTAGCCAGGGTACCCGTAAAGATTTTTTCAGGAATACATCATTGCAGCCTTTTGAAAAAGGTGATCTTATTGCCGTAGAAGGTGTGAGTGGTTTTGATGTGGGTGAAGTTTCTTTGACAGGAGAAATTGTTCGCCTGCAAATGAAGAAGCGCAATGTGAAGGAAGATAATCCTGAAATGAAAAAAGTATTGCGCCGGGCTACCGACCGTGATGTTGATATAAGAGACCAGAATAAAGCAAGAGAACCTGAAGCAGTGATCCGGAGCCGGGCTATCGCAAGGCAACTGAAACTGGATATGAAAATAAGCCAGGTGGAAATGCAGGCCGATGGTCGCAAAGCAACATTCTTTTATATTGCTGATGGACGGGTTGATTTCAGGGAGCTGATCAAAATATATGCTTCTGAATTCAGGGTGAAAGTGGAGATGCGCCAGATCGGTGCAAGACAGGAAGCCGGTAAGGTGGGCGGCATCGGAAGTTGTGGCAGAGAATTGTGTTGCAGTACATGGCTTACCGATTTCAAATCGGTGAATACAGCAGCGGCCCGTTATCAGAATCTTTCTATCAATCAAACAAAACTCAGTGGCCAGTGTGGCCGTTTGAAATGCTGTTTGAATTATGAACTCGATACTTACCTTGATGCACTACAGCATTTTCCCGAGAACTGTGATGTGATACAAGTTGCTAAAGGGAATGCATTCCTGATCAAGAAAGATATTTTCAAGAACCTGATGTGGTACACATTGCCCGACAGCAATAAACATTATCCACTAACTATTGAAAGAGTTAAAAAAATAAAAACACTGAACCAGCAGGGCATTTCTCCTGAAGAACTGGAGCCGGTAGATGTAACTACTTCAAAAACGGCAGAGAAAGAACCGGAAACGGTGGAACTGGTTGGACAGATCAGTTTGCGTACACTGGAGAAAGCGGAGAAGAAAAAGAAACAACAGCAGCAGCAACAAAGGAACAGGGGACAAGGAACAGGGAACAAGGGTGGACAACAGCAGGGAGCTAATCAGCAAAGACAGCAAGGTGGCGGGCAGCAGGGAAATCAACAAAGAAGACAACAAGGCAACCAGCAACAAAAAGGTCAGCAGAATAATCCGAACAGGAATCAGCAAAGACCGAACAATCCTAATGATCCCAACCGCAATCAGCAGCGACCGAATAATCCGAAGCAGGGAAAGGATAAATAAGCAAGGATTAATTCTTGTTAATAATATTCAATATTTCTTTCAGTTAAATAGCCATGTTTACCGTCCTTGCTCCAGTATTCGATATCTGGTATTTCATATTTTTTAACCCAATTTCCTTTTTCATCGTACTCATACTTGTAACTTGTTTTAAGCAGTAATTTACCATCCTCTCCATAACTGCTTTCATTGGCAATGTTCCCATTATTATCAAACGAGTAAATCGTTTTTTTTCGGAACACCCCTTTATTATCAAAAAGAGCAGTCTCTATTATATTACCGTTTGAATCAAATTTATCAGTCGCCTTAAAAGAACCCGATGGATATCCTTGTCGCTCCAACAACTTACCTTTCTCATCATATTTATAAATAAGTTTCCCGGCGGTCTTGCCGTCTTTTTTATAACTATTTTCTTCGATCAAATTGCCAGCTTTATCATATATATAGGTCACTCTAGCAGCATAGCCATTCGGTTTATCATAAGGATTTTCATTTTCGCTTTGCCCGTCCCTGCCAAAATAATTTTCTTCAATTAAATTCCCTTTAGAATCATATGTATTGACAACTTTAAATCTAAAATCCCCGGAACCATTATATTCCTTAAACTCAGTTAATTTGCTACTTTGATCATAACTAAAAATTCTTTTGGTTCGTAAGCTCCCATCACTGCCAAGTCTTACTTCTTCTTCTAAAAGGCCAGATTTATCATACTTATTCTCTAATTTGAAATTTATATCGCCGTCATTTGTAATACTTGTAACAGTTTTGCCATTGTCATCGAATAAGTATTCAAAATTTGCCATGAACTCCCCCTTTTCAATATTTCCAAATTTTTTATCTAAAGTAAATTCCTGAACAGTTAATGACCTGGTGTTGCCTTTCAGATTTTCTTCGCTTTCTCTCATTCTATATTTTTGTGCGGTGGCGCAAAATAGAAGTTGAAAAACCCCAATAAATGATAGTAGCTGATGTCTCATATATGATTATTTAGATTCATATCCCCAATGCCCTATAGATCGCATCCTGTATCTTTCCACGAATACCTAATTGTCCCAGTTTATTACCATCTCTTGTTGGATATACCCGGTTGGATAAAAAAACATAAACAAGATCGGCTTTCGGGTCAACCCATACACAAGTGCCGGTAAAACCGGTATGACCGAATGTTTGCGGTGAAGCCAATGAAGCAGGATAAGGATCCCTGCGGATCTTATTATCTTTTTCCGGTTTATCAAAGCCATATCCACGGCGGCTGTTGCGGCTGTGATAAGCTGTAAAGAGATCAATGGTTTCTTTCTTCAAATATCTTTCACCATTGAATGTTCCTCCATCCAATAACATTTGATAGAGCATCGCCAGATCGTATGCATCGGAAAATAAACCCGCATGTCCCGCTACACCACCAAACATCGAAGCGCCTTCATCATGCACATCCCCTTGTGTGGTTTGCCTGCGAAAATGTTTTTCTGTTTCGGTGGGCACCATCCTGTCAGCCGGAAATCTTTTTCTTGGAGAAAATCCCGTTGTCATCATTCCCATGGGCCTGTAAAAAGTTTGGGTAGCATATTCCTGCAATGTCATCCCGGTGACCTCTTCAACGATCTTTCCAAGGAAAATAAAATCATTATCGCTATAGACATATTTATTTTGCGGGCCAAGATTACTTTTTAAAATACGGCTGAACATAGTATCCTGCCAATCGTTACGCATATAAATATTCTCAGCAACACGAATGGTAAATCCTGGCTTTGATTTCTCAGAATAAATAGCCGGGTTGGGAACACCTGTTGCCTTATCAATTGTCTCAGTATAAAACGCAATAAAGGGAACAAGGCCTGCCTGGTGCAATAAAATATCATCCAGTTGCAGGTTGGCTTTATTCGTTCCTTTTACCCAGGGCAGGTAATCGCCTAATCTTTTTTTTAGATCGATCTTTCCTTGTTCATATAATTTCATGACTGAAACAGTCGTTGCAGAAATTTTTGTTACAGAAGCCAGGTCAAAAATACTTTCGTAGGTCATCGGCGGAGATGGTTCATATTTATAATTGCCGAATGCCTTGTGATAAATAATTTCTCCATTGTGAACAGCCAGCACCACGCAGCCGGGAAATGCTTTTTGAGCCATTGCATCATTAACGATCGAATCAACAACCGCTAATTTGCTGAGTGATTCAACCGGTTTTTCTTTTTGCTGTACGATACCATCGCCTGTTTCATATTTGCAAACACCAACAGGCAATGTCCCAACTGCTTTGACCTTTCCCTGCAAAAGATCGGCCGCCGCCTGCTGGAAGACGTCATCATCCTGGTAACAATCCACCAATGTCCATGCTTCGCAGAAATTTTTTGTGGCTAATACATTACCAAAAACAAAAGTTTCGGTTTTAATGAAATTCAATTTCTTCCACAGGTCGATCGCTGTGGCGCTTATACCATAGTTGTTCGCAGGGCGGTTACTGAAATCATGAATGCCTACGATGATCGCATCGTATTTACCATCTTTGGGAACAGCTTTTAAAATTTCAGCGGCTTTATCCCCGCCGTCTTTATAAGAAAGAAAAAAGACATCTGCATTAAGATCATCTTTTAAGCGTTGGCCAAAATCATTCAGTTTAGAAGTACCGATACCCACATAAGCGATCTTCTGTCCTTTCTTTAAAGGAATATCTGCGTAATCAGTTCTGGATGCGGTAAGCGATGCTTTGGCAAGAACAGTAATTGTTTTTTCCGCCACTTCTTTTCTTATCGCATCTGTTTTTACATTCAGATCATCCAGCAGGTTATTAAGATCGATAACTTTCTGTTGATTCAATCCCAATGAGTATTTGGAAGCCAATACTTTTTTTACTTTTTCATTGATATCATTCCATGTCAGTTTTTTCTCTTCAATAGCTTTTTTTACTGCATCGATCGTTTCAGGAACACTGGCTGGCAAGCAAAGCATATCATTACCGGCGATCAATGCTTCTACGGCAATGG
Organism: Chitinophagaceae bacterium; assembly: GCA_013140985.1. Lineage (GTDB taxonomy): Bacteria > Bacteroidota > Bacteroidia > Chitinophagales > Chitinophagaceae > JJ008. Next base: position 22,329 of record JABFRU010000031.1, on the reverse strand, counting down.
TTCCTCCCGGGAAATACTTGGCAACGCCCTGCATTTCCAATGCATCAGTGAAAGTAAGACCGTTATAACCCATATCCTCCTTCAGCAGCTTTGTCACATTGTTCTTAGAAATGGATGTTGCCTTGTTCGCCGTATTATCAATAGAGGGAATATATAAATGTGCTATCATCACACTGCCGATGCCTGCATCGAATACTGCTCTGAATGGAACGAGTTCCATCGAATCAAGTTGTGTTCTGTTCTTATTGATAACAGGAAGATCATAATGTGAATCCACGGCCACATCGCCATGACCGGGAAAATGTTTGGCACAAGCCATGATGCCTGCATCCTGCATCCCTTTCATATAAGCCACCCCAAATGCAGATACTTTTTCTTTGTTCTCTCCAAATGAACGATAACCAATAACAGGATTGTTGGGATTGTTATTGATATCCACCACCGGTGCATAATTTACATGCACACCAATTCGTTTGCATTGTTCACCCACAGCAAGCCCCATCCTGTAAACGAGGTTCTGATCATCCATGGCCCCTAAAGTCAGTTGATAAGGAAAATCAGCTACGCTATCGAGCCGCATTCCCAATCCCCATTCGCCATCGATTGTTACCATCAACGGAGTTTTGGCAATGCTTTGATAAAAATTAGTAAGATTAGCCTGCCGGATCGGTCCGCCCTGGAAAAAACACAAAGCGCCGACATTATATTTTTCAATATCCTTTGTGACTTTAGCTATATGATCAGCGCCGAGATTAGAATGCGCCCTGATGACCATCAACTGGGCTATCTTTTCTTTATCATCTAAAGAATTGAATACACTGTCCACCCATTGTTCTTTGGTCAGTTTGCTTTTGTACTGTGCAGACAAGACTGAAGGAATAGAAACAAAAAGAATTAAAACAACCTTGAATAATTTCATAATATGGCAATTATTGTATTTCGAAAGGAGTCTTAAAATTAACTCTTTTGAAGAATACAGGAACACGGATGACACGGATTGGACAGATTTCAACTGTTCCTAATCTGTGGTACATCGCCAAAATCAGATAAACACGGATTTATCCGCCGCGGCGGATAAAAAATCCGTTTTCATCCGTCTACTCCGTGTCATCCGTGTGCCCAATTTGCTATTTTTGACGGCTAAACTTGATTTTGTGCCAGACAGGATTTTATTACTGCCCGATAATATTGCCAACCAGATAGCGGCCGGCGAGGTCATACAACGGCCTGCCAGCGCTGTAAAAGAGCTATTGGAGAATGCCGTGGATGCAGGCGCTACTGAAATTAAACTTATCATTAACGATGCGGGCAAATCGCTGATACAGGTAATTGATAATGGCAGCGGCATGAGCGAGACCGATGCAAGAATGTGCTTTGAACGTCATGCTACTTCAAAGATCCAAACGATCGAAGATCTTTTTCATATCCGTACCATGGGTTTTCGTGGCGAAGCATTGGCTTCCATTGCTGCCGTTGCACAGGTTGAACTGAAAACAAAAAAAGCGGACGAAGAAACAGGAATATATATCGAAGTAGAAAACAGCGTTGTAAAAAAACAGGAGCCGGTTGCTGCTCCCAACGGCACCAGTATTGCGATGAAGAATTTGTTCTTCAATGTTCCGGCCCGCCGGAATTTTCTAAAAAGCAATGCAGCTGAGATGCGGCATATCGTAGATGAGTTCACAAGAGTGGCGATGTCATTCCCTACTATTCAGTTTTCTTTGACTGCCAATAGCCAGCAATTATTTCATTTGGAAGCCGGGAGTTTGAAACAACGTATTATTCAGTTGCTCGGCAATAATTACAATGCGAAGCTGGTAACAGTAAAAGAGGATATGGATTACATGAATGTCTATGGTTTTGTAGGCAAACCAGAGACAGCCAAGAAGACAAGGGGCGATCAGTATTTTTTTGTGAATAACCGTTTTATCAAAAGTCCATACCTGAACCATGCGGTGATGAATGCATACCAGGAAATGATCGCCGGTGATAGTTTTCCATTGTATGTTCTGTTCATTGATCTTGATCCCACACAAGTAGATGTGAATGTTCATCCAACGAAGCAAGAGATCAAATTTGAAGATGAAAAAATAATTTATGCCTTTGTACAGGCAGCGATCAAACATGCATTGGCACAATTCAGCGTAACCCCGACTTTGGATTTTGACTTGGATGCTTCCATACAGCAATTACCATCTGTTCAACAGCCCTTCACAGAAAAAAAACAAGAAGCTGCCGCATCTACTTCTATATTCAAAGGGTTTACACAAAAAAACCAGGCACATTTTATTGAGAGGGGCGAACGGAGTGAGTTGAAACATTGGAAGGAATTCTATGAGACGGCTAGTGGGGAGAAGGTTGACGAAACAGAAACATCCCCACTCCCCACCCGCCACTCGCCACTCGCTGGTGAGATTGAATTAACTCAACTGCTGAATACATACATCACTCTTCCTTCAGCAAACGGTTTTCTTCTTATTCATCAGCAAGCGGCACATGAAAGAGTTTTATATGAACAATTAAATGCCGCCGGCAAGGATAAACCAATAGCCACGCAACGAAGTATGTTTCCTGTCACATTGGAATTAACACCGGCTGATACGGCAGTGATGACGGAAATAACAAGCGATCTCCAATATCTCGGTTATACCATCGAGCCATTTGGGAAAAATACTTTTGTTATACAGGGAACTCCTGCCGATGTTGAATCAGGCAATGAAAAACACATCATTGATATTTTACTGGAACAATACAAACATTTCAGCCCTGAAGTAAAATTTTCTAAAAGGGAAAAATTGGTCCGTTCATTAGCAAGACAACAATCTATAAAAACAGGAGTACGTTTAACAGAAAGGGAAATGCGGCAATTGGTTAATGATCTTTTTGCCTGCGAACAACCGAATATAACCCCGGATGGGAATCCTACCTATTTAGAGTTTAAGCAGGAGCAGTTGGAAAAAATGTTTGGCAGATAAAAGATAAAAACTAATAACTAAAAGTCTTTACAGAAGAAAGAGTATTACAAAACAGAGAAAACACTACAGGCACAACGCACTTTTATCTATTATCTTTTAGTTTTTATCTTTCTTCTTAGATTTCCACAGTTCAAACAATATGAACAGTTGTAACGAGCTGTTCTTTTCTTCCTGCGGATTGCCGCCGGGTAAAGTGAAGCTGATATAAGGCTGCAATCCGAAATTATATCTTGCGCCGAATGTGAATCGCCTCCATTGATATTGTGTTTGCAGGATCGCCTGCCAATATGATCTCTTAAACTCATAGGCTGAATCTTTTTTCAGCGGCTCAATGAATTTGGTGGAGTCTATTGTCTGTTGTGTAAAACTTGTTCTTCGGATGAATTCCCTCTCTGCCACTGCTGCATGGAAATTATTCCATTGCATGCCGGCTCCTACTGACCAGTTCGGTAAAATATAGTAATTGAAACTTAGCGGTAATTGATGATAAAATGTTTTCTTAAGTGTATAAGCATTTGTATTAGTGAACTGCACTCCCTGGGTGTTCGTATCGGTCGTTACGAGTTGCCGGAATTTAAATTCTTTTGTTTGCTGCGGCGCACCATATCGGAATTCAGATTGCAGGAACCATTTGCCCGGTTTGGTAATTCTTACATAAACAGAAGGTATATAATCGGCCAACGAGGTTTTTCTTCCTGATGAACTGTAAGGAGTCCATTTTTGTCCTGCTACCGGCAATTGCTGATACAATCCAATGCCTGCACTGAATACCAATGGACTTTTTTTACTGCTGTCTTTCTTTGGTTTTTTATCATTAACAACCGGCTCTTCTATTTTCTTTACTACAGAATCTTTTTTCTGAACAGTGTCAGCGACAGGTTCTGTTTTTACAATACTGGCAACTGTATCTCGTTTTGGTTTTTCAACCCGCTTAACCATAGTTGCTGTATCAGCCGGCAGTTCTTTTTGTTTGGCTTTATCGCCGGGAGGTATTTTAATACCGGTCTCATTCTTTTTTTCAACCGGCAACTGCTTCTCATTGTTTCCTTCTTTCTTTTTACCAATTATTTCATCTTTTTTTTGTTCAACTACCGGCTTCTTCCTTTTTGTTGTATTTCCTCTTATTTTCTCCATTGATACCGTTTCATCTCCGGCAGCAACAGGTTTTGTTTTTTTATTTGCCAAAGGATCTTTTGTTGTTATAGCAAGACTGCTTGTATCATTATTGATCAGTATTGTGTCCCTTGTTGTATTTGCTGATGTTGTTGCTGTATCTGCTTGATGATACAGAGTATCCTTTTCCGTTCTCCTATTCTCTTCGGGTAACCCATTTGTTTTTTCTGTTCCTTGCTTATGGGTAAACCATTTTTCAGGACGCACTATCCACCAGCCCAATCCCAATAAAAGAATGCCCAACAATCCCCAACCGGCACAACCTGTCAGCCAGAAAGGAACAACTCTTCTTTTATCTTCTTCATCCAGCCTGCGTTTCATATCTGCCCATGCCATATTCACATCCGGCAAAGGAAGATCGGGCCATTGCTGGTTCAATTCTAACTCATATGGCAGAAGTTGATTCATTAACTGTGTTGCTCATTTATCATTTTCTGTAATTTTTTTCTTGCTTCGCTTAAATGCCATTTACTTGTTCCCTCACTGGTGCCTGTTAGTTTTGCGATCTCTGCGTGGTTATATCCTTCCATCACATATAAATTAAAAACAGCTTGTGTAGCTGGCGGTAATTCTCTTACCAATTTCAATATCGCCGTAGCCGACATATTAGAAATAGCGGCAGGCGGCACATGTATGTTGGCCGCCTGCTCCAGTTCGCCTGTACCCGATAAGGTTTGTTTTGCTTTAATAAAATCCAGGCAACTGTTGATCACAATGGCACGGATCCATGTGTAAAAGGAAGCTCTTGCCGCATCAAAAAGTCCGATGTTTTTATACACTTTATAAAATCCTGTATTCAACACTTCCAGCGCATCTGTTTCATTTTTTGTATAGCGGAGACAAAGGTTCATCATGGCCCTGTAATAGCTGCGGTACAACTGTTCCTGGGCTTTGCGGTCGTCTTTCTTACAACCTTCGATAAGTTGCTGTATGTCCTTTTCTTCTCCGGTCAAAAAAATTTTATCGTTAGGCTGCTAAAATATTCTCTTCAATGATAGCAAAGCCATTCTTCCTTTAATATCTTTTTATCCTGAAATTTCCGTTCAATGTATGTGAAACAGAAAGATCAGATGAGTCTTTAAAGTTCACTGAGAAATTACCTTCATAGAATCCCCCCGGCGATGGGAATGTTGTGAAACTAATATCAGCCGGTGTCAGCAATTGTATCCTTGTATAATTCTGCACCTGCAACATCCATAAAGGATAAGTACCCGCTGTTACTGTCGGATGCTGTGTCCATATATCGATATTGTTATTCGACGGATTACCATTACCTGACAATATTGTGAAATAGGGATTTGCCTGGCCCACTGTATAACATATCATCGAGTCTTGCGGGCTTGCAAGAGCATATGGTGTTCCATCTAAGGTGTAATTAATAAACTGCGCTGTCGAAGTACCACAGGCCGTAATATTTCCCGCATATGTAACCGGGGTTGTAATTGGCACCACCACAATGTTTCCTTGTTGCTGAGCTGTATTATCTGTAGCAGTTATGCTGCAGGTGGAAGGTCCGCCGCCCCCGCAACCATAAATCACTACTGCAAATTGTCCTGAAGCATTTGTATTCACATATCTCGGGTAATCATAATCTACAACAACAGTTCCGTTGGTGACAGGATTACCACTGCAATTCAGCACCGTTCCCTGGATAGTTAACTGGGCAGAGACAGGGGCGGTAATGGTGATGACACCGAGATCAGTGTTTTGAGTGAAAGGCCCGATATTCTGATTGTACACAGAAGCATTGCAATTGTTCATTACATCCATCTGCAATATTTCATTAGCCGGTACAAGACCGCTTACCCTGCCTAATGTATCTGTGTAACCATAAGAAGAACTTCCATTACTTCTTTTCAAACGAACCTGCACATGCACCAATGGAATGCCATCGGGATTCTTCAGTGTCATTGACAGGTTTATGGCCGGTACACATATATCATAATTCCAGAATGAAAAATGTTTTACATCGCCCACATAATTATTACCATTCTTAACAGCAGTGCCTTCTTCTTTCCAGATACCGGTTTGTTCATCCACATACCACAATGGAATAGTAGCCGGGGCTGATGCCAAAATAGAAGATGGAATCGGTGCCGTGAGTGTAGCTTTTTTATCAATCGCTATCTGCAATTTTTCCCCGGCAGGAGATTCCAGTTCAACAGCCAGCATACCATAAGAAGTAAGCGTAACTCTTTTACCATCTTTATCATCCGCCATAAAAGAACCGGGAACTGTTTGTGAAATATCAGCAGCAGTTGGATCAATATAAGCTGAATACACATTGACCGTTCCGCTATAGCTGCCACCGAAAGCTTTTACTATTCCATTAGCAGGTAAGCTGATCTTAGATCCGTTAGGTAATATAACATCACCGCCGGTAGCAGAACTGGTAGTTCCGGCCAATACTTTTTTAATGAGTTTAATAGAAACATGATTGGCGCCGGAAGTGGCCTGGAAAGTACGGTAGGCTTTAAAGTATCCGCTCTTTTCAGCAACAACCAATGAAGCATTTTTATCTAAGGATGCTTTAGTTATTCTAAAATATCCTTTAGCATCTGTAATAGCTGTCTTGGTCCCCACTTTAATGGATACACCGGCAGCAGGCAGGTTATTCTCATCCACTATTTTGCCTTGAATAGTAGCAGTGATGGGAGCTGAAGGAGCAGGTAATGACGGGCCACCACCTTCGCCACTTATTTCTTTCTGGCAATTAAAGCTCAAAATGGAGATACAGATCAGCAAAACGGGATAAAATAGCCTTTTCATAATAATTATTTCAGGCATATACTGCCGGGGGAAGGGAAAGGTTGGGTGGGAAGAAGAAAAAATAAGGAATAAAAAATGAGAAATAAGAAATGAGGAAGTAAGTGAGCTTCAACTTCCTCATTTCTTATTCTTTATTCCTTATTTCTTATTTAATACCGGTTTCTTAGCCCTTGAAGAAACTTCTCAACCGCTCTTCTCACATCAGTCGCCGAAGCCTGGTGATTATTGATGAGTGTAGAAAAAATAAGCAGCTTACCTTTTTTAGTATATAAATAGCCGCTGAAGGCAACAACACCGGACAGTGTTCCTGTTTTGCCATAGATATAACCGCTGTCGGTCTTGTAATAACTGCTGATCGTTCCTTCGCCGCCGGTAGGGAGGATGACTTTGATGCGTTCCATTCCAAATTCATTCTTCATTTTATTGAGAATGGCAACAAAATCCTGGGGAGTAAATAAATTATAGCGGCTAAGTCCCGAGCCATCGGCCCATCTGGGTTTTTGCGGCAGGTCTTTAAAGTCTGTTTTTAATAATGTGTCGATGATCTTTTCATCACTCATATACCCCAATCGTTCATTGCTGACCATTAACAAGGATTGCTCCGCAAAAAAATTATCGCTGCGGTGCATCATGGGTTTGAGGAGGGAGTCGGTGGGTTGGGAGTGAATAGCGATCACTCTTGGATCTCCTTCGATTACTGGAATAAAATCGTCCTGTGGATTAATTCTTTTATGAAGTGTATCAGAAAGTAATTGCCTGTTTGTCTCTCCCTTTATAGTTGCAAAAGGGATACGAACTGTTCTTTTTCTTTCCCCTTTAAATCCAAAAGAAAACCTGTTGGCCCCCTGTTCTCTAAAAACACTTGACAATTCTAAACTGCCTTCAGATTGATAAGAAAATTTAAATGATGGAGTGCTATGTAAGTCCGATTGCCTTCCGGATAATTCAAATATATTTCCAAATACTGGAAGTGATGACCTTTCAGCCATGTAATCTTCATTATAATCATTCCATGACCAGCCCGACCCCAGAGGCTCGTCCCTCCACACCGTATCAACAATAGTTATATTGGATGCTTTAGTATTTTTTAAATAAGTAAAGACGGGCTGATTTGAAAAATCCTTATGAAGAAAGCTTGGATCGCCGGCTGGAAAAAGATATAAGTTGCCGTCGCTATTAAAAATCCTCAACCCCACCAAACTATCCCCCAAATATTTCATCGCTGCATAACAGGTAGGAATTTTTGTATTACTGGCTGGTACAAAATATTTATCGCCATTATAATTATACCAGTACTTATTCTCCGCCGGATCATAGATGCTGATGCCGACATGGGCGGTGGTGAGAGCTTTGTTGGTTAGAACTTCTTCTGTAGCCGATTTGGAAATTTGTTTTTGAACGGAACAGGAATACAAAAAAATAAGAAATAAGAAATGCAAAATGAGGAATGAGAAAGTGGGTCGTTTATAATGCATACTTTCTTATTGTATATTTCTAATTTTTCATTTCTTATTCCCTACCCTCTCTCCTGTGCCCGCAACCATCTCTCCGGTATCTCATTACTGCTGGCAAGCAAATAATCCTTATAACTACAGGCAATGTATTTTTTATCGGGCAACTGCATCCACCATCTTCCTGTTTTTTTGCTTTGCAAAAAAGTAGTTTCTACTTCAGCAAATGCCATGTGGTATTCGTTGAAGGAATCTCTTTCATCCAGTTGCGCTTCTCTCCTGCCACGGCTGCGGCCATCCAGCACATACCAGAGCATATGACCGATCTGCTTGGCCGTTAATTCATCTTTATCATGCTGTGCATCGTAACCATAAATGCCGATGGTATTTACATTCGGGCTCATGCCGGCATAGCGCATCAGCACACAGGCTTCTTCGCCATTAAATCCATTGGGAGAAATGGTATTGGCCGGTGCATAGGCGTTGGCTATTGCCGTTATATCAAAAGAAAAAAGATTACTGTTGCGGATCACCGGTTCCATCTCATCAATATTTTCTTTTACACTGCCGACCCGGTAACAATCGAAATGCAGCTTGTCCATGGTCTCCAGCATCCTTGGATGCACATAATAACTCTGGAACCCGATATGATTATAATGACGGATATAATTGGGTTCACCTGTCAGCATGTCCATCAAAAAATTCTCATGCTTGAAGGGTGAATCGAGGTTCAGGTCTATCAATGCATCCACACAACTGGCTTCTATCAGTTTTTTCTTTTCTGCATACGCATTGTACTGCGACAAGGTAAGGTCATGCGAACCGCCGAGAATGATAACAGTTTTTCCATCATTGATCAATTCCTGTACTACTGTTTTCAAAGCGGCATATGAATCGGTATAGAGAGAACCGGTCCTGATATTGCCAACATCAGCAATTTTTATATCCTGGTGCCAGTAATAGAGTGGATAAAAATGACGGCGGATAATATCCGGCGCTTCACTTTGACCATGGATCAATCCGCTGCCCCTTTGTTCGCCACAACCCACCAATACAATTTGTGCATCATCAAGGTCGGGGAATTGTTCGTCATATACAGCAATGGAACTTCCCAGCTGGCCTTCTTTATATGCTTCATCATGTGAGATCTCATGAATGTTGACCGGCTGCAGGAAATCGGAGATATTAAGATAGTCTGACATCGGGAACCGAATTTATTACAAACCTACACGATAAAGGTCAAAGAAAGTCAGGTGTAAAGCAACAAGGCTTAGTAACTTACCGTTACTATGGTCATGAGAATACCAGTACTGCTGCTGATAGCAATACTATTTTCGCTGAATTGCTTTTCGCAAAAAATTTTTAATTGCGTGGTAAAAGATGCGGAAACCGGGCAGCCTTTATCCAATGTATCAATACTAGCCAACGGCGGACATCCCTTTACAGCTACCCGTAACGACGGCACGGCAAAAATGCTGATGCCAAATGGCAGAGCTTCCATTTTATTTACTGCTCCCGGCTTCAAAATACAAACGCTGGAACTTGTTTTTCCTTTGACCAATCCTGATACTGTTTTTACTATTACCATGGAGAAAGAAACGGATGTTGTAATCATCTATTCTTTTCGGACCAATTCAAGATTAGAGAAAACACCCACCAGAACAGAAGTACTGGACGCTGAAAAAGTAACAGAAGAAAGCAGTATAAAATCCTCTCATATTGCCAACCTGATGAACGATGTGACCGGAGTGCATGTACAGCAAACATCCGCAGTTACCAATCATACAGAACTTCGAATACAAGGTTTGCCCGGTCGTTATACTCAACTGTTGCGGGATGGCATGCCACTATTTGGTGGCTATGCCGGCAGCTTTAGTATTTTACAGGTCCCTCCGCTTGACCTGCATCAAATAGAAATTGTCAAAGGTTCTAATTCCGCTTTATATGGTGGTGGCGCTGTTGCCGGCCTGGTCAATATCATTTCTAAAAAACCGATACAGGGTAAAAGAGAAAGGTTTTTGCTTTTCAATCAATCAACACTTAGAGAAAGCAACCTGCATATTTATTTATCTGAAAAGGCGGGTAAAGTGGGATATACTTTTTTTACCGGCGCCAGTTACCAGCGGCAGGAAGATGTGAACAACGATGGCTTCAGCGATCTTGGCAGAACAGAAAGTATTTTTATTCATCCAACTTTCTTTTTTTATCCTAATGAAAAAAATACGATCTCGCTTGGCATCAGCAGCAACTATGATGACCGCATAGGAGGTGATATGGAAATCCTTTCCGGCTACTATAATAATTTTCACCAGTTCTTTATACAGAACCAAACTTTTCGCAACACCGTTGACATCATTTGGGAGAATACGATCAACAGCACTGATAAATTTACTTTAAAGGGAACCACCAGCAGCTTCAACCGCAATATCAGCACGGCTGTTTTTGGCATGAAGGCCAAACAACTTTCTTATTTTTCAGAAGCCTCTTATTCTAAAAAAATAACAAAACATCATGTAATAGCCGGCATGAACCTTACCGGCGAGAACCTGGATAAAAAATTACCCGACAGTACATTCATCACTGATTATAATCATTTTGCTGTTGGTCTTTTTTTGCAGGATGATTGGAGGATCAATTCAAAGCTTACCATTGAAACAGGGTTTCGTACGGATTTTCATAATATCTATAAAGCTTTTTTACTGCCGAGATTTTCTGTGCTATATAAAATGAGTCGGAGGCTAACGCTGCGTTTCGGCGGGGGAATTGGCTACCGGATACCTTCCATCTTTACAAGTGATATAGATGAAAGAGATTACCGGAAATTACTTCCGCTGGATTCAATAAGCATAAGACCGGAACGATCGCAGGGATTAAACCTGGCTATCAATTATCATCGCAGCCGCGACAAAGGGAATATCACATTCAACCAGTCATTTTTTATAACCAATATCCAGGACCCGATCATTAATGACACAACCATGAATGGACGGATCTATTTTCATAATGCAGCAAGGCCCGTTGTTACGTATGGTTCCGAAACATTTCTTCAATTGCATCACAATGCCCTGGAACTTTATCTTGGCTATGCTTACACGGTTGCTAAAAAATTATATGACCCGGCCCATTTGTATGTTTCACTAAGTCCCCGGAACAAATTGACCGGTATGATCTCTTACCAGCTTTCCAAAAAATTCAGAACAAGTGTTGAGGCCACTTACACCAGCCAGCAATATCTTGATAATGGTATTCAAACCCCTTCCTATCCTTTTGCAGCAGCTATGATCCGTTATGATGTGGGCCATTTTTCTTTTGTACTGAATTGCGAAAACATTTTTGACTATCGCCAGACAAACGAAGAAGATATCCTTATTCCTCCTGTTACCGATCCCCGGTTTAAACAGCTTTGGGCGCCTATTGATGGAAGAGTGGTGAACCTGAGCATTAAGATCAGACTTTAGGGATTTACGAATTACGGGTTATGATTTACGATTTGTTTTTATTCGAAAACTCTTGGTGCTTTAATAAAATCGTAAATCCCAAATCGTAATTCGTAAATAATAATGCCTCGTCGCTATTTCCGTATTTTTGCGTGATGGAGCAATTGTTATCACAGATCAATACGTACAAAAAAGAAATAGAAGCTGCAACGGCCGCTGATGAAAAGCAGGTGGAAGAATTCCGCATCAAATATCTTGGCACCAAGGGCATTGTAAAAATAATCATGGGCGAGATGAAGAATGTGGCCGCTGAAAACAAAAAAGAAGCAGGACAATTGCTGAACGATTTCAAATTATTTGTTGAGGAAAAATATGATCAACTAAAGGGATCAACCTCAAACATCAAGCCTCAGACATCAAACCTTGATCTCAGTCTCCCCGGAGATGAATTACCGATCGGCTCAAGACATCCTGTTACATTGATGAGGAACAGGATCGTTTCTATCTTTCAACGATTAGGTTTTGCGGTAGCGGAAGGACCGGAGATAGAAGATGACTGGCATAATTTCGGTGCATTGAATCTGCCCGAGCATCATCCTGCCAGGGATATGCAGGATACATTTTACATTCAGCAAAATCCGGATTGGGTCCTTCGAACGCATACCAGCAATGTGCAGATACGGGAAATGGAAAAAGGTAAGTTGCCTATCCGTTTGATAATGCCGGGAAGAGTGTATCGCAATGAGACCGTCAGTGCAAGAAGCCATTGTTTTTTTCACCAGGTAGAAGGGTTATATATTGATGAGAATGTTTCTTTCGCCGATCTGAAACAAACACTTTACTTTTTCGTAAAAGAAATGTATGGTAAGGATGTAAAGGTCCGCTTCCGCCCTTCTTATTTTCCTTTTACCGAACCAAGTGCAGAGATGGATGTAAGTTGTTTTATCTGCGGCGGCAGCGGTTGTAATATTTGTAAAAAAACAGGCTGGGTCGAAATTTTAGGATGTGGTATGGTTCACCCCAATGTTTTATCTAATTGCAATATTGATCCTGAAAGATATACCGGCTTTGCATTCGGTATGGGTATCGAACGGCCTGCTATGCTCAAATACGGCATCAATGATATCCGCCTCTTCAGCGAGAATGATGTTCGTTTCCTGAAACAGTTTACTTCGGCGATATAGGGCTTTCTTTTCTTTAAAGGCTTATATTAGTGTAAGAAATTTCATTCTTACAAGCTAACTGCCTTATCCATGTCAAAGAAGATCAGAATATTTCTTGGTTCCTCACAAGAATTAAAAGTAAGCAGGGATGAATTTGAGAAATTCATTCGGCGAAAAAATGATAGCTGGGTCAACAGGGATATTTCTCTTCAACTTATTATATGGGAAGATTTTGTTGACGCAGTTTCCAAAACCCGGAAGCAGGATGATTACAACGCAGCCATACGAGAATCCGATATTTTACTGATCCTCGTATTCTCCAAAGTGGGAATGTATACGAAAGAAGAGTTTGAGACTGGGTACGATCAGTTTTTAAAGACTGGCAGCCCACTTATATATACTTATTTTCAATTCCCTCGCATAGACGAAGGTGATCGGACAAGGGAGGAAGTGATTAGTCTTTATGATTTTGAAGACAGGCTCAAACAATTGAATCATTTTAAAACAACTTTTAAAAGCGTCGAAGACCTACAACTTAAATTCAGTGAACAACTTGATAAGTTATATCCTTATACTCCGCCTCCGCCTGCTCAATCACCTGGCACCTCAGGCTTTCCTCATTTGCTTACCAATATTCCAAAACATGATGACGAGTTCATTGGAAGAGAAGAAGATCTGAAAAACTTAGAGAAAGAACTTGAGGCTTCCTCTAAAATTGTTTTGATGAATGGTCTTGGCGGTATTGGGAAAACAACCTTGGCTAAAAAATTTGTGCAGGATAATCTCAACAATTATGATCATGTGGCGTGGATAGAAGTAAAAACGCAGGATACTGGGCATGAGCAGAACATGAGCATTACTGAAGCATTTGCCTATAATGAAGTGTTGACAAAAAGCTTAAATCTAGAATTTACCAATGAGAGTAATGATGTGAGATTTCAGCTAATTATACAAGCACTATCAAATCTGCCTGGGAAAAACTTATTGGTAATTGATAATGCAAGAGACGATCTGAACAACATTAAAGACATTTTACCAAGACCGCCTCAATGGAATATTTTGATAACAAGTCGAAATAATTTTAGTGGTTTTAAAATCATTGAAATAGAAACCCTACCGAAAGGAAAAGCAAAAGAATTATTTAAAGCATACTATAAAAATCCAGCCGATGAAAAGGATGTTGAAGATCTATTAACGGAGATTGGTTATCACACATTGACCATAGAATTGCTTGCTAAAACCCTTGCCTATCCTGGACAAAAACTGCCCGTGAAAGAAGTGTTTCAAAAAATACGCAGCAGGCAGCTTTCTTCTCCGGAGCTTCAACGAAAAATAGAGCTGAATCATAGTAAAGCAGAAACCGAAATATATCTGCATCTTCTTCAAACTTTTAGTCTTTTACCATTAACAGAACAAGAACAATGGCTGATGAAACAGTTTTGTTTCCTGCTGCCGGTGTCTTACACAATAGATGAACTTGAGAATTTTTTGAATATTAAAAATGAGGAAAAGGAAAAAGAATTACATGAAACTCTTAATGCTCTAAGCAAAAAGGGTTGGCTGCAATTAAATGAAAGGAGCTATAATATTCATAGGATTGTACAACAAATGACAGACTATCAGTTACAGCCATCTTTGAAAGATGTTGAGCAACTTGTTGAAAAATTTAAAAATTTATTGCTAACCGATGTCTATACTAATATTACTAAACTTTTTTTTCTTATCCCCTATGCAGAGTTTATTTTGAGTAAGCTACGTGAGGAAGAAATTGAACTTCCTGTTATTGGTGGGTTTCAAATTAATTTAGCTGAAGTAATAAGGAAACTGGGAAATTACGAAAAGGCAAGGCAAATGCTTGAAGCTTGCTTGAAGAATCATATTAAAACATTAGGTGATGATCATCCAGATGTTGCCAGAGGGCAATCCAACCTTGCTATGCTTTACAAAGATTTTGGAGAATTTGAAAAAGCAAAAGAATTACTTGAACTTGCTTTAAAAAAGTATATAAAAAACTTTGGCGAAGATCATCCGGCTGTTGTTATAGTTCGTTCAAATTTGGCCATAATTTATAGAAGCTTAAAAGACTATGAAAAAGCAAAAGAACTGCTTGAACTTACTTTAGGAAATGCAATTAAAAATTTGGGTGAGGGCCACCCCGTCGTTGCTTTACGTCAATCTAATTTAGCTTTAGTTTACAAGGATTTAAAGGAATATAAAAAAGCAAAAGAACTGCTTGAACATGCCTTAGAAAATGATATAAAAAATCTGGGAGAAGATCATCCAAGCGTTTCCGTTGACCAATCAAATCTTGCTTTAATTTATCAAGATATTGGAGAATATGAAAAAGCAAAAGAATTACTTGAACTTGCTCTGAAAAACAATATAAAGAATTTTGACGAAGATCATCCAGAAGTTGTCATTGTTCAATCAAACCTAGCCTCTCTTTATCAGCAGCTAGGTGAATACGAAAAAACAGAAACCTTGCTTAACAAAGCATATTCCTCTCGAATAAGAACACTCGGGAAGGATCATCCTAAGACAAAAATTATAGAAGAAAAGTTGAAATATTTGAAAAAACATTTCAAAAAATAATTCCACGCTTTTTCCGAACTTGTAAGACTCAAACTCTCTGCTGTGCGCTATATTGTTGCTATATGTCTTTGTGTGTGTTCAGTCACGATAAAAGCACAGGATATATCCGGCACCTGGGAAGATTACAATGACCACCGCTTTACTTATTACACCCGGCTTTGCATCGCCAATATCTGCGGAAAATATATTGGCTATACTTACGACAAGGATAAAGACAGCGGTTATTGCAAAACAAATTTTTATGGAACCTATAATAAGAGGCGGCAATATTTTTGGGGGGAGAGTATTGATTTTATAATGAATACCCGGGGTCATATGCAGACCCGGTATTCTCTTTTTTATAAAAAAGAGGGTGATGATGAAATTCTTGAAGGCACTGTTTCGCAAAAACCAGACAGCCTGTACCAAATGATCGACGGAATACCACGCCTTATATTAATAGAAGATCCGCAACCTGAATACATCCGGCTAGTAAAAACAAGCAATAAAATTGACAGCACCGCTTATGTGCGGATCATGGCATCAAAGCCCTGTAAAGTGAATCCCCGGGTTTCAACTCCACCGGCAGTTGTCGTTACACCACCCGAAGAAAAAATAATTGAGAAACCCGTTGATCAAAAAATAATTGAAAAGCCTGTTGTTGATACGCCAGTGGCGGCCTCTCCTGAAGATGTCATTCTGCAAATGCAAACAAACAGGAAAAATGATACTCTATCCGTTGTTTCAGTAACAGAAAAAGAATTAATGATCAGGGTAATTGATAATGCTTTAACCGATGGCGACACCATCAGCATTCTTCAAAACAGAAAGCTGATAGCACATAAAATACCTGTAGCCCGGATACCCTTCCTTATAAAATTAGAGTTGAGCAAAGAGAATCCGCAGCATGAACTGATCCTTGTAGCACATAACCTGGGTTCCATTCCCCCGAACACTGCATTACTATTGATCAGTTCAGGCGATAAGGAATACCGTCTTGCTGCTTTTGCCGATCTGAAAAAAAATGCTGTGATCGTTTTCAGGTATGTTGGGGAATAATGCAGCTTACTGTTTTTTCTTTATGAAATACTTTATTCCTGTTTCAAAACTGCTGTAATCAAAATCATGCAACCCTTGCTGAAACCGAAAGAGGTAACCGAGTCTTTTTGCCTTTTTCTCAATACCAAATCTTGCAACAACAGGTTTATCACCGCTATCTTCCAGGTAGCCGAGATAGCCGGCAACATTGGCCTGTATCCGCCACCTGTTCTTATTCCATTCTATACCGGCGCCAAATAAAAAAGCATCGTCCTGCTGGTGCCTGTCAGATTGCAATTGCCAGGAATAAAACCCAAGCATCCCTGCTAATTTAAAATGAGGGCTGATGGGTTTGGCAAAGGAAAGATCAAGATAATATCCCGGCCCGTCTGAGTAACGGGCAGCTCCAAACCCTGATGCAGTAGGGAATCTGTACCCAAGTCTTGCTGACAAGTGTATATGTTTTCTCCATTTATTCAGCAGTTGCAGGTTGGTATTCAGGATTACTTCTCCGGCAGCTTCCTGGTCGTAAAAAAATTGAGAGAACACATGCCGTTTCTCTTTGATGTCCTGGCTCATGACATACCGTTCATACGGTACCCAGGAAAGATCAAATGCTATCAGATCCTTTACAAGACAATAATTGGCATACAGTGTTGCATTTTGTGTATTATCACCGTTGGAGTAATGCAGGTTGATGGTTGAGCCGATAAAAAAATTGCTGTCAATACTCCCGTTGGAAAGCTGAGGTACCGGCAACGCATTGGGGCCCATATAAGCCGGCTGGGTGATCATGTATCTTTTCCAATGACTGACACCATCCCAATTCACCGTTTGTGCCCATTGCTGGAAGGTTTGGCTTTCGCCCTGCATTGATTGAAAAAAAAATAAGATTATAGCCCAGCGCCGCATTTGAAAAATTTATTGCTTAAAAATACATCTCTCTGCAGCAATAAAAAAGCTGCCGGTTGGCAGCTTTCGTTTGAAAAAGATTTTGATCGTTTTCTATTTCGGATTGTATAGAGCCAATACCAATGACCCGACAACAGCGATCCAATGACCGATTCCCCATCCTTTACCAATTGATTTAAAAACATCTCCAATTGGAAATCCTTCTATCAATGGCATACCGATGATCCAGAATAATACTGCCAATAAAGGCAGCCAGCAGAGTGTGTTTCTTCCTAAAGGATAGTTTCCATTATTTAAAGCTCCGATCAACAGTAATACTCCTGACAACGGGATTAATATTAAAACATATTTTTCCCATGGGCCCGCACCTTTTACAATATCAAAAGCGCTGGCACCGTGGCCCCAATCTAAAAAAAAAGAAGCAGTTACTACAACTGCCAGAATGATGGTAAACATTTTCTTGTCCATAGTAGTTGATTTTGGTTTGATGAATATATTAAAACAGGAAAGCCAATTTTCTAAAGAAGGTATTCTGCCAGGTTATAAATTTTGCTTTAAGGTAAGAGAAACTTCGCATAAAAAACAATTCCGTCATTTCATTCTTATGCATAGTGGGATGAAGTGTGGACAACTTATCTTTATAGTGCAATTTATTCAATATGAATATCAACAGCGTTTGTGTTTGTGGAGCCGGCACCATGGGCAGTGGCATTGCCCAGGCCATTGCTCAATCGGGTTATCATGTGTTGTTGTATGATCCCAATATAGCAGCGCTGGAAAAAGCAAAAATCGCTATTGAAAAAAACCTGCGGACACTTACTGATAAAGAAAAGATAACAGCCGGGGAAAAAGAAAAAATAGGGCAACGGATAAGCTATACAGATGATGTGCAAACCTGTCTTGCCGATCTTTTTATTGAAGCTATCGTGGAGAAAGAGGAAATAAAGATCAGCCTCTTTAACCAGCTGGCAGAATTAAATCACAGCGAAGTTGTTTTTGCCAGCAACACTTCTTCCTTATCCATTACCAGGATAGCAGAAAAAGTAATTAATCCTTCAAGAGTGATCGGGATGCATTTTTTTAATCCTGCTACCATCATGAAACTGGTAGAAGTGGTCAACACGAATTATACGAATAATGAAACCACGCAAACTGTTGTTGACCTGATAAAAGCAATGGGAAAAGTGCCGGTCATTTGTAAGGATTCTCCCGGATTTATTGTCAACAGGGTGGCAAGACCTTATTATATTGAATCGCTGCGGCTGGCAGAAGAAAATATTGTTGGCTTTGAAGAAACAGATCGGTTATTGGAAGCCACCGGTTTTAAAATGGGGCCATTCAAACTGATGGACCTGATCGGCAATGATATTAATTATGCTGTCAGTTGTTCGGTATATGAACAACTGCATGAGCCGGAACGATTGAAACCTTCTTATATCCAGGAACAAAAAGTAAAAGAAGGGAAACTTGGGAAAAAATCAGGCGAAGGGTATTATCAATATTAGTTGACAAGTTAAGAGTTGACAAGTTCACAAGTCAGCTCCTAACCTGTCAACCTGTAAATTTTTCAACTTGTCAACTATACTTGTAACAGGTGGCACAGGATTCCTCGGTTCGTACATCATTAAGCATTTGGTGGAAAAGGGTTATCCGGTAAGAGCCATTCGTCGTAGCAACAAACTTCCTTTTTGGATCCCCAAAGAAATCTTTGACAAAGTAGAATGGATAGAAGGTGATGTGCTCGATGTGGTCGCATTGGAAGAAGCGATGGAAGATGTTGATACCGTCATACATTCTGCAGCGGTTGTTGCCTTTGTAAAGAAAGATCGCAAAAAAATGTACCATGTAAATGTAGAAGGCACCGCCAATGTAATTGACATCATGCTGGAAAAAAATGTACGGCGCTTAGTTCATATCAGTTCCGTTGCTGCATTAGGGCGAACCACCACCGGGGGACATGTGAATGAAGAGAAGAAATGGGAGGAAAGCAAGGTTAATACGCATTATGCTATCAGTAAATTCAAAGCAGAGCTGCAGGTATGGCGTGGAATGGCTGAAGGTTTGGAAGCGGTCATTTTAAATCCAAGCACTATTTTAGGGTATGGCGACTGGAACAGCGGCAGTTGTGCCATTTTTAAAAATATATACAACGGATTCAACTGGTACACTCCCGGCACCAATGGTTTTGTGGATGTAGAAGATGTCGCAAAAGTTACTCTCCTTTTAATGGAAAGTAATATCACCGAACAACGGTTTATTGTGAATGGCGATACATGGACGTTTAAAAGATTGCAGGAAACTATTGCTGATGCTTTTGGTAAAAAAAGACCCTCGAAAGAAGCCACTCCTTTTTTATTAGCTATTGCATGGAGAATGGAGAGATTAAAATCTTTTTTTTCAAATCACCGGCCATTATTAACAAAAGAAACTGCCAGGGTAGCCGTTAGCCGTACCTGGTTTGAAAATGATAAACTACTACAAACTTTGCCGGGGTTCTCCTTCACCCCGCTGGAAGAAACAATTAAAAAAGCCTGTGAAAAATACGCCGGAGCAGACAATAGTGTGCAACCGAAATGAAACAAGCACTATCTTTAACCGGCTAATCATTTCTCTATGCAAAAACTTCGTATTGGATTCTTCCTGTTAATAATAAGTATTTCATTTGCCGCCGGCGCACAGTTTACTGTAACCGGCTCAGTGCTGGATTCAACAACCCGGGAACCGCTTGTCTCAGCTTCTGTTTTTTGCCAGAATACAACTTCCGGCTCTTTTACCAATAAAGAGGGGCAATTCTCTTTATCATTGAAATCCGGCGGTTATGACCTGATCATCAGTTATACAGGTTATCAAACTCAAACCATACGGGTAAATGATGCCACCAAACTTGAGATATTGATGATCAAAGAAGATAAGAGCATGAATGAAGTAGTGATCAAAAGCAGCAATGAAGTAGCTGATGGCTGGACCAAATATGGTGATTTCTTTATCAAGAATTTTATTGGCGCCACCCCCAATGCAGCGCAATGTGTATTACTGAATCCCGAAGTACTGAAATTCTATTTCTATAAACGCAGCAATAAACTGAAAGTGCTTGCCACAGATGCACTACAGATCAGCAATAAAGCACTTGGTTATAACATGCGGTACCTGCTTGATTCATTTGTATATTATTATGCCACTGATATAAATTTATACAGGGGTTATTGTTTATATTCTGAAATGGAAGGGGAAGATAGTTTGAAAAGAGCATGGGTAACTGCCCGTGCCAAAGCTTATGCAGGTTCCAAACTGCAATTCATGAGAAGTTATTATGACAGCACATTAATAGAAGATGGCTGGCTCATTGAAATGCTTGAGGAAGGAAGTGATAGAAAATTTGGTAAGATCGAAAATGTATATGACAGAAATTATTTTGATTTAATCCCTTATTTCAGAGATAGTGTTGTTTACATCGCTGATACTATAAAAGGTGATAGTACCCGGGTTGATAGTATTGTTATGCGGCCCGTTAATTACCAGGTACCGACAGGCCAGGTAGATGCAGAAGTATTTTTCCCCCGGAAAATAAGCATCACCTATACTAAAAAAAGACCGGAGCCTGAATACCTTAAGAAAATGAACTTGCCGAAAAATGTGCCCTATCCTATTTCTTATATTGACCTCAAATATGCTATCGGCATTATGGAAAATGGTTATTACTATGAGCAAAAGGATTGGGTGAACCAGGGCTATTGGAGCTGGAAGAACCTGGCGGATCAGTTGCCATATGATTATTTGCCACCGGGCTACTGACAGATCATTTTTTGCCCATTACTTTTTCCCAAAGAAGAGGGATCCGTTTTATCCAAACAAATTCTTTCATTTTTTCCCTTGCATCTTCTACCGGTGAGCCGAAATATACTTTGCCGCCGGCAATGGAATCTTTTACGCCGCTCTGGGCATAAATAACTGCATCCTTTCCAATCGTCAATGTTTTACTTACTCCAACCTGGCCCCACAGTGTTACATTATCTTCAATGGTTGTAGCGCCGGCAATACCAACTTGTCCGGCGAAAAGGCAATTCTTTCCTACAATGGTGTCATGGCCAATATGAATGAGGTTATCCATTTTGGTTCCGGCGCCAATGATCGTATCATGGCTAACGCCCCGGTCAATAGTGCAATTAGCGCCAATCTCTACCCAGTCTTCAATGATCACCCGGCCGCAACTTGTCATTTTTTTATAATGAACATCCCGGTTGGTCTTTTTATTATAGTAAAAAGCATCGCTTCCGATGATAGTGCCGGCCTGTATGGTCACATTATCGCCGATAATGCAATGGTCCAGTATCGTAACATGAGGATGGAACACACAATCCCGGCCGACCTGCACATGATTGCCAATATAAACGTTGGGCATTACCACCGTTCCCGCACCAACGGAAGAAGAATCACTGATCATTTTCATGGAAGGGACAAATGGACGATAGTGATTCACAATTTTCAAGTAAGCTTCAAATGGTTCATCCACTACTAACAAAGCTTTGCCACCAGGGAAGCTGGTTTCCTTATTAATAATGATAAATGTAGCAGCTGAATTGATACAGGTCTCATAATATTTGGGGTGATCTACAAATGCGAGATCTCCTTTTTCTACTTTATGCAGTTCATTGATGCCGGTTACCATCCCTTCTTTATTACCCATCAATTGTGCGCCAATGATCTGCGCAATTGTTGTAACCGGAACAGGTTTTTCAAAACGCATAATGATAAATTTTGACAAAGTTAGTAAGCTCTGGTTGCCGATGATATTTTAAAAAATGACGAATAATCATGTATTCGATCATTATTGGGGTAGTTT
>JABFRU010000038.1 GCA_013140985.1 Chitinophagaceae bacterium | reverse complement strand
ATTTTGATTTTCCGGTAAAGTTAATTTTTTTAGTATCACTATCTGCCCCAAATGATAATGACAATGCTCTGCAATTCCTTCGAGGTTGCGGAAATTGCTTCCATATTTTCCATCCAAAAAATCTTTGGCGAGTTTATCCTCGGGGAATTTTTCGATCAGCCCGGCCAATGTTTCAGCATCGCTCCATGTTTTGTTCAATAATTGCTGCCATTCTTCTTCATTGGTAATTGGCGGCATCTCCCAACTGTATTTATCTTTTCCATCCAATGGTCCGCCCTGCATTACTTTTATTACAAGGTCAAGATAATAGTTCATATGATAAACCAGTGCCGCAATGGTATTGAACGATTGAACTTTTGTAGCAGCCTGTTGCCAGGTTACATCGCTCAATGTTTCTTTCAGGTTAACAGATGTCCAGTTACCTCCGAAATGAACATCTCTTAAATGCTTTGCTATTTGTGCTGAAATGCTCATATCGTTAAATAATAATTTTTTCCATCTTGTTCAGCCAATTATCATTGATCGTTGCACCTAATCCATTTATATCCGGCACTTTTATTACCCCATTCTTCTCATAAACAATTCCACCGGTAACAGGATCTTCAATGAACATTAGGGCTGTATCAAAATCATAATGCTCGATATTCGGACTGCATAAAGCAAAATGGGCAAATGCTGTCATAGCTAATCTTGATTCAAGCATAGCGCCAATTTGCAAATGAATACCGGCCTCTTCCGCCATTCTCACCATCTTCAGTGCTTTGAATATGCCGCCGGATTTTCCCAGCTTGATATTGAAATAATCACATGCATTCAATTCGATCAGTCGTTCTGCGTCATGTTCATCTCCGCAACATTCATCCGCCATAATAGGAACAGGAGAATTCTTTTTCACTTTCGGCAACTTCATGTATTTCCAGCGGGCAATGGGTTCTTCGCAATGCTGGATATCAAATTCGGCTAATGCGTTCAATGTTTCAATCGCTTCTTTTACTTTCCATCCCTGGTTGGCATCAATGCGGATTGGAATTTCATTGCCAACAGCGGCACGGATAGCTCTTATTCTTTCCACATCTTTTTTTCCATCCTTACCCAGTTTTATCTTGATAGCAGGATAGCCTTCATTTTTTATTTTCAATGCATCCGCCGCCATCTTTGCCGGTTCATCAATACTGACAGTATAATCAGTGATGATCGTTTTATTATTTTCTCCACCAATAAATTTATACAACGGCACCCCGGCATGTTGTGAAGCAATATCATACAACGCTATATCAAATGCACTCTTGATACTGGTATTGGCATAAATAATCTTATCCATTAGCTGGATGCACTTTTCAATGTTCAGCGGGTTCTTTCCTTTCAATGCTTTCGCAAAATATTGCCCCACCATAAAACAAGTGTCCTGGCTCTCGCCATTGATGGGCATATACGGACTGCATTCACCAAAACCAATAATGCCTTCATCTGTAATGATCTTTACCAGCACATTTTCAGCGCTGGTCTCTGTTCCCAATGATGTGATGAATGGTTCTTTTAAAGGAATCGAAAGCCGGTACAATTCTACCAGCTGAATAGTCAATTTATTACTCATATAACACAAGATATTAAAGAAGATACAAGATACAAGGCACAAGAATCAAGAATCCAGCATCCAGAATGGCCTTGTTTTTGCCATATTAATTCGTCTTTTATATACCAAGCCATTAAAAAAAACGTTTTATGCTCACAACAATATCTATGAAACGAATCCTGATTGCCCTTCTGCCACTTATCGTATTGATTTCCTGCAAAAAAGATGTTGATGAATTGCCGGCAGCCACCCAGTCCGGCGCACATACATTTGGCGCTAAAGTAAATGGCGATCTATGGGTGCCGCAGGGTTTTGGGTCTTTACCTGCCAATGATATTCTTGAAGCAAGAATGTCTGGTAGCGATATTGTGATCAATGCCCGCAACTTTGCTTCATCGCCTAATGAAACAGAATTTCAGCTAACCATTTATAATGTAACCAGCCCCGGTGTTTATCCTCTCAACATCAATGTAACACATCCGAATGGCACATCAAGTTATGGTTACTATGTAAAAAGAAAAGTGACACCCGAAGATGAATGGCTGACCTCTGCTACGCATACCGGCAGCGTAACTGTTACCAGGATTGATGCGGTAAACAGGATCGTATCGGGTACTTTCCAGTTCAATGCGGGAAGTATTTACAATGCGGGAGTTCTTTCTGTAACAGAAGGACGCTTTGATGTGAGGATACAGTGATACAGAGTTTAGACCTCTGAAACCTCAAAAGAGAATACGGATACCAGCATTCAGCATCGCTACCAGCGGTGCATTATCATTTATAAAAATGAATTTGCTGGGATAATCAGTAGTAGGTATCCATACTCTTCCTTCGGTATATAAAAAAATATCAGCGCCGATAGGAGTTTCCCAACCCAGGCCGAGATCAGCTGTCAATCGTTTGAAGTTGGCTTTTCCAACCCTGACAGGTACATTGTAGCTATTCGTATCGATAACAGTTGAGTGAATATTGGAGATCCTTCCAAGTAGTAAGCCGAATCCTGCATAGGCATACAAATTCCATCCCTCTTCCGCCTGGCAGGAACCTTTAAGATATTTTTTCCAGCCGATAGACAACTGCTTGAAGCGCATTTCTCCGTCGTTATCATAATTTATTTGCTGCGGAATGGTGGATACGGATTTTGCCGAAGCGGTAAGATGGTTCCTGAATTTACCGGCACTGTAATAAGATATCCAGGCATAAGCGCCATCTTTCGGGGTAAAATGAAACTGGGCCTGGACAGTATGACCTACTGCCCAATACTGTTGTTCTTTTTTAAAGCTGCGCTGCAACCCAAGATCAGTGGCAATGCTGAATTGGGTTTGACTGTAAACGCCAACGGATAACAAAACGAAAAATGAAAATATGGTAATGGGTTTGAACAGGGAATGAATTTGTTTACAATGTTACTGAATAATTTTTTGCCACGAATTGACACGAAAGGAAAAAACTTCGTATGTTTTTGTGTGCTTTCGTGGCAAAATAAAAAAGCAGCCCTAAGGCTGCTTTTCATTTTAATCATTTAATCAATGTGATCAGCGGTCTATTTCATTAGCTTCAGTTCTTTGATAATATTAGCACCACCGCCTAATTTATCAATACACCACAACACATAACGGATATCAACACAAATGGTGCGGTTAAGATCTTTATCAAATGCCAGTTTGTGGCTCAATGCTTCGTAGTTGCCATCAAAAGCAAGACCCATCAATTCTCCTCTTGCATTAATAACGGGAGAACCCGAGTTACCACCGGTAATATCGTTGGTGGTGATAAAGCCGATCACCAGGTCTTTGCGGGTGGGGTCCATGTACTGGCCAAAATCTTTTTTCTTCAATAATTCAATTTGATTGGCCGGCAGGTCAAATTCATAATCACCGGGTTTATATTTTTCCAATAAACCTCTTGATGTAGTGACATAGTCATAGAATACTGCATCTCTCGGCTGGTATGATTTTACATTTCCATAGCTTACTCTCATTGTGAAGGTGGCATCCGGATACATCATCTTCGCTTTTACAGGATCCATTTCCATGATGCCTTTTAAATACAGTCTTCCGAACTCTGCATTCTTTGCATTGAACTGCTGGAACAGGGGACCGTACTTGGAGGTATAATTTTTTGCAAAGGCAGCAGCATGTGCAAATGCAGGATCGTCCTGCAATTTTACCGCATCAGGATTAGCAACAAAGGCATTCCATTTAGCATCATCCAGTATCATTGTTTTACTGAAGATCTCATTCGCATATTTTTTATAGGTCGCATCATCCTCCAGCGGGCCGTAAGTATTTTTCAATGAGCCAAAAAAACCAACAGGATGCTGCTCTTTGGCAACATCTTCATAATACATGCGGGTAACTGTTGCAACAATATTTTTATCAGAGGCAATATTTTCTCCTTCCATAAAAGCTTTGCGTTGCTGGTTAGCAGCTTCAACGGCTTTCTTAACATCAGCCTGGGGCACTCCTGTTTTTACGAGGAGAGCTTCAAGTTGTATCAACGCAGAAGCAAAAGAGACAAGGGGAGAACCGTAAATGCCTTCATTCATATACATGCGGTGCTTTGCATACGGCAACCATGCTTCATAAGCTTTACCCCAGTCAGCAAACACATTCTCAAATTCCGGTTTTCCTTTTGCCCATGCATTGAATTTTGCTTCTGCTGTTTTCTTCTGGCCGAATATATCATATTTCACCAGTTGCTTAGTCTCGCCATCAAAGAATTTCCAGTAATTGGCAATACCCGCATAAGAAGAAGCCAGTTGCAATTTGATGGCAGGATCCTTCTTCATTTCTTCGAACATGTATTTTAATCTTATATCACGCAGCTTGACCAATGTTGGATTGTTGATATCAATGGACAATTTGATACCATAAGAACTTTCATAACGGTTAGTGCCGCCGGGATAACCCCATATCATTGAGAAATCACCATCTTTTAATGGTCGTAAAGAAACAGGCAAATACCATTTTGGTTTCAAAGGAATATTTCCATCGGTTGCTTCACCAGCTTTGGCAGGGCTTCCATCAGGCTTTGTATATACTCTGAAAATGGAGAAATCACCGGTGTGGCGGGGCCATTCCCAGTTATCTGTATCACCACCAAATTTTCCTACACTTTCTGCCGGTGCACCTACCAAACGTACATCAAAATAACGCTGGTAAACAAATGCGAGAAACTGGTTGCCTTTGAATAAGGCACTTACTCTTGTTTCAATATTCTTGCTGGCATCACTCATTCTTTTATTGATGGCAGCCAGCACCGCACCTTGTTTGGCCACTCTTTCAGCTCCACTGAGTCCTTTTAAAGAATCCATTACTTCTTTGGTCACATCATCAATACGCAATAAAAATTGTACAGAAAGATTACTGGGAATTTCTTCGCTTTTACTTTTTGCATAAAAACCATCCTGCAGATAATTATGATCAACCGAGCTGGCCGATGCAATAGCATCATAACCGCAATGGTGATTGGTAAATATCAAACCTTCGGCACTGACGATCTCGCCGGTGCATCCACCGCCAAAAATGATGATAGCATCTTTCAGGGATGGTTTGTTAATAGCATAGAGTTGTTCTTTAGTAAGTATCAACCCCTTTTTCTTCATATTATCATATACTTGCTGACCGAGCAGCAGTGGCAGCCACATGCCTTCGTCGGCCATTGTTTTAAAGGCAAGGCTGATGAATAATACGATCGTTATAAAAAATTTCTTCATTGTGTGGAATTTTAGGAGGCAAACCTACACAAAAAGAAGAATCTAAGAACTGATTTCCTTTTAAATCCGCTAATTTTAAAAAACCAAACCAATAAGACATGAGTTCAAGACTTTTTATTTGCATATTACTTATAATAGTGATTGGTTATAGTTGTAGTAAAAAAGGCGGTACGGATAATCCACCTTCAGGCCCCACAGTTCCCGGTTGTGCATCCAATACATCACCGGCCAATGGCTCTTTCATAACAGCAACATC
Source organism: Chitinophagaceae bacterium (assembly GCA_013140985.1). Lineage (GTDB taxonomy): Bacteria > Bacteroidota > Bacteroidia > Chitinophagales > Chitinophagaceae > JJ008. Next base: position 48,143 of record JABFRU010000038.1, on the reverse strand, counting down.
GGTAACCTTAAGCTGGGCAGCAGTAAGTGGCGCTACTGGTTATGATGTGTACCTGGGTACTTCAGCTGCTACCGCAACAGTGATAGCAAGTAATGTATCAGGAACCAGTTATAATTATACAATACCCGGTTTTGCTCAAAGCCAGTCATTATATTGGTATGTACAGCCCAAAAATACTACCGGCGGAGCTACAGGCTGTAGTTCAGCAGCCACATCATTTATAGCAACTATCATACAAGTACCGCCGGCTTTTGGTTATTATGTTGTCGGTTACTTTCCATCATACAGAAGTTTAGCAGATGTACCTGATGTAAAATTCAGGATGACGAATGTAGTGGTATATGCTTTTTATGGGGTAAACACTTCGGGTACTCTGTCAGCTCCTTCATCGCCTGCCGCTTCATTGACTGCTGTGCGGGATAAAGCAAGGACAAATGGAGCTAAAGTATTTCTTGGTATCAATGATGGTAGCGGGGATGGTAAAACCAATTTTAAAAATATGGCGGCTACGGCTGCAGGCCGAAATAATTTTATCAAAGATGTGATGAATACTGTGAGAGCTAATAATCTTGATGGAATAGATATGGACTGGGAATTTCCTACCACCACAGACGGGACAGATGCAACATTTACTTTGCTGATGAAAGAACTGTCTGATTCATTGCACCGGGATGGCCGTTATTATTTATCAGCAGCTATTACAGCTGGTAAATATGCCGGTGGAATAAGAGATGCTATCCGCAATGAGATCTTTCCTTATGTTGACATTTTCAATATCATGGCTTATGATGATTTCAATACAACGGTTCCTTACAGGCATCACAGTGATTATACGCTGGCAACAGTTTGCCTGAACTATTGGCTGAATACGAGATCAATGCCTGCGGCCAAAGCTGTGCTGGGATTACCTGCTTACGGAAGACCATCGGGCATTACCCAAACAGGAACAGTACTGACGTATAAAACAATTCTATCGCAGGGTGGTAACCCCCAATTGGATTCTGCTATCGTAACAGCCGGAGGGTTTACTAACTATACTATTTACTACAACGGCCAATACACCGTAAAGCGAAAAGCAAAACTGGCAAAGGATATCGCCAACGGAGTAATGATGTGGGAAAAGTGGCAGGATGCGATCGATAATAATTCATTGCTGAAAGCAGCTTGTGATACAGTGGGACGATCATATTAATAAAATAAAACTCCCTGTTAGCAAGGATCGAACAGGGAGCAGTATCCGGATAGCTACTCTTCCATATCCCTTTTTTTCTTTTTTCTTCTCAGTCTTTTAGGCCCATACCAAAGCCAGAAGCCGGAAAGCGTAAGCATCAGCAATGAAAGACCCATAATGGTTGTATAGGATAGCTTGGAATTTTCATTCTTTGTATTGAATATTACGTCGAGGATTGTTCCATCATGGATGTTCTCTATAATATCCGAGGTCCGTTTATGAATGCGTAGCACTTTACCGGTAGTACCATCTACTTGTATTTCCCAATATCGATCGGAAAAAACAAATTTCACAGTTCCTTTTTGCGGACGGGCGTCTATCCTGTCCAGGTCAGGCGATATACCCGGGGAAACCGAATCCCGCAAAGTATTCACAGCAATCGTATGCAGACTATCAAATGGCAACCATGTTTTCAGGTCGGCAGAAACCCCTTTAGCAGCGGGCGGAAGGATGCCGGCTTTTTTCTTCCATCCCAATAAAAGACCAGTGACAGAAATGATCAAAAAGAAAACAAATAAAAAAATTGCGATGGTCCTGTGAATTTTTCTCAGGATTCTGATCAGGACCACCGACCTGTGATGCGGCGATTTTGTTGTTGTCATACAAATTTTGTTAGTGGTTCTTGTCAGTCTATTCCAAGTCTCTCTGCTGCGGGCCCATGGCAGCCATTGCAATTGCCGTTAAATATTCGCCTTTTCATATGCTTGGTATCTTCCTTAACTCCCGGGGTGCCTAACAGCGTAGGAAACAACCCGGCTTTAAAATCAATTTCTTTGGTCGTATAAAAATTACCAAGTGCATCCGTCTTAATGGTAGCGATAAGTTTGCCCTGGCCTTTACTTTTTGTATAAAGTTTTATAACAGCTGTTGGCTGTATCGCCGAACGGGCTTCATTTAGAATAGTACCGGCAACACTAAACTTGTTTTTGCTCTGTCCATTAGGCTGATGACAGTACATACAGGCGTACCCTGAAAGATGACTTTTGCTTTCGCCATGCCGGCTTGCATTGCTTTTGTCGGCCTCTGTATCACACGATTGAGAAAAAAGGATCACAAAAGTTACCAATATGGAAATAACAGCATAGGTTTTATGCATAGACTTCAAAGATTAAGTTTAATTAATAGCGGTCGTATAATTGTTGCTCGCAATTATAAAGAAGGGAAATATGACCAGCTATACTTTGACCGGCGGCGGAGTTGGGATACATAATATTATCGTAGAAAGTGGAAAAGAAACGGGGGGATAACCAGGATTGCGGTCATTGGAGAAAAAATAGAAACAGGGATATAAAAGATAATCTTTAATGATCTTCAATGAATCGTTTTCTGTTTCATTTTCATTCCCTCCCGAAAGATCTTCAATGTATTTATAAAGACTGGTAAACAGCTTTTCTTCATGTTCATCATTTATACAGTAAAATGACAGGGTACCATTTTCACCGGACGATTGCCGCACAATATCATACATCGATCCACGATACCTGAACTCATGTTCTTCAACCCATTGGATCTTCTTAAACTCTTCTGACGAAGTATCAAAAACAAATAAAGTCAATTCCTCATTCGGGATTGCGTTCTTAATTCTTTTCCTTACCTCTTTCCTTATTTTCTGTTGTTTTATTTTAAACAGCGGGTAATATCCTGCAACATTGAATGCAAAAATGAGAATGAATATAATGGCTGTTAGTTTTCGCAGCATGTTCTAAAGTACATCTTTAAAACTATTTCCCTTCTATTTAATTCCGGTCAACCTGCCGGTTCATTTAATACTTTCCATAAAAGGTCTTTCAATTCAGTCAGGCCTTTATGGGTGATAGAAGAAATAAACAAGTGAGGGATATTCGCCGGTAACTCTTTTTCGATCGCAGCTTTCAGTTCATCATCCAGCATATCACTTTTGCTGATGGCGATGATGAATTGTTTGTGCAACAACTCTGGATTGTATTGTTCCAGTTCATTTACCAGTATCTCAAATTCTTTTTTATGGTCATTGCTGTCGGCGGGAATCAAAAAAAGAAGAACAGGATTTCTTTCAATATGGCGGAGAAAACGATGGCCCAATCCTTTTCCTTCTGCAGCGCCTTCAATGATACCGGGCAGGTCGGCTATGCAAAAACTTTTTCCATCCCTGTATTCTACCATTCCAAGGTTGGGGGTGATGGTTGTAAAAGCATAGGAAGCAATCTTTGGTTTTGCCGCAGTAATAACAGACAACAAAGTTGATTTACCAGCATTAGGAAAACCAACAAGCCCGACATCGGCGAGTACTTTTAATTCAAGTACTTTCCATCCTTCAACGCCGTCCTCACCGGGCTGCGCATGTTCGGGTGCCTGGTTGGTCGAAGTAGCAAAATGGGAATTACCAAGGCCGCCCCTTCCTCCTGCCATCCAAATAACTTCCTGCCCGTCTTCTAATATTTCTACTTCTTGCTTTCCTGTTTCTTCATCTCTTGCAATAGTTCCTAAAGGCACCTCGATGACTATATCTTTCCCATCTCTGCCGGTTGAATTATTAGAACCCCCTTTCTCTCCATCTTCGGCCAATACATTTTTATAATAGCGAAGGTGCAGTAATGTCCACAGGTTGCTATTACCTCTTAAAATGATATGAGCGCCACGTCCGCCATCGCCTCCATCCGGGCCACCCATGGCGGTGAATTTATTACGCATAAAATGCTTATTGCCGGCGCCCCCATGGCCACTCCGGCAAAAAATGCGTATCTGATCAACAAAGTTGCTTTTTTCCAAAATTGTATTTTTACTTCAGGTACAGTTATTGCAAATATACCTTATCAATAATCAAACATCAGTAATGAAATATCTTCTTGCTTTATTGTTAGTTCCTTTTCTTACCGCTAACGAATGCGGAAAGAATAAAACGAAAGCTGTACCGGAAACAGAAAATGAACAACAGGTGAAAGATTCCATTCCGGCTTGTGTAAGAGCATTGATCGGTAAAGAACCGATGGATGCTCCTGTGCAGATCGATGCATACTTGTATAAAGAGAAAAAAGTTTACCTCTTCACCGCTCAATGCTGCGATCAATATAATATGTTATACGATGATAATTGCAAAGCTATCTGTGCGCCGTCAGGAGGTTTTACCGGGAGTGGTGATGGCAAGTGTAAAGATTTTGACAGCATCGCCAAACATGTGAAACTGATCTGGAGAGAACCTTCTAAATAAAAACAGTCCCACCTTAGGCGGGACTGTTTCTTTTGTCAGGGACATTGTTTATTGAAGAACGATCTTTGTATCGAACACTGATTTGCTTGACTGATCCGTCACTTTGATCAGGTACATTCCTCTGGCAGTTGTTGACTGCAATTTGATTGATTGTGTTTGATTCTCTGAACCTACATTTACTATCTGCTGTAAAATTTGGCGGCCCATCATATCAGTTACCTGCACAGTATAACTTCCTGTCTCAACATTGCTGAACTGAATACTGAACTGATTATTGGTTACAGGATTAGGGAAAATGCTTATCCTGTTATCGCCAAGATCAGTACCCCTGGAAATAAGATCAATTGTGGTTGCTTTTGGCTTATTGCCGGATTCATATAAGTTGCTGGTGGCAAGATCAGAAGTATGCCATACGGTTCCGTTTATTTTGAAAGTAGTAGCAACTAATGTTTTTACGTCAACTGTAAAGAGTGAAGTTGTTTCAACAGCACTGCCGACCAACACCTGGTTGTTTTCATTCACAGCAGCAGCATTGATGGTAAAACCATTGGGTAAACCTGTTACTGCACCGAGGTAAGTAGCTACTTTGCTTTCAATATTTACTTTGAATACATGATTGCGGGCAGAGAAAACATACAGGTTGCCATCATCATCAGCAATCATATCGCCACCGAAGCTGCTGCAGGAATTATGAATGGAAACGCCTTTGTTATTCGGATCATCCACAATTGCTCCAAGATCAACAATCTCTGGTTTTTTATTTGTAGTGAAACGAAGTAGTTGCGTTGCGTCATTTGTCATAGCATAACCATTGCCGTCTGATGCGAAGGCCATACGGGTAATAATATTTCCCTGGTTGGAAGCCTTCATTGGACTATTGGTGAAGGGTACTGCCAGGTAATAAACCTGCTGTGATTTGATATCATAATAACGCAGCTGATCAATGAACATCGGAGTATAATATATCCTCGAATGTTTACTGTCAAAAGCAATAGCGGCTACGCCACTGCTGAAAGCAGGTTGCTGATTAAATCCCATTTTGTTGATACCAAAATCAGTGATCTGTTTTTTGGTAGTGGCATCAAAAGCAATTTGCTGATCGGCGCTGCCATTCAAAAGAGAACCACTGAATGTGCCCGTTTCCATGTTCAGTGTGCGCAAATAGACCCAATTGCCATTTTGCTGCGGAACATCTGTCATGGTATAAGCAACCTTAGAGGCTTGCTGTGCGGAAAGAAGGGTAGTAAGTAACACGGCTCCTGTAAGAAGCGATACAGAGAGTAAACCTTTTCTCATAGTCTTATTTTTTGATTTATAATTTTTTAAAGAGCAACTTTAAATTACAACAATTTGCCGTTTCCTCAACAAAATTTTTATAAATGGCAATGATTTATCCCTTGAGGGGTTTATAAAACGCAGGTTGAGCTGGTAAATCCTCAGGAATAGTCCGTAAAGGTTCGCAGGGACGGAGTGTTTCAAAACATTCCGCCGGCAATTTTTGATAAAGATCAGTGCCTTCAGTTTTCCAAGCCAGCATTTCATCTGTTACCTGTTTAATGATCTTCCCGGGATTACCCGCTACAATACTTCGCGGCGGAATTATTTCTCCTTCTTTTATCAATGTCAATGCGCCAACAATACTTTCATCGCCCAGTTGTACATTGTCCATTACCACTGCATTCATACCTACCAAACAATTTTTTCCGATAGTGGCCCCATGAATAATAGCGCCATGACCGATATGCGAACCTTCTTTTAAAAGAACCGTTATGCCCGGAAACATGTGGATGATGCAATTTTCCTGCACATTACATCCGTCTTCTAAAATAATTTGCCCCCAATCACCTCTTAAAGCTGCACCGGGACCAATATAACAGTCTTTGCCGATGATGACATTGCCCGTAACGGCTGCTTGTGGATGAACGAATGAAGAAAGATCAATGACTGGTTTAAATCCGTGAAATTCGTAGATGGCCATAGAGCTGCGGGTCTAAAATCCTTTAAGGGTATTGAATGTTTTTGTCTCCTCATTCCAGCCAAGCTGGTCAAGCACAAAGGAAAATTTCTGTGCAGTCAGTTTCTGGCGGATGAATCTTCCTGACTGACCGCCGTGACCAGCTCCCATTTCTATTCGGAAGAGAACGGGGTTCGTTCCGGTATTGTTCTCCCTGATCTTTGCTACCCATTTTGCCGGGGAAAAATAAGGTACCTGTGTATCATTCAATCCCCCGGTTGCAAATATGGCCGGATATTTCGCCGGTTTTACATTATCCATTGGCGACCATGAAAGCATATACTTGTAATGCTCCGGTTTATTCGGGTCACCCCACTCGTCATATTCCAATGTTGTCAATGGAAGATCGGTGTTAAACATATCAGTTATCACATCCATCCAGGGTACTTCGGCAATAATTCCGCGGAAAAGATCAGGACGCATATTGGTAATTGCACCCATCAGCATACCGCCGGCGCTTACGCCATTGGCAAACATTCTATCTGCTGATGTGTATTTTTCCTTCACCATGTAATCGGCAACGTCAATGAAATCGGTGAATGTATTTTTTTTTGTCAAAATTCTCCCTTGTTCATACCAGTCACGGCCCAATTCCTGTCCACCACGGATATGTGCAATAGCATAAGAAACGCCACGATCAAGTAAGCTGATAGCGGCTGAATTAAAATAAGGATCGGAGTTAGAGCCGTATGAACCATAGGAGTATAAGTATAAAGGCATGGTTCCATCCTTTTTGAATTTATCTTTTTTATAAACTATTGAAACAGGAACTTTTGTTCCATCGGTAGCAGTTGCCCATATCCGTTTGGTTTCATATAAGTCAGGGTTGAAGGCATCACCAACCTTTTGTTGTTTTAAAAGTTGTTTTTGTTGTGTTGACAGGTTGTATAAGTAATCGCTTGAAGGAGTTGTGAGTGAATTAAAATTATAGCGGATACTGTCTGTGGCATAATCATCCGTTGCCATATACATATTGGCTACATAAGCATCCTGGCCAAAATTCACTTGTTGCCATTGTTTTCTTTTCCGGTCTAAATACCTGATCTGTGTTAAACCGTTTTCCTTTGTTTGCGCCATGATATAGTCTTTTAAAATCTCATAGCTTTCCAAATAGGCTTTTGGGTTATGAGGAATGAGATCTTTCCAGTTTTTCATAGAGGGGTCTTTGACGGGAGCAGTGACCAGCTTGAAGTTCTTTGCATCTTTGTTGGTTAGAATATGAAAAACATCTCCTTCAAAACTGCGGAGATAGTATTCAACATTAAGCGTCCTGGGCTGAACAATTTTAACTGATGAAGCCGGATCGTTTGCATCAATAAAACGATACTCACTTGTATTTGTACTGAAAGAGCCGATAAAAATATATTTGTTGTCCTTTGATTTTGAAACACTGACACTATAGGTGCTATCCTTTTCAGTATAAATTTCTGTATCCGTGGATGGAGCTGTGCCAAGCAGATGTCTCATCACTTTATAGGCCCGTACAGTATGGTCGTTCACCACATAATAAATGGTCTTATTATCATTGAACCATGCTGTGCTGCCGCTTGTATTTGAAATTGTTTCAGGATATAATTTATCTGTTCCCAGATCTTTGAAATAAAGAGTGGACAAACGATCTCCTGACGTATCAACTGAATATGCGAGAATACCGCCATTGGGCGAATTATTCGTACCCCTGAGAAGGAATATCTGGTGATTTTTTGCCATCTCGGGTATGTCAAGGAGCACTTGTTCAGCAGCGCTGAGAGTACCTTTTTTTCTTACATAATAAGGATATTGTTTTCCTTCTTCAAACCGGTTGTAATACCAGTAACCATTTCTCCGGGTAGGCAGTGAAATATCCCTTTGCGGTATCCGGGAAACCAGTTCGTCGTACAATTTTTGCTGAAATGCCTCAGTGTGCCTGAGCGATGCTTCGAAATAAGCATTCTCTGCTTTCAGGTGATTGATGACAGCAGTGTCCTTTTTATCGCTGAGCCAGTAATAGTCGTCAACCCGTTTTGTGCCATGCTCATCAAAAACCTTTGGTTGTTTTTTTGCTACAGGTGCAGTCAATTGGGCCTCTGCCAACAGAAAGGAAAAGGACAAAAAGAGAACAGAAATGCAATGTTTATTTCTCATGAGAATTTATTTTGAGGGAATGAAAGTTACGAAATGAGACATACAAAGAGCTTTTCCATGAGGCAGACCTGATCAGATCAGGTTTTTATCAGTCCGGTAGCAAAGACCTTTAAATACTGCCACTTCATGATGTTTTTGGTTGGTAATAGAAATATGATAAAGACCGGTTGATTTCCCATTGTGTAATTCTTTCGCTTCAGCAGTTAATACATCGCCCACATGAACCGGTTTGATGAAATTGATGGAAGTATCCAGTGCAACAGATAAAACATTCCGGTTATTACAGGCAAATGCAAAAGCTGAATCGGCTAACGAAAACGGAACACCACCATGCACAATACCAAAACCGTTGATCATTTCTTTGCGAACTGTCATTTTTATCTTACTATAACCTTCTTTTATTTCTATTACCTCTACCCCCAGCCATTGACTGAAAAGATCATGCTGCATCATATGACTTACTACATTATTGGCCAGCCGGTCTTTATTATTGGTCTCTGTCATTTAGATTTTTGATTTTAGGTTTTGGATTTTCATCTCCTACTTGCTACTCCCTACTCACCATTAAACTTTGGTTGTCTTTTTTCCAAAAACGCTTTAACTCCTTCCTCGTAATCATCCGTTTTTGCTGCTTTTTGCTGGTAATCATCCTCAAGCTCCAGTTGTTCTGCCAGGGAATTAACAAATGAACTATTCAATGCATGTTTGGTATAAAACAATCCTTTTGTCGGCATTTGTGCCAGCGTTATTGCTATCTTTTTACTTTCCTCAGCAAAAGAATCAGATGAAAAAACTTTATAGATCATTCCCATTTTTTCCGCATCTGCCGCCGGCACTTTTTCTCCCAGCATCATCAGCGACGAAGCTTTTTGCCAACCGATCAATCTTGGCAAAAAATAAGTACCACTACTGTCCGGTATCAAACCAATCTTACTGAAAGCCTGTAAAAAAGAGGCGGCTTCTGATGCAACTACCACATCGCAACATAAGGCAATATTGGCGCCGGCGCCTGCCGCTACACCATTCACAGCAGCTATCACCGGTTTTTCCAGTCTTCTTATCCGCAATATGATCGGGTTGTAATGTTCGCTCAATATTTTTTTCATGCCCGGGCCCTTAGGGTCAACCACTTCAGTGAGATCCTGACCGGCGCTGAAAGCTTTTCCTTCGCCGGTGATGTAAACGCAGCGGACCTTTTTGTCTTTGCAAAGATCCAGGGCATCCTGCATCAGCAACGCCATCTCCCGGTTAAAGGAATTGAGTTTATCAGGACGATTCAAAGTAATGAATCCAATATGGTCATTGATCTCAAAGTGAATAGAGGACATGAATTGTATTTTGATAACGAAGATAATTTATTTGAACGCCTCAATGACATTTGAAATAATCGAACGGCTCTTTGCAGTCATCGCATTGATACAATGCTTTACAGGCCGTACTGCCAAATTCACTGATGCGGTGTGTATGCCATGAATTGCAATGCGGGCATTGAATGGCTTCATCAGCAGCAAATAATTCTTGTTTGCAAACTTGCTGTTTTGGATCAGGCGGAGCAATACCGTATTCTTTCAATTTTCTTTTTCCTTCCAGACTCATCCAGTCAGTTGTCCATGCAGGAGACAAAACAGAAGTGACTTTTATTTTTTGATAACCATTTTCCAGCAAAGCCATTTTAATATTGGCAGCGATCATATCCATAGCCGGGCAACCGGAATAGGTGGGAGTGATGATAACTTCAATTTCATCATCGCTGATTTTTACCTCCCTGATAATGCCAAGATCGGTAACAGTAAGTACAGGTACTTCCGGGTCTGTTACTGTTTCCAGTATCGACCAGAGCTTTTTTTGTTCTTGCTTAAATGATAATATCTCTTTGTCCATGATCTTTATAAGTCTCCCTTTAGGGAAGTGTAAAGTCTCACCATTTTGCCCCGGGATAGGTTCTCTGAACATACTGTAGTTCTGCAAGAATATAACCAAGATGCTCGGTGTGATTTCCTTTTTTACCACCTTCCTGCATAAAGACCTTTTCGGGCAGGATCAATGTGGCCTCATCAAAAATATTTTTTACTTTTTTCAGCCAGGGATCTTTTAATGAATTGATATCAATCCCTGTTTCTTTTTCATATCCGGCGGGCATAAACATTTCTCCTGTATATCTCCATAATTCATCAAGTGCTTTCAGCATCCTGGTATGACTTTCTTCTGTTCCATCCCCCAACCGTATCACCCATTCACTGCTCCAGCGAACATGATAGGCCGTTTCTTTCAAGGCTTTAGTCGTAATTGCCGCTATTTGTTCGTCTTTATTGGTTTGTAATTTATCAAACAATAAATACTGGAACTGGCTGAATAAATATTGCCGTAAAATAGTTTGAGCCCAATCGCCATTGGGTTGCTCCACCAGCAACAGGTTTTTAAATTCCCTTTCTTTTCTTAAGTAGGCTAAAGAGTCTTCTGTGGCATCACCGCCGGTCAATGCAGCAGCGTACTGATAAAAATTTCTTGATTGCCCCAGCAGGTCAAGAGAAATATTGGTAATGGCAATATCCTGTTCAAGTATTGGCCCATGCCCGCACCATTCCGAATTTTTTTGAGAAAGGATCAAAGTGGTGTCCGCCAGGTGTAAAGTATAAGAAATAAGAGAGTCGTTCATGATCGTTAATTATTAATTATTAATTATTGATTATTCTCGTATGCATTGTCAATAATTAATAATAAGTAATCAATAATTGGTTCACATATGGTTGACTTCGTCCGGCAAAATGTAAAAAGTAGGATGACGATAAACCTTATCAATAGCGGGTTCATATAATTCACCAGCTTCTTCAGGATTGGAGGCAGTGATATATTTACTTTCTACTACCCAAATACTGACTCCTTCCATTCTTCTTGTATATACATCCCTTGCATTCTCAATGGCCATTTGTGCATCGGTAGCATGGAGGCTGCCCACATGCTTATGATCGAGACCTTGCTTGCTGCGGATAAAAATTTCCCAGAGCGGCCAGTCATGCCCGGAGGCTTTTGCATCTGTTTTTCCGCCGCCTTTTTCTTCGGGGATGTCACCGTAGTAAAATAGTCTTACTCCAAAGCCCATAGATTATTAATTATTTTATTATTAATTATTGTTTCCTCCCAATTTCGCAGCTTTTAGATATTTGATATAGCCATTTAACTGTTTCAGGCAATCTCTATTAATTTCGCTCAATATTTCCCTTGCAATATATTTTTCATCATAAGCAGTTATCATATGCTCCAGCGTTTCACTGAATGAACCTCTTGACTGTCTGCAAAACCGGATATTTTCCTGGTAGTGTAACCTCCCAAAACCCTCAGCAATATTGGCTGTTATTGACCTGCTCGAATCGAGAACCTGCATCTTTAAATGATATTCTTCCAATTTTGGAAAATTTTTTCTGGCAATAGCCGAGATCTTCTTTCGAAAAGCTCTGCATGTTTTATAAACCGGCAATTCATAGTAATGGTTATAAGTCGCCACACAATAATTAATAATCAATAAATAATAATTAAGCTATTTTAAGCTTTTTACTTCTTTTATCAACATAAGCCGCCGCGGCCTCTCTTACCCATTCACCTTCTTCCCATGCTTTTCTTCTTGCATCCAGTCGTTGTTTATTACAAGGGCCATTTCCTTTTACCACATTCCAGAATTCATCCCAGTTGATCTCACCAAAATCATAATGTTTTGTTTTTGCATTCCATTTCAATTCAGGATCAGGTAATGTCATGCCTAATACCTTTACCTGCTCTGCGATCATATCCACAAAATTCTGGCGCAACTCATCATTACTTTTTCTTTTTATTTTCCACTTCATGCTTTGATCACTGTTGGTAGATTCCGAGTCCTTCGGGCCGAACATCATCAGCGAAGGCCACCACCAGCGATTGATGGCATCCTGGCACATTTCCTTTTGTTCTTTGGTTCCTTGTGATAATACCAGCAAAGCTTCGAAACCCTGGCGCTGGTGAAAACTTTCTTCTTTGCAAATTCTTACCATGGCTCTTGCATAAGGACCATAAGAAGTTCTTGTCAGCATCACCTGGTTCATGATAGCCGCACCATCTACCAGCCAGCCGATCGCACCCATATCAGCCCATGTCAATGTAGGATAATTAAAGATGGAAGAATATTTTGCTTTGCCACTGTGGAGATCATTGATCATTTCTTCACGGCTCATGCCCAGTGTTTCAGCGGCAGAGTATAGATACAAGCCATGACCAGCTTCATCCTGTACTTTGGCAATAAGAATAGCTTTTCTTTTTAAGGAAGGAGCCCTGCTGATCCAATTTCCTTCAGGCAGCATTCCCACAATTTCGCTGTGTGCATGCTGGCTGATCTGCCGGATATTTGTTTTGCGATAAGCATCAGGCATCCAATCTTTGGGTTCGATCTTTGTTTCTTCATCGATCCTTTGCTGAAATATTTTTTCTAATTCCTGTACCGACATAGCAAAAAGTTAGATGGCAAATTTACATAAAAGAAGGCGGCCATAAAGGCCGCCTTTAAAACAGTTATAGGCCGCTTTTATCTTGCATACACACCATTTGGAGCCACTACCGAAGCCGGTCCACCGGTAATACCCACAGGAGGAACAATAATATTGATCAATTCTCCATTCACTTTCAATGAAACTTTTTTTGCATGTATCTCCACACCTTGCTGGTAGAAGGGAGGCATGACTGCCGGTTTTCTGTCGATCAAATAGGGCGCACTAAAGTCACTCATTTCAACTTCGAATGTATAACCATTCACTACACAGGTTGAAATAGCTTTATCAGCATACACCTGTATGTCGATCTTCGCATCAAGAACCGGTGCCTGTTCAAAAGGGGTGCCGGCAAAAATATTAGGTCCAAAATATTTACCAACCTCATGATTGGTACTTACAAAACCCATTACAGCGGGCATTGCATTCGGATCGGGTTGCCACAAGATCATTCCGCTGGCTGCATTTCCCACAGGTGTACTCACCATGCGTCCAAGATGTACTATCACATTGGGCATTTTAAGATCGGGGGAGGTGACAGCGACAAGATCAATGCCGCCTTCCCAACTCATCCATTTAGTTACATTCATAATTTTTTTTGGCTAAATATAGGTTGCAAAATCACTCTGGCCTATTCGTAACCGGTATATTATTGAAAAATTAAGAGAAAGATCAAAGCATACTTTTCACAAAAAGTTCCTGGTATTCTTTGCCATTCGCCATTATGGCTGCCGGATCTGGCTTAAGGTCTTTGTATTCTTCGGTGGTAAGATCTTTAGCAGTTAATTCTTTCTCGTTTGCTTTTACACTGCTTTTGAACATAACACCTTTCGAATTAAAATATACCCTTGTTTCCCATGTACTCCCTTCTTCGGCCTGGCTTGAAAACCAGAATAGCAGCTTTCCATCTTTATACAGGTATTCTTCATTGGTGGTAAGGTGAGATGAATGGCGGGTAACATTTACTTTCAGCAAAACATTTTTTGGATTTCTTTCTGTATCGGGCAAATGATTAGGATCATCCTCATACCAGAAATCTGTTATTTCAGAATAACGGCCTACAGCCGGCCAGCTTTTTCCATTCTTATTGGTTTCCCAATGATTATTGTATAAAGATCCTTCATAACCATTTTCAACAGACTCCTGTATCTTTTTATTGATTTCATTGTAATGACTACGAATATCGGTTTCTGTTTGAGCATACAGTAATTGGCTGCTGGCAACAAGCAGAACAAGAATAATCTTTTTCATGTTTATTATTTAAAAGTTATTCGATCCTGAATTTATAAGTACTATAAAGATAAGCGGCGGTATCTTTTACTGTCAGCGTATCATTTACCGGGTTGCGGGGACTGTAATAATGTCTTTTATAAAAACGAATCTCTGTTTCGCCTTTCTTAATGGCTTTAAAGATCTCAAGAGTAGTAGCGGTGCCGCCGTCTTCATCAGGATTGCTGAATACTTTCTCGTCAACCCGTTCAAAAAAACTATTATCTATCTCTTTCCAGTAATCAAATTCTTTCCAACGTTCATGATCTATGCCCTGCACTTCACTGCTTTCAAGAGCAAACGTCTTTCCTTCTTTTATCACATTCACTTTTTCATTTTCCGGACTCAGGTGTTTTTTCCATTCTTTGGCTAATTGGTTTGTTCTGTAATTCTTGTTGTCATTTTCTTTACAGGCAAAAAAAGCAAAGGGGAAAAGCAATGAGTAAAAAATTTTTTTCATTGGTGAATATTTAGCGGGCAGCGAAACTATTTAATATCAAAATCCACCGACACTTTTTCTGTTTTGGGATGCGCCTGGCAGGTAAGAATGTACCCTTTCTCAATTTCCTCTTCTTCCAGTCCCCAATGAACATCCATCAGCACTTCACCTTCCAGTAATTTGGCTTTGCAGGTGCAACACATGCCTCCCTTGCAGGCATAGGGAAGATCGGCGCCTTGTTTCAATGCAGCATCAAGGATAGAAGTATCACTGTTCAGTGGCAGATCAAATTCAAAACTCCGCCCATCCACTTTCACAGCTATTTTACTGGAAGGTCCAGATTCGATTTTAGATTTTAGATTTTGGATTTTAGATTTTGGGGCTGCCGAACTCGTAAAAAGCTCAAAGTGTATGTTTTTTTCGATTATACTTTTTTGCTGTAAAAAATCTTTGACACAAAAGATCATTTCTTCCGGCCCGCAGAGAAAAACTTCGTCAATAGCGGAATAGTTGATCAGTTTACCCAGTTCTTTTAATTTTTCGGTATCAATTCTTCCAAAATTAATGGTGGCTTCTGTTCTTTCCCGGCTCAGGATATTAATGAATGTAAAACGATCAATGAATTTATTTTTCAAACCCTCCAGTTCTTCAAAGAAAATAATAGAACTCCTGCTCCGGTTGCCATATACCAATGTGAAATTGCTTTGCGGCTCTGTTCTCAATGTTGTTTTGATAATAGAAAGAACAGGGGTGATACCGCTGCCTGCAGCGAATGCGAGATAATTCTTTTTATTGGATGGATCAAGCGGCGTATAAAATTTGCCAACCGGCTCCATTACTTCTATCACATCTCCATTTCTTAATTCATTATTGGCAAAAGATGAAAATAAACCACCATCCACTTTTTTGATGGCCACTCTCCATTGATCATCTAACGGGGAACTGCAAAGAGAATAGGTCCGTCTTACTTCTTCACCATTGATAGTGGCCCTCATCGTCAGGCTTTGTCCATGATGAAATGAAAAATTATCTTTTAAATGTTCCGGGATGTCAAACTGTACAGATACACAATCCGCTGTTTCTTTTTTGATCTCTTTGATAGTAAGCGGATGAAAATGGATAGACATAATTATATATAAGGGATTCTATTTTTTTAAACCATTGATAAGATAGTTGACCATATTATCTTCCATCACCTGGGTTGAAATTTTTTTGGCGCTGCGATGCCAGAATTCCAATCCTCTCACAGAAGAAAGAATGGTAAGCATGGCTACATAAGGCATTACGGGCCTCATTTCTTTATTACTAACACCTTCTTCAATGATGGATTCCATCTTTTGAACATAATTGCGTCGCTGTGTGGTGAAATTTGTCAGGTAAGGTTCTGTCAAATGGATCCATTCATTGATCATCACACAATAATCATCAAACCGGGTAAGCATCATCTGCACATGAAAACGTATCAGGGATTCGATCTTTTTAATACTTGTCATTCCGTTGCCTTCAAGGCTTTCGAGATGAACATTACAATCATTGGCAATACGAAAAATGATCTCCTGTAAAATTTCTGATTTGGATTTAATATGATTATACAAACTGGCCGCTTCAAGACCAACTACATCAGCAAGGTCCCGCATAGAGGCAGCGGGAAAACCTTTTTCCCGGAACATAGCAGATGCTTTTCTTGTGATCAGTTCTTTTTTGGAAGCCTTTTTTCGTTGAGCTGTGGCCATACTCAAAGATAATGAACCATGTTTTAAAAGAAGTTGACCTGAATATCAGTTGTTCTTTGTTTTTTGAGCGGGAGAAGAAAGCGGTTCTGCTTTTTCTGTTTTCGCCGGAATAACCAGTTGATCGCTGAGATCAGGTTTGATCATTTTAGCAGTATTTACATCACCTTCCGAATCAAAAAATGTCCAGAATAAACCACCGTCCCATGATTCACCGATCATATGTGTGGTTGTAATGATCCGTTGACCCTGCCATTCAAGTATTGATCTTAATTCTAACACAGCCTGCAGGTCGCCGGCAGTTTTTATTACCTGTAAAATCTTACCGGGCTTGTATTCTTTCCATGCTGTGGCGGGTACAGATGCAAAATTGTTGTCCAGGAATTTTATCATTTCTGCTTTGCCACCCATCGAACCGATCATGGCCGGGTAAACATAACGGGTGTACAGATCCCAATTCTTTGTTTTAAAACCGGTTGTCATACTGTCGGCACAGATCCGAATATTTGTTTTAGCAAATACCGTATCAAACTGGGCATGAGAAGACTGCAGGGAAAAAACAATGATCGCTGATATGAAAAACTCTCTTAGCATGTTATGGATGATCTTTATCTCCGAAGAAGTCCGTTTGGACAAAATTACTCTTACGGGGCAGAATAGCAATACGTAAATAGAGGCGGACAGGCATAACAAGGTTGCTTTTTTCAGACAATAAATTCATGTACGTTTGCACGACTTTTTAAAACTTCAATAGTAACACATGTCTTTGATCACCGTTGGCACTATGGCCTTTGATGCAATTGAAACCCCATTTGGAAAAGTAGATAGAATTGTAGGGGGCTCGGCTACTTATGTGGCATATGCCGCCAGCAATTTTGTGAAACCTGTTCAGCAGATATCTATTGTGGGATATGATTTTCCGAAGGAAGAAATGGATGAGTTGAGAAAAAGGGGAGTGCATTTGGACGGTGTGGAGATCGTAAAAGATAAAAAATCTTTTTTCTGGAGTGGCCGTTACCATGAGGACATGAACAGCCGGGATACATTGATCACTGACCTGAATGTATTGCTTGATTTCGATCCCAAAATTCCGGACAGTTACCAGGGCGCAGAGTTTTTAATGCTGGGAAACCTGGCGCCAAAAATCCAGATGAATGTGATACAGGAATTAAAACAGCGGCCAAAACTCATTGTGATGGACACAATGAATTTCTGGATGGAAACTGCCATGCCCGAACTGCAGATCGTATTAAAGTATGTTGACCTGCTGCTGGTAAATGATGCTGAAGCAAGACAACTTACCGGCCAGTTCTCATTGGTAAAAGCGGCGAAGAGCATCATGCAAATGGGGCCAAAATATCTTATCATTAAAAAGGGAGAGCATGGGGCATTATTATTCCACGGTGCGGATGTGTTCTTTGCTCCTGCATTGCCATTAGAAGATGTATTCGACCCGACAGGCGCCGGTGATACATTTGCCGGCGGATTTATCGGTCATTTGGCAAGAACAGGTGATATATCTTTTGAAAATATGAAAAGAGGTATTATTGTTGGCTCTGCCATGGCAAGTTTCTGCGTAGAAAAATTTGGACCAACAAGATTAAAAGAAATCACTGCTTCTGATATTTCGGGCAGGATACAACAGTTCAAAGACCTGGTGAGTTTTGAGATAGAGTTAGTATAATAGTGACAGGTAAAAATTGTAAAGCCCCGCTTATAAAAGTTAAGCGGGGCTTTTTTTATTTAGCTTCTCAATACTACGCAGTAGTATTGTTGTCGCCGGTTTGCTGGGGCGCTTCAGGTTGTGTTTCTGCCGGCTTATTATCATTATCGAAGCTGAGGCTGGGCTGTTCATCTGCGGGCAGCCTGTTGCAAAGCGGTACTAATACAGTGGCAGCGAGATCAATCACTAATGATACCATTATTATCTTGGCCATTGTCTGTGCATCAGTAACACCGGTAAATAAACCACGGCCGCTGAACACCAGTATAATGAGCGCAAAGGTAAAGATGGAAATAAAAATGGTCGCAGTCATCCTTGCATTATGTGCATGCCTGTTTCGAAGGTTGAAGTGAAACAGCAGGCTGATATGTGCAAGGGCAATAGAGGCGAGGAAGAATGAGATGGCGAGTTTCGGTACAGTCGCATCTCCGTCCTCATCTTTTACTCCCACAAAAATTAATATAAGAGTGATGAAAAAACCGATGGAAGAAACAATCATACCGGCATTCCCCAATCCTTTGTATTCAGGTTTTTCTGTAACCACCATGCAAATGGCGCCGGTGATGCCAAAAAAGATCAGCGAAAAACTGGTTAAAAAAAGTTTGCCGGTAAAATCGCCGGTAGCCACACCGAAACTGTCGCCAGCCAGTACAGTAAGTGCGCCGATGGCACCGGCAATGATGACGGTGATGATTGCACCCTTGATAAATTGCGGATTGTTGCTCATGTTGTTGGTGGTTTAGTTTAATTTTCTTGCAAGTACTACAGCATTTTTAAAATGTTGTTTTTTTCCTTGCAGGTTAAATATTTCGGTGAAGATAACATAAGTGCCCACTGGTAATTTCAACCCTTTATCATCAAGGCCGTCCCAGTTCCAATAACCTTTTAATCCCAATGTGCCGTTGCGGACAAAATTACGGATGGGTCTTCCGGCTGCATCAAAGATGGTAACATTGGCTACATAGCCTGGTTCGGTTACTGCATATTGAATGGTAACAATATCATCAAAGCCATCATTGTCGGGAGAAAAAACTTTGGGAACAATTTCAACAGTCGCAGTAATGCTGTTCAATAATTTGTATTGAGAATTTTTATAAGTAGGTGTTGCAAAACCTGCTGTTGATGCTGCGCTATGCCAGTTCGTTTCATCCTGTGATGTTCCTGCAGGATCAATTCTTTCCAGGGAAACACCTTCCTCATTATCTATGAGTTTGAAATGCCAGTCGTCTTTATATTTTACTTCATCAATCACATTTCCCTGGAAGTTGAGAGCAATCACATCACCTTCATCGTCGGAAAAAGATGGGGGAGAAGAGATGACCAATACATTGTCAGGGTTCTTTACAAGATATTGGAGCGCCAGGTTTTCTGCATCTTCTGTTTCTACAATGTGATCGCCGGGAAAAACATAAAAAGGAACGGTACTCAATGCTTTTACAGAGCTGATCACACCACTTGTATTGCGGTTAGCAATATATAATTTGGAAGCATCAAATATTTTATTGCTGTTATTGTAGAATTCTACAAAATCAAAACCACCGGATCTTGGGTTGAATAATATTTCATTGATGATCCATTCGCCTGCAGCCGCATCTGCGGGCAGTCCAACTTTGACTTTGTTCGCAGCGCCGATGGTATTGCCCTTACAATCCTTCACATTACTGGCTGTAATGGTATAAACAGTATTGGCCAGCATGGGTGTACTTAATTTTAACTGAACCAAATTAAACAAAGGAGCAATAGCTGTTGCGCTGGTCAATAGTAACCCCCCGTCAATAGAATAGTTAGCAAGTGTTGCTCCTGTTAAACTATCCACCGGCTCATCATATACGAGGATGATCGTTATATTATCTGTTGTATAAGCTCTTTTTAATTGCGGAGCGGTTGCATCTGTATTAATAGCATCAATAGAATTTTTCTTTCCGGGTGTTCCTCCGGTTGCATTGATACTTGCCTTCCAGTTACTGCTACCTGCACAGGGACTTTTGGTATCTATCATCTCCAATGTCCAACCTCCATCCTTTTTTACTTCATTTTGATACCAGCCGGAAGTATAACTAACTGCATGAATAGTTCTTCCATTAGCTGCTCTTAAAAATAGCTGGTCACCATCATTATCCAGTGAGGGAAAACTTGTAACAGAAATGGTTGTACCAAATGCACTCATGGCTGCTACGGCACTTCCGGTACAAACAATGACAAAACTATCAGGTTGTAAAGTGAAATTAGGCATTGGCCCGCTTTGTCCTGTCGCATCACCAATTCTCCAGTTTTGTAAATTGATAGGAGCTGTAGTTGTATTCTTTAATTCAAGCCATTCATTATTAGGTAAACCGACTTGTGGTGTTGGATCAGCCATTATTTCATCAATCACTACATCATACCTGTTTTGTGCAGATAAGTATGATGGAAATAAAAAGATCAGCAACAGCAGGCGAACCATTTTCATAGATACAAGGTAAAACAAACGGTTGTAATACAAATAAGGCCAATAAAATTTCTGCTGATTATTTGTTATAAAGCTGGTGCCAGCCTATTTTTGCCGGGATGACAAAAATGAAACATACAAAACGCAATAAGAAACATTCCTGAGGGAAGGTTTGCGTAATGTATGTACCAACATAAAAATTTAGCAGCCTTCCTTAACCGGGAGGCTTTTTGTTTGTCTGGCGGTCTCTGTCTGACAAAATTTTTTTAATAATAAACAAAAAACAAATGAAAGTTGCAGTTGTAGGCGCCACAGGATTAGTTGGTTCTAAAATGCTTCAGGTATTAGCCGAAAGAAATTTCCCGGTCACTGAATTAGTGCCGGTAGCTTCAGAAAGATCAGTAGGAAAGGAAGTTGAATTCAGGGGAATGAAACATAAAGTAGTAAGTATGGCTGATGCTATTGCAATGAAACCGGCAGTTGCAATTTTTTCTGCGGGCGGCAGCACTTCATTGGAATGGGCGCCAAAGTTTGCCGAAGCAGGCATCACTGTCATTGATAATTCATCGGCATGGAGAATGGATCCTGCCAAACCATTGATTGTTCCGGAGATCAATGCAGATGTATTGACTGCAAATGATAAGATCATTGCGAACCCGAATTGTTCGACCATTCAAATGGTGGTTGCATTGAATCCCCTGCATAAAAAATATAGGATCAAAAGAATTGTTGTCAGCACTTATCAAAGTGTGACAGGCACCGGCGTAAAAGCGGTAACACAACTAATGAATGAACGGCAGGGAATAGAAGGAGAGAGGGCTTATAAATACCCGATTGACCTGAATGTGATCCCGCAGATAGATGTGTTTTTGGAAAACGGATATACAAAAGAAGAAATGAAAATGGTAAAAGAAACCTGTAAGATCATGCGGGATGATTCGATCAGAGTTACGGCCACCACTGTTCGTATCCCGGTAATGGGAGGACATAGTGAAAGTGTGAATGTGGAATTTGAAAAAGATTTTGACCTGGATGAAGTAAGATCGTTGCTGCAATCTTCACCGGGAATTGTAGTAGTGGATGATATCATAAATCAACAATATCCAATGCCTATGGATGCACACGAAAAAGATGAAGTGTTTGTGGGAAGATTACGGAGAGATGAATCACAACCCAATACACTTAACATGTGGATCGTCTCAGATAACTTAAGAAAAGGAGCTGCCACTAATGCAGTGCAGATCGCCGAGTATCTGCTTGCGAAAAATTTATTATGAAAAATCAGCGTGGGCTTTAGCTATGATCATTCAATTGTATTATTAATAAATTCTATAACAGGTTGCAATGCTTCAAAAGCAGCAACCGTTTTCTTTACAAGATCCTTTGAAGTAAGGTCGCTGTCCTTAAAAGGAACCAGGGCTACAAAACTTTTTAATTTCAAATATTCAGCGGCAGGATTATCTGCTTCATAACCTTTGGGCACACGGGTAAGAACATACTCTGCATCACGGGAAAGATCTTTATAAACCGATTTGAATTTTTTAGAAGCAATTATTTTTTTAAAATCTGCAAAATTGTAATCGATCTCCTGTCTTACTTTATTTAATTCAGGAGGCATTGGCATCCATAAGCCACCGCCGGTAAAAGCATGGCCCGGCTCGCAATGAAAATAATATCCGCCAAACAAAGATTTTTTACCTCCGCGGTTGATATAAGCACCCATATTCGTTTTGTAAGGAGATTTATCTTTTGAAAAACGAACATCACGGTTGATACGGAACATACAGTCTTTTGCAACAACAGATTTTATTGTAGGATCGTTTTTTCCATGCTGGTCGATCACTTTTTGAATAAAGGCAGCAAAATCAGTTTTGGCCTCTTCATACACTTTACGGTTCTTCTCAAACAAGGGTTTGTTATTATTCTTCTTTAAGTCTTTGAGAAATTTAAGTGTTGATGATTGCAGCATAAGAGAACTGGGATTAGAATGATTGAATAGGATTTTGATGAAATAAAAATAGCGAAGCTTTCCTCTATATCCCGGAAAATCTAAAAGATCCTGCTTCTGTATTGATTGAACCCGTTAATGCCGTTATTGATCAGCAATTCGATCTCCTGTTTTTTCATTTTCCTGATCCTTGGTGCAATATTCCCGTTGCTGATAAATATTGTTCTTGACCAGTCATCTTTTGTAAGCGTTTGCCGGTTCAGATTTTCGATGGCGATAGCGTAGAAAGCCGCCAGGTATTCTTTAAGGGAGTTGACATTGAAAGGCGCCAGGCTATTCTCATTGTTCTTGTCTTTGCTGATCTGTTCATCTCTGTCAATACGCAGGCCAATGGTTTCGCTATTAATAACAAACTGATTGACTGATGAATTACCGGCAATATACTTTGTACTGTCAAACATCCTGATCGGGAAATTGCCGGTGATACCTCCATCTACTACCACATCCAGGCCTTCTTTGTTCTTTGGATGATAAAAAGTATTTCCTTTTGAATCAATAAAAGTTGCTTCAAAATACAGGGGAATACTCATGGATATTCTTACCGCATCCCTGATCTTCATATCAGGATAGGTCTCATGGGAAAAGATGATAAGCTGTTGTTTGTTCAAAGAAGTGCCGGTAACATACAATTCTTTGAACCCCTTTTCTATTAGTTGCCGGAAAGTGATATCCGCATTACCGGTTTTGGCCTTAATGATCCTTATTAGCCATTCATCTGTTTTTTTATTCCTGTACCATCCGAAATATTTTTTCAACCGGTTGATGCCGCCGGCAAAAAAGAGATTACCGTCATTTAATTTTTTAAAAGCAGTATTCCTGATCAGCTGTTCGATCTCTTCGCTGGTATAACCAAGAGAAACTGTCAATGCTGTAACTGCGCCGGCTGAAGTGCCTCCCACTCTTTGCACATTTTGGAGCCAATTGTTTTCTTCCATTTTTTGCAAGGCGCCGCAATAAGCAATGCCACGGATGCCGGCACCTTCAAAAACAATATTACGGGGTTGTTGTGCAGCTGTAGTTAGTGCAAAGCAAATAATGATAGATAAAGTAATGCTGATCGGTCGTTGAAGCATAGACAGGAATTAAAAAGAATAAAATTAGCGAAGCTTTCCTCCTAATCCTGTTAAATCATAGAAATCATGGTTCTTTCTGTATCCTCGCCCAGTTCTCACCGCTTTTGATACGGTACATTGTCATTTCACTTACTCCATAATTTTCTGCTAATTTCCTGATCGTAATACCGCGGTTTTTATCGTTGAGAATTTTTTTGATCTTTTTTACCTGGGTGGCGGTCAACTTTAATCCTTCGGTTTTGTTAGCCTGTTTTTCTTTATAAGCCATTTTGGCCGGGCTGCCTTGTTGATGTTCGATCATTTGTTCGAGTGTTGCCCATTTCAGGTTCTTAATATTATTATCCAGTTTATTGTGATTGAGGTGAACCACATACTTGTGGGCAGCAGAAGATCTTTTTAAAAAAAGTTTTGCCATTTCACGATGGATATACAAAGTGCCTTTGTTATTGGGGCGATGCAAATTCAATGTACGATAGCCGGTGGTCAATGAACCACTGAGTAGTTTACCATCATCCAGTACATTTTTTTTATAGCTGGCTATGCGTCCAGTGCTGGAAACTGCATATCTGTTGCGGAGATGCCTCCATCCGGAAAAACTAAGCGGCTTCCAGACTTCACCGGCTAATTTTTTGAGCATAAAAATTTTTTTTAGCCAGGGACAGGATGCAGCTAATAACGGTGGTACGATAAGGTTATCAGGAGCTATCTGAAGTTAGACAACTTTGGAGGATTGCCAATATTATTTTTTGAGATAAAAGATAAAAACTAATAGATGAAAGTTTTTAAAAGAAGGAGTTGCACTCCTGGCAGAACTTTTATCTATTATCTATTAGTTTTTATCTAATACCTATTTCTTACCAATAAGTTTAAGGAACTCATCCTCCGATATGATTTTCACCGTATTCAACTTCTTCGCCTTATCTAATTTGCTTCCTGCGTCTTCACCTACAACAAGATAGTTTAACTTGGCGCTTACGCCCCCGAGTATTTGTCCCCCGTTCTCTTCCACCATCGCTTCCGCTTCACTTCTTTTTAAAGTAGGTAACGTGCCGGTAAATAAAAATGTTTGATCTTTTAAATTACCGGATGAGGTCATTTCTTTTTTTTGATTCTTTAACTGCAGTCCTAATTTTTCCAGCTGTTCCAGCAATTTGATATTGTCTTTATTGCTGAAGAAATGATAAATACTTCCCGCTACTTTAGGACCAACATCTTCCAGGTTTTGCAATTCTTCCGGCGAAAGTTTTTTTAGATCCAGTAAATGATTAACGGCTTGTGCTAATGTCTTGGCTGTTGTTTCCCCGATAAAACGGATGCCCAATGCATAGATCAAACGATGCAACGGCTGTTTCTTTGAATTGTCAATGGCCAGTTGCAGATTGTCAATTGATTTTTGCCCAAACCCCTCCATACCACCGATCTTTTTGAAATCAAGTGTATAGATGCCGGGAATATCTTTTAGCAAATCCAGCTCATAAAACTTTCTCACATTCGCATCACCAAAGCCACGGATATCCATCGCATCCTTGCTCACAAAATGGATAATGCGTTCAACAGCCTGTGCCGGGCATTCAATATTTATGCAACGCCATACTGCTTCATCTTCTTCTTTGAATAATTTGCTGTCGCATACGGGGCAGGTTTTTGGAAAAACAATTTTCTTTTCTTTTCCGGTCCTAGCATCGGCTAATGATTTTACAATTTGCGGGATCACATCCCCGGCCCTTTCGATCAATACAGCATCGCCTATCCTCAGATCTTTCTCTTTGATATAATCTTCATTGTGAATAGAGATACTGCTGACAGTAACGCCGCCAACTCCCACTGGTTCTAATTTAGCAACTGGAGTTACTGCACCTGTTCTTCCCACCTGGAATTCTACACCCAATAACTTACTGGTGGCTTGTCTTGCTTTGAATTTATAAGCAATGGCCCAGCGGGGATGATGCGATGTCATACCTAATTTATCCTGCAAGGCAAAATCATTCACCTTGATCACCATGCCGTCAATTTCATAAGGCAGATCATCCCTTTTCACTTCAAAACCATTACAATATTTTATGACGGCATCTATGCCTTTAAAAACCTTTTTTTCTTTTTCAGGACTGCGAAAACCAATATCCCATAACATTTTCAAAGAGTCGGAATGATTGGTCAGCTCTTTGGGAACTTTTTTCCCTTTCAGTAAAGAAAAATAACTGACATGGTAAACGAATGCCTCGAGATTTCTTTTTGCCACTTCAGACGGATCTTTTATCCGTAAAGTACCGGCGGCTGCATTTCTTGGATTAGCCAATGGCGGCAATCCTTCTTCTATAATCTTTTCGTTGTACTTTTTGAAATTGCTTTTATTGATCAGCACTTCCCCTCTTATCTCTACCTGCAGCAAACCATATTCAGAAAATGCAGCAGATAATGGAATGGAACGTATCTGTTTGATATTGGTGGTCACTTCATCACCTTCCACACCATCACCTCTTGTTGCGCCACGAACGAAAAGGTCATTTTCATACAGGAGAGAGATACTTCCGCCATCGAATTTTGGTTCAACGCAATATTCAATTTCCTTTAAACCGGTCAGCTCTCTTGCTTTCCTGTCAAAATCAATAAGGTCATCACTGTTATAAGAATTATCAAGGGATAACATCGGCACCAGGTGTTGCGCCGTTGGAAAATCTTTGGTCAAACCCTTGGCTACTCTTTGAGTTGGAGAATCATTAGTAACAAGGCCAGGGTTTTCATTCTCAATTTTTTCTAATGCCTTATAAAGCTGGTCGTATTCAAAGTCAGATACCAGCGGATCATTTAATATATAATAACGATACTCGTGGTAGCGAAGTGTATCTCTCAATTGCACAATCTCTTTTTTGCTTATTGAACCGGCTTTATTTTTTTTCACAAGTTCGTTCGTAAGCTTTTGAAGCTCCTTTATTTTCTCTTTTGAATACATGGCAGTAAAGTTAGCCTCTCCGCTGAAAAAAGAAAGGGGACCAAAAAATCAATGTGTTTTAAGTACATATTTATTATCTTCGAAATACTGTTTTCAAAAATCAAACGGCTTGCTATGAAAAAGATATTTGCGCTGATCGCAGCGTTTGTGCTAATTGTTTGTACGGCATCCGCCCAATTACTAACCTGGACATCCGACTTTGCCAAAGACACCGATCCCATCGTTATCACTATGGATGCTACAAAAGGCAACCAGGGATTAAATGGATATACACCAACATCAGATGTATATGTTCATATAGGATTGATCACCGATTCAAGCACAAGTCCAACTAACTGGCATTATACAAAATTCACATGGGGCACAACTCCGGTTGCAGCGCAGGCAACTTATATCGGCAGTAATAAATGGACATATACTATTACAGGAAGTATCAGGAGTTTTTTTGGGGTAACAGCTGGCGTTGGAATAAAAAGAATTGCCATCCTGTTTCGTAACGGCGCCGGTACTTCGGTTCAGCGTAATGCTGACGCAAGTGATATGTATGTTCCGGTTTATACTTCCGCATTGGCGGCCCGGTTCTCTGTTCCGCTTTATCAGCCAACCTATGTTCGCATTCCTGAACCAATCAGTAAAAATGTTGGAGATAACATCAGCCTGGCAGGTATTGCCAGCGCTTCATCCAACATGAGGTTATGGTTGAATGGAAACCTGATACAAACTGCAAACGGCGCAACAACCATTTCTGCCAATCCAACATTAACAACATCTGGCAATACAGAAATAATACTGGATGCAACGGGTGGGGGTTTTGCCAGTGACACACTCAGGTTTTTTGTTTCTCCCACCGTAACAATTGCCCCGCTTCCTCCAGGAGTAAGAGATGGAATAAACTACTCTGTTATTAATACTGAGATCACATTGGTATTATATGCTCCGGGAAAAAACCGGGTTTCTGTTATTGGAGAATTTCCGGGTAGCAATTGGGTAGAGCAAAACAATTATCTGATGAACAAAACACCGGATGGAAATTACTGGTGGCTCAAAATAACAGGATTGACACCGGGAACTGAGTATGCATTTCAATATTTGGTGGATGGTGCTTTGAAAATAGCGGAACCTTATGCTGAAAAAGTATTGGATCCTAATTGGGACCCGCAGATCAGTGCAGCAACGTACCCGGGGTTAAGATCATATCCTGCCGGTCAGTCTGGTATTGTGAGTATTGTACAAACCAATGCTCCGGGTTATACCTGGACCAATAACAGTTTTTCGAGACCCGATAAAAGAAACCTGGTAGTATATGAATTGCTGATGAGGGATTTTTTGTTAGCACATGATTGGAATACATTACGGGATACATTGAATTATTTAAAAAACCTTGGCGTGAATGCGATCGAGATCATGCCATTTCATGATGCAGATTACCAGGGAAGCTGGGGTTATGATCCGAATTTCTTTTTTGCTCCCGATAAATGGTTCGGTCCCAAGAATGCATTGAAAAGATTTATTGATACTTGTCACAGCAGGGGTATTGCTGTTATCATGGATATTGTATTGAATCATGCAACAGGAACTTGTCCGCTGGCGGCCTTATACTGGAATAGTACCACCAATCAGCCTGCTGCTAATAATCCATGGTTCAATGTATCGGCTACCCATCCATATAATGTATTCAATGATTTTAATCATGAGAGCCTGGCAACAAGATATTTTACAGGTCGTGTCATTGAGCATTGGTTAACTGAATTCAAACTGGATGGTTTTCGCTGGGATCTTTCAAAAGGATTCACTCAAAACACACAATGCGGTGGAAGCACCACTAACGAAAGTTGTATCGCTGCGTATCATGCCGACAGGGTGGCTATCTGGAAAAGATATTACGACACTATGCAGTTAAAATCACCGGGGACCTACTGCATATTGGAACATTTTGCTGATAATACAGAAGAGACAGAACTTTCTAATTACGGGTTGATGTTGTGGGGCAATGCTTCTTTCAATTTCCAGGAAGCTACGATGGGATATATTCCCAATTCTAATTTTGATCATTTGCTGCATACTACAAGGAGTTGGGCCAATCCCTACCTGGTAGGATATATGGAAAGTCATGATGAAGAAAGGATCATGTATAAGAACCTGCAATTCGGTAATAATTCGAATGCATCGCATAATGTAAGGGATCTTACTACTGCATTGAAACGATCCGAAATGTCGGCAGCATTTTTATTATCTATGCCCGGGCCGAAAATGATCTGGGAGTTTGGTGAGTTGGGATATGATTTTTCGATCAACCGTTGTGTGAATGGAACAATTGATAATAATTGCCGCCTTGATCCCAAACCCATTCGTTGGGATTACCTGCAGCAGGTGCAGCGAAAAAGAGTTTATGATATTTATGCAGCCGTACTAAAGTTAAGAGCACATGGCTGGTACAAAGATGTATTCATTGCTAATGGTACAACCATTAGCCGCAATATGAGCGGCGCTTTCAAATGGTTAACGGTTCGAAGTGCCACTGATTCATCGATGATGGCGGTGATCGGGAATTTTGAAGTGACAGCGCAGACAAGTTCATTTACTTTCCCGACTGCCGGCACCTGGTATGATTACCTCAATGGTGGAACAATTACTGCAACCGGCTCTGCCCAGAACATCACATTGCAGCCGGGAGAATATCATGTCTATCTGAACAGGAATCTTATTAATGCGGTAGTAACTTCAGTTAGCAATGTCAATAATGCGGATGATTGGAAGGCAACGGTATATCCCAACCCGGTCTCCAATTCTTCTTTGGAAATACTTGCAGCCAAAACAGTAGCAGCGGAGATAAGCATAATAAATCAAACAGGACAGCTTGTATGCACTGCTTTTAAAGGAGTGTTGATCAAAGGAAGAAATGTTTTGCAATTACAGGATAAAATTTCAGGGTTACCTTCGGGAACTTATTTAGTAAGAATAAACGCATCAAACAAAATTGTGACTGTAAAAATGATCATTCAATAACCGGTAAAAATTTTTGTATGACAGAAAGAGAAATGCGTATGAAGACAGCGGAGATCGAAAAAATAACCCATCTTGATTATTTCAATATTGCGATCTCTGTTGACTGTGTCATTTTTGGTTATGATGATAAGGAATTAAAAGTACTGCTGATCAAATCGGATTTTAAAGAATTCGAGGGATTATATTCCCTGTTGGGAGACCTTGTAAAACCAGATGAGGATATTGAATCTGCATCTTACCGGGTATTGAAAGAGAGGACGGGTATGGATGATGTCTATCTCGAACAGGTGCAGGCCTTTGGCAGTGTTGACCGTCACCCATCGGGCCGTGTAATTACTATTGCATACTATTCGCTGATCGATATAAAACATCATAAACTACAATTAAGTCATAATGAATTGAGCTGGCAACCTGTAAATGATATCAGGAAACTCGCATTTGATCATAAAATAATCTTAGACACCTCATTGATCCGCCTCCAGCAACAGGTGATGGATTACCCGGTGGTTTTTAATTTATTGCCCGAAAAATTTTCATTGAGAGAACTGCAGGAATTATATGAAGCCATACTCGGTGTAGAATTAGATCGCAGGAATTTCAGGAAAAAAATGTCCATCAAAGAATGGCTGGTTGACATAGATGAAATGGAAAGCGATGTACCCCACAGACCGGGGAAATTATACAAGCTTAAGCCTGAATTCAGGAAGAAAAGCGGCCGGAAGAAGGCCGCCCCGATAAAGCAAATGTCATTGTGAGGGGGAAAAATTGCATTTGGCCATCAGTTTGAGTTCCAAAAAGGGCATCTGACAAAAAAAGTTTGCGGTTTTTTGCGGGAATCAAAAAATAAATTTTTTACAAATTTAAAATTGTATTAACGTTGTGTGCTTTATACACATTTTGATTTTATAAGAAGAAACTGTGTATGAAAAAATGAATTGCTAAAACACTTAATGATTGCTTATGTCTCTGAAAAAAAATTTCCGTGCAGCTGCTGTCGTTATAATGCTGCTGGTATCGCAAATCTCTTTTGCACAAACAAAGGTTACCGGAAAAGTTACTAATTCAGCCGATGGTTCGGGTGTGCCGGGTGCAACTGTTACTGTAAAAGATACCCGTACTGCTGTACAAACTGCTGCTGATGGTAGTTTCAGTATCACAGTACCGGCTGGTTCCACCACACTTGTCATCACATCTGTTGGATTTGCCGCACAGGAAGTTTCTGTTGCAGGTAAAGCCTCTGTAGATGTTTCATTGGTTGTAACCAATGCAACGATGAATGAGGTAGTAGTAACTGGTTATGGTAGTGTCAGAAGAAAAGACCTTACCAGTGCTGTTAGTACAATTACTTCTAAAGATTTTACAAAAGGGCCCATCACTACCCCGGAGGGATTGATCAATGGCCGGGTAGCTGGTGTGCAGATCACCACT
This sequence comes from Chitinophagaceae bacterium, assembly GCA_013140985.1. Lineage (GTDB taxonomy): Bacteria > Bacteroidota > Bacteroidia > Chitinophagales > Chitinophagaceae > JJ008. The sequence goes on along the minus strand of JABFRU010000038.1, from coordinate 17,022 downwards.
CCCAGCGGAGCTCCCGGTGCCGGCGCCAGGATCTTGATCCGTGGTGGCGCTTCACTCAGTGCTTCAAATTCACCACTGATCGTTGTTGACAATGTACCACTTGATAATAATGGGATATCAGGTGCTGCTAATCCTTTAAGTCTTATTAATCCGAATGATATCGAGTCTTTTACTATATTAAAGGATGCCGCAGCCACAGCCATCTATGGTAACAGGGCTTCCAATGGTGTCATTCTCATTACTACCAAAAAAGGAAAAGCAGGAAAAGTGAAAGTAAGTTTCAGTACGCTGAATTCAGTATATACAGTAGCCAATACGATGGATGTGCTTTCTGCTGACGAATTCAGGAACATGATAAACACAAAAGGAAATCCGGCTCAAAATGCTTTATTGGGAACATCTAATACCGATTGGCAGGATGAAGTATATCAAACAGCTTTTGGTACTGATAATAATATTAGTTTGACCGGCGGTATTGAAAAGCTACCCTATCGTTTTTCACTAGGTTATTTAAACCAATCCGGCATATTGAGAACAGGAAAGCTTTCCCGTTTTTCAGGATCTGTTAATCTTTCTCCTACGTTATTGAAAAATCACCTGAAGATCGATCTTAATTTCAGGGCAGGGATGACCAATACAAGATTTGCCAATGAAGGCGCTATTGGTTCCGCAGCTGCTTTTGATCCTACACAACCGGTGACAGGGCCGAGGTTTGGCGGTTATTTTGAATGGATGCAGAATAATCAGCCTTATGGTTTGGCTCCGCGGAATCCTGTGGCTTTATTGGAACTAAGGGAAGACAAAAGTGATGTGAACAGGCTCATTGGAAACATCCAGCTGGACTATAAACTGCATTGGTTACCCGATCTTAGATTTAATATTAATATTGGTTTCGACAAATCACATGGGGAAGGAACCATCAACGTACCTGATTCAGCAGCCCAGGCCTATTTAGCTACCTCACCCTCAGGTGCACAAACTAGCGGTGTACAAAATCAATACGAACAGGACAAGAAAAATAAATTATTAGACGCTTTTATAAATTATACAAAAAACATTAAAAGCATCAGGAGTAATATTGATCTAATGGCCGGATACGGGTACCAGGATTTCTTAACACAAGCGCCTACGTTCGCTTCCAAAGGAGCCAATGGTGTTGAATCATTCCCGGCCAATGCGTTTCCTTTTGAAAGTCAGAATACACTGATCTCTTACTATGGCCGTCTCAGATATTCTTTAATGGGTAAATATCTTTTAACAGTGAACGTTCGTCACGACGGATCTTCAAGATTCAATCCTGATGTTCGCTGGAAAACATTCCCGGGTGTATCACTTGCATGGGTATTGTCTGAAGAAAAAGGTATTAAAAAATATTCTGCCATTTCCAATCTTAAACTAAGAGTGGGTTATGGTGAGACAGGTCAGCAGGATATTGGTGGTGATTATCCCTATATAGCCAGATATACTATCGGAAACAATACAGCACAATACCAGTTTGGTAATAGCTTCTATACAGTTTATAGGCCTGTAGCATACGATGCTAATATCAAATGGGAGGAAACTTCTACTTATAACTTGGGATTGGACTTTGGCTTTTTCAAAGGCAGGCTTAATGGAAGCATCGATATTTATAAAAAGAAAACAGAAGACCTGCTGAGCATTATCCCTATTCCTGCGGGCACAAATTTCAGTAATGAATTATTGACCAATGTAGGCAATATGGAGAACGAAGGAATTGAGTTCTCTATCAATGCTACAGTACTGAAAAAAAGAAAGACAACTTGGGACCTCGGATTTAATTTTACGTATAATAAAAATGAAATAACCAAACTAACCCAGGTAGATGACCCAACATTTGCCGGTTTATTGGTAGGCGGAATATCAGGAGGTGTTGGAAATACAGCCCAGATCAATTCAGTTGGTTTTCCAAGGAATACTTTCTATCTCTTACAACAAGTGTACGATTCAAAGAACAACCCCATCGAAGGTTTATATGTTGACAGGAATGGAGACGGTATCATCAATAACAGCGATTATTACCGCTATGAAAAAGCAGATCCGGATATTTTCCTGGGGATAAACAGCCAGGTTAGTTATGGTAACTGGGTATTCTCAACCCTTATAAGAAGCAATATCGGGGGTTATATGTACAACAATGTGGCCTCAGGAGCAGCATTTACCACTAACTCATTAGGTTATCTTTATAATGTTTCAGCCAGTCATTTGAAGACCGGTTTCAAGAACAACCAGTATTTCTCAGACTATTTCGTTGAAAACGCCACTTTCTTAAAAATGGATAACCTGTCTGCCTCCTACGATTTTGGAAAGATCATGAATGACAGGGCAACGCTGAGGGCCTCTATTATCGTTCAGAATGTATTCACATTAACTAAATACAGCGGATTAGATCCCGAAATAGCCGGCGGCATTGACAATAGTTTTTATACTCGTCCCCGTGTCTATTCATTAGGCTTTAATCTTGAATTTTAAAATAATCGTAGTTATAAAAATAAAAGCTTCCGATATGAACCGAGACATTAAAAAATATTCATTATTCTTTATAGGAGTGAATATTTTTTAATGTCGGACAACATGTGGCCAAAAAACAAACAAAAAAACTTACACATGAAAAATAAAATATTCAAAGCATTTGGACTACTGGCGATCACAAGCCTGCTGATGGTTTCCTGCACCAAAGACCTTGACAGGTTGCCACCGTATGACTTTTCTTCTGCACAGGTATATAAAGACCTTGCCGGTTATAAACAAGTGCTTGCTAAATTATATGCAGGTCTTTCATTGACCGGTAATTCCGGACCAGATGGCCAGGGAGATATCCGTGGTATAGATGAAGGTTTCTCCAGCTATTTAAGACAATACTGGCAGGCGCAGGAATTATCAACCGATGAAGCTGTTATCGCCTGGAACGATGCCACCATTAAGGACTTTCATTTTATGACATGGAGTTCCAGCGATGTATTCTTAAGAGCATTGTATTACAGGATGTATTTCCAGATTGCTTTATGTAATGAATTTATCAGGGAAAGTGATCCATCTAAATTAGCTGAACGCAATATCGCAGGCGCCGATGCTGCCGAAATCGGTTTTATGAGAGCAGAAGCAAAATTCCTGAGAGCGTTGAGTTATTATCATGCGTTGGATCTTTATGGCAATGTTCCCTTTGTTACAGAGAACGATGCTGTCGGAGCTTTCCTGCCTCCCCGCATTACCCGTACTGCTCTTTTTAATTATGTTGAATCAGAATTGAAAGCGATCGAGACCACTTTGAAGGATGCAAAAGCCAATGAATATGGACGGGCCGACAAGGCCGCAGCATGGGCATTATTATCGAGGCTTTATTTGAATGCGGAAATATATACCGGTACTTCAAGATATACCGAGGCTATTACTTATTCCAACAAAGTGATCACAGCGCCTTATTCATTAACAGGCAACTGGAGAAACTTATTTGTAGCAGATAATAATTTGACAGGAGCGAATGAAATTATTTTCCCGATCACATTCGACGGAAGCAAATCAAGAACATGGGGGGGGACTACTTACCTGATCCATGCGCCGATCGTAGGTTCTATGAACCCAAACAGTTTCGGGGTTGATTTCGGCTGGGGTGGTATCCGCACCACAAAACAATTCGTACAAAAATTTGCTGGGCCTGCCGGCGATTCAAGAATGAATTTTTATACCAGTGGCCAGAATCTTGATATCAATGATATAGGTACCGCAACAGACGGATATGGAATTGTCAAGTTCAGTAATAAAACATCTGGTGGTGGCAATGGTTCTAATCCTACATGGACAGATACAGATTTCCCGATGTTCCGGTTGGCTGAGATATACCTGAACTATGCAGAAGCAGTATTGAGAGGTGGGGCTGGCGGAGATGCTGCCACTGCGTTGAATTATATCAATATGCTTCGGCAAAGAGCTTATGGCAATGCATCGGGAAATATTACAGCAGGCCAGCTTGATCTGCAATTCATTCTTGATGAAAGGGCCAAAGAATTGCATTGGGAAGCAGTTCGCCGCACCGACCTTGTCCGTTATGGACAATTTACAACAGGAGCTTATCTCTGGGCATGGAAGGGAAATACATTTAATGGACAAGCTGTAGGAAGCCATCGTAACCTTTACCCGGTCCCTGCATCAGACCTGATTGCTAATCCAAACCTGGTACAAAATACAGGATATTGATTCTATAATTAAACAGTATTAATTTTAAAACGGATTATAAAAACTCTACCATGAAAGCAACATTAAAAAGCTCAATGCTGTTGTTGATTGCTTCAGCCACAATTTTCTCGGCTTGCACAAAAAGCAAGGACATTAAGGCCTACCTCAACCCGGGAGCAGCCCCCATGTTCAACACTACTATCACAACGCTGGTACTGCTGCAGCCAAACGCTAATAACAATGCAGGAAGCTTCAGTTGGTCAGCAGCCGACTTTGGTTACAAGGCCGCTATAACGTACACTATCCAGTTCTGCAAAGGAGGAACGAACTTTTCAAGCCCTGCTACTACAACAGAGCTTACAGTTGGAACAGCCCTTTCAAAAACAATGAAAGTGGGTGAACTCAATGCAAAAATGCAGGAGATCATTACAGACGGCATCGCTACACAAATTGATGTGAGAGTAAAAGCAGATGTCGGATCAGGTGTTGCCCCTATTTATTCCAATGTGGCCAAAATAACACTTACTTCTTACCTCGATATTGTTAGCTATGGTTTTCCTGATGCGATGAATATTGCAGGCAATGGCCAAAACCCCCAATGGGATCCTCCTACTTCACCACAGATTGCCAGGGTAAGGAATGGTGGCTATTCAGGATATGAAGGCTATATCATTTTCAACAACGCAACACCAGAATTCAAAATGGTAAAAGGGAATAACTGGGGTGCGGGAGATTATGGTAGCGCCGGTGCAGGTACTTTAGGAAATGGCGGACCAAATCTTACGTTGCCATCAGGCGGCGCAGGGCTCACTGGTTTATACAGGATAAGAGCCAATACCACTACAATGACATGGAGCTTTTATAAAGTAAATACATTCGGTATCATCGGTAGTGCAACACCAGGCGGCTGGGGTGCCAGCACACCAATGACCTTTAGCCCAGGCAATGGATCATGGTCAATAACTACCAACCTTACAGCAGGTGAATTGAAATTCAGGGCCAATGACGATTGGTTTGCCAATTTTGGAGATAACGATAACCCGAACGATAATAAACCTGAATATGACGGTTCGAACATACCTGTTGCTTCGTCAGGCAATTATACCATTACGCTTAATATCGGTATCGCAGGAAACTATTCCTACAAGTTGAAAAAGAACTGATTTTTAAATAAGCATTGTTCACAAAGCGGTATTCTGAATAAGGAGCCGCTTTTTTTGACCCATGATAAGATCGTTCAAAATGTTATTGAGCAAAAACACATTAGTACCGCTTATATTCCTCGCTGTTTTTGGCTGCAGTAAATCCAGTCCTGATAATAATGGAGGCGGCGGAAACCCTGTAACACCAACGATACAATTTGCAAAAGGAGCGGACATAAGCTGGTTGACAGAAATGGAAGGAGCCGGAAGAACATTTTATAATAGCAGTGGCACCGCACAGGAATGCATGTTGATTCTAAAAAATTTGGGCATGAATTCAATCCGGTTGAGGGTATGGGTTGATCCGGCCGGCGGATGGAACAATACAGCCGATGTGGTCGCTAAAGCGATCCGGGCAAAAAATCTCGGCATGAGGATCATGATCGATTTTCATTACAGTGATTCATGGGCCGACCCGGGCCAGCAAACAAAACCTGCCGCATGGGCCGCACAAAATTTTGCAACATTGCAAAGCTCTGTTTACAATCACACCTTCAATGTTCTCACTGCTTTAAAAACAAATGGTGTTACGCCTGAATGGGTACAGGTAGGTAATGAGACCAATGATGGAATGTTATGGCCCGATGGAAAAGCTTCCGTGAATATGGCCAACTTCGCTGCTCTTGTCAATAAAGGTTATGATGCAGTAAAAGCGGTTGACAACAATATCAAGGTCATTATTCATATTTCCAATGGGCATGACAATAGTTTATTCCGCTGGATACTGGATGGATTAAAAAGTAATGGTGGCAAGTGGGATATTACCGGCATGTCGTTGTATCCTGATCCTGCTAATTGGGCCACGATGAATGCACAATGTCTTTCCAATATGAATGATATGGTGGCAAGACATGGCAAACCGGTAATGATCGCCGAAGTAGGAATGAGCTGGGACCAGGCCGCTGCCTGCAATTCTTTCCTCGCTGATCTGATCACCAAAACAAAATCACTGGGCAATAACGGGCTGGGCGTTTTTTACTGGGAACCGCAGAGCTATAACAACTGGAAAAGTTATACCAAGGGTGCTTTTGATAATAGCGGTAAGCCAACGGTTGCGTTGAATGCTTTTAACTGATAGATTTGACGATTTGATAATTTGGAGAATGGAACGTGGATAAAACGGGTTATATTTTTTTAACCATTTTCAAATTATCAAATCTTCAAATCGGCACATTGATTTTTCAATAAATTTATACTATGAGAAAAATCCTCTTTCTTCTTTTATTATTACCCATCTTTTCTTCAGCACAACGCCAAAAAATAAACTTCGACAGCGACTGGAAATTCCACTTCGGTCATGCCGCCAATGCGGAAAAAGATTTTAATTATACCATCGCTACTATTTTTTCCAAATCAGGTGGTGCAGCAAGAACGGCCATCGATCCAAGATTCAAAGACAGTGCATGGAGAACGGTGCAACTTCCGCATGACTGGGCAGTTGAGTTGCCCTTTGTTTACAAAGATAATTTTGATGTGATGGCGCATGGCTATAAACCCGTCGGTGGTTTATTTCCCGAGACAAGCATCGGCTGGTACAGAAAACATTTCACCATAGCAAGACAGGATTCGGGTTCAAGATTTCAAATACAATTCGATGGGATTTTCCGTGATGCCAATATCTGGATCAATGGTTTCTTTTTAGGCAATAATAAAAGCGGTTATGTAGGCGAGTCGTATGATATCACGGATTATATCAACTTCGGAAAAGATAATGTAATAGTAGTAAGAGCCGATGCCACGCAATATGAAGGATGGTTCTATGAGGGCGCAGGTATCTATCGCCATGTATGGCTGAATAAATACGATAATGTACATATCGCTACAGATGGAGTATTTGCATGGTCGGCTATCAACAGCAATAAAGCAGCGATCAATGTAGAAACGACAGTACAGAACCAATCATCAGCCGCATCACCTGTTATCGTTTCGGCTTATATGACCGACAGGGATGGAAGGATCGTAGCCAGGGCAAAAGATCAAACCATTTCTGTTGACATAAATAAAAATATAACGACCGTCAATAATCTTACGCTGGTAAATTTCAGGAGCTGGACACTGGACGATCCTTATTTATACAGGGTGATCGTTGAACTAAGATCAAATGGTAAATTGATCGATCAGCAAAAGATCCGCTTCGGTCTTCGTCATATTGATATAAAACCCAATGGCGTTTTTCTCAATGGAAAACATGTAAAATTATTCGGCGTAAATAATCACCAGGATCATGCAGGTGTAGGATCTGCATTGCCGGATTATTTGCAATACTATCGCACCCGCTTATTAAAGAATATGGGAGTGAATGCGTATCGTACCAGTCATAATGCACCAACTGCTGAATTACTGGATGCCTGTGATAGCCTTGGTATGCTGGTCATGGATGAGCAGCGTTTGCTCAACAGCAGTCCCGAATACATGAGCCAGTTTGAACGACTCATCAAAAGGGACCGCAATCATCCTTCTGTTTTTATATGGTCAATAGGAAATGAAGAAGGCTGGATACATACTACCAGTGTCGGTAAAAGAATTGCACAAACATTTATTGCCAAACAAAAAGAATTAGACCCCACAAGGACCTGCACCTATGCAGCCGATGTTCCCAATGTTTACAATGGTATCAATGAAGTGATACCGGTACGCAGTTTTAATTACAGACAATTTGCGGTGGCGGATTATCACAGGGATCATCCAACGCAACCGATCATCGGGACAGAAATGGGAAGCACTGTTACCACAAGAGGCATCTATGAAAAAGATACGGTGAGAGGGTATGTGCCTGACCAGGATATTACTGCTCCGTGGTGGGCAAGTACTGCCGAAACATGGTGGACACTCGCAGCCACCAATGATTTTTGGCTCGGTGGTTTTATATGGACAGGCATGGATTACCGTGGTGAACCAACGCCGTATGAATGGCCCAATATCAATTCGCATTTCGGCATCATGGATATGTGCGGCTTCCCGAAAAATATTTATTACTACTATCAAAGTTGGTGGACGGATAAAGATGTGCTGCATATTTCTCCGCATTGGAATTTCAGGGAGAAAGGGCCGGGATGGAATAAACCGGTAGGTGATTCCATTGATGTATGGGTGAATACCAATGCAGATAATGTGGAATTGTTTTTAAATGGAAAGAGCAAAGGCAAAAAAGATATGCCCCGCAACAGTCATTTGAAATGGACGATCAATTATGAGCCGGGAACCATCGAAGCCATTGCTTATAAGAAGGGAAAGAAGCTGACAAAGAAAGTGCAGACAACGGGGATGCCGGTTGAAGTGGTGGTCACGCCGTATAAAACAACCATCCTCGCCGATGGAAAAGATGCCACGGTGATCAATGTTACGGTGATGGACAGGGAAGGAAGAGAAGTGCCCGATGCCGATAACATGATCTATTTTGAAATAGAAGGCGATGGAAAAATAATTGGTGTAGGCAATGGCGATCCCAGCAGCCATGAACCTGATAAATGTCCTGATGGTGCCTGGCAAAGAAGATTGTTCAATGGAAAATGCCAGGTCATCATACAAGCAGGCACAAAGCCTGATATGATCAAGTTCAATGCAAAAGCAACCGGCTTGTGGAGCGGGGGAACAGACATACAGACAATTTCTCCGGAGAGTGTAGCAAGTATTACTATTGATACCAAGTATTTAATTCAGGCTTCAAGCAGCAAGCCACAAGCTGCAAGCAGACCCGTTGACAAAATGTTGGGCGCCGATATTTCTTTTTTACCCGAATTAGAAGCAAGAGGAATGAAATTCTCTGATAATGGCGTGGAGAAAGATGCGATACAGATATTAAAAGATCATGGGTTTAATTATGTACGGTTGAGAATTTTCAATGAACCCGCAAGAGACAGCGGATACTCACCCGGCAAAGGATTTTGCGATCTTTCGAACACTCTAAAGATGGCTAAGCGGCTAAAGGCTTATGGCTTGAAGCTTCTCTTAGACTTCCATTACAGTGATTACTGGGCCGACCCCGGCAAACAATATAAACCCTATGCATGGAGGAATCTATCATTTGAAGAATTGAAGAAAGCCGTATATGATTATACCAGAGATGTGATACAGCAATTAAAGGAACAGGGCACTACTCCGGACATGGTGCAAATAGGTAACGAGATCAATCATGGTATCATCTGGCCGGAAGGGAATGTGGCCAATTTTGATGGGCTGGCGCAATTGGTAAATGCAGGAACGGCGGCTACAAAAGCAGTTGATCCGAATATCCAGATGATGCTGCATGTGGCATTGGGCGGGCAGAATGATGAAACCGTTTTCTTTGTTAATAATATGATGGCAAGAGGCGTTCATTTTGATGTGCTGGGTTTATCCTATTATCCCAAATGGCATGGTACACTGGATGATCTGCGGGACAATATTGATGATCTTGTTCTGCGCTATGGTAAGGATATTATCGTTGTCGAATATTCTGCGAAAAAAGAAGAAGTAAATAAGATCGCATTTGAAGTGCGGGATGGAAAAGGAAAAGGCACCTGCATCTGGGAACCATTAAGCACCTGGGAAAAATTCTTTGATGATAAGGGGAAGGCGAATGATTTTTTGAAATTGTATGATGAGTTTAGTAAGAAGTACTTGGGAAAATAATTTGCTTCGACAAATTGGAGATGTAATAACATTGTTATAACTTTAGTTTCATGAAAACGAAACTGAAAAAGATCGGTAATTCCAAAGGCATCACATTATCAAAATCTTTACTGGAGCAATACCAGTTTGAAGACGAAGTAGAGATCATAGCGCAGGCAGATGGGTTGCTCATCATGCCGGCAAAGGCCAGGCCCCGTGAAAAATGGGAAGAGCAGTTCAAAGCGGCCAAAAAAGCAGGACACCATCCGGCCGCTGCTTTATTAGGAAGTTTTTCCAATTCTTTTGACAAAAAAGAATGGACATGGTAGTTAAACGCTTTGATGTCTGGTTGGTAAACCTTGATCCCACCATTGGCAGCGAAATACGAAAAACAAGACCTGCGATTGTTATCTCTCCGGATGTGGCCAATAAGCACCTCGATACGATCGTTATTGCGCCACTTACATCTACCATCAGGCCTTACCCGACCAGGGTAGTTTGTGTATTTCAGAAAAGACAAGGGCAAATAGCTCTCGATCAAATGAGAGCGGCAGATAAAACAAGGCTTGTAAAAAGGCTGGGAAGGATGGATGAAAAAACAAGCCGGGTTGTTTGTGATCTGCTACGGGAATTTTTCAGGTATTGATGAGAAGCCCCTCAGCATCTGGGAAAAGTTTTTCGACGACAAAGGCAGATCAAACGATTACTTGAAAATATATGATGAAATAAGCAAGAAGTATTTAAAGTAATACGACTCCCGGAGATGAATTGTCATCCCGAGCGGAGCGAGGGATTGATGATAAGGGGAAGGCGAATGATTTTCCTTCCCTGCCGAGTGTACTTTCACAACATTCATAGGCGATGTCTCGGCCAGCAGTGTTTAGTAAAATAAAGAGATTAGTGGCCGGACTCGCCGCTCTAAAGCGCCGAGTCCACCAGTAGAGTCATGGTAATTTGAAAACTCTACAGGTGAGACTCGGCTGGGAAGAAAATTCTATTTGCCTCTAATAGACTTATAAGTAGCTCAATATTAAAATCTCCTTTCTTTGAACTGATTGTATTGAGCGGTTTCCTAGACCATTTTTTAGCCATGAATGCCTTTTCCATAACCCTTGAGGAAACATTGGAAATTAAGATGCCGTTTTTATCGGTTGTGCTCTCATTAGTTGTAGTCATTACTTCGGCGTGAGAAGCACCTGCACCCAATAAATAAAGAATCTTCTTTGCCATAAATGAACTAGAGATTGATTATCCAGTCACAGGTAGTAGTTAATTGTTTGTCATTCGTCAAGTTCGCCGCATGGTTCATTGCGCCTGTTTTAAGTTGCTTGTAAATTTCCACTGCCATTGCGTTCTCAATTGCTGCACCAATAAAAAATGTTTGTGGGTTTAATTTCTTCTTGCCAAAGCTTGTTCTAATTCTATTCAAAGCAGAGTGAGCTGTTTTCCAATGTTCGTCTGCGCCGGCAGGGTCAATGCCGCCTTTGAGCTCACCTAACGCAACGTATTTGCCCGGTTGATGAATAATTGATTGTTTACCTGCTTTTAAATCTTCAATTTTGCAATGCAAAATTGTGAGGTCAACATTTTTGTTTACCAAAGGAATATTGATATTTAAAATCATCAACCTATCACTCTTCTTTTTCCAATAAATTGCTTTGATGCGTTTTTCAATATCGGTGTTGTCAATTGGTTTGTCAAGCCATGTGTTTGTGTCGTTGTCTTTCCATTTATAATTGATGCCTGAAATATTGAAAACAGAAAGTAATGAACGCAAAAATTTTCTTTCGCCAAGAGAACCTGCAAGGTTTCTTGCTTTGCCTCCAAGAGCATCCCCCTTTGTCAGCAGATAACGGTAAACTAATTCATCTATAAAATCTTTCCCGGCAGGTTCAAGAAATTTTTCTATTAGACCTTGAATTGCAATAATTCTGTCATCATCATTCAAATAATTCAATGACTTATCAGAAAGTCCTGATGCTGTTAACAAACCGACTCTTAAATCTTTTATCTTCAAAAGGTCTTTTGGCTTTTTTACTTTCGATGCAAGTGCTTTTAACGCCTTTGCTTCTTCAATATATGGAACGGCAATGTAGTTTTTCTCCAAAGCCATTGCGATAAAGCCAGCTCTGGTTTCTTCTCGTGATGTAACTAGATCGCTTGCAGATTTAATGACCGGAGTAACGATTATCTTTTTTGCCATAAGTAGACACATTTGCGAACTTCAGTTCGTCCATAGTTACCCATCTGTTGGCTGCTGTTTCCTTTGCCTTTAGGTAACACAAAAATTTTATTAATATTGTAGCCAAAGTTATCTGCAAACTCTGATAAAATTAAATCTACCGGTATTTCTTCACCACCGTACCGAACATTGTCGTTTACCATAACGCAATGACCACCGCTTTTTGTAACTCTTGCCATTTCATAAATTACAAAACACATTTCAAAGAAATAATTTTTAACCATTCTGGCTATGTTGCTATTGTTTAACTTTTCAAGTTTGTTAAGCTCATCGAGGATTGAATTAACCTCTGTCATTGCTGCCGAATTGTTATAAACATCTAAAACTTTTTCAAAGCCCTTCTGCTGTCCGATTGAAGTATAGAGTTCTTTTAAATAATCAATTTTCTCTTTATTTTCAACTGTGCATGAAAGCATTGATTGCCGAAGATTGCGAACTTGGTCATTATTGTTACCAAGAAAAACCAATTCTAATGCGTAAGTCCGTGTATAATCATAACGGTTGCAATAAGGTGGTGAGGTTACAACAAAATCAAATGAATTGCTTTTAAGTTTTGGCAATTCTTCAAGACAAGAACCAGAAAGAATATTAACAGGGAATTTTTCAAGCCCTTTAGTTTCAAACTGCTCAAATAGTGAAGTGTTTTGAGTTGATGAAAGGTCCTGAACAATATTTTGCAGTTTAGTTTTGACAGCGTCTTCAAAAATTAAAATTTTTCCTTTATCAAATGGCTTACCGGAAAGATCTCTTTTTGAACGATAGTCCCAGCGTAAATACTGGCCATCTTTTCTTGTGTAGCTTATTTCTTCTAAAACTGAAAAAGCTGCAAATTTCAAAAGGGTTTGAATTCTTTTGTCTTTGAGTTTTGAACAATAGGTCAAATACTTATTTATAGAAATTTCTGTTTCTTCAGGGAAAGCATCTTTTGTAATTGAAATATGGACAATATGATTATCGTACTTTTTAAGTTTAGTAATGTCTGTCCACAGAGTTTTTATTGTTGCTTTTAACTTATCTGTGTCAATATTGTTTAGAGCTTCTCTTGTTTCCATAACAAAAGAGCCAACAGGCAAAAGTTCAATCCCATGTGATTCCCAGCCAATTTCCTGTCCGGCGAAAAGTGTCGTACCTGAACCAGCAAAAGGGTCTAAGACCTTACCAGGTTTTGGTGAGTATTCAGAAAGGAAGTATTTAACAAGTGCAGAAGAAAAACCTTCTTTGTATTTGAACCACCTGTATATGGGTTCGTCTTTGTTAGCTTGAAAGCTAACAACTTTTCGGCTTAGGTTGTAGGCTGTTTCCAATTTGTCTGCTAGTCGGTCAAAAAGTAGTTGTCGCTCAGAAGGGAAAATTTCGCCTGTTTTTATCATCTGTCAAATTTAGCGTTTTTATTGCCTGTAAAATAGCACACCGTGTTGGTGTTTTCTTCCACCAACCACCGAATGTAAAGTCAACAAATCCTAAACAACAAGAGATGTCTCCACAGCCTGTACTGAGGAACGAAGTATCGAAATGACAAGACCCTGATAATACGGAGACCATTAACCAAAAAGCAAAAGCCGCCCCAATTAAGAGACGGCTTTTTGTGTGTTAGCCCTGACGTAAGAAAGATTTGAACTTCGTGTCAGACCGGGACGGTCAGACATTACTGCTTCATAAATATTGCGCTTGATAATTGATTCGGTGATTGAACGATCATTGTGTAAACTCCCGGCAATAAAGTGGTCAGATCAAAACTCCAGGTATTCGGTCCCACATTCGCATTGCGCACATAAGATCTTACTACAGTGCCTGTCGAGTTCAATATCCTGATATTGACCGGCTCGGTATGCGTTGAGAAGAAGGCTGCATTCAGTACCGTTATGACCGGGTTGGGTGTCAGCACCAATGCTGGCTGATTATTGCCCGGCACTCTTACTGTTCTGCATATCCTTGTTTCGCATCCTAATCTTGTTTTAATATATAAGCACACTTCATAGTTGCCGGCAGCAGCGTAAGTATGTGTTACTTCCCTGCCGAGTGCACTGGTGCCATCACCAAATGTCCAGCGGTAATGTATCACTTCATCATTCGGTGCATTGATGCTATGTCCTTTGAACTTGAATGTTCTTGGCGCCATCAATGAGTCGATCATGAATCCGCCGCAAATACTGTTGGCGCTGCGGATCACTACTTCTTTACAATCTTCGGCCACACAACCATTCTCAAATCTCACTTTCACACAAGCCCTATAGACACCGGGGCCGGGATAAGTGTGACGGATGATATAATAAGGTTGCGGTACTGTATTGTTCAGCATGATGCAGGTGTCTTCTCCATCTCCAAAGAACCAGCAGATACGCACAGGCCTGTTGTTAGGTGTGGGAGATAACGGCACTGCCATAAATCCACGGACAAGACTGGTAACAGACGGCGTTATCTCAAATAATTTTACTGTACAGTTTACAGGCGGTGGAGGAATGACAACAGGTTTGCATTTCCTTGCATCACATCCGCCATAGTAAAGGATCTTTACACATACTTCATATTGACCGGGCTGATTGTACTGATGAGTGACGTTGTACAGACCGGTATAATTTTCAGGATAATTGATACAGGTATCCCTGCCATCACCAAACTGCCAGCATATTCTCGCAGGCTTGCGGTTATTATTATGACCGGGTATTGCTTTGAATCCAACTGTCAATGGTGTTGAAGCAACGGTTGGCATTCTTTCAAAATCAGCACTGCAACTATCAGGTCTTACAATGACGACCGGTTTACATTTTCTTGCTTCACAACCGCCATAGTATTTAATATTCACACATACTTCATACACACCGGGATGGTTGTAACGATGTGTTACGATATACTGGCCATTGTAATTCTCAGGATAGTTGATACAGGTGTCGCGGCCATCACCAAACTCCCAGCATATCCTTGCAGGCTTGCGGTTGTTATTATGCTGTGGTAATGCTTTGAATACTGTTACTAATGGATTGTTGGCAGCAGTGATGGGTAACTTTTCAAAATCAGCCCTGCAGCTATCAGGTCTTCCCACCTGGATAGGTTTGCATTTTCTTGCTTCACAACCTCCGAAATAAGTGATCTTAACGCATACTTCATACAGGCCGGGATGCTCGTAACGATGACCCACTGCATAAGGCCCGGTATAACTGTTTGTATAATTTATACAGGTGTCGGTGCCGTCGCCAAACTTCCAGCATATCTGGGAAGGCTTGCGGTTATTATTATGTTGTGGTAATGCTTTGTAATAAACCTGTAGCGGATTATTGGTAGTAATGGGTAATCTTTCAAAGTCTGCTTTGCAGGTATCAGGTCTGCCCACCTGGATAGGTTTGCATTTTCTTGCTTCACAACCTCCGAAATAAGTGATCTTAACGCATACTTCATACAGGCCGGGATGATTGTAACGATGACCCACTGCATAAGGCCCGGTATAACTGTTTGTATAATTTATACAAGTGTCGGTGCCGTCGCCAAATTTCCAGCATATTTGAGAGGGCTTCTTGTTATTATTATGCTGCGGCAATGCCTTGTAATAAACCTGCAACGGGTTATTAGTAGTAACAGGTAATCTTTCAAAGTCTGCTTTGCAAGTATCAGGCCTTGTAATAACTACCGGTTTACATTTTCTTGCTTCGCAACCACCATAGTATTTAATATTTACGCATACTTCATATATGCCCGGATGATCGTAGCGATGCGTGACGATATACTGGCCATTATAATTCTCAGGATAATTGATGCAGGTATCGCTGCCATCACCAAACTGCCAGCATATTCTCGCAGGCTTGCGGTTATTATTATGTTGCGGCAATGCTTTGAACGCAACTTGTAAAGGATTGTTGACAGAAATGAGTGGCAATCTTTCAAAATCTGCTTTGCAGGTATCGGGCGGGCCAACCTGTATCGGTTTGCACTTGGCAGCATAACAACCTCCTGCATAAGTGATCTTCACACATACATTATACAAACCGGGATGCTGGTAGGTGTGTGCAACATTGTAAGGCCCTGTATAACTATTGGTGTAATTAATGCAGGTATCCCTGCCATCGCCAAAGTCCCAGCAAATGCGGGTTGGCTTTTTGTTATTGTTATGCCATGGTAATGCTTTATAAATAACAGTCAAAGGATTTGCCGTAGCAGATACGGGTAATCTTTCAAAATCTGCCCGGCAACTGTCGGGATTGCCAACCTGCACATTATTACATTTATTGGCCTGGCAACCTCCTTCATAGAGAATGTTCACACATACATTATATAAGCCCGGCTGGGTATATTGATGATATACTCCATAGTTACCAGTGTAACTTGTCGGATATTGGATACAGGTATCTTGTCCATCGCCAAAATTCCAGCAGATACGGACAGGTTTTTTATTCTGACTATGTGATGGTTGAGCAACAAAATATTTTCCCAGCGGGGTGGAAGCAACATTAACGGTGGTAAAGTTGGCCTGGCACACTGCTGATGGTTGGATCACCAGGGTCTTGCAGATCTGCGATGTTAAAACAGAATCATTGTTGTTGGGAAAATACCGGTATATCTTCAGGCAAACAGTATAAGTGCCGGGAGCAGTGTATTGATGCTGCGTTCCCTGCAAGGGAGGTGTTTGCTGAACAGCACCATCGCCAAAATGCCAATAAGCTTTTCGGGGACCGGGTAAATTTCCAATAGTGGATGTATTGGTAAATACAACAGTATTGGTTGGTGCATTAATGACAAGGGTGAAATTAGCTGTGTCGGGAATAACAGCAGGCTGTGTGTTTGCGTTGTTTGTACCGGCCAGGATCA
>JABFRU010000019.1 GCA_013140985.1 Chitinophagaceae bacterium | reverse complement strand
GGCTTTCCATTTCGAACGTCACTCATATTATACTGTTCAAGTTTTTCCGGAAGAAATGCCCTGGCAATAAATAGTAAACTATAAAACTTAGGGCCTGATTAACCAATTCCCAATACCTAATTCCCGTTTTTGGCATCCAGCACTTCAATCTCAAATACCAAAATGCTGTTGGGCGGAATTTTGGCGGCCCTTGTGCGTATGGAATAGGCTAAATCGGAGGGGATGACCAATTTTATTTTACCACCCACCTTGCAAAGAGGTACACCGATCTGCCACCCTCTTATCAATCGCTTTAACGGGAAGGTAGCAGGTTTTTCCCTTGTCTGGTCAAATACAGAATCATTGGCAAAAAGATAGCCTTTGTAAAAAGCCGTCACTGTATCATTTACTGTAACCTGCCGGCCTGTACCTTCTTTCATCATCGTATAATAGATGCCTTCCGGGTTTCGCTTTACTTCTATTTTGCCTGAAATAATAGCATCTCCAATGATCTTTTTATCGACCTCTCTTTGCTGAATACTGTCCATATGACCGAACCAGTTGATAGCAGGGTTGGGAATATCTTCTTTTTTTAAATTCTTCCAGGAACCGTTGCTGCGTTGTATCCAAACTTCTCCGGTATTAACCACAAGTTCCTTCTTTCCTTTCTTGTAATAGTAAAATGCAGGGCGTTGGATACTATTCCATCTATTTAGAATTTTCATCGTACCAAGCAGTTTCCATTTATTTTCTTTTGGCAAGAAGATATAACCTGAATACAGGGAAAAATTTCCAGCTGAATCTGTTGCCTGCGAGATCAATAATTTATAAGATTGATCAATCTCCCAGTTATACCCGAACCGTGGGTCACCATATTTTAATTCAAAACCTACACCTATGCCTCTTACTATATTCATATGCGGAACGGTAGCAGTCATTTCTATAAATCTGCCGCCACGGTTCACCATACTAATTGCAACCGCATCCGTTTTAATGCCGATAAAACAATTTTTCCTTTGATCATAATCATGAATATTTATCTCTGCCATGAACTGAACTGCCTTTATACTATCAGGAAGATTGTAGTAAACAGTAGAATCCTTATCAGCCGCATTGGCAGAACTGAATGAGATAACACATAAGACAACAAACAAATACTTCTTCATACGATGGTTTGTTTGTATAAATCTACAATTATTTTCAACTGAGATTAACCGGGTAATGAAATATATAATCAAATGGTAAAACGATTGATTTAGTAAATTAAAATAGGCCGGCAGTTTAATTAAACCTACCTTACAGTCCAACATCGTAGTTCTTTATCAGTCCCCCGCTCTTTTTAATGTCAATAATACTTGTGTTCTTTTTGTGTCACTGGTACCTGGCGATCTTTTCTCAGACATTTCTCCAACACCGTTACGCATCTCATGCTGCCTTCAGTATGAGCAAATTTTGGGAACGTTTTTTTTACCTGCTGGCTTATATCGGCCAGGGTTCTTCGTATTTAAGCCCGAGAGTATATGCCATCATGCACCGCATGCATCATGCTTATACGGATACAGAAAAAGATCCCCATTCTCCGAAGTATGATGATAACCTGTTTGCCATGATGTGGCGAAGCCGGCTTTTTACTTCCAGGGTCTTCAATAATAAAATGGAAATAGAGGAAAGGTTTTTAAAGAACCTTCCCGACTGGCATGCATTTGACCGGATGGCCAATAACTGGGTATCCCGTGTGCTGTGGATCTGTTTTTACATTGCGTTCTATATAATCTTTGCTCCTTCGGCCTGGTGGTTTTTATTATTGCCCGTTCATATAACGATGGTAGCTTTTCATGGCGCTGTGATCAACTGGTTTGCGCATAAGTATGGTACCATCAATTTTAAGATGAAGAATACTTCCCGCAATTTATATCCCATGGATGTATTCTTATTAGGCGAAGCCTATCACAACAACCATCATAAAACCCCTTCTGCTGTAAATTTTGGCCGGCGTTGGTACCAGTTCGATCTTCTTTACCCGGTCTTGCTTTTTTTGAACTGGATACATGTTATCCGGATCAATAAAATAAACAAGCACAGCAATGTGGAACTGGAACCGGTTATGGCTGATTGATCAGGAAGCTTTCTTTCGCAGGTCCATGATGATCCATAGCACTACAAAACTCAGCATCGCTGCAAAAAAACACCACACAGAGACAACAAAGCTGTTATAAAAAATGACAGCAAAGAGATAAGAAACAAGGAAAACAATTCCCAGCCATTTCATTTTTTTGATACTTGAAATAAAAGGGGTGACGATGGTTGCCATAATATAAAGCACCGTGAAAGCAGTTATAAGGCTTTTGGCAACAGGTGGAAAAGCAAATTCATAATGAAGATGATTGCGGATATCGGGTGTTGAAGATGCCGGGCAGGTAAGGCATAACGGTGTCATTACTTCAACAGGGTAAAGGAATAATACAAAGCCAACAACGATAGCAACAGTTGATCCGATAGCTGCCAGTACATTCATTATTTTTTTTCGTTTTGCATCTTTCTCCAACAGCCGGACGGTCAATGGTATCCAGAATGGCCAGGCTGCCATCGCAAATACAAGATATATGTAGGTAAGAGATGATTGCCAGGAATGAAGTCCCGCATTTTTTAATGATAACCAAAGCAATCCTTCTGTGAATTGTTGTACAGCGAAGATCAACGGTATCGTTGCAAATATCTTTTGCGGTTTTGTTTTTGCCTTAGCGATCGCAACAACGCCAACAATACCCAGGACTGCGCTGGCTCCGAAACTTGCTGTGGCTGAAAAACACATGGCTTGTTGATTTTGATCTGGTAAGATAGGTTTTGTATGCTATTCGGGGAAATCATGTACTTTACTATAAAATCAAAACATGAAACCTTATTTTATCAGCCGCTTTTTTCTTGCAGCAAGCTTCTTATTCATAAATATGATCTGCATGGCACAGGCTACCCGCACATGGGTATCCGGAGTTGGTGATGATGTAAACCCCTGCAGCCGCACTGCACCCTGCAAAACATTGGCAGGCGCTATCAGTAAGACTGCAACAGGAGGAGAGATCAATGTTCTTGATCCGGGAGGTTTTGGCGCTGTCACTATCACCAAATCAATTACGATCGATGGCGGTGGTATCACCGGTTCAATATTATCGAGCGCAACAAATGGTATCATTGTTAATTCACCAACTGCTGTAGTAACCATCCGCAATTTTTCTATTAATGGAACTGGTACAACTTTAGGTACAAATGGTATCCGTGTACTCGCTGCTAAGAAACTGAATGTTGAGAATTGTACCCTCGCCAATTTTTCTGGTAAAGGCATCGAGGTTAATTCAACAACTACTCCTGATATTGTGATCAATAATGTAACCATTAATAATGCCAATGAAGGGATCAGCATTACAGGTCCTTCAAGCTCTACCGGTTCGGCAGGATTTACTGTGATAAACGGATGTCGTATCCAGGGCATAGTGAGTTCCGGTGTTGTTGTCAATACAGGTGTGGCAACGGTGAGTAATTCCGTTATTTCAGGTTGTGGTATTGGTGTTGCTTCCAAAACCGGGGTAACAGTTCATGTAACGGGAAATACAATAACGAATAATGCAACGGCTTTCCAGGGGCCCGGTGCGATCACTTCGGCTAAAAATAATTCTGTGACGGGGAATACTGCGCAGGGAATAACGCCGACGGTGGTGAGTCAGCAATAGGAGGCTAAAATTTAATCATACTTGTTTTTGCCGGGGCTTTGCCTTGTATCGAAAATACCGAGTATTTCAATTTTGCCGGGAGAGTTGCGATAATAAAGCTTATTGTGTTTAGTAATGACAATGGAGCGGATAGAAGGATCTTTCAGGGAAGCCATCCCGATATTGGGAAAGGAGTTTAAGTTATCAACCCGTTCCTCAAGATTATTTACAAAATCAGCGGCTACCTTCAATGGCCATTCTTTTAGTAAGTAATCCACCACCTGCTTGTAATCTTCAATTGCATTGGCTGTCCACTCTATTTTGAGAGCCATTCCTTCGCTTTTTGTCTTACTTCATCATCTGGAATGGTTTTGCCTTCGTCTGCTTGTTTTACAGATTCCTGTAAACGCTGTATTTGTTCAGTAGTTAATTCATCCAATATGTCTTTTTGGGAAGGAGAGGAATAAGCTGTAACGGCTTCCTCTACCATTTGCAGAAAAACCTCATTATCCAACTGGTCCACTTTTTTGTAGATAGAGTTTTTCAGTTTATTTTTCTCGTCCCCGCTCATTGTTTTCTATTTGTTGTAAAGATAATTAAAATTTACAGGTGGGAATAGCAACGGCTGTGCCCACTTTACACAAGGGCCGGACTGCGGGATTCTGTAATAAAAAATAATTCTGTGGCGGGAAATGTTACGCAGGGAGTGACGCCGATGGTGGTGAATCAGCAGTGAGATTTAAATAATTATTAGCCAGGCTGAAATAAAATTATCAGCTTCGTTGCGTCGCATATTTGTACATCAGCAACACGGATGGGCATTTTGTATATTTTCATTTTGGCATCCAAAAGCCTTTAGTTCATGTTGTTGGTGCAGAGTTTTAAAGAAGAAAGGGTTTGATTATAGAACACCAACAACGGCGTAGATTTGTTATAACTTTATTTAGATGAATTCAACCTTATTTGATACTAGAACTGAGTTAACAAGATTTATTTCGCAAGATGAACTTAATAAGTCTAGTGCTTTAAAAATTTTATCAAAAATATTTCAGGAATACTTAATTCTACTACAAAGCCCCCTAGGAAAGACGGAAAGTAAAATTGAAAGGGATAAAATACTTTGCACTATACTTTCAAAATATTATGGAGTCGATGGGAAACGATATACAAAGGAAGATTTGTCGCTTTTACTCGATAAAACAACTGAGCGAATCCGACAACTTATTAATGGGTTTATAGATTTATTAAAAGAAGTAGTTGCTGACCAGAGCTTAGAGTTTAAGCTAAAGCCTGAAGCTGCACAAAAATTAAACTCAGTTTACAATACAATTTTGAAATTTAGGGTTGTTTCTATTAAAAGATTTGAGTATGAGGTTAAGAAATTAATCTTTGTGGGTGATGATGATGATGATACTTTGCTTAACCTGCTTTTTGATATTTATGACATTGAAATAAGAAGTCCTCATGTAC
>JABFRU010000027.1 GCA_013140985.1 Chitinophagaceae bacterium | reverse complement strand
TTTTACTTGGCGGAATACTGGTGGCTTTATTGTTACAAGATCCCGAACCTGTCCGGATAAATGCAAAGCTGAGCGGTGAACTGGAGCAATTGGGTATCAGCAATTATAATGGCCTTGTACCTGAAGAAATTTTTAATTGGAATAACCTGCTATCGCTGAAAGGAATTATTATGATGGTGGGTGGTGGCTTCTTAGTTGGTTTTGGAACGAGATATGCCGGCGGCTGCACATCCGGCCATGCCATTATGGGATTATCCAATTTGCAATGGCCATCATTGGTTGCAACCATCAGTTTTATGGCAGGTGGGTTCCTTGTTGCTAATATTGTTCTTCCTTATCTTTTAAAATTGTAACCTGCCATGAAAAAAATACAAGAAAAGCTACATCATAATTTCCTTACTCAAAATACTGATTTTGAGGTACGTTCGCTTGATTCTGTATGTGTAAACGAATCGGAATTAAAACATCCGTGGTGGTATAATTTGAAATATTTATTATTCGGTTTGTTATTTGGCGTTATACTCGTTAAGTCAGAAGTTATTTCCTGGTTTCGGATCCAGGAGATGTTCCGGCTGCAAAGTTTTCACATGTTCGGGGTTATTGGTTCGGCTGTTGTGGTGGGTATGATTGCTGTATGGCTTATAAAAAAATATAAGATCAAAACCATTTATGGCGAACCAATAGAGTTCGTCAATAAAAAATTCAATAAAGGGAATATTTACGGAGGCGTGCTGTTTGGTTTTGGATGGGCTATTACCGGGGCATGCCCGGGACCCTTATTTGCACAAATAGGAACAGGAGCCACTGTTGTCATTGTTACTTTATTAAGCGCCATTGCAGGCACTTTTACTTACGGCTATCTTAGAGAAAAATTACCTCATTAAGAATGATCCTTTTAGCTCACTATAAGACTGATAAGAATCATATCAAATGGTTTTTATCAGGTGACCCTTATCACACAAAAGGATAAAAGTGTCGCATATTTTTACCAGGCAGTAAAAATAATCGTATGCACAACTATGAAGTAAACCTTTCCTGGTTGGAAAACAGAAAAGGTACCATAAGCTCTCCTGCATTAACGCAATCAATTGAAATTGCCACGCCTCCTGAATTTCCAAAAGGCATTAAAGGTATCTGGTCACCGGAGCATTTATTTGTAGCAGCTATAGAAAGTTGCCTGATGACAACTTTTCTTGCGGTGGCTGAAAATTCTAAACTTGAATTTGCATCTTTAAATACTACGGCCATTGGCAAGCTTGATAAAGTGGATGGAAAATATATGATGACCGAAGTGATATTACGGCCTACGTTGGTCATTAACGATCCCGAACTGATGGATAAAGCAAAACGGGTACTTGCGATGAGTGAAAAAGCATGCCTCATATCCAACTCCGTAAAATCTGCTATTATTTTTGAACCTGTAATTAAAGTAGAGTAATTACAGAAGCATTTGTATTAAAATTAATCGCCCTTTGTAACTATTATCACTGTTGTTGTTATTTCAGCAGTTGAACTTTGTTTAAAATCTAACAACATGAATTGGTTAAAAAAACTTTTCGGAACAAAAGCTACCGTTGACTTTAAACAACTTCAGCAAAACGGAGCAATTATCATTGATGTAAGAAGCCCGGATGAATTCAGATCAGGCCATATAAAAGGATCTATCAATATTCCTTTGCATTCCATTACTAAGGAAACAGCAAGGATCAGGAAAATGAACAAGCCTGTAATAACTTGCTGCCTTAGCGGTGGAAGAAGTAGTGTGGCAAAAAGAATGTTAACCCAGGCAGGAATAGAAGTGTACAATGGCGGCGGATGGGCAGGACTCCGGTCAAAAATCAGTTAGTCAGCAAAAAAACGACATGAAGAAATGGATAGCAAATAACTGGTTGCTGCTAACCGGTATTATTATTGGAGCCATTTGTGGTTATTTATATTGGCAACAAATTGGATGTAGCAACGGTACTTGCCGCATTACATCCAAATGGCAAAACAGTACTGCATATGGTGCATTGATGGGAGCTTTGTTGTTCAGCATTTTTAAAAAAGAAAAAAATGGACCCAGGGGCAAATAAGAAAGAAAACTTTGCAGATATCATTAATGGTGATAAGCCGGTACTGGTAGATTTTTCTGCAGAGTGGTGTGGCCCCTGTAAAATGATGAAACCTGTTTTGGAAGAATTGCACAGGAATATGGGCGACAAGGTCCGGATTCTTAAAATTGATACCGATCAAAGTCGTACTATTGCAGAAGTATTCCAGATACAAAGCGTACCTACGCTGATCTTATTTCAAAAAGGAAAAGCTCTTTGGCGAAGATCCGGGGTCATGCAGGCTTCGCAACTGGAAGCTATCATTGTACAGCATTCAAAAAGTTGACCCGTGATGAAAGAGAAAATGAAAAGCAGAAGTTACCTCGCCTCTGCATTTGGCTGTCGTTGTCCCCGCTGTCGTGAAGGAAAGTTATTTAAAAATTCTGTTTCCTTTCGTTTCAAAAAAACGATGGAGATGAATAAGGATTGCCCTGTTTGCGGGCAAGCTACAGAAATTGAAGTGGGATTTTATTACGGCACCAGTTATGTTAGCTATGCGCTGACGGTTGCAATAAGTGTAGCTACATTGGTTGCCTGGTATGTGATCATTGGCATGTCAACTTCAGATAATCGTTTCTTTTACTGGTTGGGTTTTAATGCTGTGTTTTTAATACTCCTTCAACCCTGGTTGATGCGGTTAAGCCGGAGCTTATGGATAAGTTGGTTTGTAAAATATGACCCCTACTGGAAGGAACATAAACCAGAAGATGTTTCTGAAAGGATGAACCCCGACCAGGCAAATAACTGGTAAGATCAGAATCCTTATTTTTGCTCCCCTTTATAAATGGAGACTTGTCCGAGTGGTTGAAGGAGCACGCCTGGAAAGTGTGTATACGGGAAACTGTATCAAGGGTTCGAATCCCTTAGTCTCCGCTTTTACAATGCAAATAATTTTTCTGCATTCGCCGTTGTGATGACAGCTATTTCACCAGCAGAAACTCCTTTTATCTCACTTAGTTTCTCCACCACATATTTCAAATAAGAAGGTTCATTTCTTTTACCCCTGAAAGGAACCGGGGCCAAATAAGGAGCATCTGTTTCCAGCACTATGTTTTCAAGTGATATTGTTTCCATCACTCTATCCAATCCAGAATTTTTGAATGTGACCACTCCGCCAATGCCGAGATACAATCCAAGATCAATGATCTGTTGTGCCTGCTCATTATTCCCCGAAAAACAATGGAACACCCCTTTCAATTTTCCTTTCTGATGCGCCGACACCACTTGTATGCATTCATCCGTTGCATTGCGGGAATGAATGGAAACGGGAATATCAAAATGCAAGGCCCATTCCAATTGCTCATGAAAAGCGGCATATTGTTGCTCAATAAAAGTTTTATCCCAATAAAGATCAAGACCGATCTCTCCTACTGCATTAAATGTTCTTTTGTCAAAATGATCCCTCGCAATTTTCAATTCATCTTTGTAATTCTCTTTTACGGAACAGGGATGAAGCCCCATCATAGCAAGACAATCAGGGTCTTTTTCTTCCAGTAAAAGCATGGCCTCATGAGTAGCCGAATCAATGGCCGGCATGAGTATCTTTGAGAGGTCCGCCTTGTGAGCTCTCTCCATCATATCTAACCGATCCACATCAAATTCGGATAGGTAGATATGGGAATGGGTGTCTATCAGCGTCATTTTCAAGGCTTTTACTCCTCAAAAGTCAGTAAAAAACTTTAAGATTCCTTTAAACTTACCTCAATAAAACTCATCTTAAAGGCGTTATTTTGTTCTACTCTCTAAAACCATAAGTTTATGAAACCCCGCTTTAGCCCTTTTCAACTGGTTGCTTTCATGATCTTTTTTACTCTTTTTGCTGCGGTTTCATGTAAAAAAGAGACCAGCCTTGATGGCTCGGAGACTGAACAGGAAATTTCCGCATCAAAGGTAACCAGCGAGTCAGATGCACAATCTGAAATAGTTTTCAACCGGGTTTTTGACGATGCAATGGGTGTTGACGATACAGTAGGCATGGCCGGCATCGGTGTTTTCGGAACAGCCTCTTCCTGTCCAAATGTTACTGTTATTCATTTAACAGCTAACCAATTTCCTATTAAGGTCATCCTGGATTTTGGGGCGAATGGTTGTGTTGGGGCTGATGGTCATTTAAGAAAAGGAAGGATCATAACTGAATATACAAACCGTCTTATTAATCCCGGCGCTATAGCTACCACCCTATTTGATGGATTTTATTTTGATGGTACCAAAGTTGAAGGCATACATAAGATCACTAACATCAGCAATCCACTTAATACTAACCCGGTCATCCGCAAGTTCGAGATCAAGGTAGAAAACGGAAAGCTTAGCTATCCAAGTGGTGATTATGTCAGTTGGAACAGTACCAAAATAATCACACAATTTGAAGGCGGGGCTACAATTGCTATTCCTCATGATGATGCTTTCAAAGTGGAAGGCAATGCTTATGGTACAGCCAAAAAAGGGAATCTATTAGTAACATGGCAATCAACGATTATTGAACCACTTATTAAGCGTTTTAACTGCCGCTGGATCGTAAAGGGTGCAGTCAGGACCACCCGCCCTAATATCGCTGTAAACAGTCCCTGGGTGGCGATTTTGAACTTTGGAAATGGCAATTGCGACAACCAGGCGGTGGTCACTATCAACGGGGTTTCCACCCAAATTACTTTGCCGTAATTCAAAAATTATTATACCTTTAAACCAGTTTTCATAGGGTACGGATTAAAAACGGGCCAGGGTTTCTACCCAGGCCCTAACTTTTTACTCCAACCCCTAACTGGGTTTTTGGCCCATCTCTTCTGATCTTATTACCTTTTTTTGAGAATATCATTGCTTAGATAGGCCGATGACATCGAACTTGAAACCTTGTTCGGAAAATTCTTTAAGAAGCAAGGGAAGACAGTAGCTCATCCTTTCCCATGCCTTATCGCTTTCATGAAGTACAATTATGTCTCCGGCGGAAATTCTTCTTTTTATCCTTTGATAGCATTTTTCAGGCGGCAGATCAGGCACCCAATCACCAGCCAGGATATTCCACATTACAATGACCATTTTTTTATCTCCCTTAAGTAATTTTCTCATTTGTGCTCTTTTCATTCTTCCATAAGGTGGTCTGAATAATGAGCTATTAATGACGTCTGCAGCTTCTTTGATATCATTTAAGTAAACAGCATCTTTTGTCCTCCACCCGTTAATATGATGCTGGGTATGATTGCCGACAGCATGGCCTTCCTCTATATATTGCTGATAGGTGTCCGGGAATTTTTTTACGTTATCACCGATACAAAAGAAAGTAGCTTTTGCATTGTATTTTTTCAATTCATCCAAAACGAAAGGTGTAATAGTTGGATGAGGCCCATCGTCAAAACTGAGGTACAGTTTTTTTTCTTTCACTGGCATATCCCATAAACAGCCGGAATATAATTTCTTTAACCACCAGGGGGTTTTTACAAGGAACCTGTCTTTCCTTAAAAAAGGAAACAATGCTTTCTTCTTTGCTTTCTGATAATGTGGTGCAATGAATGTCATCGTTACAAAGATAACTGCTTGTTCCTTGTACCTTCTCCTCGCTATCTTTGCCGCATGTCAAAAAGAGTCCGGGTCCGGTTTGCTCCCAGTCCTACGGGTGGTTTGCACCTGGGTGGTGTGAGAACCGTTCTGTACAATTATTTATTTGCCAAAAAACATGGGGGCGATTTTTTGGTACGGATTGAAGACACTGACCAAAGCCGCTATGTGCCCGGGGCCGAAGAATATATTTTCGATACACTAAAATGGTGCGGACTGGAACCTGATGAAAGTGTTCAGCATGAAGGCAATTATGGCCCATATCGCCAAAGCGAAAGAAAAGAAACCTACCGGAAATATGCAGAGCAGTTGGTAAAAGATGGTTTTGCTTACTATGCATTTGATACAACAGAAGAATTGGAAAAAATGCGACATGATTATAAGACAGAGCAAAACCCATCACCACAATATGATCATACTATCCGTATGAAAATGCGGAACTCACTGACCCTTCCGCCTGATGAAGTAAAAACACTGCTGGATGCCGGGACAAAACATGTTATCCGGATCAAGGTGCCGGAAAAAGAAACCGTTTCCTTTATTGATATGATCCGTGGTAAAGTAAGTTTTGATACTTCCATTGTAGATGATAAAGTATTATTGAAGGGAGATGGGATGCCAACCTATCATTTGGCTGTGGTTGTTGACGACCATTTGATGCAAATAAGCCATGCTTTCCGTGGCGAAGAATGGCTGCCCTCTGCCCCTGTTCATATTTTACTTTGGAAATATTTGTTTGGCATTGAGAATATGCCGCAATGGGCACATTTTCCATTGATATTAGGACCGAATGGTAAGTTAAGTAAAAGAGATGGCGCCAAATATGGCTTTCCGGTTTTTGCGATGAACTGGACCGATCCAAAAACCAATGAACTGACAGAAGGATTTAAAGAAAAAGGATTTTTACCCGAAGCATTTATCAACCTGCTTGCCTTGCTTGGTTGGAATGACGGAACAGAACAGGAAATTTTTTCCAAAGAAGAGCTGATCGAAAAATTTTCAATGGAAAGAATACATAGCGCCGGGGCTAAATTTGATTATGAAAAAGCAAAGTGGTTCAACCATGAATGGATAAAAAAGTTTGAAGTTTCGGGTTTGAGGTTTGAAGTTAAGAGCCTGTTAGAAAAAAATGATATCCCTGTCTCTGATATTTCTTTACTGTATAAAGTGATTGAGCTTGTAAAAGATCGTTGCACACTGCTTCCTGATTTTGTGCAACAGTCTTCTTTCTTTTTCAAAACGCCTGAGCAATGGTATGTGGATGCAGTGAAACCAAAATGGAATGAAGAGAAGAAAAAATTCTTTGAGTTATTTATCGAAGAAATAAATGCCCTGGAAAATTGGCAATCTGCAGTTATTGAAGATGCATTTAAAAAAATGGCCGCCTTGCAAAATATCAAGCCCGGCGAATTACAATTACCATTCAGGATAATGCTGGTGGGCGGAAAATTTGGCCCGCCTGTATTTAATATTGCTGAGCTATTGGGCAAAAATGAAACGATACTTCGCATACAAAATGCTTTAAAAGTATTTGGTTAATTTTAAAATATGAAAAGACCTATCAGGGTATTGGTAGCAAAAGTTGGGCTCGATGGCCATGACCGCGGCGCTAAAGTTATTGCTACAGCACTAAGAGATGCCGGCATGGAAGTGATCTATACAGGCCTTCGCCAAACACCTGATATGGTGGTGAATGCCGCCCTGCAGGAAGATGTGGATGCGATCGGTATCAGCATCCTCTCCGGTGCCCACATGACCGTTTTCCCAAAAGTGGCTGATGCCATGAAAGAAAAAGGCATGAATGATGTATTGCTTACCGGTGGCGGTATCATTCCTGAAGATGATATGCAAACGCTCAATAAAATGGGTGTAGGCAAACTATTTGCTCCCGGCACTCCCACCTCTGAGATCAGCGAATACATTACTACCTGGGTGAAGGAACACCGTTCTTTTTAAATAAGCTTGTAAGAAACCAATGCATGAATATCTCCCGCTGAAGAGGTAGTCAGCACAAGCCCTACTCCATCTGCATAATAATATTGCGTAAAAAAATTGAGCGGCATGATGGTTCCGTTCATTACAATTTTATTTTCCGCTTCAATGAATAAAACATTGTTGTAAGTCTTGCCTTCAACTTCCTTGGTTGTATTGGTATCTTTTACGGTCATGATAAGGATACAATCAAGTCCATTAGCTTTGAACTTTATTTCCCAGCTATCGCCATTGTTCAGGTCATTGCCCAGCCATTGCTGGAAATTACCAGCTTCCAGTGCATCCATGATATATTTCTGTCCTTCCAATTTCATTGTACTGCTGGTATTGGCAGCACTGTTGTGCATCTGGTATTCGTTGCCATTGGCTGCAGTCACTTTGTTGACATAAGTGCTTCCGTCTTTTTGTTTGTATTGCCATTCGTTACCGGCAGCAAGAGGATAATAGGTTGCCATGATTTTTTTTACAAAGAATCATTTTTTCAGAATAACCGGCCGAGTAGTGTCTCATTTTGAAAAATAAAGGCATCCCACAAAGACACAAAAACCACAAAGTGGTTAAGATCAATATGCCTTTTTTGTGTTCTTAGTGTCTTTGTGGGAAACAAAATTGAAACTGATACACTACCACCGGCCGATATTTTTTAGTGATTGGCGGCTATCAGTGAGTAAAAAGCAATGACGGGCCTTTATTCGTTTTTTTGAGTAAACTATTTTTACATGTACAATACTCTGCTTTGTCACTATTAACAGACCTGATAAATTGAATGCATTGAACCAGGAAGTATTGAAATGAACTCAATAAAGCATTGAATGAAATTGAAAACAATGCAGAAATAAGGTCAGCTATTATAACCGGTGGCGGTATTATTCCGGAGCATGATAAGAAGACAATGAAAAAAATGAGGATGGGGAAATTATTAGCAGTGTGTACACCGACTGGCAAAATTGCGTGTGAATAAAAGAATGGGTTGCCGTTAACCGTCAGTTTTAGCCCCGTATCTCATATAACCCTTAACTATTACAAATTATTGTAAAAGACAATGCTCTGGCTTCTCCGGTTCCCATTGTTTATAATACTCAATTTCCCTTTCAGTGCAAAATCGCTGCCTGTTATCAATATTATCAAACCAATAGCGTCTTACCCAATTGTCGTTTTCATCCATCTCGTAAGTAAAAGAAAAATCTCTTAGCAGAAATCCATCACTGTTTATCAACTTGTACGATAAAATTTTACCCAGTGAATCGTAAGCATATAACCGGGTGCCGTCTTCATTGGTTAATTTAGCACTACGAGTTCCTTTACTATAGTCATACCTTATTTCCATAATCCGGTTAGCCTGTACAATAATATTTTCTTTCTCGTATATCAACCTCCCTTTCGCATCGTACTCCCAATTCTTTATATAACGCACTGAACTGTCAACCAGGTATTTTTCGCCTTTCAGGTATTCTTCGCCGCTCAGGTTTCTTTTATATTCTACTATACGACCGTCTTCATCATAGTTGAAATGCTGTGTGTGCACCAATTTTTCTTTATCATAATCTCTTTTAATAGTCAACTTTTTTATCCCATTGCCTGAAAAAAAAGTATAGCTGTATTTTTCATACCATATTTGTTTATCGTATATGAAGGCAACCTTTTCGGCAATATTGCCGGCAGTATCGTACTGGTAATTATAACGTTTGTCCACCTCCACATTTATGGATGTAAGTGCGTCTTTTCCATAAGCACGGGTGATATTTCCCTTTTCATCATACTCATACAGGGTAAAATTATATTGTCTTCCTTCTTCATTCAGAAATGTAGTACTGTCGGGCAACCCCTTTTTATTAATATGCACATAGTAGAATACATCACCCGATTCTTCTCCTTTAATCACTTCCATACGGGCATTTGTAGTCCTGTACTTAGCAACTATATTAGTGGCAGTCAGAGAGTCCACGGCGTTCACCTCATATATCCTTTGTTTCACTGATTTTACGCTGCCCTTTAATTGTAATCCTTTATAAAATTCAACAATCTTGTCCTGGCAAAAAATTTGCCCGGTAGCCATTAAGGAGACAAACAAATTGATAGCCTTTGTAAACATTTTTATTTTACAACAACTGAATAAGCTGCAGCATTTTTTGTTCCATCTGTAATGTTGGTAGCTACGCCGTTTTTCCAAAGTTTGGCAAATCGTTTTGTTGCTGAGTTTTCAAATCCGCATACATACACATCGGTTCCGTCCACCGCCACTGAGAAAGCTGTTGAAGAAAACGTACCTCCCCCAAGGTCTGTACCAATACCGTTTTTCCAAACTTTTGCAACAGGACCCGATGCAGATTCGTAGCCTGCCACATAAACATCGCTTCCGGAAACAAATATGGAGCGGGCCTCTGCTGTTTTTGTAGGATCGGAAACCACAACTGGCGACCCGTTTTTCCAATACCTTGCCTGTTGCTTTCCGGCTATCACTTCAACGCCTGCTATATATACATCACTGCCTGAAACAAATACAGAATACCCTGCAGCGCTGCTGGTACCTCCTGTAATTGTTTGCAATACCCCGTTCTTCCAAAGCCTTATCACACCGCTGCTACTGCCTCCGCCAACAAACTCTGTACCGCAGACATATACATCTGTGCCTGTAACGAAAACTGAGTATGCCAATGCGGCATTCGTCCCATCTGTAAGACTGGTAGCTATACCGTTTTTCCAAACCTTAGCAACATTCCGTGTACCATTATATTCAAACCCGGCCGCATATAGATCAGTTCCTGCTGCATAAATACCATAGATAATTGCATTCTTTGTGCCATCAGTAATATTGGTAGCTGCACCATTCTTCCAAATTTTTGCTGTGTTTACAACCCCGGACTGATAGCCTCCGGCATATACATCAGTGCCTGACACGGATATTCCATTTACGGCTTCATTTTTTGTATCATCGGAAAGTACCGATACTGTTCCATCTTTCCAGGTTTTAGCAACTGTGTTCGCCGAACCATCTTCATAACCACCAATGTAAACTGATTTAGGGCCTGATGCCGGTGGCGGGTCTGTTTTTGTTTTTTTGCAGCTTAAAAAAAATAAAGCAGTTATGATTACTGCTGTATTCATAGCCAGGCGGCTAAACGCATAGTTATTATGCCGGGAACTTGTTTTCATATTCTTTGTTTTATTTACCAACAAAGAAATATCAAAGAACAGGCTGGCAGGGCTCTATTTTATTATGCGGGTGCTGATAGCTACTGTGCGGTAAAGTAAAATGTAAGCCTGTAACCGGAGGTATGGTTTTG
This sequence comes from Chitinophagaceae bacterium, assembly GCA_013140985.1. GTDB lineage: Bacteria > Bacteroidota > Bacteroidia > Chitinophagales > Chitinophagaceae > JJ008. The sequence continues at coordinate 43,065 of JABFRU010000027.1, read as the reverse complement.
TATATTGAGCCAGGAATTATTATTTCAGCGCTTTCATTACTTCTTCTTTTCTTCTCCGGCTTACATCCACTTTGGTTTTATCTGCTAAAATGACAAAGCCGTCATGGTCAATAAAGGAGATAAATTTTTTGTTCACCAGGTGACTTTTATGTGTGCGGATAAAATCATGCGGGCTGAGCAGGGTATCGTATTCTGCCAATGTCCTGGAAATAAGAAACTGTTTTCCGGTTTTTGTGTGAAACTTTGTGTAATTACCTACGGATTCGCAGCGGATAATTTCACCTGGTATCAGATAATGGATGCCCTCCCTGGTTGGCAATGCCAGCCTGAAACCATCTGCAGATGCGGCATTAATATTGTGCATAATGTTCTTTAATAAATCAAACTGCTGCTTATAGTCATGGGCAGTTTGTATAAATCTTTTTACTGATTGCTGCAGTTCTTCTGCATCTATGGGCTTTAGTAAATAATCAAATGCACTGAAACGAATGGCCTGGATGGCATACTCATTATAAGCGGTGGTGAAAATGAGTTTAAAATCCTTGTTGGGTATTTTTTCCAGTACCTCAAAACCGTTAAGGTGCGGCATTTGTATATCTAAAAACACGAGGCCGGGCTTATACTCCTGTATCACTTCTGCGGCCTTTCTTGCATCAATGCAGGCCTTTACTTCGATTATTTCGGGCACTAATTTTTCTATCATGAGCCGTAAAGAATCTGTTGCTCTTTCCTCATCATCAATTATAAGCGCTTTCAGCATATTATTACTTTTATACAGGAAAATTAATTTCAACCCTGGTGCCAAGCGGCAGGCCAGCTTCATTTTGTTTGTCAGTAATTTCAATATTCCCCTGCCTGCCATCTTTAGTTTTTAATGCTTTCAGTCTTTCTTTGGATACTTCGATCCCCTTACCGGTGTGCTGCTTTACATTAGAAATTACGTTACGGGTTGCAGCTTTTTTTCTGCCCACTCCGTTATCTTCTATAATGCAGGTAATCGTATCATCCGATTCGGCAAAGTGCACCTGCAGCACCCTTTCGCCTTCTTTATGCATCAGTCCGTGCCAGATAGCATTTTCTACAAATGGCTGAAGCAACAGCGTTGGTATTTGTACTTCTTCTGTATCAATGGCTTCATCGCAATAAAAAATAAAGCGAAAAGCATCCTTAAACCGGATAGACTCCAGTTCCACATACAGTTTAATAATTTCTATTTCTTCTTTCAGGGAAATAACCTCTTTGTCGCTATGTATTAAAATGGTGCGAAGCAGCTTTGAAAACCGGGACAAATATTTTGTTGCCACCATTTCTTCGTTGGCCAGTATCATTTGTTGTACAGAGTTCAGGCTGTTGAAAAGAAAATGGGGGTTCATTTGCAGGCGCAGGCTTTGCAAACGGCTTTCTGCAGCTTTTTGTTTGTTTTCCAGCAATTCAATCGTTGCTTTTTGTTTTTCTTCTTCGGCCCGGATACGCTGTACCTGGTTAGCACATAATACCCCGATGGTGGTAAGCATTTGCTGGTGCTTAGCTGTAAAAAAATTTTTCTGTTGATGTTCAATATTAATGGCACCCAGCACTTCATTGTCATGCACCAGCGGTACACAAAGCTCACTCAGCATTATTTTTCCATCAGCAGAAAAGTAACGCATGTCTTTTGATGTATCATTTACCAGCAGGCTTTGTTTGCTTTCTGCGGCAGCACCCACTATTCCTTTACCGGCAGGGATATGATAGGCTGTCTTGTCTAATATTTCCTGCATAGAACCTTTGGAACCATAGCCTGCTTTTTGAATTAAAACTGTTTTGTCATCATTCCACAGATAAATCATACATTCCTCAAACCTCATTTTCCCAATCAGGTTTTTAGCTACGTCTCCAAGCATCTCATCAGTTTTATAACGACTGTTTATCTCCGAGGCAAAATAGTTGATGACCAATTCAGCTTCTAACCTGCCTCGTCTTTCTACCTGTTTTTTTCTAAAATAATTAATTACATAAGCAATAACGCCCAGCACCAATAGTAAACTGAGTAATTTAAACCACCAGCTTTTATAAAATGGGGCAGCAATAATTATTTTTACCTGGTTATCCGACTCCTGCCAGTTTTTATTATCGTTACTGATTTGTACTTTAAAAACATATTTGCCCGGTGGCAAAGAATTGTACCTTACTGAATTCTGGTCGTTAACCAATATCCAGTTATTATCAATGCCTTCCAGTTTATATTTATAATAGGTGCGGAGGTGCTGACTATAGTCCACTGAGCCAAAATAAAAGGTAACCTGGTTATCAGCCGCAGCCAGCCTGAATGTTTCAGTGCCAGTAATGGTTGAAAGAATATTTTCTGTCTCAATTTTTGTAATGGCCACATTCAGTCTTACTTTTTTATCAAACAAAGAATCAGGGTGAAAATATTGAAGCCCCCTGGGAGTACCCAGCACAAACTCGCCATTTGCCGTTTGATAATAGGAGCCTACCCTGAAACCATAAATACTCAGACCGTAGCGTTCATCGAAAGTCCGCAAGGTGGAGTCGGCAGGATTATAGCAGGCCAACCCGATATCATTACCGATCCACATGCGGTTGTGCCTGTCTAACAGTAATCCTTCGGCCCGGTTGATAAGCAACCCTTCATTTTGCGTAAAAGTTTTTATCCTTCCATCTTTAAATAAAATATTCAGGCCGCCCCTTCCACCGATATAAATATGTCCGTTGTTATCTGCATGAACGGCGAACAATCTGTCACTTGCCAACCCATTGTCCGTTGTAAATCGTTTTATTTTTTTTGAAGCGAGGTTAAAATGAAAAACACCCTGCCCGTCAGTGCCTGCCCAGATGTTTTCTTTGTCTGTAAATAATAACGGAATTGTAAAAAATGAATCCAGTGCCGCCAGAGGTGAGTTCTCCAGGTTATCCACTGCAAATGTTACAGGATGGATGCGGCTGATGCCCCTGCTGCCTGTAGCCCACACATAACCATCAGGGCCCCACTGTAGTGACGATACCCGTTTTATTTTTAAACTGCCTTTGTCAGTTTCATCATACTCCAATTGTTTTACAAGCTTCCTGTTTCTATCAATTACTACAATACCGTTATCAATTGTGGTAGCCCATATGCGGCCATTACTGTCAATGATGATGGATTTTACCTGCTGCTTGTTCAGCAAAGATTTTCCATCGTTTCCGGTAATGTCAATAAAAGAGGTGGTATTACCATTTCGTTTCCACTCAAGCAAACCGGAGCCTGTGCCGGCATAAAAAGTATTATTGTCCACTGTGGCCAGTCCTTCTATGTAGCCGTCGTATGCATTCCCCTTTCCGTCAGAAAAAACCTGTTTCTCTCCAATATAAGCCCGGGTATTAAAATAACTGATACCATTGGCACTGCAGGTAATAAATACCCAGCCATCTTTTCCAACAGCTATAGTGGTGGCGGAATAATTGGCGAGAGATGAAGGGTCTGCCACATCATGGCGGTAGTTTACAATTTTGCCGGTAGCAGCATCATAAATGTATATGCCTTCATTTAACGTGGTAAGAAGATACTGATGTTCATTTATTTTTTCTGCATACCGGAAAACTGCTTTTATTTCTTTGCCCTGCTGATCCTTTAATCCTTTAAACGGAAAACCGGTATGGCCGGTGGAAAAATCATATGTTTTTACTTCCCCGGCTTCCCGGTCATAAAAAAGTAGTTCATCCTTTCCCCATTTTGCTAGGGTCGTGGCCTGCGGTACCGGGTGTTTTTTTTCAATTTGCCGGGTGCGGAAGTTGATTTTATAGAATTCATTTTCATTTACCAGCAGATAGTTATCATCATCAAAATAAAATACCTGGCTGAACCTTTTAGTAAGCAGTGTATCAAACCCAGGAATGGATAAAAAAGTAAATAACTGCAGTGTAATTGAATCATTTTTTGCCGGGTTTACTTTATCCTGGTACTGATAGCATCCTTTTTCTGTAAGGAGGATGATGCCATTGTTTTGGGAGTTGAGTATCCAGCGGGTCTTTACAAATTCATTCTTTATATACAGGCCTGCCCGGCGCAGCTGCCTTTTTTCATCCAGCATGGTTACGTTGCCCCCGGCGGTTAATACCCAGATCCGGTTGCGGCGATCGCAGGTAACATGTATTACATCGCTGTTTTGCAGTTGCGGATAACCGGATGCATAATATTTGTCAACCGTTTTTCCGTTAAACATATTGAGGCCATTACCGGTTGCAATCCACAGGTTGCCTTTCTGGTCGGTGCACATATCATTTATTCCGATATATGAAAGGCCATTAACTGTACTAAGCCGTTGAAAGCTGAAACCCTGTTGAGCTATGGCAGCGGCTCCGCAAAAAATGAGTATAATTATGTAAACGGCTTTTTGCATAGTACTTGCCTAAAAGTAAACCCAATCTGAGTATTAGCTATAAAATACAAATCAAAATGTAGCTTAATGTTTTTACCGGGGGCTATAAACTACTCTGCGGTATTTCCTAATTACTAAAAGGTAATGGGCAGCCGGGTAGCCACCCTTACCCATTAACCATCCGAACCTTAACCGTTGATCATTCAAATTCCGGGTTTTTATTCCGCCCCAATAGCCATTACTTTAAAAGATGATGCGGACCAGGTAAGGTCCCTGCTGGTGAGGTTTCTTACATAAAGGGTAAAGCCTGATACTGAAACATCATCAATATATACATGCAAGGCAGAAATACCACCGTCTGTAATAATATTTCCAAGATAAACTGAAGGTGTAGCAGAAAATGCCGGTGAGCAAGTTACATTGACGCTATATACTGAATTGATTTCGTCAAAATGATTTAAGCTGCTGCCTGGCACAGATACCGTTAGTTCCTGCATCCTCATTTGTGTGGCAGATGAGTTCCGGATAATACCTTTATTATTTTTTACTGTTACGGTACCGGCAGCAGTTATATCTCCATCTGTGGCAAGGTCACCTGTTTTAGCCACAGAAAATTTTTCATTGAGTGTGCCATCGCGAAACGAAATGAAATTTCCTGTTCCGGCGTTTGTAATGGAGATTACGTTGTTTATTTTTCCTGTATGCAGGCTTTGAATGCTGAGTTCAGTACCAGTACCGCTGTTGCTGACATTAACAACTTCTTTGGGATTAAGCGTAAATGCATTGATGAAATTGGCAGCAGAAGATTCTGAATTATTAAACCCGGCTTCAGCAATCAGGCTGAACTTTCCATCTCCATAAGTTCTGCACCTTAGCCCTGCCCCGTCTGTAGATTCTGCAAACACCCCGGGGCCGTTCCCGGTATTGCTGCCAACAACGCCACCATTGGAGGAGCTATTGCTATAGGCAATACCTTTTACACCCGTTCCGCTTGCGTTACCAATAGAAACTTGTCCCAACACACCTACCGCAAGATTATTAATGCTATTATCAGATGAAAAGCCAAAGACCCCGGCCTGTTTTCCATACCCCGCAATACCTGTTGTGCCAAGGCTGGTGCCATTTATTGCCGGAACGTTTGTACCGGTATTACTGTTAACAGCATTTATTGCTTCACCGGTCCCATTTGTCTGTACGGTAAGTGCCGCAACATTGTTTGACAAATTATTAATTTCAAAACTGCCAGCGCCGCCTGTTCCTTTTGTAATAGTGGTAAGTGCAGTATTACTGTTTGTTGTCTTGTTTAAATCTAATTGAAACCCTTTTCCGCTGCCATCATGCCGTATATAAACAGCAGTGTCTGTATTAAGTGCATTGCCATAAAATTCTGCAGCCTTTGATTTTTCAGCGCCCACATACAGGCCGGTTCCATTTCCAGATTGATTTACAGTAATTCCAATATTACTGTTTTGTGAATTATGCAGGGATAGTTGCATACCGGCCCCTTTGCCATAGTGCTCTGCCGTGATCAACGGGCTTGTGTTATTGATATTGGTTAATGACATTTGAATACCGCTTCCATTTCCATTGTGTTCTCCTTTTAATAAACTTCCTGTGTTATTACTATTACTGTTTACCAGGTAGCTGTTAACTCCAAGACCTTTATGAATAAATTTTGCAACTGTATCTGTATTTGAGGTGTGTATGTTTTCAAACCATGCGGCTTTGCCAACCGTCCCGTTACTTTTTCCATAAACACCCATCCCTGCAAAATTCACTTCCCCTAAAACCGCAGGGCCAAAGTTTGCACCCCTTGAACCATACACACCGGCGAAACTATCAGCGAAAGAAAAACCATTCATTCCGTGACTATTTAAACTAATGCCAGATACACCATAATTATTACTGCTTGTACCATAGATCCCATAGCCCGTTGAATTATCTCCCCAAATACCAGCAGTACTTGTTGTAGAAAACCCGCTACCGGTATTACCGCTTTTCCCATAAATAGCTGCTGAGCCGGGTGTGATATTTGCATTTGTTATTCCGAAAAGTTTTGTTGAACTGCCAAACGTAACATTGTATGGAAGAAAGAGTGAGTCATTCATTCCCTGCCAGCGGTTATTCAGCATATCCCATTTCAATGTTTGTTTATCAAAAGGAACGCCGAATAAAACATCCAGGTTTTGGATTTTAGAAACAGTTGGGGCAGGGTAGTTGCCGCTCAGGTCACCTGAAGCATTACCTCCCGGAGTGATAATGGCACCGTTGTGCAGTATTTCTTTCCAGCCAAGATCATAGTACCAGAATGTTTTTAAATCTATATCAAATACCAGCAACCCCTCTGCCGGGCTTGTAATGGCGGTTCTTTCTATTGTTCTTAATCTTGGGATTAATATCCCTTTATCATGGCTGTTGATATCCAGAATAGCGGATGCATCGGCCGGGGCGCCTGTTGTATTAATCACAGCGCTTTGAGCGGTAAAAAAGGGGATACCGTTGAATACTATTTCCTTCCAGCCAAGATGGTAGTACCAGAATGATTTAGTGTCGGTATCAAAAACAAGCAATCCCTCTGCAGGGTTTACAATATCATTTGTCCTCCTAAACGTATTCATACGTGGAATCAAAACGCCTTTACTCTGTGAAGCAACATCCAGCATGGAACTTACATCTGGCAATGCATTAGTGCTATTAATAGCCACCTGCGAAAATGTATTGAAAGAAATAAAGGCAATAATCAAAAGTAAAACTGCTTTTTTCATTGTATCTGCTTTAATACATTAAAGCTATTATCCGGAATAACCACATGCCTGCAATTATTACTGAATGGCTGCTGCTGACTACTATCCGGGAAAATAAGGGCGAGGGGACAAATGACTTCCCCTTTTACTAAATCAAATCTGCCTTTTACTAATATGCGTAAACAACGGGAAGGTGCGCCACTTAATTTGCGGTATGAAAATTCTTAAAAAAATAAAGGGCCGTAAGGAAATGCTGATAGATATACTTATGCTGATTGTACTGGTATCGGCCGTTGTGCTGCTGGCGATAATCATTTAACTTCTTCAGTATCCGGAAATTTATTCACCTTATTTTTGAATAAATTTCCTTTATGTACCAAACCCTGCTCACTTCGCTTGAGAATAATATTTTCACTATTACCATCAACCGGCCCGACAAGCTGAATGCCCTTAATAAAGATGTGTTCAATGATTTAAACAGGGCGCTTGATGAAATTGAACCTGATGCGGCAATAAAATCTGTCATCATAACGGGTGCAGGGCCTAAAGCATTTGTGGCCGGCGCAGATATTTCTGAATTCAATGGATTAAATAAAGAGCAGGCTATGGCGATGGCAAAAAAAGGTCAAGATATATTTGCCAGGATCGAGAATTCATCCAAACCCATTGTTGCTGCCGTGAATGGTTTTGCATTGGGTGGTGGTTGTGAGCTGGCAATGGCCTGTCACTTCAGAATAGCTTCTGATAATGCAAAGTTTGGGCAACCTGAAGTGAACCTAGGTTTGATACCTGGCTATGGTGGCACACAACGTCTTGTTCAACTCATCGGCAAAGGGAAAGCCATGGAACTATTAATGAGCGCCGGAATGATCGATGCGAATGAAGCCAAACAATTAGGATTGGTAAACTATGTAACCACAGACGGGGAATTATTAGGGCAAGCAAAAAAAATTCTAACTATCATCAATTCCAAAGCTCCGCTGGCTGTGGCGGGTTGTATCAAAACAGCCAATGCTGTATTTGATGAATCCGTTAATGGATATGATCTTGAAATAAAAGAATTCGGAGGATGCTTTGATACCGATGATATGAAAGAAGGCGTATCTGCTTTTTTGGAAAAAAGAAAAGCAACTTTCTCAGGTAAATAGTAGTCATCAGTCTTACCGCTATCTTAAATATACAAAATGAGGTATTTTCTTTTATTAAGCTGCATATTTCTTCATTGTTTGGCAAAAACCCAAACACCTTATTTATCCGTAAAACTCAAAATGGATTCGGTCAAAGCGGAAAGCTCCCGTTATAAAATTGAAATGAAAGTTTGTGAACCAAAAAAATTGACGGAAAGAAACAATTGGTTCTCAAATGACACCTCCAAAATTGATTTTGCTTCATTGTTACCCGGCGATATCACCTGCCAGTATTATATCGAATCGGACAAGACCAGGGATAGTTCAACTTTCAACCAGTTCAAACATGGCAGGCATCTTTTTGCCTGGGAAAAAATCATTGTATTTAAAATATCGAACGCATCATCAAGAGGCTGGTGGCCAGAAATGTTTATTGTGGTTCCGGTAAGATACAAGGCCTTTGTTACATACGTTGATCTGAGCGATGTGGAATTTCAATCAGGGAAACTGATGTTTGTTTCTGATTTCAAATTGAAAAAAGAAGGAATGTCATTATTTATTGAACAATCACTGAAAGATCAAAAAACCACGGATGTAAAAGATTCTCCTTTAAAAGACCTGCTGGAAGAAAAATAAGCTTATCACTTCTCTATTAATTTTTCATCGATCAGGTAAGCAGCGATACCGCTGATATTGTCATTACCGCCGGCATCTTCCAAATACACTCTGAAAGATGTGATGCTGGTGGTTGGAAAAGTGAGTATTCTTTTTCTACCTACACTGGTGCCGGGTATTTCTCTTACAGGTTTGTCTTTATTAAACAATACAACATTGAAGCGGCGGATACTTTGTCCCAAATGGATCGCTTCTCTCAATACAACACAGTTGATCTTTGTCGGCTGATCCAGCTGAACGATAAAATTCTGCATGTTGATACTATAAGCAGAAGAAGTAGAATCAAAACCACGGATCAATAATGGCCGTTGAGAAAAATCTTTCTGGCTGAATTCATAATATGTATCTGCCTCTTTCAGGAGGTTATCTGTAAAATTTGCATCTCTTAGTTTCTTAAAATCAGCTAAAACAATTGAATCTTTTTCATTGATCAATCCCCTCCTGTCCGGCGGAACATTCAGCAAAAGATTAGCTCCGCGACCGACTGATTTTAAATACAACTCAAATAACTTTTGTGGTGTCTTTATTTTTTTATCTTCTGCCGGATGATAGAACCAACCCGGCCTGATGCTGACATCGCATTCAGCAGGTATCCATTGCTTGCCATTATAATTTCCCTGGTTGAGTGTATCTGTATGTGGCGCACCTATTCCTCTTTTAAATCCGGCCGTATCCAAAAAATTCCAATTGGGATCTCCGGCTATGCCATTCTCATTCCCTACCCAGCGGATGTTGGGGCCAATATCACTGAAAACAACTGTATTGGGTGAAAATTGTTTTACCGTATTCTCAAATCTTCTCCAATCGTACACTTGTTTTTTTCCATTCGGACCTTCCCCATTAGCGCCATCCCACCAAAGTTCCCACACCGGGCCATAATTCTGAAAGATCTCTTTCATCATATTTACAAATACATCATTGTACTTCGGCGTTCCATAGTCAGGATGATTCCTGTCCCAGGGAGAAATGTAAACACCGAATTTCAGCCCAAACTCTTTACAGGCCATAGACAATTCTTTCAGCACATCACCTTTCCCTTCTTTCCATTTACTTTCTCTTACGGTATGTGTTGAAAATCTGCTTGGCCACAAACAAAATCCGTCATGATGTTTGGCAGTAATAATAATCCCTTTTGCCCCTGATGCTTTGGCGACACGGCACCATTGCCGGCAATCCAGCGATTCAGGGTTGAAAATACTGGCCGATTCTTTTCCCTCTCCCCATTCTTTATCGGTAAATGTATTCGGACCAAAATGCATGAAGAGATAAAATTCTGTTTCATGCCATGCCAATTGCTGCCGGGTAGGAACGGGTGAAACATATTGTGCATTGGCATAAAATGTAACAAGCATCAGTAACGAAAGGGCGGATCGTTTCATCTGTTCACTTTTTTTGTTTTTTGGCCAGATAGTATATCCGGAAAAACATTCTTCGCTGATCAATATAAAGTTGCTCGAATATTTTTTCCGGGTATGTCATTTTTTCATTTTTAAAACATAGAGTATTTCTTTTCCAATGGGATGACTGGCTGTATAAGTATATCCCATCAGTTTCGCTATTGTTTGCGCAAATTGCTCCTGGTAAAATTGTTCTGTATTCTCAAACTTCAGCTCTCCCCGAACCGGTGTATCCGGTCCCATTACTGCAAACCACATTTCCTGTGAACCCTCATAATCTTTATTGTGTTCCATCCAGTCTTCTTTTTTTATATCACCCCGGCCATGGTCTGTTGTAATAAATAAGGTCGTCTTGTTCTTATACTGCGGATCTGTTTGTATAAAATCCCATATCTCTTTTAACCATGCATCAAACTGGTGCGCCGCATCCAAATAAGAACGATACTGCCCCGCATGTGCCCACTCATCTGTTTCTCCATACGCAATATATAACACCCTTGGTTTTCTTATTTTCAAATATTCCATAGCTGCATAATGAGTGAACACATCTAAGCATTCTGCCTCACCAAAAGGACGGTGTGCATCTTTATTCATTGCATTAATAAGACGTTCATTGCCGGTGGGTGCTTTACCACCCACAGCATCAAACGCCGAAAAAACAGGGATGCCGCTTCTTTCTTCATTGATGATACGGTCAAAAGCATTCCATGCACCAAATACAGCCACGTTGCCTTTTAATTTTGGTTGTTTATTCAAAAATTCGAGAACTGTTACATTTGGATTAGCCGGGTAACTGTTCTTATTGATAGCTGTATCGGGATAGCCGGTCAATATTTCATTATACCCCGGATAACTGAACCAATACCGGTTGGCATTATCCACTTTGCATCCTGCTTTTCGGTTTCCGTACAATTGTCCTTTCTTTTCTATTACGTTCCAGAAAAAAGATAACAATAGTTTTCTTCTTTCTTTTTCATCATTATTCCAATAGGTTTTATAGATGTAAGAACTATCGCCCTGGTTGTATCGTTTATCATTGGCAAGCGATGAATCCATTCCTTTAAATACTTCCTGCCAGCGGAAACCATCCGTAGTGATGATGATAATGTTCTGTGTCTGCTGCTGTGATTTTGCCAGCGAAAACACTAATAAAAAAATGAAGACAATACTCTTTCGCATAATTTTTAGTCTAATTCGGTTTTACCGCTTATTGATGCTGCTTCCAGTTTATGGAGATCAAATACAATGACCTCATTCTTTCCTTTCTTCAGCCAACTGGCCGGGCAATATAATCTTTGTTGTGGTCCAATATTCCAATACCTGCCAAGATTATGTCCGTTCACATACAAATTACCTTTTGCATAATTACTCATATCAAAATAAGTATCTCCTGCAGTATCAAGATCAAACTCTCCTCTGAAAAAAGTTCCCTGCTGGCCTACACGGTTTCCTTTTGAACTGTGCGATGCTTTCTGAACATAAGCAGGATCCATAGGTAAAGAAAAAATCTTCCAGTTCATCAGCGTCATTCCGTTCAACGTCACTCTATCTGTAATTCCTTTCCTGTCTATCATGTATTGTGCAAAATTGATGTGGCCCATTCCTTCTACTAAGATCTCAAGCACAGGATCGGCAATATTTGCGTTTGACTTAGGGAGATCAATTGTCCAGTTTCCGCCATCCCGTTTTATAGTATCAATAAACTTACCATTCAGAAAGACCAATGCATAATCATGCGGTTCTGTAATTGTCAGTTTACCTTCTTTGTGGCCTGTCAAATTTGTTCTGTATAAGATCAATCCCTGGTTCTGATCAAAAGCCTCCATTGGTTTTGGTTGCGGAGAAAAAATAGGCTCGGGAAGATTATACCATATTGAATTGGTCGCTTCCATATTGAAAGATGGTATCCCGATAGCAGGAATGGGTTGTGGAAGATCCGGTAGTGCATAGGAAACATATTGACTGATCAGGTTACGCAGCATAAAATATTTCGCTGTTGGTCTTCCCTGTTCATTGATCGGCGCATCATAATCATAGCTGGTAATATCGGGTTGATATTGGGTTGGAGAAAAAGCATTGGCACCTGCCGTAAAACCAAAATTGGTTCCGCCATGTATTACATATAAGTTGAATGATCTTTTGCTCTTTAATAAAAATTCAACTTCTTTTTTCAGATTATTTGTATCAGGTCTCGCAAACGTTTCTCCCCAATGTGTTAACCAGCCGGGATAAGTCTCGCTGCTGAAAGAAGGAACATTCGGGTTTCTTTTTTTTGCTTGTTCAAAATCAGCCTCGCTGCTTCCGCTGTCCAAACCAATTGCAGTGCCATCAATATTTCCTGCTTCTAGCATAAATGCCGTAGGGCCATCAGCAGTAAAAAAAGGAATGTTGATCCCATTTTTTATCCAAAGCTTTCTCAATTCTTCCAAATACTGTTTATCATTACCAAAACTTCCGTATTCATTTTCTATTTGCAACATTAGTATCGGGCCGCCGTTGCTGCAAAGCAATGGTTTTATTTCTTTCGATATTCTGTTTATATACCCCTCCACTGCTTTCATATATCTTGTATCCATGCAACGGATCTTAATATCAGGTATTTTCAATAAATAAGCGGGTAAGCCTCCAAAATCCCATTCGGCACATACATAAGGCCCGGGCCTTAACAAGACCCACATTTTTTCCTGCTGGCAAATGCGAATGAATTCAGCTATATCCCTGTTCTCTGTTTTAAAATCAAAAACACCCGGGGCGGTTTCATGATAATTCCAAAAAATATATGCGGCAATGGTATTACACCCCATCGCCTTTGCCATTTGAATGCGATGCTGCCAGTATTCTTTGGGAATTCTTGCCGGGTGCATTTCCCCGCTGATAAGCCGGATAGGTTTACCGTCCAGTAAAAAATCATTGCTGCTCAATGAAAAATCATGTTTCACCTGGGTAAATGAAGTGATAGCCGCCAGCAATGAAAAACAGCAAACAATAAGCCTTTTCATAGGGCAATTTACTACCGTGCGGTGAACTGAATATGATCGGCAATGAATTTATTTTAGCTCCGTACAATACCCAATTCCTAAATCCCAATCCTCATATTGCCTACCTTTGCCACACAATTATAACCCCTATTCTTTATGTCATACCGGATCGAAAAAGATACCATGGGCGAAGTAAAAGTCCCCGCTGACGCCTATTACGGAGCCCAAACACAGCGCAGCATTGATAATTTTAAAATAGCAGTTGACATTAACAAAATGCCCAAAGAGATCATCCGGGCATTTGCGTATTTGAAAAAAGCAGCCGCTGTCACAAATCTTGAAGCCGGTGTATTACCAAAAAATAAATCTGTTCTGATAGGAAAGGTTTGTGATGAAATAGTAAAAGGTCAGCTCGATGATTACTTTCCCCTGGTAGTTTGGCAAACCGGGAGCGGAACGCAAAGCAATATGAATGTGAATGAAGTGATCGCTTACCGGGGTCATGTTTTGAAAGGTGGCAGGCTAACCGATAAAGAAAAATTTCTGCACCCTAACGATGATGTTAATAAATCACAATCATCCAATGATACTTTTCCGACAGCGATGCATATTGCTGCTTATCAAATTTTGACCGGGACAACGATCCCGGGTATAAAAAAATTAAGGGATACACTGGCGAAGAAGAGTAAGCAATACATGAAAGTGGTGAAGATCGGTCGTACTCATTTCATGGATGCCACCCCGTTAACTGTCGGACAGGAATTCAGCGGGTATGTTTCTCAATTGGATCATGGACTAAAAACAATAAAGAATTCGCTGGCGCATTTAAGTGAACTGGCTCTCGGGGGAACTGCGGTTGGCACCGGCATCAACACTCCTCCCGGTTATGCTGAAAATGTCGCTAAACAAATTGCAAACCTTACCGGCCTTCCATTTAAAACTGCAGAAAATAAATTTGAAGCTCTCGCTGCACATGATGCTATTGTGGAAGCACATGGCGCATTGAAAACTGTGGCGGTCAGTTTAATGAAGATAGCTAATGATATCCGGATGCTTTCATCCGGACCAAGAAGTGGCATTGGTGAAATATTTATTCCCGATAATGAACCAGGTTCTTCCATCATGCCGGGCAAAGTAAATCCAACGCAATGTGAAGCACTGACGATGATCGCTGCACAAGTGTTGGGGAATGATGTTACAATAAATATCGGTGGCGCTACTGGTCATTTTGAATTAAATGTTTTTAAACCGGTAATGATATATAATTTCCTACACAGTGCAAGATTGATCGGCGATGGCTGTGTTTCCTTCAATGATAAATGTGCTGTTGGCCTCAAACCTATTGAAGCCAATATTAAAAAGCATGTTGACAACAGTCTGATGCTGGTAACATCATTGAATACTAAGATCGGTTATTATAAAGCTGCTGAAATCGCACAGAAAGCGCATAAGCAAGGAACAACTTTAAAAGAAATGGCTGTAAAACTTGGTTATGTAACTCCCAACCAGTTTGATGAATGGGTGAGGCCTGAAAATATGGTGGGAAAGCTCAAAAAACATGATAAGTAATTTTACTGGTATGTAACTCGTATAATTACCATGTAGTAATTTTTCATGCTTTAATACTTGCAAATAGGAAGGTTTTGTTTCTATCTTAACAGACCGATTTATCCAACCCTTTTGTAAAACTTAAATCCGAATTAATGAAAAGCATCAACCTTCCACCGCTATTTTTTATTTCAAATCCTCTAAAAGCTGTTACAAACGAAATGCATTCAAGGAATGAGTCTCCCTATTTAAGGGCTATTCTTTCCGGAAAAGCAACCATTTCAAAACAAGAAGATGATCTGAAAATTGAAAATCCTGATCGCAAGGCTGCATCCCGTTATATAAGAGACAGCAAGCTATTGAGAAGAAAATAATTTCGAACCAACCTTTTTCATACCGTAACCCTAGAGCATAACCCAAAAAACAAATACCCCGACCATAGCGTCGGGGTTTTGCTTTTCTATACAATAATCATTTTATTCTTTGATGAATTTTTCGATCTGCACTTCCATATCATACCCGTTGAATAATTTTAGCAGGTAAGTTCCCGGCGTAAGAGAAGAAACATTGATGGAGAAATCATTCTTATAGCTTTTTTCTTCTTTCAGCAAACGTCCATATATATCGCATATTTGAACGAGCAGTGGTTTGCGCAGTTCTTTCTTACTATGAATATTAATGACGCTTTGAACCGGATTGGGAAATATCTGTACCAGGTCTTTTACAACAGGAGGTCTAACAGGTGAACTATTATTAAGCGGTAAAGTGATCAGTGTTTTATAAGTAAGTTTTAAAACCTTACCTCCATCTTTTGTGGATGAACTGCCGCCACCAAAACCACCTGTCGGGCCCGATGTTGAGCCGGTGCTGTCCATCACCACCCAAAAAGTGCCGCTGTTTGCGACAGGATGGATAGCGACATCTCTTACTCTCCAGCCATGCAACAAAGGAAATGTATCAACCGTATTGGCAGAAGCTAAACTATCGACATAAGTTCCATCCGCTTTTAATTTGAGCCTGTACATTCCATATTTCAACGAGGTAACTAATAAAGAATTTTTCCAGCCGGGAATATTCCCTTTGTAAAAATCAATACTTGATGGTGCGATAGTGCCCCAGGTAAAAATATTTGAAGCGCTGGATGGTATGGCTGCAGCGCCCCAATTAAATGTAACAAATAACGGACGTTGCATACCATTGGTGATTGCCCAGGTATTTTCTGAATAATTGACCGGCAGCGATGCAAGGTTATCATTGTTAGGATAAATATCCAGCGATGAATAGTTATTGTCAGACCCCATGCCGGCAACTTTGGGCCAACCATAATTGGCTCCATTCGTTATCTCATTCACTTCGTCATCTGATTTATCTCCATGCTCGGAACTATATAATCGCCAGGTGCCGTTTGCATTACCCCATACGATGCCCTGTGCATTCCGGTGGCCATAACTATATATTGGCGTTCTCATATTGCCTCCGCCAATCGTACTATGTGTAAATGGATTATCATTCGGTATCCATTGGCGCCATTTATCAAATTCATGAATCGGGCTACCGGGTACTCCATCAGCATCAGGCTCTGTATTGAAGCGAAGTATTTTTCCTTCGCAGGTATCCCTGTTCTGGGCATAGTTGGTTCTTGAAGCATTGTTGAACTGACCGGCTCCCATATCACCGATCGTATAATATAGTTTATATGTTCCATTTTCAGGTTGAGGCCCTATTACCATCCTGCCTGAATTATGATCATTGCTTCCCGGCAGGTTTGAGATCACTGTATCCATAATTGTCAATGTATCTTTTAATGGAGCAGGGCTGCCCGCATCTCCGGCAAAATAAAAATGACAACGTACGATCTTGGTTCGAAAATAACATGGAGAGCCGGGATTGGAAGGACAAGTGCCTCCCACAGTTTTAAAAACATAGGCTAAATAAACCCATGGTTTACCGCTATAAAATTCAGGATGGATTGCAAGCCCCTGCATACCCCCCTGCGGCCATGTGCCGATCGATCTTCCAAAATTAATTTCTCCTGTTCCCAATGGTATTTTTAACACTTGCTGGGCAGGATCATTTTTGTCAAGCCCCGTTCTTGTTGAACTCATTCTTAAAACCCGGTATCCTCTTGCTTCTGTTATCCATAATGAATCATCAGGCCCGTAAGTGATCTCCCATGGATAACCAATATTTTTCGCTATTGTGTCAATATTAAACAGCAGGGTGGTGGAGTCAATGACCTGGCTGTTCAATTGCTTTACAGGATTGAAAAAAACAATAAAAATGATGAAGCGGAAGAGCATGGGGCTTTTCATAAGTACAGGATAAGGGTCAAAATTATTGAGTAAGATATTTCTAGTCAATAGTAGTTTTCCAAATAAATCTTCAACTAAGTACTTCCCTGTATAATTTTTATAAAAACCCCTTATTGCTATAAACAATCCATTAATCTATTTTTAACGCCTGAAGTCAGATGTACTGACAAAGAAATCCGTTTCTATGAAAAAAAATATCCGCCGTATATTTTTTTTACTGCGTTTTACTATCCCTCCCTTACTGCTTATCTGTAGTAACACATTCAGCTATGCACAAAATGTTGATCTTGGAAAAAGTTATATCAATGTAACAAAGGGGTTAAATGGTGGTACAGTAGAAACAGGAGATGTATTGGAGATAAGAGCATCATTTGTTGTAAGATCAGGAACGTATGACAGCTGCCGTTTCCGGGATGTGATACCAACGGGTACTTCTTATATTGCCGGCACCATAAGAGTTCTTACCAATGAAGGGAAGATCTACAAACAATTTACCGATGCATATGGTGATGACCCCGGGTGGATATCCGGAAGCACCGTAACCATTCACCTTGGCTATGTTACCGGCTCATCTCCTGCTACTGCATTTCGCAGAGGAAGGGTTGCCAACACACATAAACCTTCCAACTTCGGAAGCACCTGTATCATGATCGCTTCTTTCAGAGTAACAGTTACTGCTGCAACAGGCACTGATGTCAGTACAGGCGGTGGCACTGTCACCTATAAAAATGGAATAAGTCCAATAACAACATATACATTTCCTGCAAACACCTTAAGGGTCTATGCCAATTTTAGTATTTGTTCAAATACCATAGGTACAAATTCGCTGGGCACAGAATTCAACGGAACCTTTGGATCAGGTATAGCACGCAACCGTGGAACTTCTCTGAATGTGCCATTGGGTTATACCTATAATATTTTTGATGTTAATTCACCGCAGGATTATTATTATGGTATAGCTAACAATACATCCACCCGTCAAAACTATTCTACGGTGAATACATGGGCTAAGCCGGATGCGACTTCCCCTACTCACCGTGTATTCCAGGTTTGGGATATTATTGGTGATCATACTGGAGCAGCATCACTCACTGCAGGAAATCCTGCAGCTGATACAGTAGCCAACTCAAATGCTGGTTATATGCTGATTGTGAATGCAGCTTATCGTATTGATTCAGCCTTTCAGCAAACTATTACGGGCCTATGTCCCAACACTTATTATGAGATCTCCTGCTGGATGCGGAATATCTGCTCTAAATGCGGTTGCGACTCAAATGGTAAAGGTGCTACTAATAGTACAGGACCTCCTTATTATATTCCTACTGCCCCGGGTGATTCATCGGGGGTTTACCCCAACATCACATTTGAAGTGGATGGTATTGACTATTATACAACAGGTAATATTCTTTATACGGGTCAATGGGTAAAAAAGGGATTTACTTTTCTTACAGGCCCATTACAAACATCTCTTTTATTAAAATATTTTAATAATGCACCGGGTGGAGGCGGTAATGACTGGGCCCTGGATGATATTACAGTAGCTACCTGTTCGCCGACCATGATCTATACACCTAACACAACTCCGATTGTATGTGATAGTAACATCTTGCTACTAACAGATACTGTCCGGTACTTTTTCAACAATTTTATTTATTATAAATGGCAGAAAAGCACCAATGGCGGAGCCACATGGACAGATGTAACCGGGGCGATAGGGCCCGTATCTCCTTACTGGAACGGAACTCAATGGGAATTTGTCAGCAGCTATACAGTTCCTCCATCGGAAACTACAATAGCTAACAGCGGAGATCTGTACCGTCTTATCACTTCAACAACTCTTGCAAATTTGTCTGATGTTTTATGCAGTTTTACTGACCTTGGAAGTATCGTGACCATGACGGTGATCGACTGCCAGGATGCTCTCGAAACCCAGCTCCTTACATTTGAAGGCAAAAAAGAAAATCAACGGGCTGTGTTGAAATGGACAACAGCGACCGAAACAGAACCTCTTCTTTTTGATATAGAAAAAAGTAATGATGGTGTTTCGTTTTACAAGATCGGAACGCTAACTAGTTATAATAATAATGCCGACCTGAACAATTATTATTTTACAGACCCGGCTCTCTTGCCCAATCAAAAGACCTATTATCGTTTGCTGATGAGGAATAATGCAGGTAAGGTAACTTACTCCAGGATCGTTCAGCTATCCGGATCGGGTGAATCTTTCTATTTTATTTCTGTGATCAATCCCTTTAGCAATGTCCTGTCGTTTGATGTTTATTCAGACAATAAGAGCAAAGCAACAGCAGAGTTGATCAATTCTTCAGGAGCAACCATCAGGCGAAAGGGTTTTGAAATAAACCAGGGCACTAATGATCTTTCATTAAATAATATGTCCTCTCTTCCTTCAGGAGTTTATTTTCTGCGCATCATATCAGAAAATATCATTCTGCAAAAAACAGTACTGAAACAATAGCAATAATTTCACCAAATTATTATACGGAGGTTATGACACCTGCACTTTATCACTCACATCAGTGCTGGTTTCGATGGTAGGCTGAGGTTCTTCCTTTGAATGTTTCTTAAAGAATTTTTTCTGAAAAAGTAAGAGTGTTATTACGCCTACAGAGATAGATGCGTCAGATATATTGAATATGGCGCTGAAAAATTCAAAATCATTAATCTTAAATAAAGGGAAATAAAGCATATCGACCACGCTGCCGTGCAGAAAAGAAGAATAACTGTCGCCGGTAAACATTTGCGCAATACCGGCATAATGCTGATCCACATATTCACCTACTGCAGGATCAAAATGATATCCCCTATCGAATATCATTCCATAAAACATGCTGTCAATAAGATTCCCCAACGCTCCTGCATAGATGAGTGCAGCACAAATAATAAAACCGCGGTTGTATTTCTTTTTTACAAGCCGGCCAAGATACCATGTACCAAAGATGACGGCGGCCAGCCGGAAAAGCGTAAGGATCATTTTTCCTGTTTCATTTCCAAACTTCCAACCCCAGGCCATACCTGAGTTCTCAATAAAATGAAGCCTGAACCAGGGAAGACCGGAAACATTGGTATCCCCGATCTGGTAGCTCGTCTTGATCCATATTTTCAATGCCTGGTCAACAAAGATGATGGCAGCAATAATAAGGATAACATATTTCAGTTTTAGCGACCTCATAATCTGGCAAATATAATACTTTCAGTTTTCAGGATTTGGAGGAAGCTTGTTAAATGTCATTCCTCGTAATATACTCTCTTAACCCGTTGAGAAATACCCGTCATTATCTCATAAGGGATCGTTCCGGCCCATTCAGCAATTTTTTGCACCGGTAACGATCCGCCAAAGATCACTACATCATCTCCTTCCTGTACATCATCTATTCCTGTGATATCCACCATGATCATATCCATGCAAACTGTTCCTGCAACAGGAACCCAACAATCCTTCACCCCTATTTTTCCTATGCCATTTCCTAATCGGCGGGGATAACCATCTGCATAGCCAATACGGATGGTTGCAATAACAGAATCTTTGTTGACAATAGTTTTCCTGTTATAGCTTACCGAGTCGCCGGCTTTCAGGTGTTTTATTTGCGCTATGGTCGATCTTAATGTAGTAACAGTTTGCAGATTCAATTTATTCGTGTCAGCACTATCCACTCCATACAACCCAATACCGAGTCTTACCATATCCAATTCCAATGCAGGATGACGAACGATAGCTGCTGAATTAGCAATATGCTTCAGAACGGTGTAGCCGATCTTTTTTTCAAGAGAAACTACAGCAATCGATAATTTTTCCCATTGCATAAAAGTAAATTCGTCCTGTGCCGGATCTTCGCTGGCTGCTAAATGAGAAAAGATAGATTGTATTTTGAATGAAGATGTCTTTTGCAATTCATCTCCCAGCTTTTCTATTTGGGCATTGGAAAAACCAAGCCGGTTCATCCCGGTTTCAATTTCAATATGAACCGGGTAATGCAGCAAGCCTTCCTGTTGAAGGAAACGATCAAAAGAATGAAGCAATTCGAATGAATAAATCTCCGGTTCAAGATTATACTCTGCTATTGCTTCAAACGCATTCTCTTCAGGATTCATTACCATAATAGGGAGTGTAATACCTGCTTTTCTCAACTCCACTCCTTCATCTGCATAAGCCACGCCGAGGTAATCCACTTTATGAAATTGCAAAATACCGGCGATCTCTGCTCCGCCACTGCCATAAGCAAAAGCTTTTACCATTGCCATTACTTTGGTAGAAGGTTTCAGCAATTTTTGATATTGCCTGAGGTTATGTACAATAGCGTTGAGATTTATTTCTAATACTGTCTGGTGTGCTTTTTGCTCGAAGAGCTGTACAATTTTTTCAAAAGCGAATGACCGGGCGCCTTTTACCAGTATTGTTTCTTCCTTAAAATGGGAAGACCGAAAATGATTGATGTAGTCTTTGGTTGAAGAATAAAACTCTACATTTATTTTTTTCTCTGCTGCTGCTGCTGTTAAATGCATGAGTTGTGTTGAGATCCTTTCCCCTATTCCAATAAGTCTTGTGACCCGGTGCTTCTCAAGACTCTCCATTACCTGTTCATACAATTCCTCATCTGGCAATGAGCTTTGCAAAAAATCAGAAAGTATAACGGTTTTTCTTTCGTTGCTGCTTTGCTGATCGAGAAAATTCAAAGCAATTTCCAGTGAACTCAGATCAGCGCTATAGCTGTCATTGATAATGGTACAATGATTGATCCCTTTTTTCAGTTCCAGCCGCATATTCACCGGGTGAATATTTTTCATCCCTGCAGCTATCATTTCGGTATCCATTTCCAAATGAAGCAATACGCAGCAACATGTTATAGCATTCTCGACAGAGGCTTCATCAGTAAATGGTATCTCAATTGTAAAATTCCTGTTGCCGGATAAAAGATGAATAAACGTTGCATTACCTATTTTATCGGTTCCTTTAATGATCACATTGCTTGTTTCTGTATAACCCCAGGTTACCAGTTTAATCTGGTCTCCCATCATTTCTATCACTTCCCTGCCCGCTTCAAGATCAATTTCTCTTCCAATGATGACCTTACAACTCTTAAAGAGTGATATTTTTTCCCGAAACTTATGTTCTGCGTCATTAAAGCCTTCGCTATGCGCTTCGCCAATATTGGTGAGTACTCCTATTGTTGGCTTTATCATTTTTTGAAGCCGGAACATTTCACCTGATTCCGAAATACCTGCTTCAAATATGCCCAGTGTATGTTGCTCATTCATTTGCCACACACTCAGGGGCACGCCTATTTGTGAATTATAACTTTTGGGACTGCGAATGATATTAAAATTTTCATGTAATAGCTGGTAGAGCCATTCTTTTACGATCGTTTTTCCATTACTTCCTGTAATACCAATAACAGGATAGTTGAACCGGGCCCGGTGATGAACAACTAATTGCTGCAATGTTTCCAATGTGTCATCACAAAAAATAAAATTAGCGTCGGCGAATGTATCAGCGTAGCTCTCATCACTCACTACAAAATTCTTTACTCCCTTTTTATATAGCTCGACGATAAACTGGTGACCATCTCTTCGGGGGCCTTTCAATGCAAAAAATAACGAAGTAACCGGATCAATTATTCTTCGGCTGTCCAGCAAAATATGCTCAATGATGCTGTCATTCCTTATAGCAGCATCATTACCTGTAACAGCAGCGATATGACTGGTTGAGTAGCTCAAGTAGTTTTATACACTTTGATCATTCACATCCGGCGGCACCCCTTTCTTCTGAATAAATATTGAGTAGAAAATAGAACCGAAAATGCAGGTAAGAATAACGCCGAGTGAGATGAATACCTGGACCTGTTTATCCATCCACTGATCTATCCAGTGAGCCCCCAGCATTTTTAATCCTATAAATACCAATACGATCGCAATACCTTGTTGCAGGTAATCAAATTTGCTGACAGCGCTTCGCAATAAAAAGAAAAGGGACCGCAATCCGAGTACTGCAAAAATATTGGAGGTATAGATCACTAATCTTGCGATGGGTTCATAGCCCGGTGTCTTTGTATCCACGATACCCATTACAGCCGGTATAGAATCCAATGCAAATACAAGATCAATAGCTGCCAGCATAATAATGACTACAAATAAAGTAGTATAAAATCGTTTGCCATTTTCTATCACCCTGAATTTTCCGTCGCCATCATGCGGTACCAGCGGAAGAACTTTTTTCATCCAGCGATAGATCTTGCTTTTATGCGGGTCAAATTCTTCATCATCACTGGCAGAAAACATTTTGTAACCGGTAAAAACAAGGAAAGCGCCGAACACATAAAGTATCCAGTGGAATTTTTCTACCAGCACTACCCCGACCGTAATAAAGATTACCCGGAAGATGATCGCCATCAGTATCCCGATCAGCAACACTCTTCCATAGTGTTTTTCCTTAACTGAAAAAGCGGAAAAAATGAGAATGAAAACAAAAATATTATCAATGCTCAGGCTCCACTCCATCAGGTAAGCACTGAGATATTCCAATGCTGGTTTGGAACCATTCTCTACCCACATAAAAACAAAAAATGCCAACGCCAGTCCCACCCAAAAAGAAGTCTGTAGCAATGCCTGCCGGATGGTTATCTTTTTATTCTTTTTGCTTAACAAACCGAGGTCTATTACCAGTGAAGCAATCAGTATAACGCCAAAAACTAGGTAGGTAAGTTGTTCTCTATTCATGGATGATTATGATAGATTGCAAAGATAGCCGGTAAAAACCGGGAGAGAATTGGTTTTAAGAAGCATATTTTCTTCTCCTGATTTGCTGGTAAATGAGGCCGGATAAGAGTATCAATAAAACGGGGAGGGCAATATTGATGAACTGCCAGGTTACTTTTTGCTGTTTTACTTTCTTGGAATCCAGCAATCGGAGAACAATATCTTTATTTCTTGTTTCTGCAATAGCTGCATTATTGACGAGGTATTCAACACAGTTAATAAAAAAATCCCGGTTAGCGGCAGGTACGAATAATTTTCCAGCCTCTGTCTGGTTCATGTATTCTCTGTATGTATACTTATTCCATCCCATAGGCAGTGGAACAGGCGGTTGTCCGGGTTGTTCGTCAGGTATGTAATCATTGAAGACAATATCGCCATCTGACACAATGATCATTTTATTTTCATCCGATTCATTATTGAAACGAATACCGTAGGCTGTCAGCGAATCTCTTTGTGCCTGTGTTGACCTGTTTTTATATAAAGAGGTGAATTTACCTTCCAGTAACATAGCGACAGGAATGGCGTTACGTCTGAATTGCTCATCCTGGGGTACATTCTTATTCTCATTCAGGCTTATCAAAGCTGGCGTACTGATGATGCGGGAATTGGGTGAAGAAACAAGTAAAGGAGTTTTTCGCACAGCATCAGCCTGTATCGTATCGATCGAATTCACAAAATGACCTGTCACATAACCCATGTTCTTATTCAGTTTATTACTTCCCGGCATAAGAAGGGGGAAATAATTCCAGTGAAGCAATTCGATCTGCGGATTGTCCTGGTTCCCTCCTACCACAAATGGTATCAGGTCGCACTGGAGGTCCATTACAAGGTCTGTATTGATACGAACACCGTACTTAAAGAACAGGTCAGTAAGATTTAAGTTACGGTCAAAGGCAATGGTTTCAGGTTTAAAGGAAAGACTGTCCTGTTCTGCAATAAGATTATCAATAAAACAAAGTAATTTCCCGCCGTGCATTACAAACTGGTCGATCTTTAATTTCTCTGCTTCGGCGAATTGTTCCGTTGGTTTTACGATCAGCAGTACATCGACTGCATCCGGAATGCGTGGCTGTGTTTTCAGATCCAGCATCCTGAACTCATAATCGTTTTGCAGAGATTGTGAAAGATCATATACCCTTGCATCTACAGGTTCGCCATTACCGGTTGCATAAGCAACACCTCGCTTTTTTTCCTGTGTTATCCTGTCAAATGCTTTTACAAACTGGTATTCCATCAGGGCTTCTGCACTATTAATCTCTTCCTGTGAAATCCTGCTGCTGGCACCCGGGTATAGGTTCACAAGCTCTTGTTTCCCTTTATAATGTATCCATGCCACCGGGAAAATAACATTGGTGCTTTTGCCTGCTTCTTTTTGAACAGTAAGATTGATAGGTATAGCTCCCAGCGCTGCGAGTGTATCTCCATAAAAAGTTTCAGCATCTTCTATTTTCTCCTGTGGTGAAATAAACCGGTAATGTATCTTCCCCGTCCTGTCTTTTAACAGCCGTAGAAAATCGTTCGTACTATTCGCCAGTTTTCTGAATCCTGCAGGAAAATCGCCTTTTAAAAAAACATCGATCTGCATATCATCATCAAGATTCCTCAGAAGATCCTTTGTTGTTTTACTGAGTGTATATCTCTTTTCCTTGGTAAGATCAAGACGGGCATGAAAATCCGAAGCGAGATAGTTGATAGCTGCCAGCAGGAGCAATAGCCAGATCAGCCAGTATTTTGAAGCTACTATTTTTTCAATTCCTTTTTTCATGTTATCGTTTCAACAAATTACGGTTAGTAATAACAAGAAACAGAAAGGTCACACTCAGGAAATAGACAACATCTCTCGTATCTATCAATCCCCGGCTGATACTTTGATAATGAAAATTGATGCCTATCATTTCTACATAATAGTCTGGCCCATTAGCCAATGCCGGCATACGGCTGATAGCACTGAATCCATAATACAATAATGCACACCCTATCAAACTGGCAATAAAAGCCACCACTGCATTACTGGTAAAACTGCTGCAACAAATACTGATAGCTGTAAAAACAGCAGATAAAAAAAACAAACCGATATATGAGCCAATGGTAGCTCCCATATCCAATCCCTCACCGCTCGACAAACGCTGGATTGAAAAAATATAAATGATCGTAGGAAGCAATGCAATGAAAACAACAATGAGGCTTCCGAAATATTTACCAGTAATGATCTGCCAGCGGGTCAGCGGACGGGTCTGTAATATTTCATAGGTACCCATCTTGAATTCCTCTGCAAAGCTACGCATGGTAATAGCGGGGATCAGCAGCAACAATACCCAGGGGGCTAGTTGAAAGAAACGGTCCAGTGTGGCATAGCCAAAGTCGAGGATATTCTCATCAAATACGAATAACACCAACCCATTCACCAATAAAAAAACAATGATGGCAATGTAACCGGTGAGGCTGCTGAAAAATTGGCGAAGTTCTTTTTTACAAACGGACCACATGGAATGCAAAATAAGAAATAAGAAACAGTAAAATAAAGAATAAGAAAGTTAAATCCCCTTGTCGGCAGGTATGCCGGCTGCATCAAAACAAAAATGAGAAAGCTTGTTGACTTTCTCATTTTTTATTCCTTATTCTTTATTTCTTATTTATACAGCGAAACTCTCACCACATCCGCAGGTACGGCTGGCATTGGGATTACTGAAATAAAACCCTTTGCCATTCAGGCCATCTGAAAAATCCAATGTAGTATTAACGAGGTATAAAAAACTTTTTAGGTCGGTCACCAGTTTTACACCATTATCTTCAAAAGCCTGGTCCATGGGTTTTGACTCATTATCAAAATCCAGTTTATAGCTCAATCCTGAACAACCGCCGCCTACAACTCCTACCCTTACAAAATAAGAAGGGTCGTTGGCAATTCCGGCATCGGCCATCAATTGCTGAACCTTGGCTTTTGCTTTATCGCTTATATAAATTGCGTTAGCTAATTCTACACTCATAATGTTACGCTAGTGGCTAGTAGGAAGTAGTTAGTGAGATCGTGTTTCCCTGCATTGTCCTACTGCCTTTGTTATTACTAATAGTACAGTTTTTATGCTAATAGCCAGAAGCGAACCAAATAGTAAAGTGAGTCACCCCACTCGCTACTAGCTACTCCCTACTCGCTTTAATGAACCACACTTTCTTCAAACTTCAATTCTTCCAGGCCATTTTTTTTCCTGTAGTCATTGATTGCGGCTTTGATGGCATCTTCTGCCAATACTGAACAGTGTATCTTAACGGGAGGAAGATTGAGTTCTTCCACTATTTCCATATTATCGATCTTTATAGCCTCGTCCACTGTTTTTCCTTTCAGCCACTCAGTAGCCAAAGAAGAAGAGGCGATGGCAGAACCGCAGCCAAAGGTTTTGAACTTAGCATCTTTGATAAGGCCGGTTGCATCGTCCACTTCGATCTGCAAACGCATTACGTCACCGCACTCAGGAGCTCCAACAAGACCTGTGCCCACATTTGATTTGCTTTTATCCAGTGTTCCTACATTTTTAGGGTTCTGGTAGTGGTCTATCACTTTTTCTGAATATGACATGGTACTTAATTTGAAAATTAGATAATGTGGGAAATGTGAAAATGAATTCCATTATTCTCAATATCCCTGTCTTCTTAAGATCTTCTTTTGTGAACGGCAAATTTCACATTCACACATTTTAATGATGAGCCCATTCAATGCTATTCATATCGATCCCTTCTTTGTACATTTCCCAAAGCGGACTCATTTCTCTTAGCTTATTCACCGTATTCGTCACTTGTTCTATAGTATAATCTATCTGATCTTCTGTGGTAAATCTTCCTAATCCAAAGCGAAGCGAACTATGTGCCAAATCATCTCCCAATCCCAATGCTTTTAAGACATAAGATGGTTCCAGAGATGCAGATGTACAGGCAGAACCGGATGACACAGCAATGTTTTTATTAAAGCCCATCATCAAACCCTCACCTTCGACATACTTGAAAGAGATATTGGATACATGTGGCAGGCGATGTTCTTTATCGCCATTCAGGTAGGCTTCTTCCAATTTCAGTAATTCTGTTTCTAATTTATCTCTTAGTTTGATCACTCTTGTTGTTTCTTCTTCCATTTCATTCATGCAGATCTCGCAGGCTTTACCAAAACCAACAATGCCGGGCACATTTAATGTACCGCTTCTCATTCCTCTTTCATGGCCGCCGCCATCCATCTGCGCTGTTACTTTCACTCTTGGGTTTTTTCTGCGTACATACAAAGCGCCGACGCCTTTTGGCCCATACATTTTATGAGCAGAGAAAGCCATCAGGTCAATACCATCTTTGTTTACATCAACAGGTATTTTACCAACTGCCTGTGTAGCATCACTGAAAACAAGGATACCCTTTTTCTTTGCGATAGCGCTGATCTCTTTCATCGGCATCACCGTTCCAATTTCATTATTCGCATACATGATGGCGATAAGAATGGTGGTTGGTTTGATAGCCGCCTCTAAGTCTGCCAGATCAATAAGGCCATTATCTTTTACTTTCAGGTAAGTAACTTCTCCGCCTTCTTTTTCAATATGCTTGCAGGTATCCAGCACGGCTTTGTGTTCGATATTGCAGGTAATGATATGATTGCCCTTGCTGGCATACATTTCAAACACACCTTTTATGGCAAGGTTATCAGCTTCTGTTGCACCGGATGTAAAGATGATCTCTTTAGGATCGGCGCCAATTAATTTGGCCACCTGCTCTCTTGCATAATCAACCGCCTCTTCAGCCTGCCAGCCAAAAGGATGGTTACGGCTGGCTGCATTTCCAAAGCTATTGGTGAAATAAGGTATCATGGTCTCCACTACTCTTGGGTCGCAGGGGGTAGTAGCATTATGGTCAAGATAAATGGGAAATTTCAACATATAGTTCTCCTGTTCATTTTGTTATTATTCCAAACGTAAAATTAGCCCAAAAGGTTCTAACTGAAAGAGGTAATTTCGCCCTGAGAATCAATTTTTCCGAATTCGGAAGGACACTTTTCTAAGATGCAGTTATGCAGCAAATTGAACATATCGGTATCGCTGTAAAAAGCCTGGCCCAGTCTGTACCTCTTTTTGAAAAACTACTTAATACCCCCTGTTATAAAACAGAATTCGTCGAGAACGAAAAAGTAAATACTGCCTTTTTTAAAACAGGTGATAACAAAATAGAACTGCTTGAAAGCACTGACCCTGACGGAGTAATAGCCCGGTTCATAGAAAAAAAAGGCGAGGGAATGCATCATATTGCCTTTGCTGTGGCAGATATTGAAGCAGAAATGAAAAGGCTAAAAAAAGAAGGATTTGTGCTGCTAAATGAAGCGCCTAAGAATGGAGCCGATAACAAGCTGGTCTGCTTCCTTCATCCTAAACATATCAATGGGGTATTGATAGAGCTTTGCATGGAAAGAAAATAGCTCCTTCTTCTGCAATTATTTTTCCACTTCAAAATCCGGGTTTTCTTTTTTTTCGTAGGTGAAAGTCGTACCCTTCAACATATACTGTTAAGCACAAAAGACTACGGAGCTACGGCTCCGTTTTCTCTTGTTTTTCTTCGCCGATAGAATCTGCATTAACAATACCGAGTTTCTCGACAGCCAGTTGAGCGGCTATTTGCGATGCATCTTTTTTATTAAAAGCTTTTCCCACGCCAATACTACGGCCATCTAACACTGCAGCCACAGTAAATAAACGCCGACCATTCTCCAGTTTTTCATTCAACGTTTCAAACTCAAGCACTTTGCCGTTCTTATTGGCCCAGCCATAGAGCTTGTTCTTATGATTGATCTCGAGGGTTTCCAGGTCGTCCATGAACATATGAGGAAGGATGATATATTCCTGCACCCAGCGGGCCGCTTTCTTATAACCATGATCCAAAAAAATAGCCCCTACCAATGCTTCCAGTGTATTGCCAAATATCTGGCTCACTTTTAAAGAGCCATCCATTTTATTGTACAATGTGATCTTTTTTAGTCCCATCCGGATGGCAATATCATTCAACTGCTGCCGGTTGACCATTTTGCTGCGCATTTCTGTGAGGAACCCTTCTTCTTTGTAAGGATATCTTTTGAAAAGATAGTCGGCGATCATGGCGCTAAGTACGGCATCGCCAAGATATTCGAGGCGTTCATTATTCTCGTCAATTCCTTCCCGAATGGAACGGTGCGTGAGGGCCGTTTTGTACAAGGAGACATTAACAGGTTTAAAACCCAGAATATTCTTAAGTTCTTTCTTAAATGCTGAACCAGAGTATTTCCCAGAAAAGAATTTGAAAAAATCCACGAACGTTAAGCTACGGAAAAGTTGACAGGTATAAAAGTTTAATAGTCGAAAAGTTTTTTCCTTGCTAACAAATCAACTTGTAAACTTCTTTACAATTACACAGGCATTATGTCCCCCAAAACCAAATGTATTGCTCAAAGCAGCTCTTACCGGACGTTTTTGAGCTTTATTAAAAGTAAAGTTGAGTTTGGCATCCAGTTCAGGATCATCTGTAAAATGGTTGATCGTTGGAGGTATCGTATCATGAATAACGGCCTGTATGCTGGCAATAGCTTCAATAACGCCGGCAGCGCCGAGACAATGCCCCGTCATAGATTTTGTAGCGCTGATATTTAATTTATAGGCATGATCTCCAAACACAGCTGTGATCGCTTTTACTTCTGCCCCATCACCAATAGGTGTTGATGTGCCATGTGTATTGATATAATCGATCTCATCCGGTTTCATACCTGCATCATCCAATGCAACCAGCATTACATTTTTTGCGCCTAAACCTTCCGGGTGTGGCGCAGTGATATGATGTGCATCAGCAGTAGCGCCGCATCCCATTACTTCGCAATAAATTTTGGCTCCTCTTGCTTTGGCATGTTCTAATTCTTCCAATACCAATATGCCGCAGGCTTCACCCATTACAAAACCATCCCTGTCTTTATCATAAGGACGGCTGGCAGTTTTGGGATCATCATTTCTTTCACTCATTGCTTTCATAGCATTGAAGCCGCCCACACCTGCTTCGCTGATCACTGCCTCACTTCCACCGGTTAAAATAATATCTGATTTACCGAGACGAATTAAATTGAAAGCATCCATAATGGCATTAGTACTGCTGGCACAAGCGCTAACAACAGCAAAGTTGGGCCCCCGTAAATTATGCCGCATGCTGATCTGACCTGCAGCAATATCCAATATCATCTTAGGAATGAAGAAAGGATTAAAACGGGGAGTGCCATCGCCTCTTGCAAAATCTGTTACTTCATGCTGGAATGTGATAAGGCCTCCGATGCCGCTGGCAAACACAACACCTATCCTGTCTGGATTGATATTGTCTTTATTCAACCCTGCATCGGTCATAGCCTGGTCGCTTACTACCAATGCAAATTGTGTAAAGCGGTCGATCTTTCTTGCTTCTTTTTTATCCAGGAACTGGACAGGATCAAATCCTTTTACTTCGCAGGCAAATTTGGTGCGGAACTTTGATGCATCAAACAGGGTGATCATATCTGCACCTGAAACACCATTGATCAATCCATTCCAGTAATCTGAAATGTTATTGCCCAACGGAGTTAAAGCCCCCATACCAGTAACAACGACCCTTTTTAATTCCATAGCAGCAAGATAATTCAGTTTATGCAAAGATAAAACCGCCTTCGCTGCTCAATCAAAAGTCAGAGAAGGCGGATGTCAATTCATCCCTTCCGATAACTATCGGAACGGGTAATTATTTTTTACTTGGCATGTTCATCCAGGTAAGCAATAGCCTGGCCAACAGTAGTGATGGTCTCAGCCTGCTCATCAGGGATAGAAATATTGAATTCTTTTTCGAATTCCATGATCAATTCTACGGTGTCCAGAGAATCGGCGCCGAGATCATTGGTGAAAGAAGCTTCATTGGTGACTTCTGCTTCATCAACGCCTAATTTGTCTACGATTATCTTTTTTACTCTTGATGCGATGTCTGACATGTTCTTTAAGTTTTGATTACAGGGAGCAAAAATATACTTTTTGACTTAATCAACATCGGAAAGGCTATTTTTTCCCGTTTTAAGCCAATACCCTGAAAACGAGGGTATAATAGTCATAAAATTTGCTGAATGGACATGAAATAATAAATTCAGCGGGTTGGCAGTATTATAAGTTATTTGTAATTTGAAAACCTGAACAATTTTCCCTTAGTTATGGCTTTAAAAATACTTGATCATGGAAGTGTTGAATACCGGCAAATGGTAAAGCTGCGGGATGATATTTTGCGCAAACCTCTCGGTCTTGGATTTAGTACACAGGAACTGGAAAATGAAAAAGATAATATGCTGATCGCTGCCTTTGAAGATGATGATATGCTGGGCTGCTGCATGCTGGTGGAAGAAAATCCTGGTACTGTTCGTTTACGCCAAATGGCTGTGCTCAATGATCTTCAGGGAAAAGGTATTGGCCGGGCATTGATGAACTTTGCTGAGAACCTGGCAAGAGACAGAGGTTATAAAACACTTTCCATGCATGCCCGTAAAAATGCAATTGGCTTTTATGAAAAGATGGGATATAAAATTGCCAGTGATGAATTTACTGAGGTCACTATTCCACACTTTGTAATGGAAAAAAGGCTGTAACTATTTTCTCTTTTTTACTTTCTCTTTCAATATTTCTCTTAACTCAGCTACCTCTTCTTTATCCCTGCAACCATCTTTTGGAACAAGAATGAAAGAACGGTTGTCGAAATACAAGTGGAAAAAATGAGGGCTTTCAATAAAAGTTTTCAAAGCTGTCCATGGCCATGTCTTTGATCCTTTCTCATGTCCAAGTGTAAATCCTTCTTCCTTAAAATCCATGCTGAAATGATGCTTGAATGTTATTGCCCGGCGGTACACCATCATGGGAAGGATATACCAAAAACTAACCATTAGCATTATCCATAAAAAGGAGCCGAGTAAAAAAGGCTCCGGCCGGATTTTTTTCAGAATATAAAGTATTACAGAGGTCAGTGCAAAAACATTGACCAGTATCACCATGATGCGTATCTCCGGCCGGTTGAGAAAATGATACCGCAGTGCCTGTATCACCTGTCTCTTTTCATATCCAAAAAAGATCGTCATTGTGTTATATTAGTCGTTTCCAATTTTAGCGATCCTCCATCCGCCATTTTCTTTTTTCATATTCAGTTGTATCAGCAATGAGCCTGAAACATAGTTCCTATCTTCCGGAGCTCCTATTTCAACAGTAGCGTCATTCCCTTTTATATTAATGATCCATTTGGCCGAACTATTGATCCCATCAAGCAGGTATTGAGGGTCTTCCTGGCTGTTAGTGTACCAATCATAACCGAATCCGTAAGGAATATCATCTTCCAGATCTTTCTTAAATGCAGAATCGCATTGCTCAAAAAAGATCTTTTGATTACCTAAAAATTCATTCCCTAATTGTGGGATGGAATCCCTGATGAACTGCTGATATTTTTCTACTTCATTCCAATTGATCTTATACGGGGGCTCATCTTCTTTTTTAATACCGCTGTACAGATCATACTTCATCAGCTTTGTGTAATTTGTATTGTACCAGTTATAAAAACTGGTAATAATAGTTCTTATCTCTGCAGAATCCTTTGCAGGATCAACAGTAACCGCCTGTTGCTGAGTTTTATTCTCTGTTCTTTGTTTTTTGTCTTTGCAGGAAATAATGATAACTGTTCCTGCAAATAAGAATAATGATAAAAATTTCATATGTAGTGATTTATGGTGTCTTCAATTCCTTTTCTGTGATGCTCCATTCTCCTAATGGGTCTCCTTTCACTCCAAGGTAATTTACCGTCAATTTTCTTTCGCCTCTTTTACCACTGAACGAGAAACGGGCATAGTTCTGTTTTTGATCAATGCCCAACACACGGTAAGGGTTATTTTTTTCGGCGCCACCAAATGCATGAGTTCCCGATGTAAGCGGAGATACAGTAACATCATATAAAGAATAAGTGTCGGGCCTGTCCACTTTGATTATCTCGCTATGATGACGATCTCCTGTAAGAAATACAATTCCATTTATTTTATACTCTTTTAAAAAAATCATCAATTCCTCATACTCTGCCGGAAACTTGCTCAATTTATCAAAAGGTGATACCGGGTTCAGCACCTGGCTTCCCATAGCAATGATCTTGAATGTAGCAGTACTGTACAACAACGAGTTTTTTAACCACTCCATTTGCTGTTTACCGAGCATTCTTTTCTCTGGATTGGGTTTGCCCTCTAATGAATCTTTTATTTTGTCGGAACTTCTGAACCAACGGGCATCCGTCATAAACAAATCTGCATCACCCCAGCTTATCATTGTATAAGTGCCTTGCCCGTTCTCTCCATAAGAAGGATTGCACCAATATTTCTTCCATATTTCCCGACTGGTCTCTTTTAGAATATAATTTGTGCCAATATCATTCGGACCATAATCATGGTCATCCCAAATGGCATATTGTGGCATCGATTTCCAGAAATTTTGTAATACAGGAATGGCTCTGTCATGACTGGCTCTGTACCAAAGCCCCCATTCACTATAATAATCTACCTCTCTTGTGTACCACTCATCGCCCAACCATAACATGAATGCGGATCTTTCTTTTGCCATTATTTCAAATATGGAAGAATCGCCACCGTAAGGTTTACCCGGACGGTCATATACCGGTTCATTAAAATAAGCGCAGCTCCCGGTAAGGAAACTAAATTCAGGCGGTGGCTTTCTCCATTGCCAAAGGTCTTTGGTAGTAAACTCACCTCCTTTTGCAGATACTTTCCCATTCAACCATATCTTATATTGATAGGTCGTATTAAAGTCCAAACCACCTACAGTAAATGAAATGGGATTAAATTCATTTCCAAGCCCTCCTTTATAATTGACCGTTTTGCTTTGTGCAGTTCCTTTTTTGTTGTATTGCAATGAAACAGATTTCACTTCTTGCGAAACTTCGACCCAGATTTTTGCATCTCTTAATTCAACAGGCCCCAGCATTGGCCCTGAAATGATACGGGGTTGTGCATTAATAGCAAAAGATAAAAGGGTAAAAAGCAGGAGGTAAAAAAACTTTTTCATCAGCAAGATTTTGGTACCGCAAGATAAGACAGAAACAAAGTGATAAAAAGAAAAAGCCGCCTCGCCTAAAGCGAAACGGCTTTACTTATTTAATATGTTACAATTATTTCGGTATCTTAAACAAGCTGCATATTTGCTCGTAAGACATTGCTTTTACTTGCTCAGCAGTATAATTTGTACCTCCTACTCCTGTAGTTTTACCCCCGGGTACTGCACCAGGAATAATAATATACCTGTATTCAAGAGCATTACTCATACCAATTGCACAACCTGCATTATTACAGTTAATAGTATGCCGGTTGATAAAGATCTTTTGAACCGTATTCCATGTTCCTATGATACTTGTTGTGCCACCCGCCATGCTTGTGAATGGAAGAAGTGAAGGTGTGATAACTCCTGTAAGTCTCATATAAGTTAATACAACACCCTGGTCAAGTATAGCATTAGTAAGTGATGGGGCATTAATATGGGTTACTTTGAAAAAAGTAGCACCATCTACAGTTGTATCTCTAATTGCGAATGGACTTGTAGCCCACGCAGAATAGATAACATTAGCTGTTCCCGGAGGGCCTTGAGGACCAGTAGGGCCAGCAGGGCCAGTAGGACCACCAGGACCAGCAGGACCAGCAGGACCGCCAAGACCAGCAGGGCCTTGTGGACCAGTAGCACCGGCAGGACCTTCAGGACCTTCCTTAGTACAATTAATTGCAATAAAAGCGATGGCTAATAACAAAAGCGAAAGAAGTCTGAACTTTCTCATAAAAGTTGATTTGGCTGTTTAATTAGTTTCGGTTTAAAAGTAAAGGGAATTTTCCGATTCACCAACTGATTTTAAAGGTAAAGGAAAAAATGTACATTTATTGCCCCTTTTTTAAAATAATTTACCCCGATTATTATCACCCAACAACTCTATATTTGTCGTCCCCTAAACAATATATTATGTATAAAAAAACGGGCTTTTTTCTTTCTATTTTACTGATAATTTCAGGCTTGGCATCGGCTCAATTTAAGAAAGGAGTGCGCATGGTTGGAGCCAATGTAGGCAGCCTTTTTTTCAATGCAGGTACGGCCGATGTATCTTTCCCTGCTCCTACTACCGGCTATACTTCCAAAACAAGCTCTTTTGGGGTTAGTATTGCTCCTTCTATGGGTTGGTTTATTTCAGATAATACTGCCATAGGAGTTTTAATAAATATTAATCCTTCAAATAATAAAACAACATACGAAGCTGGCGGCAATACTTACCAGGAGGATAAAGCAACTATTTTCAATCTTGGCATTGGGGGTTTTGCAAGAAATTATTTTAGTTCCGGCTCATCATCTTTTAAACCCTTTGGCCAGCTCAGTCTCAACCTTGGATTCAGCTCTCAGCGCACAGAAGGATTTTTCTACGGCGGCAGCGGATCAGGGGCCTATAAAGAAGTTTATGATGGCAAATCTTCCGGGGGATTTTTTTTCAATGCTGCCCTGGCCCTTGGAATGACAAAAATGCTGAACTCACACACAGGACTTGATTTCTATGCGGGATATAATTTTTCCAGTAACAAGCATACATATAAAACCATTACACAAAGAGATGATGGTAACAATGGAAGCATTGATGTGACATTTGAAAAAAACCCAACCTCCAATTTTTCTAATCATGGAGTAGTGCTGGGTGTAGGTTTCCAGATCTTCCTGGAACCAAGGAAATAAAAGCTTAATCGTATCATAAAATAAAAAATCCCGGCCATTTGACCGGGATTTTTCTTTATTAGATCAGTCTTTGTTATTTGCTCATCATTTGTTTTGCTTCAATGCTTAACGTAGCATGAGGTACTGCACGGAGACGGGCCTTATCGATCAATTTACCAGTCACACGGCAAATGCCATAGGTCTTATTCTCGATCCGCATCATGGCTTTTTCCAGGTGATCAATAAAAGTGATCTGCCGGCTTGCCATCTGGCTCAATTGTTCTCTTTCCATACTTACACTGCCATCTTCCATGGTCATGTAACGGGCCTCATCCATATCACCACCTTCGTCTTTGCGGGTGATCAGTCCCTGCAGATAATTCAACTCTTTTTTAGCAGCATCCAGTTTCTTTTGGATGATCTCCCTGAATTCAGCAAGGTCAGTATCGGAATACCGCATGGTAGGGCCTGATGAGAACTGGGTCAAAGAAGCATCAAGAACAGATTTAGTGAACTCCGGCTCATACTTCACCGAACTCTTTGTAGTAGTTTTTGGTATCACCACTTTTAAAGGTTTTGGCGGTTCTTTTTTAATGACCGGTTTTACTTTTTGTTTTATTGATACCAGTGATTTGGGATCAGCAGTTCCCGGTTTTTTTACAACTGGTTTAACTGGCTCCGGCTTGGCAACAGCTTTCACAACTGGTTTTGCCGGGGCTTTTGCAACAGGCTTTTTAGGAGCTGGTTTAGCTGCTTTTTTCGGTGCTGCTTTTTTGGGTACAGGTTTAGTCTTTTTCACAGTTTTCTTTGTCGCCGTCTTTTTAGCTACCGGCTTTTTTTTAGGGGCGGGTTTGGCAGCCTTTTTGGCGGCTTGTTTTTTCTTAGTTGCCATAAATTACCCTTTTTTTAAAACAATCACATTTAGCGAAACATCGTTTATCTCGATCTCAGTTCCGTCCTGGATTTCAGGCACAAATTCAAGCTTGTCAGCAAGAATTTCGGCGCAAATATAGTCTTTAAACTGAGCTAAAGAATCTTTTAATCCGTTCGCAGCTTTTACCCTCACTTCCACCCTGTCTGTCAATTCAAATCCACTGTCTTTGCGGATCTTTTGGATACGGTTCACAAACTCCCGGGCATTACCTTCTGCTTCTAATTCAGGGGTCACTGTGATATCCAGTGCTACGGTCAGGCTGCCTTTATTGGCCACTGTCCAGCCCGGAATATCCTCGCTGCTTATTTCCACTTCGGCAATCTGTAATATTACAGGTTCGCCATCAATTGACAAATTATATTGACCTTCTTTTTCGAACAGTACAATATCTTCCTGGGTGAATTGTGCCAATGCTGCTGATACTGCTTTCATTTTTGGTCCCAGCTTTTTACCCAATGCCACAAAATTGGGTTTGATCTTTTTGCTGATAATCGTATTGCCCGGATCAGGATATTCGATCTCCTTTACATTCACTTCGGCTTTGATAAGCTCTTCTATTTGCTGTAACTGCTTTTTCATAGAAGCATTCAAAGCCGGTATCAATACTTTTTGCAAAGGCTGGCGGACTTTTATATTCACTTTCTTACGAAGTGATAATATCAATGAAGAAGCATCCTGCGCCAGTTGCATTCTTTCCTCCAATGATTCTTCGATGGCCCCCCTGCCCCCCGTTGGGGGGTTCTGGGTTTCATCAATGGAAGGATAGCTTACATGATGTACAGACGCTGCATCAAATCTTTTTGTTATTGCGTTTAAATTCTGAAACAAGTAATCACTGAAGAACGGAGATATTGGTGCGATCAGTCTTGTCAATGTTTCCAAACACTCATACAAGGTTTGATAGGCACATATCTTATCCTGCTCATATTCTCCTTTCCAGAAGCGGCGGCGGCAAAGACGAACATACCAATTGCTCAAATGACTGTCCACAAAATCCTCGATCACACGACCGGCTTGTGTCGGCTCATAATCATCCATGTATTCATTGGCTTTCTTCACGACTGTATTTAATGAAGAAAGTATCCAGCGATCGATTTCTGAACGATCTTTTAATGGAATATATTTTTCTTTAAAAGCAAATCCATCCACATTGGCATACAGTGAAAAGAATTGATAGGTATTATACAGTGTTCCAAAGAATTTCCGTTGCACTTCTTTGATACCATCGAGATCGAACTTCATATTATCCCATGGCGATGCATTGGTGATGAGATACCATCTTGTAGCATCTGCGCCGAATGTCTCGATCGTTTTAAATGGATCAACCACATTTCCCAAACGTTTACTCATCTTATTGCCATTCTTATCGAGCACCAACCCATTCGATACGCAAGTTTTATACGCCACCGAATCAAACACCAATGCTGCAATTGCATGAAGTGTATAGAACCATCCTCTTGTCTGGTCAACGCCTTCGGCAATAAAATCTGCAGGAAAGACGGCCTCCCCAAGCCCCTCCGAAGGAGGGGTTTTCGAAGCCTCATGATATTTGAAAAAGTTTTCTGCACTCAATGGACCAAATTGATTTGAACTTGTATCGGGCAATCCCCATTGGGCATAGGGCATAGCACCTGAATCAAACCAAACATCGATCAGGTCGGGAACTCTTTTCATTGGCTTTCCTGATGCACTTACCAATATGATCTCATCTACATAAGGTTTATGCAGATCAAGAATGCCCTCATGCAAATAATGTTTGTTGGTCTCGCCACCTAACACTTCTGCTGCTTTTCTTATTTCACTGTTCAATTCTTCTATGCTGCCGATACATTTTTCTTCTGTTTCATCCTCCGATTTCCAGATCGGCAATGGAGTTCCCCAAAATCTTGACCGACTTAAGTTCCAGTCAACCATATTCTCCAGCCAGTTGCCAAATCTTCCTTCGCCGGTTGATTTGGGTTTCCAGTTGATGGTCTTGTTCAATTCAACCATTCTATCCTTGATGGCTGTCGTTTTAATGAACCATGCATCAAGAGGATAATATAAAATTGGCTTATCAGTTCTCCAGCAATGCGGGTAACTGTGTTCGTATTTCTCAACTTTAAAAGCCCGGTTCTCTTTTTTTAATTTAACGGCGATATCAACGTTGACATCAACGTAATTGGGGTCATCCTTATAATTTTTTACATAGCGATTACTGAATTCACCGAGACCATCTACAAATTTTCCTTGTCTGTCAACCATTGTCAATATGCCAATACCATATTTCTTCCCGACTTTAAAATCATCTGCGCCAAATGCAGGAGCGGTATGAACGATACCGGTGCCATCTTCTGTTGTTACAAACGAATCAACTAACACACGGAATGGTTTTGCACCAGGAGTTATTTCTTCAATTACTTTGGGAGAGTTTGCTTCGTATGGTATAAGCTGTTCGTATTCGCAACCTTCGATATCTTTTCCTTTGAACTCAGCTAATATTTTCCACTTTGATATTTTCTTCGTGTCTAAGTGGCTAACTAATTTTAATCCGGTTTTTATAGAATTGATATCGATACCAGTTAAATCAAAATATTTGTTCAATAATTGTTTGGCAAGAATAACATTGACCGGAACGTGCAGGTATGGATTGTAAGTTTCTACAAGAACATAATCGATGTTCGGACCAACCGTTAAACCAAGATTAGAGGGAAGTGTCCATGGTGTTGTCGTCCATGCTAAGAAAAATGTGTCCGAAGTCTGAGGTTTGGCTTCGAGCATCTGTTTGAGGTCAAAAATCTGTGTGTGGTCGATCGAACCTCCGGTCTCAATTGCTTTAAATAAAAACTCACTCTTTTCATTCCTGATCGCTTTAAACATCGCCACCGCACTTGTATCCTTCACATCCTTATATGTTCCCGGCTGATTCAATTCATGTGAACTCAGTCCTGTTCCTGCCGCCGGTGAATATGGCTGGATACTCACACTCTCATACAACAATCCTTTTTTATACAATTCACTCAGCAACCACCAAACAGTTTCGATATATTCATTATGATAAGTGATATAAGGATCGTTGAGGTCAACCCAATAACCCATCTTACGGGTAATATCATCCCATTTGTCTTTGTATCTTAAAACTGCTTCACGGCATTTCTGGTTATACTCTTCAACCGATATTTTTTTACCGATATCTTCTTTAGTAATGCCCAGTTCTTTTTCAACGCCGAGTTCGATCGGCAAGCCATGGGTATCCCATCCGCCTTTTCTTTTTACCTGGAAACCTTTCATGGTCTTGTAGCGGCAAACCAGGTCCTTCAATGTCCTTGAAATAACATGGTGAATGCCGGGCATACCATTGGCACTGGGCGGGCCTTCGTAAAAGACAAATGGCGTGGCTCCTTCCCGGAGGGAGACACTTTTTTCAAAAGCCTGCTTTTCAGACCACTGAGCCAGTATTTCTGCCTCAAAGGCCGGTAAATTTAATCCGGAAAATTCTCTGTATTTGGCACTCATATCCTGTCTAAAAAGATGGCGAAGTTACGGAAAACGTTTTCGGAGAGATGCTTTACATTCACAAAAAATTGATAGTATGAAGG
This sequence comes from Chitinophagaceae bacterium, assembly GCA_013140985.1. Taxonomy (GTDB): domain Bacteria; phylum Bacteroidota; class Bacteroidia; order Chitinophagales; family Chitinophagaceae; genus JJ008. Next base: position 1,879 of record JABFRU010000027.1, on the reverse strand, counting down.
CAGCCCTTGTAGTATTAGCGTTTCTCCCATCTTTACTCTTTGCGCAGAATAAAATAGAAGATCATTACAAGATCTACGACACCCGCACCAAACAGATTATCACTATTGACAAAATCATTGCCGACATGGCGGATGCCAATGTGTTGTTTTTTGGAGAAGAGCACAATGACAGCGCCGGTCATTATATGGAAGCAGCCATCTTCAAAGCATTGCAGCAAAAATTTGGAGATAAACTGGCCCTCAGCCTTGAAATGTTTGAAACCGACAATCAGGTTGCCTTAAATGATTACCTCGCTGGTTTTGTACCGGAAGACCGGTTTTCCAAAGATGTCCGGTTGTGGAGCAATTACCGGGATTACCGGCCAATGATTGAATTTGCCAAACAAAACAAATTGCATGTAATTGCAGCCAACCCACCCCGACGTTATGTGAGTATGGTGAGCCGGAGAGGAATGAAATCGCTGGACAGTTTATCCAAAGAATCAAAAACATTTTTGCCTCCTCTTCCCTACGACACCCTGACTGGGCGATACCGGGAAAAATTTTTTGATATCATGAAAGGCAGCCCGGGGGGTGAAAACCCAAAGGTTTATCATAGCCAGAGCCTTTGGGATGCGGGCATGAGTTACAGTATGTATAAATTCTGGAAGAAGAATAAAGACAAAAAAATATTCCATTGCGTAGGCCGTTTTCACTGTGATGAAAAACTGGGAACATTGGCTCAATTGCAAAAAAGAAAACAGGGATTGAAAATTTTAAACATCAGCAGTTTCAGCGATGCTTCGTTTTCCAATCCCGATTGGGAGAAATTTATTCATCTCGGCGATTATATTATTCTTACCGATCCGGATCTGAAGAAAACATATTGATCAAAGGCGGAGTTTAATTCCTCCATTGATAACAAATCCATCCAGTGGCGCATAGATATCCCTGAATTGCGGATTGCTGATGCTGCCTGTATAAATAGTATCGAATTTTGTTTGTCTTGCATCGAAAAAGTTCTCAAAGTTGATATACAAAGAAAGTTTCTCCCAGAGCTTTTCGGCCATGAAGCCCATTATCCAATAGGATTTTCCGGTAGCGCCATCACTTAATTTTTGTTTGCTGAAGTAGTAACCTTCTAATCCAATTTTTATTTTTTCATGTACTTCATAGAGTAACACAGAATTCAATCTGTGTTTTGGCGTAAGGTAACTATCAATTTTACTATTTCCCTGGTGCAGGTATGCCTGGGTGAATGTATAGCCAAGGAACAATTTAAAATCCTTATATCCCAGTTTCATATTTGTTTCTACTCCTTTACTATCAATATGCCCATTTACATTATTGAGGCGAAAATTTGCTCCGGCAGGCTGCAAAAGCAATGGATCGCTGATCCGGGTATAAAAGAAAAGATGATTGATACTGAAACTCACATCACCGAATTTTGTTTTGTAGTTGATATCTGCATTTACGCCATAGCTTCTTTCCAGTTTATTGACAGCATCATCAATGGGCAATATGTTTTTGTATTGCATCCTTTCACTTTCTTCTGTAAAAATATTCGGCGCCTTATATCCCAGGCCACCACCTATCCTCGATGATACTTTGGGCGAGAATTTAAACAAAGCCGATACTCTTGGTAAAAAAGCAAATCCATAATCTTTTACAAAGTCTCCTCTTAATCCGGTTTCCAGCCGGAACGTTTCACTCACCTTCTGGTTATTCTGTACAAATACGCCGGTAGTCAGTTGCTGATAGTTTCGCAATGGCGTTGAAGTTATTTTTGCTTCTTTGAAGTCTTCTGTTATCAAATTCATCCCGGTGATCCATTCTGATACATCTCCATGCGACGCATAAGTGATCTCTGTGAGTGTTCCGTCCTGTCTCCCGCTAAATA
>JABFRU010000005.1 GCA_013140985.1 Chitinophagaceae bacterium | reverse complement strand
CATCTTCCAGTTCCTTGCTTTTCCAGGTACCTTTTCTGGGCCCGTCAAAACCATACCGCATCAGGATGCCGGTATTCAGCACATCGTTTACTTCTTTTCTTTCTTTATCACTCCAGAGTTCGTAGCCGGGCATGAGTATAAGTTTAATGTTTAAGAGTTTAAAGTTGCTTCTTGCTTTGAAACCCTGCAAAGGTAGAAAAAGGTTAATAGCTCCCCTTTGGGGGTTAGGGGGTATAAAAATTCCATTTCCCTCCGGGCTGAACCAAAATAGCGATCTCACTCAGGTCGCTTTCATGATTATTTTTTCCAACAGCCGTAATTACATAGCGATAAGAAAAATGGCTGGAAGACAGTGCTTCTTTCAATTGAAAGCCTTTCGGTTCAGTTACTATCCTTGAAATGAATTTGGGAATGTTTCCGAATGCTTCTGTATGCGAATCAGCCGCATATTGATAGACCACATAATATTTTATTTCCCGGTGATTTCTCGGATCGGGTCTTACCGTCAGCTGTATAATGGAATCATTGGTGATCGTTCTTTCTACAATTGGCGGCCAGGGCTTTTCATTATCCAGCCAGCGCATAGGAGGCAAAAGCGCCGGATATTTGTAATAATTATTTTGCAGGCTGTCATTCCATCCATTTGGATTTCTATCAAATGTTTTGCTGCTGAAATAAATGCTTCCCTGCACATTGGGATACCTGCGTAATAATTTTATCTGGTCAGGTATCTGCTTTGGGTCATTCCAGGGCTCTTCTTTGCCGCCGGCACGGTAAATACCATGCCCGATATATACATTCCTGCCATAGCTGTGACGGCTCCACCAGTCCACCAATTCTTCATACGCCATTTTATCATCATTGATGGCACGGTAAAGCTGTGGCGTTACATAATCTATCCATCCATTTTTCAACCATAATAAAACATCAGCATACAGATCATCGTAGTTGGTTTGTCCTGCCTTGCAATTACAACCACGGGGGTCGTTTTCCTTGTTTCGCCATACGCCAAAAGGAGAGATACCAAACTGACACATCTTTTTTTCTTGTTTGATAGCTTTACTAAGTGCCAGTATGATCGAATCCACATTGCTTCTTCTCCAGTCATCTTTTTTCAATGCGCTGCCGGATCTTTTATAAGATGCTTCATCGGGAAATTCCTTGCCGGGAATACGATAAGGATAAAAATAATCATCCATGTGAATAGCATCTACATCATACCGCTTTACAATATCCCGTACCACATTCACCACAAATTGTTGAGCCTCCTTATTGGCCGGATCAAAATATTTTGTGTCACCATATGTCAGGAACCATTCGGGATGCTTGCGGGTGATATGATCGGGAGCAACGGTATTGGTTTTTATATTATGAATGGCCCTGTAAGGATTCAGCCAGGCATGAAATTCCATTCCTCTCTTATGTGTTTCTTCTATCATGAATTGTAACGGATCATAATAAGGAGAAGGAGCTTTACCTTGTTCACCAGTAAGCCATTGGCTCCATGGTTCATATTGCGAAGGATAAAACGCATCAGCGGCAGGCCGCACCTGTACGATCATCGCATTCATCCCATTCTTTTGATGGGCATCTAAAATACTAATGAAATCAGCTTTCTGTGATTCGGAATTTGCATCACCGCTCCGCGGCCAGTCGATATTATTAACGGTAGCGATCCATACACCACGGAATTCATATTTGGGCTGCGCCTGCAAAAAGTAAAAAGCAAAAAATAAAAAAATAAAAGAGAGGACGGTTCTTTTCATGTGGTAGATGATTGTCTGCGAAAATACATCATTCACCGCCATGGCGTATCTTATCAAGGAGGTCGCTTAGAATATTAGCATCATTTTCTGAAAGATTGCCCAGTATCGCATCTAATTCATCCTGGCGGAGGTCGAGTTTCTCCAGCAATTTTTTTCCTTTATCTGTTATAATAACATCAACAAGACGCCGGTCGCTTTTGCAGGTGATCTTTTTAACCAGGCCTTTTGTGATAAGACGATCCACAATGCGGCTCGTATCACTCATTTTTTCCAGCATTCTTTCCCTGATCTGTAAAGTAGAAAGTGGTTCAGGAAAACTTCCTCTCAGGATTCGAAGAATATTGAACTGTTGTCCTGTAATATCTTCCTGTTCAAAAATACTCTTAGTCCTTTCCCGTACCCATCCAACTGTATAAATAAGATTAATGGCCGCTTTTTGATGCACATTCCTGAATTTGGCCTGCTGTATGTCTTTATCAATACCCATCGGCTATGCCCTCATTATAGTAAAAGTAAAAAGATTCTGTAAATATCCGACTATTCACACAGCCATGCAGCTTTGGTGTATAAAATCACCTCTTAGTGGTATTGATTTTATCCGGGAAAATGAGTTGCTTTACAGTACGAACCTTAAACCTTTTTAATCATGAAGCTGCTATCCGAATCCATCCGTAGCTTTTTTGAAGGCTTTGCCTCCTTCTATACTTCTATTTTTGATGAAATGAAGAAGTGGTGAGTGTAGTTGACAAGATGGTAAGTTAATTGGTTAATAAATCTTGTCAACCAATCAACCTGGTAACATTTCAACCTTTCTTCAACTCTCCCGACAATTTAAAGATAGCGAACATGTGATGTGCTTCATGCAGTAGGAAAAAATTCAACCATTGCAGAAGATTCATTTTTCCATATACAGGATGATTGCCGGTTTTGGCAAGATCTCTTTCATTAAACGAAGATATTTCTGTGTACAAATCCTTGCGAAATGATAAATAGTCCTGTATGATTTCTCTTACAGATTTAGTGCAATTGTCAAGGAACATCGGGTCACCTTCAGCCGTATAGCGGGTAAAAGAAGGTTTGTCATTTTCCAGGATTTGCTTTACCCGGCTGGTAAATGTGTGCTGGTAAGTTTGCAGGTGAACAATGTTTTCGAAGATGGACCATTTGCCGGGAATAACCTGGCGTCGTATCATTTCATCAGACAGGCCATCAATCATATCCACTAAAGATTTGTGCTGGTAATGCAAACGGGTTGAGATAGAGGAAGGCATCGGCATAGGTGGCAAGGTTTAATTATTACTCCAGACCTTAGTCCCTTCGCTGCAATTAGCGCAGATATCAATGTTCTTTCTTCCCGCCAGGATCTGTTTCCTGAAAATACTATATTCTCCGTTTTTCCATATCTCTTTGAAAGATTTTTTTTTCAGGTCGCCCAATTTATGTTGGGCATCCTTATCAAAGCAGCATGGCGCTACCAGCCCATCCCAGGTTATAACGGGATCATGCCAGAGCCGCCAGCAATGATTGGCCAGTTTTCCTTTGAATTCATATCCTGTAGAATTAATTCTATAGCGACTGTACTTATCAATGGTTGGAATAAGCCCATTGGGGTCATTTTTAAAATCATATACCTGTGCTGTTTTAAACCACACATCATCCACTCCAATTTCTTTGGCCAGTTTTTTTACATCTTCTATTTGATGTTCATTTGGCTTCACCACCAAAAACTGGAATACAACAAATGGTTTTTTACTGTTCAATTCTTTTTTCCATTTCACAATATTCTTCGTTCCCTGTATCACTTTATCCAATTGTCCGCCTACACGGTATTGTTTGTAAACATCCTGTGTAGTGCCATCAATAGAAATGATCAAACGATCCAATCCGCTTTCTACCGTTCGCTTTGCATTGGCATCATCTAAATAATGGGCATTGGTGGATGTGGCGGTATAAATTTTTTTTGTTGACGCATATTTCACCATGTCTAAAAAATCAGGGTTCAGGTAAGGTTCTCCCTGGAAATAAAAAACAAGGTACCAGAGATCTTTATAAAGCTGGTCAATGGTTTCTTTAAAAAAATCTCTTTGTAACATGCCGGTAGGCCGGGTAAAAGCACGGAGGCCACTGGGGCATTCCGGGCAACGAAGATTGCAGGAGGTGGTGGGCTCAAAAGAAATAGAGATGGGGTAACCCCATTGCACAGCTCTCTTTGTCCATTTGCTGATATAAAAACTGCTCAGTACCCGCATGCCGTTCCATGCCCGGCGGGGGGTGAGTTTGGATAATAAATTAAAACTGTCTCTGCGATTAAATCGGCCCATCGTAAGTAAAGGTAAGTTGGTATCTTGAAACGGCTTGCGATGAATCACTCTTCTTTGCCATACCGTATTTTCCCTTTGGGCGATGCTGCTATCACCATCGATTTTGGTAATTGCATTGATGAAGCGGTGAACAGGGAAGTTATTGCCCGGTTTCACCAATTACAGCAAGAACCGCTGCCGGGCATGATCGAAGCCTTGCCGGCCTACAGTTCACTGACGATCTATTATGATATAGTTTCTGTTCATAAAAAAATTCCCGCACAACTAACCCTATACGAATGGATGAAAGAGCAGCTTGAGGAAAAAATGAAACAAACTCCGCCACAATCAAAAACCACAAGCCGTGTAATAAAAATCCCTGTTTGTTATGATAGAGCATTTGCAATGGATATGCCCTATCTCGCTTCAGTAAAAAATATTTCCCCCGACGAAATAATACAAATTCATACATCGAAGACCTATAAAGTTTTTATGCTCGGATTTTTACCCGGTTTTGCATATATGGGAGAGGTTGATGAAAGAATTGCAATAAACCGGAAACCACAGCCGGTAAATATACAGGCAGGCAGTGTTGGTATCGCCGGCAGGCAAACAGGTATTTATCCATTATCGTCACCCGGTGGCTGGCAGATAATAGGGAGAACCCCGTTGAAATTATTTGAAGCCTCCTTTAATCCCTCCGAAGGAGGGACTTCGGCAGATCATGAAAGACTAACATTGCTGAAAGCAGGAGATAAAATTCAATTTTATTCTATAACAAAAGAAGAATTTGAAAATTATTAAAGCAGGCATACAGGACACCGTGCAGGATATGGGCCGATTCGGTTACCAGCATCTTGGTATTAATCCCGGTGGAGCAATGGATCGCTTTTCTGCTGCAGTAGCAAATGTGCTGGTGGGAAATGAAATTAATAAGCCGGTAATAGAATTACATTTTCCTGCTTCTGTTTTTTGGTTTAAAAAACCGGTGTTGATCGCTGTTGCCGGGGCAGATCTTTCCGCTACGGTTAATGGTGAGCCTATACCTGTTGATCATCCTGTATGGGTTGGAAAAAACTCTTTGTTGCAATTTCATAGAGTGATCAAAGGGGCAAGAGCTTATATGGCGGTGAGGGAAGGAATTAATATATCGCCATGGCTTGGCAGTTACGCCACACATTTAAAAGCGAAAGTGGGAGGATATCGCGGAAGGGCTTTGCAAAAAGAAGATGATATTGAACTCGTTAATAATGACCAGCCTCATTCTTTGTTGGAGAAAAAAGAATTTTTTGTGCTGCCGTGGAAAGCAGACAATACCTGGGGCGATAAAAAGAAAAGTGAAATATTATTGTTGCCGGGTAATGAATGGAACCGGCTGACAGAGGAAGGGAAAGAGAGTTTTTTAATGACCTCTTTTGTTATCACCAATCAATCTGACAGGATGGGTTACCGGTTGAACAATTTGCCGCTGCCGGTCATGTCAGGTGAAGAAATAGTTTCATCAGGGGTAAGTTTCGGAACAGTTCAATTATTACCGGATGGTAAGTTGATCATACTGATGGCAGATCATCAAACCACTGGCGGCTATCCAAGAGTGGCGCATGTTATTTCAGCGCATCATTCAAAACTGGCACAGATGAGGGCCGGGGATAAAATTCATTTTCATTTGACCGATCAGCCAACAGCAGAACAATTATTTATTAAACAGCAAAAGCATTTGCTCCAGTTGCAAAATGCCTGTACATTCAAATTAGAAGAATTCCTTTCTAATAAATAGATGAGGGAAGAAAAAAAAGATACGCCGGCTTTTAAAAACTCTTCGAAAGCCTCCCCTGAAGGGGGAGGTTTGGAGGGGGCCATTGATATCAACTGCGATATGGGAGAAGGCATTGGCAACGATGATCTCATCATGCCATTTATTTCATCAGCCAGTATTGCCTGTGGTTATCATGCCGGAGATGAAAAAACGATGTGGGAGACCATTGAACTTGCGAAAAAACATAATGTAGCGATCGGTGCCCATGTTTCGTTTTTGGATAAAGAGAATTTTGGCAGAAAAGAAATGAAATGGGAACGCCAGGGGATATATAACATGGTCATTCAACAGTTAGTAATAATAAATGTGATCGCTGATGATCTAAAGATTGGCCATGTAAAACCTCACGGAGCATTATACAATATGTCGGCAAGAGACAAGGCGCTGGCAAATACTATTGCTGCAGCTATAAAAGATTTTGATGAAAGTCTTGTTGTATTTGGGTTAAGTGGCAGTCATTCGATCGCTGAGGCAAAAGCAATAGGATTAAAAACAGCCAGCGAAGTTTTTGCTGACCGTACTTACCAGGATAATGGAAGCCTGACACCCCGCAATCAACCCAATGCACTGATCAATGATACAAGCAAAGCTGTGGAACAGGTTTTACAAATGATCAATGACGGAACCGTTACAACTGTATCCGGAAAGAAAATACCGATCCTTGCTGAAACTATTTGCATACACGGTGATGGTGAACATGCGGTGAAATTTGCGAGGGCAATACATGATGCAATAAAAAAGGTATGAAAAAGAATTCTGCCATATTGGGCGCCGCATTCCTGATGGCTACTTCCGCTATCGGCCCGGGTTTTTTGAATAATACCAGCGACTTCACTCAAAAGTTGCTTACAAGTTTCGGTTTTATTATTCTTATTTCTGTGGTTATTGATATAGGGGCTCAATTGAACATCTGGAGAATTATTACCGTCAATGAAAACCGGGCGCAGGATCTTTCAAATAAGTTATTACCCGGTCTCGGTTACCTGTTGGCTGCGCTTGTTGCATTTGGAGGACTTGCTTTCAACATTGGTAATATAGCAGGTTGTGGTCTTGGACTCGAAGTATTAACGGGGCTTGATCCAAAATGGGGCGCAGCGATCAGTTGTGTCATTGCATTAATGATATTTTGGATGAAAGAAGCGGGGAAAGCGATTGATGTTTTTGTAAAAGTGTTGGGAATAGCAATGATAGGATTGACAGGTTATGTAATGGTTGCTTCCGATCCTCCAATAGGAAAAGCAATTCAGCATACCTTCTGGCCTGAGAAGATCGATGTGAAAATGATCGTTGCATTGGTGGGAGGAACAGTGGGCGGCTATATAAGTTTTGCAGGAGCACATCGCTTGCTGGATGCAAATGTAAAAGGCGTTGCTGCTATTCCGCAGGTAAACAGGAGTGCTGTTACAGGAATAGTTATCACCTCCATCATGCGGTATATTTTATTTTTAGCTGCTTTGGGAGTTGTATGGGCCGGTTCAGCATTAGGAAGTAAAAACCCGGCCGCATCTGTTTTCCAGGTGGCGGCAGGTGATATAGGATATAAATTTTTTGGAGTGGTCATGTGGGCGGCAGCTATTACTTCCGTTATCGGCGCTTCCTTTACCTCTGTTTCTTTTTGGAAAACATTCAGTCCTTCATTAGAAAAAAATCAACGCCTGCTTATTTCAGGGTTCATTATTTTTTCTACGGTTGCTTTTATTTTACTGAATCAAACACCCGGTTCTGTCTTGATCATGGCGGGGATATTAAATGGATTGATACTGCCGGTGGCATTGGCTATTATGCTGATAGCGGTAACAAAAAAAAGATTGTTCCCTTCTTACAGGCATCCGCTTTGGATGCATATTACCGGTTGGGCAGTGGTAGCATTGATGACGTGGATGAGTAGTATCATTATTCAGCGGGATATTGGAAAACTGTTTTAGATAACAGCAACAAAAAAGCCCAACCATAGGGGTGTTGAGCTTTTTGTTATCATCCATCCTTGTTATGTGTCCAATCAATCGTTTAATATTTTTGAGTTTTGCAGGTAATTCCGGGAAGGATAGTAGATAAATAAGCAGGTTCCGTTTTTTATGGTTGTAATAATATTGGCTGATTCTTTTTGTGGTACAGCGGGACATCCCCAGCTGCGCCCCATATACATACCGGCCTTTACCCGGGCAGCATCAACGTATGCAGCGCCATGTATCACTATTGTTCTTTCCAGTGCTTTATCATTATAACCGGGATCCACGCCATTTAACCGTAATGATAATCCATGCTTGCCGATATAGGTATTGGAAGTGATATAAAAACCAAGACTGCTTTGTAATGACTCAGGGGTGTTGGAAAATTTTGTAGCATACTCCGCACCGGAATTTTTTCCATGTGCTACATGTGTATGGATGAGTAGTTTATTATTAGTAACATCAATAATATATAATCTCTTTTGCTTTGATGATTGGCTGAAGTCGCAAATGGTCAAATAGTCGCAGCTGCTTATTTTATTTTCTTCTATTAACTTTTGATAACCCTGCCATGCATAATTAAAGGCTTCTTCAGATAAACCATATTGATCAAGCTCTATTGTTTTATACGGGGAAGAATTTTCCTTTATAAGAGGAAAAGCAACAACTGTATTGTTGTTGTTGTTGGTTTCTGTAGCAGGCACCAGTGTAAATGATGCACACAGAATACCCAATGAAAGCAGAATTAACGGGTTTCTCACTCAGGTACGGATTTCAGGATATTCAAACGATTAACAAGGACAAAATATTATCGGATCGTTAATAATGCAAGAAATAAATCTTTGTTTTTTAGTCATTTACGAATAACTACTACACAATAGGGGAAAATTTACGAGTAACATATCTTTTTGCAGATATATGTCCGTAAAATTCTACGCATGATGAACTGGTGAAGGTATTTGTCTAGTTTTCCATGCTTTTAATATCCCGTTGCTTGGTGATGAATTCGCTGGAGTATATCTTAAGCAATAGCATGAATAAAGAAATAAGCAGGGGGCCAAATATCAAACCGATGAATCCAAAAAGATTCAAACCAATGATAACGCCAAACACAGTCGTCAATGGATGCACATTGCCTAATTTTTTAAGCAAAGTAAAACGAAGTATATTATCTACTGTGCCAATGATGCCAAATCCATATACCGTCATAGCAATACCCTTCCATGTTTGATCATTGGCAAAAAATATAATAATGATGGGTATATATGCCAGTGCTGCTCCAACAACCGGTAGCATGCCGGCAATACAGGTTACGCCAAACCAAAAGAACGGTTCATCCACTCCTATTATCAAATAGCCAATCAACGCAACAACACCCTGGGCAAACGCTACCAGGGGGATACCAATAGCATTGGAAAGGACCATTGTATTTACTTCTTTGCCGATCTTTCCTACATTCTCATCTCTTAAAGGAATGTATTCATACAAAGCTTTCTCCAGCTTTTTACTATTCACCAGCATGAAGTATAAAATGAAATACATGAAGAAAATAGTAGTAAGCGTATTGAACGTGGCGCCCAGTATCACCGGCAGGCTTTCTTTAATGACCTCCCCCAACTGGTTGATATTTTCATCGCTGCTTATTGTGATATCAAACCTTGTTTCAATATTCGTTACCACTTTTTTCAGTGCATCTACCAATTGGTCTGAGTGCTGTATCGCATAACTAACTTTTGAAGAAAGCATTTGAGCCAATAATGCTACCGGAAGGAGAATAACAATAAAAGAGATCAGCATAAGCAGGGCGGCCGTCCATCCCTTACGCCATTTTCTTTTTTCGGTAAGACGGAACATCCAACGGCGCAGCAGTGCATACAAAGTAATAGCGCCGAGTATAGCAGGGATAAAACTTGATAGCTGTCGAAATAATAAAAGGCCAAGCAATAAGATCAGGATTATGAAAAATACTTGCCGGACCCGGTTTTGATCAATAACGTTGGTTCCCATATTCAGAATGATGAGATACTAAAAGTAATGAATATCGAATGAACAGAAGAACAGATGAATAGAAGAACAGTAGAACAGAGGAACAAGGAATTTCGAAGTATGGAGCTCCGGTTTTATTCTTCTGTTCAATATTCCTTGTTCATCTGTTTGATCTTCCTTTAGACCTGCACCTTTTTCCATTTCCCTTTCTTGAAATAATAATAAGCAGCCATAGCAAGAGCCGATTCGGCAACAGGTATGGCAATGAAGGCGCCCGTTACTCCCATGTTAAATACTTTTACCAGCAGGTAGGCGAAAGGTATCTGGAAAAGCCAGAATCCGAAGATATTGATCCAGGTAGGCGTTTTTGTATCGCCGGCACCGTTCAATGCCTGTATCATAACCATGCCGATGCCGTAAAAAATAAAACCGGCGCCCATGATCTGCAATGCCTGTGCACCATATTCGAGGTCTTCAGGCACATTGGTAAAAATGTCGATGATGGGCCTTGCAAAAAAGACAAACAACAGCATGATCACTGACATAAAGATCGCATTGTATTTGGTTGTCAGCAATACACTCTTCTCTGCACGGTCAGGTTGTTTCGCTCCCAGGTTTTGCCCCACCAATGTGGCGGCCGCATTACTCAACCCCCAGGCAGGTAATATAAAAAACACCAGGTTGCGCAGAGCGATTTGGAATCCGGCTGAAGCATGCGTACCTCCTGTAACTGCTACTAACTGTGCCAGCACGATCCATGATCCGGATGCGATGATGAACTGGAAGGTAGCGGGCCATGCGATCTTTATTAATGATCTGATCAATGAAAAATCAATAACAAAATGTTCTTTCTTCAGGTTAATGGTCCCTTTATTGCCACGAAATAAAAAATAACATTGGTATAGTACCCCCGTACCCCTGCCAATAACGGTAGCAATAGCAGCGCCTTTTAACCCTAATGCAGGCAAAGGTCCCCAACCATTGATCAGGGCAGGACAAAGAATGATATTGATAAAACTTGCAAGCCACAAGCTGCGCATAGCTATTGCAGCATTGCCGGCACCACGGAAGATACCATTGATAAGAAATAAAAGAATGATAACAACACTACCCCCCAGCATGATACGGGTGAATATGGTTCCTTCTTTTATTACTTCCGGTGTTGCTCCCATCAGTCGGAGTATATCAGGTGCAAAAATGACCCCTGCTATGCTGACGAATACAGTAATGATCATGGCCATGATCAATGCCTGCATACCGGCATGAGCTGCTGCAGCCGGATTTTTTTCGCCGATCCGACGTGCTACCATGGCCGTAGCGGCCGTACTAAGACCGATGGCTAATGAATATACGATCATAATTACTGCCTCGGTAAGCCCCACTGTTTGTGTAGCATTCGATCCGAGTTTGCCTACAAAAAAAATATCAACTACAGCAAATACACTTTCGAGACTCAATTCTAATATCATGGGAATGGCCAGCAATACAATGGCTGCGCGGATGCTTCCTTGTGTATAATCATACTCACCGCCCTTCAGTGACTGGCGAACGAGTGAAAAAAAATGAGAAAATCTATTTTGTTTATTTAATTGTGTCATTGTTAATGATCGTTGTTCCCCTGCTTTATAAAAAAATACCGTCAGGAATGTTTGAAAATAAAATTTAAATACTGAATTCCAGCAACGGGCCGTTGCTGTTTGATAAATGGCCGGTAAATGTCAGCGTTGCAAAAACCTGTTTACTTAGCTGAACCTGCGGGGACTTTCATATTCGATCGCTTAAAGAGAAGCGAAGATAGAAAATTTCTTTTTTATCAATGATCGGGTTGAATAAAAAATCACCCCCGTTTTTGGCGGGGGTGATGAAGGTCAGAATATTTCTATTAAATATTAAGGCGTATGAACAATGATCTGCTTGGTGCCGACCCGTTGGCCATTGCTGTTGAGTAATTCAACAACATAAACACCCGGCACTATTAAACGACCGCCTTCGCCCAGGTTGATCACAATGTCTGTGTAAGGCAATGTGGTTAGTACCGCCTTGCGGAATACAAGCTGGCCTAAGCTGCTGAACACCTGTACTGTCATTTGCTCATTCGGTACATTATAGAACCGGATATGGAATGTGCCCAGGTTCGGGTTTGGATATACCCAAAGGTTCAGCGATGGCGTTGCACGGACTTCAACCTCATTCGATGTTCTTACGCAACCATTAAGATCTGTATAGATCACTTTGTAAAATCCTACATCGAATACACCCAAAGGCCCGAGTGTATTGCCGGTAGCACCTGGTATGATAACATTGTTCTTTAACCATACATAGGTTCCACCTGATGGACTTGCAGTAGCTGTGATCGTCACAGAATGTACCGGATTTACAATCGGCGGATTAGACAAACTGATCGACACCGTAGGCAACGGATTCACAGTCAGGATTGCAGGATTAGAGAAAATAGTAGTGCAAAGTCCTGTGATCCTTACCCTGTAACTGGTAGCATTCAAACTATGAGGCACATTAATTATCGTATAAGTAGCACTCGTTGCACCAGCAATATCTACCCATGCACTGCCATTGAATGTTTGCCATTGATAAGCCAGCGGGCCTCCCGGAACAGGAGTTGTTATTGCTACTACAGTAAACGATGCATTTGTGCCAACACATACAGCTGTATTAGCAGGCTGTGTGTTTATTTGCGGCAATTGAGCATCAATCACTGTTACGGTAAATGAGCAAGTGGAGGTCATTCCACATGCATCAGTTGCTGTTGAAGTAACCAGTGTGTTACCGATCGGGAATACTGAACCTGAAGCAGGAACACTTACAACAGTTACCGCACCGCAGTTATCAGTAGCTGTTACGTTGAAGTTAACAACGGCAGTACATGAACCAAATGGTGTAGTAACACTGAAGCTTGCAGGACAAGTAATGATTGGTGCTGTTTGATCATTTACTGTAATGATCTGTGTACACTGGCTGAAGTTTCCGCACACATCCGTTGCCCTGTATGTTCTTGTCAATGTAAACCTGTTTGGACAAGTCTGGTTGCTGATCACATCGCTGATATGTGTGATCGTAATTACGCCACCACAGTTATCAGTTGCAGTTACCGATGCGGTATTCACTGCAGGCACGGCGCTGGCGCAGCTTACTGTTACAGCAGCAGGACAGGTGATCACCGGTGGAGTTATATCATTCACCGTAATGATCTGTGTACACTGGCTGAAGTTTCCGCACACATCCGTTGCCCTGTATGTTCTTGTAATAGTATATCTGTTAGCACAGGTCTGGTTGCTGATCACATCACTAACATGGGTCACAGTTACCACACCGGCACAGTTGTCACTTACTCCTGTTACAGAAGCAATATTTGGTGCGGGCACAGCAGCAGCACAACTTACTGTTACTGGTCCGGGACATGTCAATACCGGAGGAGTCTGATCGTTCACTGTAATGATCTGTGTGCATTCAGTAAAGTTTCCGCACACATCCGTAGCCCTGTATGTTCTTGTGATAGTATATCTGTTAGCACAAGTCTGGTTGCTGATCACATCACTAACATGGGTCACAGTTACCACACCGGCACAGTTGTCACTAACTCCTGTTACAGAAGCAATATTTGGTGCAGGTACAGCAGCAGCGCAACTTACAGTTACTGGTCCGGGACATGTCAATACCGGAGGAGTCTGATCGTTCACTGTAATGATCTGTGTGCATTCAGTAAAGTTTCCGCACACATCCGTAGCCCTGTATGTTCTTGTGATAGTATATCTGTTAGCACAAGTCTGGTTGCTGATCACATCACCCTGGTGAGTTACGGTTATTGCACCGGCGCAGTTGTCGCTCACTCCTGTTACAGAACCGGTGTTTACTGGTGGTACGTCGGCAGCACAGCTGACTGTTACCGGCCCGGGACATGTTAAGGTCGGAGGAGTTATATCGTTCACGGTGATGATCTGTGTGCATTCTGCAAAGTTTCCGCACACATCCGTTGCCCTGTATGTTCTTGTAATAGTATATCTGTTAGCACAAGTCTGGCTGCTGATCACATCACCCTGCCATGTTACCACAACAGGTCCGCCAAGGCTTCCGCAGTTATCACTTACACCCGTTACCAATCCAACATTTGGTACGGGTACATCAGCAGCACAACTTACTGTTACTGGCGCAGGGCATGTCAATACCGGAGCTGTTACATCATTTACAGTAATGATCTGTGTGCACTCGACAAAATTACCCGACGCATCTGTTGCCCTGTATGTTCTTGTGATGGTGTAACGATTAGCACATGTTTGGCCAGAGATCACATCGCCTCTGAATGTTACTACCACACCCGGGCAGTTGTCTGCTGCCGTAGCTGATGCAGGATTCGGAGGTGGAACATCTCCTTCACACTGTACAGTTACAGGTGCAGGACAAGTTATTGTTGGATTCTGAGTATCATTTACTGTTACATCAAACGAACAATTTGCAGTTCCGCATGCATTGGTTGCAGTAATAGAAACTGTTGTTGTTCCGATATTAAAGAATGAACCACTGCCATCTCCGCTTCCGCTTGCTGTAGTTGCACCGGTAAATGTATAGGTCACTGTTGGTACCGGGATACCTGTTATGGTCGGACTGTAAGTCACAACAGCACCACACTGGTTAACATCATTATTTACCGTGATTGGTGCAGGACAAGTAATAGTTGGAACTGCCTGTACATTAACTGTTGCTGTAATCGGCGCACCTGCACAACCCGTAGCTGTTATGGTTGGTGTGATGGTGAAGGTTACCGTTTGCGGTACAGTGGTGTTATTGGTCAGTGTACCACTGATATCGCCAGTACCGCTTGTTGCAATACCTGTTACGTTAACTGTATTATCTCTTGTCCATGAATAGGTAGTACCGGGCTCATTGCTTGTCAATACGATCGTAGTGATCGGGCCGGAACATACTGTTTGAGACGAAGGTGTTGCTGTTGCAACTGGGATAGGATTAACCGTTCCTGTTACAGGTACTCTTGGCGTACTGCTGCAGGCAGGTCCCGGAGAATATTCGAACGCTACTCTTGAGATCGAGGTAGTAGGACCAAACTCTCTCCACAGGTTTTGCGGGTTGGTTGTTGTCAGCGGGAACTGCATACCGAGGCGCTGTAATTGAACAGGGAAGCCGGCGATAGTAGTATTATGATCACCGGGAGCATAGGAATTGATATTGCCTCGATAACCCAGGATACCGATCACTTCACCGGCCAGCACTGGTATATTACAAGCGATACTACCCGCAGCAGGATTATTCCTTGTCAGGAATACCGTAGTAAATGCATTCGTAGTAGCTGAGAATACCGGCGGTGGTACATTGCCAGTGAATTTCACTATGGCAATACTTTGCGGTCCTGATGAAGCGGTCGTAGGCACACTCAACGAAGTGATCACAAAATCAGTCGGCGCTGTAAACCAATAACCTCTTACATTACCAGGGAAGGTATTGCTCTGTGCAGGCATTGGCAGTAAACTAACAGGTCCTGACGGAACAACACTTTCTACATAATAAGTAGTAGTTGTAGAAATATTCGGACTATAAGTAGTTCCTGAATTGACCAGGTTGCCCGCTGTCAATGCATCATACCAGTTAATGATACCGGGACCTGTGGCAGCGAGATTCACCACACCACCCGGAGCACAAACATCATCATGGGTAACTGATGTGATCGAAGGAATTGGCGATACAGTTATCGTAAAGGTGATCGGTGTGCCGGTACAGGAACCATTCACCGGCGTTACAGTGATAGTGCCTGATATTGGCGCTGCGGTAGCATTAGTAGCAGTGAAAGAAGGAATATCTCCTGATCCACTTGCGCCCAAACCGATTGCTGTATTCGTATTCGTCCAGTTATAGGTTGTACCCGGAACCGAACCTGTTAATGTAAAAGGACCTGCAGTTGAATTAGCACAGAAATATTGATCAGCTACAGCATTAACATCCGGTGTAGGATTAACTACAACATTTATTGATGAATCCGCATTACATCCCACGTTACCATAAGCTAAATTGACACTATAAAGGTTGGTACCCACAGGCGGACTGACATTGATCGCTTGCGTTGTTGCGCCACCTGGTGTCCATGTATAACTATTAGCGACAGGTGCCGTTAATGTTACCGGTGTACCGGTACATACTGTAGCAGCAGGTGCAGCTATGATAGATGATGGGTCTCTCGGAACATCTACTGTTAGCGTATAGCCACCACAACCTGCACCAACATTTACTTCATGTACCACTACAACGATAGTTCCGTTAGCAGGAATAGTTGCCTCGTAGAAACCTGATTGAGTAAACGAAGAACCCGGATCTGCGAGATAGTTAACACACTGACTGGTCGGGTTATAGCTGCCTAAGTAAGCCGCACAGAAAATATTGGTAGCGCAGAAAGAATTAATACCGATCGTAGCACATACCGGTACATTGCGCACATTAGTTATTGTATAAGCATCATAGAACCTGTTACCCGTAGTTGTGAATATACCCGGGCAGGCTTTGGGTGCTGCACAAGTTGATATAACAGCAAAGCGGTTGAGACGGCCAACCTGTACCGCATCACCTGCACCTATTGTGCCATTGAACCTGTAATCAGCCACATTCATTACAGTCATTGCTGTATCAACACAACCGTATTGATTTGTTACAGTTAGCACATAGTTTCCTGATGCGGTGATCACTTGAGTCTGGGCTGTACCGAGGTTTGTGAATGGAGTAGTGAATAAGCTTCTGCCCCATTGATATGTATAACCCGGATCAAATCCTGCAGTAAGTACAGGATCACTTCCCTGGCAAACATAAGCGTTGCCACCTGTAATAGATGCTGTCGGCAACGGGTTAACTGTTACTGTCGCAGTTATTGGTGTACCCGGACAACCATTGGCTGTTGGTGTGATAGTAAAGGTTACTGTTACCGGCGAACCTGTATTATTTACAAGGGTTCCGCTGATATTGCCAGTACCGCTGGCAGGAATAGATCCTCCAATAGTTGGGACATTATCTCTTACCCAATTATA
This sequence comes from Chitinophagaceae bacterium, assembly GCA_013140985.1. Lineage (GTDB taxonomy): Bacteria > Bacteroidota > Bacteroidia > Chitinophagales > Chitinophagaceae > JJ008. The sequence continues at coordinate 103,854 of JABFRU010000005.1, read as the reverse complement.
CGACGTTCCGCTTACAGCCCCGCTCATAAGGATCGGTGTAATGGCCTGACCGGAACATCTTGATTGTGATGATGGCGTTGCCACCGCATCAGGTATCGGGTTCACCACTACTGTTGCAGTGATCGCAGCACCCGGACAACTATTCGCTGTCGGTGTAATGGTAAAGGTTACTGTTACAGGAGCATTGGTTGTATTGGTCAATGCACCACTTATATCTCCGCTTCCACTCGCTGCAATACCTGTTACAGTTCCTGTATTATCTCTTGTCCAGTCAAATGATGTTCCGCTTACAGCACCGGTCAATGCGATCGTAGTGATGGTTGCACCACTGCAAATTGATTGTGATGATGGTGTCGCTACTGCATCCGGTGCTGGGTTCACCAATACTGTTGCAGTATAAACTGTATTGTTACATGATCCAAAAGTAACCGGCGTTATTGTAAAGGTTACTGTTACAGGCGCAGCGGTTGTATTGGTCAATACCCCACTGATATCCCCGCTTCCGCTGGCTGCAATACCGGTTACAGCAACATTATTGTCTCTTGTCCAGTTATAAACTGCACCCGGAACGCCAGCGAGTACGATCGTTGTGATTGTAGCACCGGAGCATATTGTTTGTGATGCTGGGGTAGCTGTTCCCAATACAGGTGCGGGACAAGTGATGATCAAATTATAAGTAGCGCCTGTTCCTGTACAACCTGCGCCATCTGTAGCTACTACTACGATCGGGAATGTTCCCGCTTGTGTAGGCGTGCCACTTAGTACACCGGCAGATGAAAGTGTTAATCCTGTCGGCAATGTGCTTGATGTACTATAGGTTACTACCGGTGCTCCGCCTGTTGAAGTAAATGTTTCGCTGAATGCCACATTCACAGGTCCTGTTGCATTCGATGGATTCGTTACGGTGATCGTCGGGCAAAGTACACTCAGGTAATTACATCCTGTCGGTTGTGTAAAGGAAGGCGGTGTATTATCATCAGTTATCCAGTTAGCCTGGTTATTCAATGAGGCCCTTAATGCAACCAGTGAACCATTTAATGCCGGTGAAGTACAATTCCCGTATTTGGCATTATCATGTTCAGAACCGCTTACATCCTGGGTTCCTATCCAGATACAATTTGTTCCTGTTGTTAAACCTGTTGGTAATGCACTTGCACTGGTACCGGTGGCTGCACCATCCCATGCTGCCGGCGTTGTTGTTACAGGATCACCGATCAATGTTGAATATACATTCATATGAATAGCGCTGATGAATATTGGCGCTCCTGCTGTTCCCTGGTAGGCAAGTATCTGGTCACCGCTAGTTATCAGGCTCAATGCCGTACCGGTAACAGTACCGGCTGCGCCGCCACCACTCTTTGTTGCTGTAGTTCCTGAAATAGTTATTTCAGTACCCCCGGCTAAACCACCTGCAGGTGATGTCCATGTTACTGTTTGTTCAACGTTAGTTAATGCACCTGCCTGGAATCCATTATCAGTAAAATTGATAACAGTTCCGGGGCCGATATTTTTCAGCAATACAAATGAGAATGCATCAGGCGTAGAAGTAGATGCATATGCACTGAAAGCGATGTCACCTGCTGCAAGAGTTGTTGGTGCTGCTGGTAAAGGTGTCACCCTCCACATGGCAAGTACTATATAAGAACCCTGGCATCCTGCTGAGCAGTTAGCCCTTCTTCCTTCAATAAATACAAAACCACTGCCCGCCGCAATACCTGTTGTACTGATATTACTGCCGGGTGTGTAGGGTAAATAAGTTAAGCCGCCGTCAGTTGTGTAGCGGTAATCGTCAGAACAACCGGTGCCGCCACTACCTGCATTGAATGTTGCACTAACCGGGGTACCGTCTGCAACGGTAATACCAGCTGGTGTTTTTGCCAGTAAAGTTGGGCTCACCGGTAATGCATTTACGGTAAGTGTAGCGCTGTTTGAATTTGCTGACCCGTTAGGGTTTGTTGCAATGCAGCGATAGAGATAACCATTAAGTGATAATGGTGCAGCTGTAATGTTTAATGTAGTGGTGGTTGCGCCTGAATAGGTAGCGTTGTTCGTTACATTGGCAAAACCGCCACCGTTGTCAACCTGCCACTGATATGATAAAGCACCCGTTGCAGTAATACTAAAACTTGTATTTGCACCTTCACATATAGTACTGTTCGATGGATGAGCAGTTATTGCAGGTGGTGCACCGCTTCCAAGGTAGGGGCATCCTGTTGGTAATACAACAGGGCTAATATCATCCTTTACCCAGTTGGCCTGATTATTCAGTGATGATCTTAAGGTTGCAATAGGGCCCAGTACTGCGGGACCAGAACAGTTTCCATATTTGGCATTATCTACTTCAGAACTACTTACATCCTGTGTACCTATCCAAATTGCATTTGTGCCTGTAATAAGTCCGGGCGGTAATGCACTGGCGCTGGTACCTGTCGCTGTACCATCCCATGCTGCTGCAGTAGTAGTAACCGGATCTCCAATAAGTGTGGTGAGTACATTCATATGAATACCACTGATGAATGTTGGCGAGACAGCAGTACCACGGTAAGCCAGGATCTGGTCGCCGCCGGTAATAAGACTAAGAGCTGTTCCTGTAACTGTACCCGCAGAACCACCAATAGCCAGTGTGGCTGTAGTACCATTAATATAGATTTCAGTTCCGGCTGCATAGGCTGCATTGCTGGTCCAGGTAATAGTTTGTTCAACGTTTGTTAATGCACCTGCCTGGTAACCGTTATCTGTAAAATTGATAACAGTGCCGGGGCCGATATTTCTTAATAATACAAAGGAGAATTCGTCGGTGGCTGCATCGGCATTATAACCGCTGAAAGCAATATCACCCGCATTCAGCGTTGTAGCTCCGGCGGGCAATGGCGTTACTATCCAGGTGGCTAAAGCAACATAATTATTTGAACAAGTTGCGCAGCCGGCCCTTCTGCCTTCAATGGTAACAGCGCCGCTGCCGGCAGCTATACCTGTTGTGCTGATATTAGAGCCGGGTGTATATGGTAAGAAAGTAGCCCCGCCATCGGTTGTATATCTGTAATCATCAACACAACCTCCGGAGCCGCCGGTGCCTGCATTAAATGTTGCACTAACCGGAGTGCCATCCGCTACAGATGCAGTTGCCGGTGTTTTAGCCAATAGTGTTGGATTTATTGGCAATGCTGTTACTGTAAGTGTAGCATTGTTTGAGTTAGTAGAACCCGAGCCATTTGTAGCCACGCATCTATACAGGTATCCGTTGAAGCTGGCAGGAACATTAGTCAGATTTAATGTGGTAGCGGTGGCGCCTGAGTAAGTAGCGTTATTGGTAATATTGGCAAAGCCGCCGCCGTTATCTACCTGCCACTGATAGCTGACGGCGCTGGTAGCAACAATGGTAAATGAAGTATTGCCCGCCTCGCACACCGTAATGTTTGTTGGGTGTGTGGTAAATCCGGGAGGGCCTGAAAGAATGCCTATATAGTTACATCCGGTAGGAAGTACAAATCCCGGGGGTGTTAGGTCATTGGTAAGCCAGTTGGCAGCATTATTACAAGCTGCCCTTACCTGAGCAGCAGTGGTAATGGGCGCACCAGATGCGCAGTTATACAAACCATTATCTTCTTCTGATGCCGTAACTCCTGTTGTACCTATCCATAAAGCATTTGTTCCGGTGGTAAATGCTGCCGGTTTACCACTACTGGAAGCATTTTCATTAGTTGCGGGGGTAGTGATAACGCCATCCCAGTTTGCAGGACCCGTATCAGCAGTAACCGGATCGCCACCAGCAACGGTATAAACATTCATGTGCATACCTGTAATAAATGTTGGAGTTGCAAATGTGCCCTGGTAGGCAAATAACTGGTCGCCGGCAGTAGAAAGTGAAAAATTTGATGAGGCTAAAAAACTGGCACCAACAGATGTAACAACGGTTCCTGCTGAACCGCCTCCCACTAAAGTAGCCGTAGCAGCAGCAGGTAATGTATTAGAAGTGATGGTGATTTCAGTGCCTGCATTATATGCTGCATTGGTGGTATATGTCAGTTCAGACTCGAGGTTTCCGTTCCTGTTAGTAAAGGCACCAATATCTGTACGCCAGCCATAATCCGTAAATTTAATGACCGTGTTGGCGGTAACATTAACCAGCAGCACAAATGAGAACTGGTCGGTGGCAGATGTTGCTCCGGCTGAAATATAGCCGGTAAAAGCGATATCACCGGTAACAAGTGTTGTCTGTGATTTTGAACTTGCCGAAAAAGCGGAAATAAATAATAAAGAGAAAAGAAGGTGGCGGAACTTTCTCATAAACGATTGGTTTAAGTAATGGTTATTAGGAGTAAAACAGGCTTCAATACTACAAAGAAAATCTGATTGGTAAGTAAAAAATCGGGGATTTCTCAATACTGGTATTTTTACGAAAATCTATCTCCTGCTTTCAGGCCCATTTCAATAAGCCTCGAAGCACTCATGAACCCGGTTTCACTATAAACAATATTGATTTTGATGATCTTTTTATCACAGGTGGATGCCAGTAGTCCTTTTTCCCTGTTGAGTTCAATGATAAAGCCCGGTGGGTAGGTTTCGGTAATGGTATCCTGTATTTCCACTTCGGTTATACCAATTATTTGTTCATTAATTTTTGCACCGCATCCTTTGTTCCACGGATTGCATGCATTCACCAGTGCCTTTATGTCTGCGCTGTTCATCGTTTGCCAGTTAATCACCAGGTCTGCAGCAGTTGGTTTTTTATGATAAACGGCCTTGCTTTCATCCTGCGGCGTGGAAGGGAGTATGTTCCCGAATGAAATTATTTTCATCAGCAGCGTTACCTGCCGGGCGCCTGCATTAGCCATTTTTTGCTGCAGCATTCCATACGTATCGTTTTCATCATAGGACACTGTTTCCTGTAATATCACAGGGCCGTTATCAACCCCTTCCCGGACTACATGCACAGTAAGAGCAGGTTGTTTTTCCCGTTTTATTATTTGGGTGAAGATGGGTTCCGGGCCCCGGTATTCCGGCAGTTTGCCATAATGAAAATTGATAAAACCTTTTGGGGGTAGTGAAAGAATTTCTTTGGAGATGATATAAGGGAAAGTCATCATAATGGCTGCCGCTGGCTTATGCACAACAATCGCCTCTTTTATTTTTTGTTCAAAATCTTTCCGGCTGACAGTAAGTAATTCAACGGAAGAGCCTGCGATCTGTTCTTTTACAACTCCTGTTACCTCCCTGTTTTTTGCAGGCACTATGATTGCTGATATGCGCTGATAAAAAAGCAACTCCCGCATGGCAGGAACAGCAATCAAACTGTTGCAGAGTAAGATAATTTTAGCATCGCCAATATTCAGCTGCATAAATAAGTATTTCTCCAGCCGGAAGCGGCGCCTTCCGGTTTTTCTGTATAAAATTTTTGTCTTTCGTCTTCGGAATTTTCCAAACATGCCTCTATAACTAAATCAAAATTTCCGGCTACAGATACCAGGTAAGCAGGGGAGTAAGTTTGTTGTGTTTGTCTGTCAATTTTCAACCATCCCCTCGGGCTGTCGAACTGTATTGATTTTAGTTTCTCTGTTAATGCTGTTCCTTTTATCCCTTCAGCAAACAGCTTTTGTATTTGCTCCAGTATGATTCCTGTTTCCCAGCCCAGCAGGCTGAAGATGCCGGGTTTTTTTCCGCCATATTCCGTGAACCGCTTTTTAAATAAGCGGTTGTTTTCATTATCCAGCGATGACACCCAGGAAGTATGACCCTTTACATTTTTAATAGTGAAATCATCTCCCAAAACATCTTGCAGGGTTTCATCCAGCATCATGGGCGATACATATAATTTCAGCTCCCGTTGCTGTTGTAATTCCATCATCGCTTTGTACATGAGGTGAGATACATCGCCGCTGAAAAGACAAAGCATTGATTTTTCTTCCGGGTTTGTTTTTAAATACTCCTGCAAAGTTGCTGTGCTGAAATCTTCCTGTTTAAAATGGCTGATATAGTTATAGTTTATTATCCCGCCCCGCTGCTGGTACTTTGAAACCATTGCATACACATTCAGGTAACCTCCATCATAATAAGAAGTAGCCATAATGGAACTGCTGTTCTTTTCATCAGCGGCCAGTTGGCCGGTAAGCCAGCTGTTAAAGGCTGTATTAAAACTATGTTCTATTACCGGGGAGGGAGAAGAAAGTATATCAGGATAATGCGCCCCCATATTTACAAGTAGTAATATTTTTCCGGTGGCGGTATAAAGCGGCTGTAACATATCCGCACATCGGCCATCCACAAATGCCACTACCACATCTGCATTATGGCTCAGCAGCATTGCTTCATTTTTTGAATACACTTCTTTTTCATCAAGCCCGAAGCCGATATTATCAGTTATAATATTGGCCGGCAAACCGGCATGCTGTAAAAAACTTTTGCAACCGTCCAGGAAATCATAGCCGATTGCAGGGTACACAGTTGACCGGGGTAATAGAAATCCTGTTTTCATTTCTTGCTATATTAAATAACACCTGCCATTTTCACAAACAAAAATGCACTGCTTTTATGTTTGCAGTGCATTTCTTATAAAGAATTTCAAATTAATTCCTGCTGGGGAAAATACCCTCGACACAAAAAATATAATTCATGCCAAGGTAGGGGCACATATTGCTGAAGGGTTGGCTGTTTCCGGCAATATTGGTAGGAAGGTTCACTGCTATCGGCGCCATATTCACCAGTTCATCAGTTGCATTGGTATAAATATTTACATTGGCAGTTCTGCGTCCTGTAGGGTCTGTTGATAAAGTTCCATCCAGCGAACCCTGCCGATTTACATTACCGGTGACCTGGTGATTATGAATCGGCAAATTTGTAGAAATCAGGGTTGTGTTTTCCACTCCTGCCATTTCACCCAGATTAATTAAAGGCAAACCAGGTCCCTGGCCTGTGCCCAAAGCTACACGGCTCCGTAAATCAGGCAAACCAAAAGTGGTTTGGCCATTACCGCCATAAGTAGTGCCCACCAATGCAAATACTGCCGTCCATTGGGAAATAGATAATAATTGACCATTACATAATTGCCAGGCCCTTGGGGCAAAATTGCCGGCAAACATGCGGATCTCTGCTAATGTTCCTTCCATATTACTAATGTTTTGTAGTTAAATAATAGTGTTGAGGAACAATTAATTTCTGGAGGGGAAAATACCAAACAGGCAGATAATATAATTCATGCCAAGATAAGGCGGCATAATACTGAAGGGTTGGCTGTTTCCGGCAATACTGGTAGGAAGGTTCACTGCTATCGGCGCCATATTCACCAGTTCATCAGTTGCATTGGTATAAATATTTACATTGGCAGTTCTGCGTCCTGTAGGGTCTGTTGATAAAGTTCCATCCAGCGAACCCTGCGGATTAATATTGCCTGTAACCTGGTGGTTATGCGCCGGCATATTAGTTGAAAGCAAGGTTACTGTAGGCGTACCGGCCATTTGTCCTAATACAATATTTGACAAGCCGGGGCCCTGGCCCGTACCCACTGCCACCCGTCCACGAAAATCAGGCAAACCAAAAGTAGTTTGTCCATTACCACCATAAGTGGTTCCTAACAGTGAAAACAAAGCAGTGTTTTGTGCGATAGACATTATTTGTGCCGCACAAAATGCCCAGTTGCGGGGTGCAAAATTTCCGGCAAACATCCGGATTTCAGCAATAGTTCCTTCCATAAAAAATTAGTTGATTGTTAAGGTTGATGGTTTAGATGGTTATCAACTAAAAGTAATCATTTTATTGAAAGTGCAAAAAAATTACTGTTATGTTTATTTTTTTCTTTCATAGGCCCCGCTTAGTCTAACGGCCATTTGATAATAGCAGGATATACAGGACGGCGGGGATTTCGTTTTTATCATCTGCGGGCAGAAAACAAACGCCGTTCAATCACCTGTACAATACGTAATGCCGGTTATTGCAGGGAGCTCAGTTCATTTATTTAGCGTATCCACACTCGTTGCAAACTTTTTTTATTGCAATTAGTTTTGGAATTTGTATTTTGGATGGGATTTGACCAACCCTTTAAACCAACTAACGTTAAGGCAATGACGAACACAAGAAGAAAATTCTTAGTGCAGGGTAGCATGCTTACTACTGCACTGGTAGCCGCCAAACCATTTGATGCGCTGGCCACCCTGGCTTCACCATTTACAGGCGAAGGATTCAACCAGGTTACTCTTTTACATACAGCATTACCCGCCACAGCGGCGGCATCCCGCTTAGGCAAGATCAAACATGATCATGCCAATCCGGTATTGCTTGGTGTAAACAGTTCCGAAGAGGAACAGTCGGCAAACTATGATGCGGCTGCCGGTTATCTTCCCCAACACTTTGACGGCACCTATAAGATCATTCATAAAGGACAGTTCCGTATTGCTGTAATTGAAACAGCGCCGGGCGAAGGGAATAATGCCGAAACAGTCAATCATCTTGCCGCTTTTTTAAAGAAGGATGAGAATTGCGACCTCGTAGTTTGTATCTCTCAACTGGGATTTAAGAACAGGAGCAGCATTGACGATATCCGTCTTGCCGAAAGATCGGAAAATCTTGATATTATTATAGGCAGACGATCTGCTGCTTCACCTAAGCGGCCTTATATATCGTTGAACAAAAAAAGAGCTGAGGTAATACTGCAATATGCGGACGATCAGGAAACCGCCATTGGCAAAATAAAAATTGTCTTTGATAAGAAGGGCGACAAACATGGCATAGAATTTCGCCGCTTCCGTTCTGAAGAAGCAATAGCCTGATCCATCATCCATATGCACTCGCCTTCACCTGACTTCTGAAAGACGGGCATTGCCTGTGTTAGTAAAATAACATGATCAAATACCTGCAACTCCCTTTTCATTTTGATGCATCCCTTATGCAGCAGGAAATTCGTTTGCTGGAAAAAACGAATTGGCAATTGCATTACCAGGTAAAACATTATGAAGGGGAATGGAGCGCCCTGCCCTTGCGGAGCACCAGCGGCAAAGCAGATGATATAATCATTTCCCCGGTGGACGGGGCCGCTTACCATGATACTGAGTTGCTGCAGCAATGTCCTTATCTAAAAGAAATACTCAGTTTTTTTCATTGCCCCTTGCTGGCTGTACGGTTATTAAAATTAAATGCCGGCGCCGTTATCAAAGAACACCGCGATGCTGAATTGTATTTTGAAAAAGGAGAAATAAGAATTCATATCCCCGTAAAAACAAATGACAGGGTTGAATTTTACCTGGACAACGAAAGGATCCTGCTGAAAGAAGGAGAATGCTGGTATATGAATTTCAACCTGCCCCACCGCATCAGCAATAATAGTAAGGAAGAAAGGATCCACCTTGTAATAGATGCCATGGCAAATGATTGGGTAAAAGAATTATTTGCACAGCCGGGTTTGGTAAAAAAAGAAATAGCAGATCCGCAAATGGATGCTGCCACACAACAACAGGTCATCGCACAGCTCCGCAGCCTCAACACAGAAACAGCCAGCCGCCTCGCCGATGAAATGGAAAAAGGGTTGAAGTTTGAAGTTTGATGTTCGAAGTTATTCCTGTGATCAAAAAGCATTTTCAACTTTTACGAACCCAGCCTCAAACTTCAAACCTCAAACATATATTTGCATCAATGATCAAGAAACAGCAATTACTGAAAGCCATTTCATACAGGTTATATTCTTCTGTCATCACTTTTTTGATCTCTTATTTATTTACCGGTAACCTGGTCGTGTCGCTTTCAATAGGGCTGGTTGATTCCGTTGTAAAAATATTTTCTTACTATGCTTTTGATGAGATATGGGCCGCCCTTACAGGATTTAAAGTGCAGCCGGCTGTTGTATTTCTTACAGGGCTGAGCGGTTCAGGTAAAACAACCATTGCAAGGGATGTAATTGAAAAATTAAAAAAGAAAGGACAGGCGCCCATATTGCTGGATGGAGATGAGATAAGAAACGCCATCAAGCTTACCGGCTTTGATGAGGAGTCAAGAAAAAGGCATAACCTCAATGTTGGTTACATGGCATCGCTGCTCGAAGGACAGGGAAAGATCGTTATCGTATCGCTTATTTCACCGTATGATGATATACGGCAGCAGATAAGGGGCATGTGTAAAAAATTCATTGAAGTGTATGTGAATACGGATATCAAAGTGTGCATGGAAAGGGACCCGAAAGGAATGTATAAAAAAGCATTGGCAGGAGAGATAAAAGATTTTACCGGTGTGTCGGCGCCGTATTATCCGCCGCAGGACCCGGAGATCATCCTGGACACCGCCACCATGAACATTAAAGAGTGCACAACAAAGATCATTAACACATTAAAAAAATGAGATACAATTTATTTATCGGCAGGTACCAGAGTCCGCACAGGGGGCACATGGAATTGTTCAATACATTTTTACAGCAGGGTAAACCAGTGCTTATCGCTATCCGTGATATAGAACCCGATGAAAGCAACCCGCTGACAGCGCAGGAAGTAAAAGAATTATGGGATACCGTGTACAGCAATCAACCATTGATGAAAGTGATCATCATTCCCGATATCGCTTCAGTGAATTACGGAAGAGGAGTAGGTTATGAAGTCAATCAACTACAGGTGCCGGACAATATATCTGCTATTTCCGCTACAGAGATAAGAAAGCAGGTCATGGCGGGTGAAACAGGATGGAAAGAAATGGTGGACCGGTCTATCCATGAAAAACTGTCGCAATTGCTAAGATCAAAACAGAAATAGTGGCTATACTTTGTGTTACTTCGTGTCTTTGTGCCTTCGTGGTTCAAACTACCAACACCTGACAACTTGCGCCTGACACCTCACAACCATATTGTCTCATCAGCCATAAAAGACTGGATCCCCTTCCGGTTGCGGGAAGAAGAAGGCGGTACTGACTGCCAGTGGCTATACCTCGGTAATGAAATGTTCACCAAACCTTTTTTTGATGAAACTATTTCCCGTTGCAGGCAATTGCCGCAAAATTCAAAAATGAAACGCAGCGTAAGCAGTGCAGCCATGCTGGAAGAATGGGCGCCGCAAATAACATCCATTGCACCCGCCGCCATTATATTTCATGTGTCCCGCTGCGGTTCTACTTTATTATCACAACTGCTTGCATTGGATCCGGCCAATATTGTTTTATCGGAAGTTCCTTTTTTTGATGAGATACTCCGGTGGGGCCATCGCAATCAAACGAAAGAAGAAGCGGATGCATTACTGCAGGCAGCCGTTTCATTGTACGGGGCAAAAAGAAATGAACGGCAGCAGCATCTTTTTATCAAGGCCGACAGCTGGCATGTTCATTTTTATGAAGAGTGGCGGCAATTATACCCGGATGTCCCGGTTATATTATTATACAGGAGGCCGGATGAAGTGATACGTTCACACCGGAAGCAAAGGGGCATGCAGGCCGTGCAGGGAGTGATAGAACCTTCGCTGTTTGGTTTTGATGAAAGAATATTTCAGCTCTCCCTGGATGAATACATGGGAAAAGTAATGGAGACCTATCTTTCTGCATTTATCCGCATTTTGCAAACAGATAAAAAAGCAATAGCGGTCAATTATAATGAAGGTATGCTGACCGTTATGGAGAGGATCGCAGCTTTTACCGGCTATGTTATCAGCCATGATATACTGGAGAAGATGAAAGAACGATCAGGCTTTCATGCAAAATTTCCGGGGCAGGTATTTGAAGAGCCGCCACTGGACTCAACCATTCCGCCTTACCTGATGAGGTCATTTGAATTGTATGATGAAGTGGAGAAGAAAAGGTGAATGGTTCATAGATGATAGTTCATACGGGCGAACCTTTTTACTGGGATCTTTTAATTATTTGTGAACCCCGGCCCGGGAAATTACCATGAATTATCTCCTTCTCTTATTTTCGGTCACATGACAAAATTTACGAAGTGCGGGGTCAGAAAATAATGTTTGATTTTGACCTTGCTGAATTGTACTCTGTTGAAACAAGAGTGATGAACCAGGCGGTTAAAAGAAATTTAGACCGCTTCCCTAAAGACTTTATGTTCCGGCTCTCAACTAAAGAATAAAGAACCATGTCATCATAAATTGTGATGATAAGGTTTTTTCTAAAACAGATCGTTATAAGAAAACATAACCCGCAGCATTCAATCCTGTAAGGCAATCCCGTTCTTTAAGACACGACTCCGGACTCCCGACTCTCCCTCACACATCCGCCCACATTCTGAAAAGATTGGAATAGGCCTGCAGCATCAGGTTGGTTTCCGGTGCATGTTTGTCCCGCTGGTTCAGCGCCGCATGTACCTGGTTCAGTTCAAACAATAACTGTCTTTGTTCGGACGATTGAATATTACTTTGTATCCAGGTAACTGCCGCCATACGTTCACCGCTTTTTATTTCATTTACACAATGCAGGAACTGGCAGGGATACAATACAGCATCGCCTTTGGCAGGTTTCATGGCCACGGCGCCGCCGGACGTTTGTATCATCAGCTCACCGCCTTCATACGTTGCCGGGTCGTTTAAAAAAATTGTCATGGCCAGGTCGGTTCGTATGGCCGGGTCGCCCATGATGGGGCTATCCACATGCCAGCCATAAAACTGGCGGGGTCCGTATTTGCTGACAATAAACGGATGTATCTTTTTTGGTTGTGCCGCTGCATTGAAATAAGGACTTGACATAACAGCATTCGTCAGCAGTTGCTGGATAGCATTCATGGCCTCCGGGCTTGAGTTATCTAATTGCTGGTTGTTTTTCACTTCTTTCGCTGCCATACTTGCCGTAGCCTTTCCATCCACAAAATTTGCTTTCTGTATAAGCACATCAAGTGTGATCAGTTCTTCCGGCTTAAGTAAAGAAGGGATATGATGAAACTGCTGGCTCATGGTAACATTTTTATGCGGATGTGTAAATGTAAATTATTTTCATAGCCGGCAATGCCTGGCAGTAAACCATACCATTCTTTTTTTCCAGCTCATCCGGCACATTGGCCGCTTGCAGTGAACCACTGCAGCCATAAAACCCGGTTCATTGAAACGGAGACGGCGATCAGTAAAAATATGGATAGCAGTGCAGGCACCAGGCGGTTGTAATTTTCTCCGGGGCGAAAGCAATGTTCCTTATTGATTTCAGTTTGTCAGCAGTTCTTTCCACTGCGCTGCAATAGCATCCCAGCGAAACTGGTTTCCGGCAACATGCCGGTAACATCTTTCCGACACGTCAGCAAGAAAGGTTTCGTCATTCACCAGCTTCACTAATTGCGCTGCCAGTTCATCACGGCTTACTGCATACATCTGAAAAGGATTGGTGGAGAGTGTAACAGGTTTGTCTTTATTGATAACTACAGCGGCCTTATCCCATACTTCTGCGGGGGCCGTGTGGCCGGGCACTATCTGTGCGGCGCCGCAGGCAGCATGTTCAAAACTGATCATCCCCCATCCTTCGCCGAGGCTTGTGTTGATGCCGGTAGCGCAGGCCCGGTAGAGGTTCACCAGTTGGGCATCATCAATGTATTCATCGCCCAGCGGGTTCAGCAGGATTTTTTTTGCTGCACCGCTGCTTTCAATAACGGCCAGTAATTTTTCTTTTATATACGGCTCCAGGTTGGGTGTGTGCAGGCAGAGGCATGCCGGTTTGGTAAAATGCGGCAATGCCTTGGCGAATGCTTCTATGGTTGTTTCAATATCTTTTCTTTCATTATAGCGGTTGGCATTTAAAATAAAAATACTTTCCGCCGCATCGTTCATTTTAAACAGTTTCTCTTTTAGCAGCCCTTCCTGTTTTTTTTCGGCTGACGGATAAAATGTTTTCCTGTCCACACCGTGATAGCGGTAATGAAGCCGGGGAACAGTGAATTCCTCTCCCGGTCTTTGCTGTTTGAACTGTGCTATCGCCTGCTGCACTTCATCCAGCGCCCATTGATTGTACAAAACAAGGTCATCTAAGAAAAAACAATCCTGCACAATGGAAACATGGGTTATGCAGCCGTCAAGCGGCACATAAGCCAGCAGCCGTATGCCTTTTTGTTTCAATGGCAGCCAGGCCTGTGCATAGTTTTTCAGCAGGTAAAAATCATTCAGCAGCCACAATGTGTTTGCATGAAGTTCAGCCGCCAGTGCAGCAGCGCCGTATGCGCCATAAATATCTCCGCCGTTCACATTGCAGGGATGAAGCGTATAATTTTCTTTTTTTGTAACGGGTCCTTTGTAGGCAATGCCCAGCCAGTGGATATCGTAATCACCCGACAGCCATTCAAACAGCGATGCAAATACCCTTGTGAAGGAATTGCCCGGAATAAATAAACCAACCGCAACAACGGTTGGTTTATTTTTCTTGCTGACCTGTTTACTCATTTTTTACAGTGTGGCAGGCGTGTATAAAACACCTGAACCCACCTGGACGGGTATCAGTTGCAGCGTAGTAACAAAAGCATTATCATAAAATTCGGCAGATTCATAGCTTGTGCTGTTATCGAGCACTGCCACAAGGGTGTAACCCATCCAGCCCCAGGTGCCGCAACTGAGCGCTTCGTAGATCTGCTCCAGCCGCTGCAACTGAACGCCGGCGCCTTCTTTTACCAGCAGCTGGTAAAAATTGCCTGCGGGCAGGTTGGTGGAGCTGAGATTTTGTGTGGTCAGTATCAGAATGTACTGCGGGTTGCCGATATAAGGCGTTAGCTGCGACGGCACATTCTGGTTGTCGGTAAATGTAAAATTCTGCACAACGTTGAGGTTGGACCTGTCAACAACAACAGCCCAGTAAATATTTTGCAATTGGTAATTCAGGGCCAATGCATTTGAACCGATGACAATATAGCTGCCATAGTTCTGTGTAACGCCTGTCTGGATGGTGAGGGGGACATTTGATGCCATAATAAAAGGTTTAATGTTTAAAAAAGTGGTTTACCTAATGTAGAACTAAGATCTTACCCGGCAAAAAAAAATTGCAGGATGTTTTGCAGGAATGATGAATGGGGTTTCGTTGTTTGCTTTTGGGCATCGGGTGCACCACTCTTGTTTCAGCTATACTTGCGGTATGCTGAAACCATCCTCTAAGTCTGTTAGAGGATACAAAAATCGTTTATATTGCTTTGGTCTGTTCGTTCTCATCTTTCCTTATTTTGTGATTCATTAAGTAATCTTCTGGATGTCAACCAAATTTTTCACTAACGATAACGGTAATTCATTACTCAAAAAGTTCAGAGGCGCTTTTGAACATATCGCTAATATCTACGCTTTTCATGCTGTAGTGGGTTATTTCCGGTCATCTGGCTACTTTACTATTAGGGAGCATTTACAAAAAGTAGCGGAAGTAAAAATTCTGGTTGGTATTAATGTGGATGCGATCAGTGCAGAAGCAAAAAAAAGAGGATTGATGTTTTTTGGTGATCCCGAAAAAAGCAGGGATGAGTTTGTAAAATGGATGCAAAAAGATATTAAAGATGCAGAATACTCAAAAGAGGTTGAAGACGGTATTCTGCTCTTTATGCAGGACGTCATGGATAAAAAACTACAGATAAGAATACATAAAACAAAAAAACTTCATGCCAAGATTTATATTTTCCTTCCTGAGAAATTTAATGAGTATTCCGGGGGCGAAGTGATTACCGGCTCCTCTAATCTTACCGACGCAGGACTGGGAACACATGATACTGCCAATTATGAATTTAATGTTTGCCTCAGGGATTATGACGAAGTAAAATTTGCAGAAGAAGAATTTAAAAAATTATGGGGAGATGGCGAAGAAATCCTGCCGGCGGATTTAACCCGGGTAAAATCAAAAACACATATTGGGCAGCTTTACACTCCATTTGAAATTTATATTAAACTGCTCATTGAATACTTCGGGAAAAATATTGATTACGATCCCGACTCAGTTGGCGATTTACCTCAAAATTTTAAAAAACTAAGTTACCAGGTAGATGCTGTCAACCAGGGTTACCAGATGTTACTTGATCACAATGGTTTCATGCTTGCAGATGTGGTTGGCCTTGGAAAAACGGTGGTGGCAAGCATGATTGCCAAACGCTTTCTTATTTCAAATGGAACATTAAATACTAAAATACTTGTTGTCTTCCCTCCGGCTTTGGAGAGAACATGGAAGAAAACGTTTTCTCAATTCGGATTGGACCGGCATACTGAATTTGTAAGCAACGGCAGCTTACATAAGATTTTGGAAAATAAAAATGAGGAGTTTTGGCCAAAAGAAGATTATGATCTTGTGCTGGTAGATGAGGCACATAAATTCCGCAACCATAGATCGCAGATGTTTGACCAGCTGCAAACTATTTGCAAAACACCAAGAGCCGTGGAAGGAAATGTATCAGGCCGGCAGAAAAAAATAATTCTTATATCTGCCACTCCATTAAATAACAGGCCCGAAGATATTTATTACCAGCTTCAGCTTTTTACGGATGCAAGAAAGTCAACATTAGATGTTACTAACCTGCAGGGATTTTTTGCCCCTTTAATTAAAAAGTATAAAGCGGTATTAGCAGCTGCGAAAGTAACAGGACGACCCGATATCAATGAGCTGAGAAATATTTATGCTGCTATCAGGGATAAAGTATTGCAGCAGATTACGGTTCGTCGTACCAGGACAGATGTAAAAAACTACAAAGACTATTTAAAAGACCTGACAGAGCAGGGCATCCGCTTTCCCGAAATTGCAGACCCTAAGGCTGTAGAGTATGAAATGGATAAAGACTTAGAAGTACTCTTTTATCAAACCATCGCTTACCTTGTAGATGAAAACAGAATTGGCTATTATCGTTACAAAGCCATTGCGGGGTTGTTGCCCGAGGTAAAAGAAAAATTCTATACCCAGGCTGACAGGGCCTCATTAACATTGGGTCAGATTATTATGACCCAACTGGTAAAAAGATTGGAGAGTTCCTTCACTGCTTTCAAAATATCGTTGGGAAATTTTAAAACATCTACCGAAAGAATGATTGACATGTTTGCTAAGGGCAAAGTGTATATTGCTCCCGATGCCCAGGTAAATGAGTTGATGAATAAAGACTGGACTGATGAAGAAATTGAAGAATATATTTTAGAACTATCTGAAAGAAATCCCCGCAACCAGATTTTTACACCAGAAGATTTTAAAGAGGATTTTCTTCCTAACCTGAAAAAAGATATTGAATCACTCACCACACTTTGTGAAGAATGGACCAGGGTGGAACAAGACCCCAAGTGGGATGTGTTTCTTCATTTACTGCAAACAGAACTGTTGCGGAAGGATTTAAACCCCTCCGGCAAATTGGTCATTTTCACTGAATCAAAAGAAACAGCAAAATATCTTACGCAAAAAATGGAAGACGAAGGCTACAGCAAGCTGTTATCCGTTTCGTCTGAAAACAGGAAGTCATTACAGGATACCATACAGGATAATTTTGATGCCAACATCAAAGAGTGGAAGTATGATTATGATTTTATCATCAGCACTGAAGTATTGGCCGAAGGTGTGAACATGCACCGGGCCAACCTGATTGTAAATTATGATACTCCCTGGAATGCTACCAAACTGATGCAGCGTATTGGAAGGATTAACCGTATTGGCAGCACAGCCGATATGATTTATAACTATGCATTTTATCCTTCCCGCCAGAGTAATGAACTGGTAAGCTTATATAATAATGCTTATATAAAATTGCAGGGTTTTCATACTGCTTATGGTGAAGATGCGCAGATATATACTATCGAAGAAGTATTGGAACAGGTCAAACTGCATATTAAGGGCATACCGGAAGATGAAGACAAGCGGTTAAAGTACCTGGAAGTTATCAGGAACTTTAAAACAAATAATGAAAAAGAATTCAAGCGAATCAAAGCTCTGCCCCTTAAGGCAAGAACCGCAAGAGATCCCCAGAAAGCAGGCAAAAAAGTAATTGCGGGAGGATCGCTTATTTTTTTAAAATCTTCTTACAAAATGGAGTTTTACAAAGTAGTAAGCGGGGGCAAAACAGAACCACTCAATTTTGTCGAAGCAGCCGAATTATTTGAAGCAAAGAATAATGAATTAAGTATTGCACTGCCCGATTATCATCATGAGCAGGTGCAAAAAGCTGTCAACAGGTTTGAGCAGGATTTATTATTAGGTTCTGCCGATCCTGTTTCGGGAGAGCATAAAGATGCCAACACCAACAGGGCAAAAAAATTTTTGCGGGATTTGCGCACAGATAGTGCAGATGAAAAATTCAGGCAGGCCTGCACTAATTTACTGGAGTTGCTGGAAAAAGGAACCATTACAAATCTTGCTAATGAACTGCGTAAACTGCGGCTGAAGTATGATAAAAATGAAATCAAACTGCACCAGGCGGAAAACCTGGTGATACAACTGGCTGTAAAATATGTGCACCCCGATGCTGATGAAGATGATATAGAAGCATTGCAGTATGACCTGCCGGTGGAAGTAACCGACAAGCCCGATATCATTATTACTGAAACTTTTTCCCTGTAAATGGCAAAACCAGAAAGAGCATATATACAATGGGTGCAGCAACTGAAAGAACGGGTTCGTTCTGCGCAGATGAAAGCAGCATTGAATGTAAATGCAGAATTGCTTGCACTTTATTGGGATATTGGAACCGAAATTTTGGATAAGGAAAAACTGGCTAACTGGGGCGACGGATGGTTATATAAACTGGCCGATGATTTATCAGCCGAATTTCCCGATATAAAAGGCTTTTCCCATACCAACCTGAAGTATATACGCCGCTGGGTTTCTTTCTATAATTCCAGCGCCTCAATTGGGCAACAAGTTGTTGCTCAATTAGAAGAAAATGTAAAAAGGCAACAACCTGTTGCCCAATTACTCCAACAAGCTGTTGGACTAAAGCAAAAGAAAAAACTGCCACAAGTTGTGGCACAATTAAGTCAACAACCTGTTGACCAAATACCGGCTTTTTTATCAACCATTCCCTGGGGCCATCATTTACAAATCATTACTAAATGTAAAAATATAGAAGAAGCCCTCTTCTACATTGCACAAACTACCCAGCACAACTGGAGCCGCTCTGTACTGGTACACCAACTGGAAAGCGGACTGTACAAACGAAAAGGCAAAGCACTTACCAATTTTGAATATACCTTACCAAAACCACAAAGCGACCTGGCAAATGAACTACTAAAAAATCCGTACAATTTCGATTTTTTGCAATTGGGAGAACAAGCCAGCGAAAGGGATTTGGAAACCGCACTAACTGACCATCTCATAAAATTTCTATTGGAACTCGGCGCAGGCTTTGCCTTTATTGGCCGCCAGCAATTACTGGTAGTAGATAAGGAAGATTTTTTTCTCGACCTCTTGTTCTACCATACCAAACTCCACTGCTATGTGGTGGTGGAGCTAAAGATTGATAACTTTAAACCGGAGTACGCAGGCAAGCTCAACTTTTACCTGTCTGCCGTGGATGCCCAATTGAAAAGCAAAGAAGACCAGCCATCTATTGGTTTATTGCTTTGTAAAAAAGCCGGGAAGCTGATAGTGGAGTATTCATTAAAGAATATTGGTAAACCAATTGGTGTAAGCGAATACCAGCTCACCGAATCTGTACCCGGAAAAATGAAAGGCAAACTGCCTACCATTAAACAGATAGAAAGAGAACTGAAAGACATTACTGACTAATGGCGTATAAAACCTTACCATGACTGCCGAAGATTTAAAAAAAATATTCGAAAACTCCTACATACAGCAAAGCTGGATTACCGTACTAAGAGAAGTCTTTGGTATAAAGAATATTCTCATTAAACCTCAGGCGGTAGATACCACAACAAACAACTGGGATGCAAAAGGATTTGAACTGGGAAGTTTTGAAACACTGGAAGGCCGCCTCGTAGGTGTGTATGAAGTACAGATAAGTGATACTGTAAAACTGGAAAGAAATAAAGTAGGGCTACGAAACCTGCTGAAGCCTATTTATGATAATGATGTGGATGCTGCATTGATTGTATTTAACCAGGGCAGCCAATGGCGGTTTAGCTATGTAAGCCAGGTAAGGGTACGCAATAAGGAAACTAACAGAAGAGAAAAGAAAACAACCGACCCTAAACGCTATACTTACCTTTTTGGAGAAGGGCAAAAATGCCGCACCGCCGCAGAACGATTTGCCAAAATACAACAACATTTTAATTTGTTTGGCGGTGCAGTAAAGCTGGAGGAAATAGAAAATGCTTTCTCTGTAGAATCTCTTACTAAACTTTTTTATCGTGAGCTCAGTGACTGGTACTTCCGGGCATTGAAGGAAGTAAAATTTCCCGATGATGGAGAAAGGGATGTAAACAAAAAATTAAAAAAAGAAGAATTAGAGAAAGAAGAAAAAACAAGAAACGCTACCAATACCATACGATTAATTACCCGGTTAATATTTGTATGGTTTCTGAAACAAAAAAACCTGGTACCTGATGAACTCTTTGATAAAAATGAAATAGATAAAATAATTAATTATAAAGACAAAACCGGTAGCACCTACTACAAAGCCATATTACAAAATTTGTTTTTTGCTACATTGAATACGGAGATGGGTGATGAGAACCGGAAATTCATAGAAAGGCAATATGGTGTACAGACCTTTTACCGCTATAAACGGTTTTTTAAAAACACAGAACGGTTTCTGGAGCTAACAAAGAACATCCCTTTTTTAAACGGAGGGCTGTTTGAAAACCTGGACAAGAATATTGAAGACACCGAAGAGGATAACAAAATACGTATTGATTGCTTTAGCAATGCAATGAAAAATGAGGGGAGATTAACTGTACCAGACAGTTTGTTTTTTGATGAAAAAACAATAGACCTAAGCGATGATTACGGTGACAAGAAAAAGAAAAGCCAGAATGTTAAGGGATTGCTGACCATTTTACAGAGTTACAATTTTACCATTGAAGAAAATACTCCTTTTGAAATAGAAATAGCACTTGACCCCGAACTTTTGGGAAAAGTATTTGAAAACCTGTTGGCCAGCTATAACCCGGAGACGGAAACTACAGCCCGTAAAATGACTGGCTCTTTTTATACACCAAGAGAGATAGTGGACTATATGGTAGATGAAAGCTTAAAAGCGTATCTCAATAATATCTTACCAGACTTACCGGAAGAAAAACTGAACCAGCTTTTTTCTTATACCACAGAATCACCAGACCTTGATGAAGAAGAAAAGAGAAAACTGATACATGCTTTGGACGAAGCAAAAATATTAGACCCGGCCTGTGGTTCCGGTGCCTTTCCAATGGGAGTATTGCACAAGATGGTATTACTATTGAACAAGCTGGACCCTGATAATAATAACTGGAAAGAGATACAAAGAAAAAAAGCTATTGAAGAAACCGAAGAGGCCTTCAGGCTAGGTAATAAAGCGGATAGAGATGAACGGTTGCAAAATATAAGTGAAGCCTTTGAAGACAATAGCGATGACTATGGACGAAAACTTTACCTTATTGAGAATTGTATTTATGGTGTAGATATACAACCAATAGCGGTACAGATTGCAAAACTTCGTTTTTTCATTTCATTGATTTGCGACCAGGAAGTGAATGAAAATAGAAAGAATCGGGGAGTTAGACCATTGCCAAATCTGGAAACAAAATTTGTAGCGGCAAATACCTTATTAGGGTTAAACAAGCCAAAGCAACTTTTACTTCGTAACCCAAAGATTGAAGAACTGGAAACGGAATTAAACGAAGTACGCCATAAGCACTTTAGTGCAAGAACATCAGCGGCGAAACGTAAATGGAGAACTCAAGACCATGACCTTAGAGAGCAAATTGGTGAATTATTAAAATACGATGGCTGGGATAACTCAACTGCTGAGCAAATAGCTAAATGGAATCCGTATGAACAAAGCACCTTCGCAGATTTTTTCGACAACGAGTGGATGTTTGGGATATTAGATGGTTTTGATATTATAATTGGCAATCCCCCATATATTAGTTTGCAAAGGATGGATGATACAGAAGCATTAAAAAAAGCCGGATATAAAACATTTGAAAAAACGGGAGACTTATATTCTCTCTTTTATGAACAAGGAAATAATCTTTTGAAGCCTAACGGAATTCTTTGTTACATTACTTCTAACAAATGGATTAATGCAAACTATGGCAAAAGCACAAGAAAATTCTTAGCAACACAAACCAACCCTCTTATTCTGATTGATTTTGCAAAGCTGAGAATTTTTGAAGCAGCAACTGTATTTGTAAATATTTTAATTTTTCAAAAAGCGAAGAACAAAAATCTCTTACATGCCTGTACAATCGAAGGTCAGAAACTTCCTGACCAAGAGATTTTAGAATATTTTAATGCGAATAAACTCTTATTAAAAGATTTAGATGATGATATTTGGAAGATTAACAATAGTGCAACTGCGAGTATTAATCTGCATATAGAAAGCAAAGGAACAAGGCTTAAAGATTGGGAAGATTTGAGTTTTTTTCGTGGAATAACAACTGGTCTAAATGAGGCTTTTCATATTGGCAAGGAAAAACGGAACCAATTTGTACACAGTGACCCTAAAAATATTGAGTATATCAAACCTCTCCTTAGAGGAAAAGATATAAAACGTTGGGGATATCAATATGAAGATTGGTATATGCTTTTTATACCTTGGCATTTCCCTTTGCAAGAAGATATCACTATAGCCAACGCCTCTGAAAAAGCTGAACGAAAGTTTAAGCAAGAGTATCCAGATATCTACAATCATCTTCTCAGCTTCAAGAAGGAACTGTCAGAACGTAATCAAGCTGAAACAGGAGTCCGTTATGAATGGTATGCTCTTCAAAGATATGGAGCTGATTTCTGGACCAATTTTGAGTTGCCAAAACTTGTTTGGATTGAAATATCTGATAGAGCAAATTATGCTTACGATGAAACAGGAAAATTTTTAACTAACTCGGCCTACTTCATGACGGGGAAGCATTTAAAGTATATACTCGCAGTACTAAATTCTAAAGTAGCGGATTATTATTTTTCACAAATTACTGCAACGATAGCTGGCGGGAGAAAGAGGTACACAAAACAATATGTTGAGATGGTGCCGGTTCCTCAAATTTCAGAAGAGGCAGAAAAACCATTCAATAAGATTGTTGATTATATTCTGCTATTGAAAAAATTTACTGATGATAAAGATGCTAGAAATGCCTGTACGCATTTTGAATCAGTATTGGAAACAATGGTATATGAGCTTTATTTTGAGGAATTGGTTAAATCCAAAAGCCTTGAAATAATTAAACATGTTGCTGAGTTGCCTGAAATTGTTGGTTCTGATGACAATAAGAACTACTTCGGGGTTTTAAATACTTATAACAAAACTTATCAAAAAGATTCTTCCATTCGTAACAGCATATTTTTTATTGATTCTATTCCTGAAATAAAGGAAATTATTTCCACAGTATTATAAGCCATCGTCAATAATGAAAATTAATTCCATACAATTTTTTGACTACCGGGCATTTTTTAATGGGCAGAATGACCAGTATTTTTTAAAAATTGACGGTAAAAATGTGCTTATTTACGGGGAAAATGGAAGTGGGAAAACATCATTTTACAGAGGGCTGAAAGATTTTTTTCATGGAGAGGATTTTGTTGTCCACAATCAAACTCCAAGATTAAATGAAGGATTTATAGAAATTGTTTTCTCTGATGGCACTACTGAAAGGTTAGAGGCAAGTGGACTAAAACCTTTAAAGGCAGAGGTTCTAAATACTCCTAAATTAAATAGTTTTCTTTCATACAAGGAGTTACTTAAAACTCATTTAGAAGATGCTGATGAAATTAATCTCTTTGAACTTTTAGTAGATAGTTTATTGAGAGAGCATTCCTTGGCGTCATTGGGAACTTTGTCTGTTGCGTGGGATAATGAGAAGTCGAAAAATCTACAAAATGAGACTCAAGAAATTACTCAAGGACTAGAAAAGGGTGAGATAAATAATGATGAAGCTAAAGAACAAATTGAAATTGCAAAAGATAGGCTAAAGGACCAGCATGCTAAATTTATTGATGAACTTAAGCTGTTACTTGTCCAAATAAACGATAAATTGACATCTATACTTGATTATTTTAACCAGAATATTGAAGTAAAAATAGAACTTGATTCGGTTGACTGGGACAATCCTTTAGACTCAAAGATTATTCTTAAAGTAAAGCATTTTGGTATCACGGTTGATACACATCATGATTTTCTAAATGAAGCAAGGTTGTCTGCAATTGCAATTTCCATTTATTTAGCTGCAATAAAGTTAAACCCTACACAAAATGCTGTAAAGTTTCTTTGTTTAGATGATATTTTTTTGGGATTAGATATGGGCAATAGATTGCCTCTCTTAGAGATTCTTGAGCAAGAATTCAATGATTGGCAAATTATTTTGACAACTTATGACAGGCATTGGTTCGAAGTTGCTAAGGTTGAATTGGGTTCAACAAACTGGCAACATCTAGAAATGTATTCAGCCCAAAACAACATCCCTACATTTGAATATCCGGTGATTATTAAAGAATCGGATAATTATCTTTTCAAGGCAAATAAATACTATAAAACAAAAGACTATCCGGGTTGTCTGAATTACTTAAGAAAGGAAATTGAAAGACTGATTAAGGAAAGATTGCCAGAAGAAAATGTTAGACATTTTGATGGACAGCCACATAAGCTTTCTCATCTATGGGATGTAATGATAGATAGGTACAATGCAATCGGCACTCCGGTAGCAAATAGCATAAAAGAAGCTTTTTCAACAACAAAATTGACTTTGTTGAATCCATTATCACATGACAATTTAAGTCAGCCGGTATACAAGCATGAGTTAGACAAGGCTTTTAATTTAATACAGGATATTTCCGGTTTGCCAATTCTTAAGAATATTACACTTCTCTCAAAGGGGATGGAGTTACACTTTGTTCACCCTTCACATAACTATACTTTTACTTTTGAATTGTTAACTGATTGGCGAGTAGAAATTAATAACGGAAATCGAACTCAAATTTTGCCAAAGTGTAAGGTTAAGCATTGGCAATTTAATAACATTGATTATTGGAACTTCCGAACCAATAGCGTTTCTACTGAAACGGAAATAACGATGGTTTTAAATAGAGATGACCGATTGAATGTGTTACAAAGAAATTTGACAAACACTCCTGCTTTAGCAATAACTATTGACCTTATTGAAAGGAACACTACTTTCAATAATATTTGGACTTTAAGACGGATATTAGATGATAGCAATAATGTAAATAGGGGGAACTGGTTTACAAGATGGTTTAATAGACATTTCTAAATTAACAAACTTTCGAACTATTTATTTTATGGGAGATAATCTTTACACAGATTACTGGCAATCTGTTTTTCCAAAACTTATTGAACAGTTTAAAGCTGCTAACCAAACTGCTCAATTGGAAGTTAAAGAACTGTCCAGTTTTGGCGACAGGCAAAATTATTATGCCAATTTCAGGATAATAAAAGGCGAACTTGATATTCCTAAAAATGCATATGCACAAGGCAGAGATTTGCACCAGGTGCTTGTAGCAGATGATTATTTTAAAGAAAATCTTAGCAATAGTACTATACAAGTAACCATCAGTAAAGACCTTATTTTAAAAATGGAAATTTTAGACGCTTCAGCCCCCGACTTTTTTACAGAAGAAGATTTTGAACAACTTGCAAAGCTTTCTAAACAAACAAAAGAGGCAGGTAATGAAGAACATCAGCAAGTATATGATTACCTAAAGGGGACCTATGCAAAAACGGCTTACTGGGCAAAAGAAGTACAAAAGAAAATGTTTCCGGGAGGTCAGGTACAATTAATACAAAAGCCCACCAACCAGGCAAATAAATTCGAGTACTATCATTGGGCAAAAATTTATCCAGATAAAGCAAGTTTTGACTATGAGATATTGGCCTTCTCCGTAGGGATTGATACCGATAAACAGTTTACAATTAAAGTTGATACTGTTGGGTTAGGAAACTCCGACCCCCGCAGACAAGAATATCTTCAGTTAAGAGGCGATTTTAATAAATCTTCGATTGTAAAAAACCTGCCTTATCAGCAAGTATTAGATAAAGGCTGGAAGTATCTTATTGATTTAACTGCTAATATTATTAATACACTTAAACCTGCTTACGATAAACTACTGCAATCATTTCAGGGATTGCCATCAGTTACAGTAACTACAAAAGGGCCTATAAAAGACATTACTATGCCATTAAATACAATTCTTTATGGGCCACCCGGTACTGGAAAGACTTACCGGTTGCAATCGTTAACTAGCGATTTTACAATTACAAAAGCAGTACAAACCCGCCAGGAATTTTTAGAACAACTTATAAGCAAGCTTACATGGTGGGAAACCATCGGTGCTGCAATGATACAATTAAAACACTCCTCCGTCCCTGAACTGGAAAAGCATGAGTTCATAAAAATAAAAGCAAGTCAATCTACTACTTCATTTGTTAAGCAAGTTCTTTGGGGCAACTTACAGGGCCATACTGATATTGATTGTGAAAACGTAAAGTTTGCAAACAGAATCGAACCGCTAATATTCTCGAAGGATGAAAAATCGGTTTGGACTGTTTTAGAGGAAAGAGTAAGGAACGAAGCACCTGAGATTATAAATTTTCTTGAGGAAGTTAAGAATTTTAAACCCGCATCAGGGAGTGTGCAGAAAAACTATCGGATGGTTACGTTTCATCAAAATTTTTCTTATGAAGATTTTGTAGAAGGAATCAAACCTGTATTTAGTGTATTTGAGACAGACAACTTACAATATGAAATTCAAAAAGGAGTATTTTATCAATGCTGTATTGATGCCCTGAAACTGGCAGGATATGATAGCTTACACGATTGCATTGCGGATACAAGAGAAAACAGGTTCGAAAAAATTAAAGCGGCACCGCCATATGCGTTGTTTATTGACGAGGTCAACCGGGCAAATGTATCATCCGTTTTAGGAGAGTTAATTACGTTGATTGAAGATGATAAAAGGTTAGGAAGTGAAAATGAAATAACAAATATCACATTACCCTATTCAAAATCTCTTTTTGGTGTTCCGGGGAACCTGCACATTATCGGCACTATGAATACCGCCGATAGAAGTGTAGAAGCATTGGACACAGCATTAAGGCGTCGCTTTAGCTTCGAACCAATGTTGCCTGATGCAGCCATCATTACTGAAAGTCCTGTAGGTATTAATTTGCCAGAGATGCTAAATGTTATCAATGCCCGCTTAGAAGCTTTGTTAAGTAAAGACCATACCATTGGTCATGCATGGCTGATGAAGATTGATACGATGGAGAAATTACAGTCAGCATTTAAGAATAAAATATTGCCGTTGTTACAGGAGTTTTTCTATAATGACTACGCCAAGATCGGGTTGGTGTTAGGCAAGTCATTTGTAGAATCAAAACAAGCAGGTAAGCAATTTGCAAAATTTGATGATGAAATGGCATCCGACTTTGCAGATAAAATTATCTATTCTTTGAAAGACCCTTTCGACCTTAAAACTGGTGATTTTACATCCATTTATCAATAATCTTGGCCAATAAAAACACCATACGGGTTGCCGAGTTTGAAAAGCTGTATTATGATGATACAAAACCTTTCAAACAAAAACACTGGGAGGCGCTTTGCCGTTACCAGGAGCAGCAGTATAAAAAGGGAGATAGTGGTATTGAATACTACCGAATCCTGAACAAAGGGATACAGTTTACCAATTATGTGGGAGTGATACAGGCAGGCAATCTTACCATTGAAGTGTTGCCCAAAACTGATCGTGAAAAGACAACTGCCGCTAATCTTTCATTTGACAGGCTTGATAGCAGTGATGCAGCACATAGACAGAATTGGCATAATGTTTTACTGCAGATGTTGAAAGAATGCAGGCTGTTGCAGGTAAACCATGTTGACTATGCCAGCCTGAACCTGAAAAGTAATTCCATTTTGGAGATCTACCTGGAACTGTTTTTATCTCATACCGAAAAGATCCTTCACGAAGGCCTGGTAAAGAAATACCGGAAAGAGGAAGGAAATAAGCTGGCTATGAAGGGGCAATTATTATTTGCCCGGAACATTTCGCAGAACCTTGTGCACCGGGAGCGGTTTTATGTCAGGCATACAGAGTATAACCGTACGAATATTTATAACCAGCTTTTGTACAAAACACTTTGTTTGATATCTGCTATCAGCAGCAATTACTTGTTATCAGATAAAGTAAACAGGCTGTTGCTCGATTTCCCGGAAATGCCGGATTGTAAAGTGACAGCAGGAGCATTTGACAAACTAATATTTGACAGGAAAACAGAACGGTATAAGGAAGCGTTACTGATCAGCAAGATGCTGTTGCTGAATTATCGGCCTGATATTACGGGAGGTAATGAAAATGTGATTGCCATTTTATTTGATATGAATGAACTCTGGGAAGAATTTGTATTTCGCCGCCTTGCGAAAGCTGCCCCTGTAGGAGTTACAGTGTCACGACAGAACAAAAGAAAATTCTGGTATAACGAGACACATGATTTTTATAAATGGGTAAGACCGGATATTGTCGTTAGCAAGGGAGACAGAAAGATCATACTAGATACCAAATGGAAAATTATTGACAATAACCGGCCGGGCGATGATGACCTGAAACAGATGTTTGTTTATAATCTTTTGTGGGATGCAGAACAGTCTATATTGTTATATCCTGGTAGTCATGAAATATGTAATGGATCTTATTTGCATTTTGATTTGTCACACACAAGAAGGAAGGATGAAAAAGAAGAGCTTTTCAATCATTGTTCGCTTTTTTTTCTTGATGTTTTGGATAACGAATGGCGATTAGTTGGAACTGAATCTTTCAAATTTTTTTTAAATCAGATGTAGTCTTTAACGTCGTCCTATGACCTTCCAGGCTGTTCCCTACAAGGTTCCCATGAATTACCTTACTTCACAGCCGGATGTCAGATGCTTTTATAAGTCAGGGCTGTGGCACCCGGCGTTATTTTTTATTTTCACTCCTGTACACCATGGTAATTGCCATTATTTACAAAAAAATGAGTCATTAACAAAGAAAAAAGTAGCAAAAAAGAAAGATAGCAGTAGTGAATATCTATGAGTAACTACGAATTCAAATCTAAACATCGGCGATGTTTCTCTCTCACTAAAAGAAGGATAAGTATTAAGGACTATAATATGTTCTATACAAACAAAATGGATCAAACATGCTCTA
The DNA here is from genome assembly GCA_013140985.1 of Chitinophagaceae bacterium. Taxonomy (GTDB): domain Bacteria; phylum Bacteroidota; class Bacteroidia; order Chitinophagales; family Chitinophagaceae; genus JJ008. The sequence goes on along the minus strand of JABFRU010000005.1, from coordinate 74,706 downwards.
TCTCCTTTCTGTTCATTGCCATATCCATTGCAGTTGCGATCCTCCTGATTCCCCAAATAAACCCTAAGGAGCCTATCACAATCCTGACCAGGTATTTATCTATCCACCAGCTTCCAAAATAATGCACCAAAACACAGCTTACAAGCAGGAATGTAAGCATATAACCCCCGATCTCCAGTTGCTTTTTTATGAGAGTCTTTAATTTATAATCAAGGTCTTTATAGATATACTCCCTTTTTACCATGTATGAAATCGCCGTCATTACTAATATAAATGTCAATAGCAGAAAAATTGTTACCCGGTAGTGTACCAACAAAGCCGGATCTTTTTCGTAAGGGATAAAAAAAGAAAAAAATATCAAAGCACTTGCTATAAGAAAAATGCCCCCATGTATTACCAATTTAAAAACCGAGCTTGAATTCTCCTTCAGTATGCCCTTTGCTTTTCGCCTTTCTGCCTTGATTTGTAAATAAGAGCTAAAAAAGCAAGCAATAGCATTTCCGAAAATTAATACAGATGCTGATAACAACCCTGCAAGCCGGATGTTATACCATAATGCCACTAACAGGCCGGCGATGGCGGTGCTGGCAATTCCAATTGCATATAAAGTTTGTTTATGAGTAACCTTTACTATAGACAGGTTCCGGTAAAACTCAAGATTATTAACTTTCTTATTGTATTTTATGAAATAGACCACATAACAAAAAGTGGAAAGAATAAATGGGAACCCAAGGGCTATTTTGGCCTGGTAGTAACTGATGTCCGCTACAACCAGGTAAGAGATAAAAACTTTACCAGGATCAAAACTGTCAAAAAAAACAAAAATTGATATGTAGAGAAGTATTTGTATAATAAAGATCCCGCCAAACAATATGCTGTTGAAATTAGGAAGGTAATTGTATATCTTTTTGTTTAGACCGCTATAGTGGTAGAAATACTTTTTGTGTTTTTCATCACCTAAATAATCTGCCCTGATCTTGTTCACAGATACCTGGTCCCTTCGGAAGGAATACCCAATATGCAGGTTCAAGATGCCGAGTATGATAAGAACCATTTGGGCAAATAAATAAATAATGACAAGGTGGATTAAACCATAAGTCAGAATATCGCCATTTTCATTTTTGATGCTTTCAAAAGGTCTGGCTTCGATGGGCGGAAGTATACGCAATGAGTCGGGATAAGAAATAACAGTAGTATTGGAATGCCGGTAACTTGAATGCCCCGATGTATTTGAATAAACAAACGCATAACCGATAAGAACAATAATAACAGAAGCCAGGAATTGAATAAACAGGGATTGGTTGTGGTTTGTGTTTTGGGAAAACTGTACCAAAAAGGATTTGGCAACCTCAAACGAGTTACGGTCTTTTCCATTAATATCACTAGCATCTTCTTCTGGCTGGACTATCTGTTCATCGCTCATAAAAAATGCGATTAAAAAATGAAATAGTATTTATGTGGTTTGACCTGGTGACAGATATAATATGGCGAAGTGTTTTTTATCTGATCAATGTAAACACTCCTTTCACACTCTTTTCTTTTTCGATCACACCCTCAAACCGATAAGTGAGATAATACACAAAGCTTCCGGTACCTTGTCCCACTCCCTGTATCTTCCCGTTCCATCCTGCCAGGCAATCTTTTGTGTCAAACACTTTCTGTCCGCCACGGTTATAGATGCTGAAATGGCAATACAGCAGCTTGCCCATAAAGGTCGGTCTCAGAATATCATTCAACCCGTCATTGTTCGGAGTAAAGGCGGTTGGTATGAATACTTCCGGTGGTATCACCTTCATCGTATAGACCCTTGTTTCATCGAGCCAGTCATGCGTACCGGTTAATGTAAAGGTTGTAGTGCCGGAAAAGTTTACCGGTGCCGTTACATACACAAGATTGCCGTTCACTACCACTTTCACATCAGCAGATGAAGCTGTAATATCATTTTTGATACTGTCGGGGTCTTGTACAAACATGCTAATAGGGAATACCAGTGTTTGTCCTGAATGCCAGATCGTATCCATCGGTTTCATCGTTGGCCGCTGCTTTTGCATCAATACAATTTCATGAGTATTGTTGCTGGTAAAATCCAGTTTATCAAATTCCACTTTTTGTACTTCCGGATCATATTCTGTTACGCCGGTTACATTCGGCAGGTACTTGATATAACGATCACCTTTGACAGAAAGCAAATAGACACTGTCTTTATCCGGAGTATTGATCTGGTCAAGTGCAATAGCTGTTTTATAATAAACGGCATTGGATCCAACCCGTTTGAATGCAAATTTTCTTGTCTGTGGTTTTAGTGACATACCGGCAAACGGATCATCATATTGTTTGGCAATAAGCTGAACATTGCTGAATGTCGAAAGATTTTTTACCGTGATCGTTTTCCAGTATTGCGGGTTGGGCCGGTTATTGAAATTAAAGATGGTACTGTCGGTGAGGGAGGAATAAGAGTAAGGGATTAGTACATTAGTAAGATCGATTGTCGAAGATGAGCTTACACTAATATTGGCATCTTTATAACCATGCCGTATAATTGTTAGTGAATTATTCTGATTTAACAGAGCTACCGATTCATTGGTTGACTGAATCTCCTTAATAAATGGATCATTGTAGTTTTGAGAGTATATCCGGGCACCTAAAGTATTAGTATTTCCCAAGAAGGTAACATTGTAAGAAAAGTCATTAAGGTGTTGGTTTGGAAAATAGAACACTTCTTTTGAAAGCATAACGGTATCAATTGGGCCATTGAACATTATCATAATAGAATTACTTCCTGAATCAAGCGGAATATTTGCGATATTATTGGTTAAAAGGAGGGGGCGAAAAGCTGTATCAAGATTTGTAAGAATATTATAGCTAATCGCATTATCACAGCTAACCTCAATAGCAACTGTTGGATTACTTACGATTGATGTTTGATTAACCAGTTTGATCTGCGGATTTTGAATTTTTTGAGAAGATATTTGTGATTTAAAGAAAGGCATTTTTAATTTGCCACTTTGTAAAATAAATGGATCTACAACGATACGTATTGTATCCACTCCCGGGCTATGTAGTTTTAAAGAATCTCCTGGTGATAATAAGTCATCGAATGGAATTTGCAGGATACCATTCTGATCTGTATAGCCAATGAATTCATAAGTATTGCCATTTTTCCTTTCGACAGTTGCATTTCGTAGCACTGATTTATATAGTTGTAGCCATGAAGGCGGGCAATTTACGGTTAGAGGGCTTACGCAATTACTAACCGGATTATTATCTATTACAGAAATGATCTTACCAAGAATGCCATAAGCTGAACTAACAGGATCCGCAAGGCAAGTTATTTGTGGATCATTGAGAACATGCGAAGAGGTTAAATAGCAATGATGAAATTTTCTGTTCCAGGTTGAAGAAGATAAAATAGTTGATACGTATGCTTGATAAAATGTATTTCCTAAACAAGCTGCTTGACAAGGAAGAGCTAAAAGTGCTAAAGCTGTAAAAGGCGGAGGTGCGACAATAAAAGCTGCAAAAGCAGCACAACCACCAAGATCGCAAAATTGTGAAAATATTTCAGAGGCATTTCCTGACTCTAGTTGCATTGGAATACTCTTCACATAAAATTTCCTGATATAAGAAGCCCCGTTTAGAAGAAAATTATCGCTAGATGGCAGATCTACAGAGCCATCACCAAGATTACATTTTCTATAAGCAGCAACATTACCTATTCTTATATTATTAGGGACCGATGTTCCCCCCGCAAAATAATTTCTGATAGGAGTTGCGTTTATTTGATTACTGATAAAAGATAAGGGAGCAACCGGGCTTTCTTCATACCCAGGATCTACACCACGATGCGGGGTGCCAATAAAAATCACAGACTTTAAGGAGTTGCTTACTGAGACATTCGAAAAAGGGTTAGTGGGGGATAGAGTAAAATTTGGTATACTACTATTTGGAGCTCCTTTTCCATCCATCATCATTCTCATTTCTAAACCACCTTTGCTATGTGCTATTACCGAGATGTCCGGGACGCTTGCTCCTGATAATATGCATAATCTTCTTATTTCTTCCAATGCAATTCCAATATTATAAGCATTTTTTTGAAGTGGATTTAAATTACCGGTTGCTATATACCAGGTATTTCTTCCATATCCTAAACAAATATCTCTTGCGATTGACCAACCCAACAATGGTTTGTCTTGTGGACTATATTGTGTAGTGGGAAATTTATTAAGAAGCAGATCAATAGATACCTCCATGTCTATATTCCCGCCAACCATTACTGATATTTTATTTTTATTGGGCGCTGAATTCCTGGAGTTATATAAGTTGCCAATTTTTGTTAAGTCAAAATAACCCACTTCCTGGCTGACTACATTATTCGAATTATTGAAGTACCCAACTGTGTATTGAAATTCACCAGCCGGAACCTTATCTAAATTATTACTACCGCCCACAGGTATGTGGAGATAACCATCAGAGCCAGTATATGAATTGCAGAACGAAAGCCCGAATAAACAACCTTGTGGAGATGTTGGACGTAATGATTCAGCATATGATGAACGGCTTGATACACGCTGTATACCCACTTCAAATTTTGTTGCTCCGGAAACATACTTCATGGGGATCTTTAACTCTTGACCATTTACGTTGAATAGTACTGTGTTTTGAGTCGCCCATTTCTTTTCTATGATCTTCGTTGATCTGATCGTATCAGTAATACTCGGATTCGGAATGTATATAGCTATATATTCAACCCGGCTTCCATTTTTACATAAATTCTTGAATGTCTGATTTGCAACCGGATTTGTAAGCGCTGTATTGATCGTATAAGTCAATGCAGTGATGGGTGGAAATAGTACACTGGTTAAAACGTTATTTACATCATATACATCAGCTTTTAAACGCCAGTTTGTTGTAGTGGTGCCCATGCTTACATTGATCGTCGCCACAATATCATCTCCTTCTCTTTGCCAGGGATAAATAAAACTGCTCGGCTGTATATTAATAGATACACCCATCGCATCAAAGTCTTTATTGCTGAAATTGGAAGAACTTACAGGATGAGTTATAGGAGTAAATATATAAGGAGCTAATGTAGCTCGTACTGTTCCGGTATAAGCCAGCGGTACATTGAGTGTATAATATCCCTGTGCATCTGTTAACGTTGTTCCCTGTGCTGGTGTTGTTGAAATAACAGCATTCGGAATTCCGACACTGCCATTCTCTATTACTCTTCCCGAAATTGTGTACGTCGTTGGCGCAGCAGCACCCAGTTGATTGATCGTATGGCTTTGACCATTTACTGTGATCGTCCCGCTTCTTGGTCCGCCAGTATTGGCAGCAACAGTATAACTCAGTGTCCCGTCACCTGTACCACTTAATGGTGAAGTAATAGTAACCCATGTCAGCGTTTCTGATGCTGACCATGAACAGGTATTCGGCGTGACATTAATATTGAATGATCCTGTTCCGCCTGCTGCCGGTATAGATGGTGAAGATGCAGGCGTTACTACCGTACCACATCCTGCCGCATTAATAGTTAATACCGCTGTATTGCTGGTAACAGGAGAAGGAGTACAGCTATTCGTTACCCGGCATCTGTACCGGTTATTAGATAAAGGATTAGAAGTAGGATTGATAGTAAGCTGATTGGTAGTTATGCCAGAATAAGGAGCGCCGACTGGCACATTACTCCAGCTTGCTCCGCCATTAGTACTTATCTCCCATTGATACGTTGGCGAAGTACCTGATACCGCAACAGTAAACTGTGCCTGCGCCGGTGCTACTACTGTTTGTGAAGAAGGATGTGTAGTAAAACTAACGGGCACACAACCACCGGTTGTATTGATAGTAATTCTTGTTGCAGGAATAAAATAACCATAAGCCGGGTTTCCTTCCGGGCTGTTATTATAATTACAGGTGTTACCGCTCGGTGGAGGAGCAGCACCGGTACTATAAGCCCAGCGGTGTCCCGCATAAGGAGAATTATACCATCCCCAATGACCGCCGGGGCCGGTATTGTCACAATTGCAACCCGAAGTAGATGTTGAATTGGAGAACCTCGCTTCAATAAGAAGATTGTTAGTGTTGGAAAAAGTGAAAGGTGTTGTTAGCGTTAATGTTTTCCATTGATTGGTAGAAGTAAAAGATTGTGTGGTGGGGCCAAACACATTCGTAAAACCTGACGACGTAAGTGTAGGTGTTGTCATTGCATTCCACGACACTTCCTGCATTTTTACCTGCACATTATTATTAGCAATAGGCACTGGTGTATTTTGATAAAAAGCAATATCAGTAATCGTACCGGTGGTGTTGATACTTCCGGCATTGATATCTGATTTTCTGAATAAGATCTGGCTTACCCGTTGTTGCCGGCAGGTATTGAAAGGATAGCGGTAACTTGAATTGAAACTTCCCACATTACCAACATTCACAGTAGGATCAAGTACAACAGGGAAAACTCTGCTGGAAGATTGTAACCAGGAAACAGGAACAGCAGCGATAAGACGCACTGCATTTTCTGAAAGAATGACGATCGAAGTTTGTACAGCTTTAAAATTATCCAGCTCATTAGGAGATTGACTTTGCTCATCAGGATTGCCATTGAATGCAGCATCCCATATATACGACTTCTTTATAGTGAATATTATTTCACCATTTACACTAACAAACAAATTTCCATTTATGACCTTATTACTGGTAATAACGCCTTCGTTATCTGATAAAATTGCATTTGCAGGTAAATGAATGAGTTCTTCAACATTAACATATTGCTGTGTTAGCGGAATGCCGGCAAACACTTCTTTGTTCCGGAATATCATCTGGTGTTTAATAGCTTCTGTTGTTACCTCGTATCCAATATCAATATTGTTATATACATTTTGATATTGGATAGTATTATTTTTTACAATAGTATTTGTAGTTACAAAAGGAACAGGGTTCCAGTTGCCGGCCGAAATCTTTGGCATTAAACCAAATGCTATCATCTTGTTTTTATACTCCATTTGCACACCACTATTAGGTATTTCACCGAAGCGGCTGATGAATTGGTTGTGGTAGTTGATATAATTGGATGCAGATTGGTAATGCGGAATTATATCAAGATTAATATCCTGGAGAATACCATTGTTATCAGTGTAGTGAAAAGGGCCACCAAAATAAATATCAACAAGTCCATTACCACGGTCAAATTTTTTGCTGAACTCAGTTCTTGCAGAAAGAATTTCCTGTTCAGGAGCTTTGCCTGCAAAAATTCCTCCTTCCTGCCAGTCTTTTGTAATTATAGAAACTCGGGGAGTTGATACCTGGGCATTGCTTTTTATACAAAGCAATAAAAGCAGAATAAATAAAAATTCTTTTCTCATAAACAAGGTTTAAGGCTATGGGAGTTTGCAAAGGAGGGATTCTGCTTAAACAAGTTAAGTATTATATGACAAATAACTATAAGTTGTTTAGAAATATTAATTTCCCGCTATTGGTATACGATTAAGATGATTAACCTCACACCACCCATCAGTTCCCTGGCTGCACCCAACTTGGTCCCCCCCTTTTTTCTGTATTATGTTAAATGAAAAAACAATTTGTCATTGTCAAGATATTTACAACCTGCAATTAATAACCGCCAGAACAAATCTCCGAATCATGCTTCGAGTATCTCAGTATGACATTGCATTGTTGATGACCTTAACTTCGCTCATCATTCAGCCTCATGTGGCCCCCCTTCCTCAATATCTTCTTCTTTGTATTTCATACATCCTTTACACTAATTAATAATGGCTGAATTTCTCCATTGTTTTTGTACCGGCTTTTAAATAGTTTTCCGTTTATTTACCACCTGATTCTCCCGCTATGTCCAGGTCACCCAACTTTTCTTTTGTTATTATTGTTTGTTTATTACTCTCCTTGTCATTGCCCGGTTATGCACAGGCAGATAAAGCCGAAGCAGGTGTTAAAGCTATCATGGAGCAAAACCCGGTTGCAGGATTATCGGTGGCAGTGGTGAAGAAAGGCAAGATCATCTACACCCATTCTTTTGGGATGAAGGACATAGAAAAAAATATGCTGCTGACGGATGAACATATTTTCCGCATCGCCTCCATCTCAAAATCTTTTTCGGCTACGTCCATCATGCAGTTGGTAGAAAAGAAGAAATTATCCCTTGATGATGATATGAGCGGCCTTATGGGTTTCACCGTAAGAAATCCAAAATTCCCGGAAACAGTCATCACCCTAAGGATGGTTTTATCGCATCGTTCCTCTATCAATGACCGGCAGGGTTATTTTACATTGGATGCGATAAACCCCGGTAAAAATAAAGACTGGACAAAATGTTATAATGATTACGAACCGGGTACCGGCTATCAATATTGCAACCTGAATTATAATATGGTGGGAAGCATCATCGAGAAAATATCAGGGGAACGTTTTGATAAGTATGTACAAAAGAACATTCTTCACCCCCTGGGTCTTTATGGCGGCTACTGGGTTGACGGACTTGACAGCACCCGTTTTGCTACTATTTATGAGTATAATGATTCATTAAAAAAATTCAAAGCTTCTCCCGGGGCCTATGCTCCCCGTCGTGAAGAGATAGCTAATTATGTGATGGGTTACAGCACCCCCATTTTCTCTCCCACTGGTGGAATGAAAATTTCGGCGACCGATCTTGCACAATACATGATCATGCACATGAAGCTGGGCCGCCATAAAGGGAAAAGGATCATTTCAAAAAAAAGTGCCCGCCTGATGCAGGCCATCATTTCTGAGAAAGAAGGATACGGAATGGCTATTTCTACAAGCACCAAACTGATCGGAGGTAAGACAATGAAAGGACATACGGGTGTGGCTTATGGTTTATTCAGCGCCATGTTCTTTCAGCCGGAGGAAAAATTTGGCTTTGTGGTTATCAGCAATGGTTGTCATCCCGGTTATTCGGAGGGTTATAATACAGTGATACGAAAAACAATTGACTGCCTGTATGAAAGTTTTATTGCCAATGATAAATAATAAAGATTCTTCTTCCGGGCCGGGTCTTCGGCAAAAAATACCCGGAGTTAATTTGCATTGATAGTTGTTTTGTAACCGTTCTTAGTTCATTGTTTAATAGTATGTGGCTCCCTTACTCAATATCTTTTTCTTCATCTTTCATACAGCCTTCACCTTTCTTCCCTGCCGGGTGTTCATTCATATTTTCCCAGGCGATGTCGCGGCCAGCAGTATTTAGTTGTATAGTGAGTTTATCGGGACTCGCCGCATCCCTGTTAAAATAGTAAAACCCTTTATAGGCTCCCCTGGTTTTGTCCTATAAAAAAACACATGACAAAAAACGAGATTTTTGTCTTACGTTTGTGGGATATGCGACAAACTATCGAAATTTTGCCGTTGAAGAAAGATGTTGAAACTAAGCCGGTTTTGAGAAAAGCCGCCTCGGCAAGGGGGGCATTGGCCGAATTAAAAGGAATAATTACAAGTATCCCCAACGAGAATATATTACTTGAAACCCTGGCACTAAGGGAAGCGAGAGAAAGCTCCGCTATTGAAAATATCATAAGCACTTTTGCGGAAGTATATCAAAGCAACTTATTTGCCTCTCAATTTGCATCTCCCGCTGCCAAAGAAGTTCATCAATATGCACAGGCTTTAAGAACCGGGTTCGGTCTTGTTAAAAAGCATGGCTTGCTCACCAATAATTTCATCCTGCAAATGCATGAAATCATTGAACAAAACAATGCCGGGTTCCGGAAATTACCGGGAACAAAACTATTGAATGATAAAACTGGGGCCATTATATATACGCCTCCGCAGGATCATAAAACGATCACCCGGCTCATGAATAACCTGGAACAATTTATCAATGATGATAAGATGATGGATGCAGACCCTCTTATTAAAATGGCAATTATTCATCACCAGTTTGAAACCATACATCCGTTTTATGATGGTAATGGGCGTACAGGCAGGATCATTAGTATTTTATATCTCGTACAAAAAGGGTTACTTCATTTGCCCGTACTTTACCTGAGCCGGTATATCATCCGCCACAAAAATGATTATTACAGGTTGCTGCAAAAAGTAAGGGAAACAGGGAAATGGGAAGAGTGGATATTGTACATGCTGGATGGTGTAGAACAAACAGCAACAGAAAGTGTAAAATTGATCGGCAATATAAAAAAGCTGATGCAGGAATATAAACAAACTATCAGGACTGAGTTGCCCAAGCTGTATAGCCAGGATCTTTTGAACAATCTTTTTAAATATCCTTATACAAAAATCGAATTTTTAGAAAGAGACCTTGAAGTGAGTGGTCGTACTGCCACCCGGTACCTGGAGGCTTTGATTGAGAAAGGGCTGGTTAAAAAACAAAGAGTCGGACGGGATAATTTTTATCTGAACGAATCTCTTTTTCAATTACTATCAGGGAACTAATATAAATGCCCGTACCATGTGGCCCCCCTTCCTCAATATCTTTTTCTTCATCTTTCATACAGCCTTCACATTATTTAATATCAGTGGCTGGGCTTTTCATAAAACAAGAAAATGGCATCTGATCACTATGCTGCTCACGGCTGCTTCATGGTTCATACTCGGCATTTGGTATGGCTGGGGCTATTGTGTTTGCACCGACTGGCACTGGCAGGCAAGAGAGGCATTGGGCTATCATGACAGGTCGGATTCCTATATCCATTTCTTATTATTGAAACTCACAGGTATCAATTTCGATCCGCAGTTGGTAGAGAACGCAACGCTGATCATCTTCGGAATCTGTTTTATACTGAGCATCTGGCTCAATATAAAAGACCGGCAAAAAAGAAAGCCGGGAATATAAAAGCTGATTGCCCGGTCATTATTTTTTAAGTATCTTGAAAGTATATCTCTTTTTAAACCATCATTAAATCTACCTGCTATGAATTTTCGCCGTCAAGCCATACTGTTTGTTGTCCCGCTTCTCCTGTGCATATTGTATGCATGCAGTGGAAACAGGAGAGTAAGTAATGCCAGGTCAAAAGAATTATTCCGGGATAGTACAGCAAGGGTTTATTCACTCGATGCGCCACCGGAAAAAGAGCTTGCTTACTACATCACTCCCTCAGGCAAAAAGATAATACTGCGAAAGCAAGATGATCCCCGGTTGCCCGAAGAGCAAGTAGTACTCTTAGATCCGTCAGCAGTTTCGGATTCTGTTCTGGTACATGCAATGGTGATGACTGCAGACCTGGCTACCAGGGCAGGCCCTAACGATCCTTTTAAAGGAAGTGTAAGAAAAACTCCCAAGACCAATTTTTCTATGAAACGCTACGAGACTTTTCCAACTATACCGGCCCTCTTTCGCAGCTTAAAGTCGAGGGAGTTCATGAATAACCTCCGGATCGGCCATCTCGATAGCCGGGTAGAACAAGAAAACAGGAATGTGATCATTAAAAAAGCGTATCTCTATACCATTACGGTGGAAGCTGATAATGATCTTCATTTACTCATCGGTAGCACACCCTCTTATATAGAAGGTGTAACAAGAGTATTTAATGCCGAGATATCAGGCATTCCAACCGATGGTTCATCAGAACTGAAAGATCAGATGCGGGAAGTCAGGAGAAAAGCACTCGATCACCTGGGCGATGTACCGGTATGTGGCCGGAGAGGTTATTTGCAAAGCAATACCCGTATAAGTATCCGCGGATCTCTATTTTATGATTCGCATCATGCTACCAAGCCGGCCAAATGCAGGGAAGTGGAAGGAGAATCTGCCTGGGAAATACATCCTGTACGGGATATTTCATTTGACAATTGATGGCCCTGATTACTAATGGATGAAGTGATAAAGCATGTCCACTTAGTTGCTAACGTTTAAGGATATTTAACAGGGATGCTATGTTCAGCGATCAATATATTGTATCTTAATAATGACTAAACAGTATTAACATGAAAAGATCATTAGTTTTTTTATTGTCCGGGATAATAATATCATCCGTTGTCCCTGCTCAAAAAGTATTCTCTGTTGATTACAGCAGCCAGGCAGATGTAAAAGTGTTTGTGGTAAAATACGAGAGCCAGGCAGATCTTAAAGTATATAAAGTAAAATATGAAAGCCAGGCAGGAGAGAACGATGGCAAATGGTTCTTTACCGGGTACAGCAGCCAGGCCAAAAAGAAAATATTTTTTTGTGGACTACGAAAGCCAGGCTGACCTTACTATATTCTTTGTGGAGTATGAGAGCCAGGCGGGCTGGCGCAATAATGCAAAGAAACCGCTGATGTATTAGTAGCCAGCTCTGATCATTGTTGTTTGCAGGTTCCCTTCTGTATTATAATTAACTTAGCCGGGTGAAAATACTGACGGATAAATATTTGAATTCTTACCGTGCAAACTTGTCTGTTGATATTGAGAAAGGAGTAGAGCAAATGGATAAAATTGAGCTTACTCCACAAAGTTTTACTTTTTATACTTCAGTAGCAGTCATGTCTTCTTCCCGGCTGGAAGGAGAACAAATGGAAATTGACAGCTATGTAAAGCATAAGATGCAGGACATTGAATATCTGCCGGAACTGGTACAAAAACCTAATGACCTGTATCAAGCCTATCAGTTTGCAAGGGAAAACAAGCTGACCGTCAACAATTTTCTGCGAAGCCATATTCTTCTTTCACAACACCTGCTTCCGGCAAAAGATAGAGGTGTTTACAGGAAAAACGAAATGCTGGTGATGGAACATAAAACAGGGAGGATACAATTTGAAGCAGCCCCGTCCGGAATGGTTGAAGAAGAAATGAGCAAATTATGGAACGATATTGAATACCAACTCCGGTCAAAGCTGAGCGCAGAAGAGGTTTTTTATTATGCTTCCTTTATTCATCTTGCTTTTGTTTCTATTCATCCTTTTAATGATGGAAATGGCAGGGCAGGCCGCTTGCTGGAAAAATGGTTTCTTGCATCGCATCTTGGTGAGAAAGCATGGTATATTAAATCAGAGAAATATTATTACCTGCATGTGAATGAGTATTATAAAAACCTGAACCGGGTGGGAATGTTTTATGAAAAAATGGACCATTCAAGAGCGGACAGTTTTTTTCAAATGTTGCCTGAGGCTATCAACGAATAAAATTGCTACTTCACTGCGATCTGCCTCTCTTCGTATAATTCTATTTGCGGCTTCTCTTTATAAAGAACAATTTTTCCTGTAATACAAACCTCCTTGTCTTTGTAAAAAGTTTCCGGGGCCTCTTTGAACTTTTCTCTTTGTCTTATTACAAGCGTAAGCGGGGCATTCGGATAAGCGCCACCAACATTTAATAAAGTGAGATTGCTTCTGTCAAGATAAATGCCGCCATATACTTTGGCGCAGACCGTTACCGAATCGCCAACATGAGAAGTTATATCTTCTATCCTGATCTCTTTTTGTGCCTGTGCGGTAATGCACAAGAATGCAGTGATCACTGCGAGTGTAAATTTTTTCATGCCTTAACCTTTGCATAAAGATAGTGGAGATAAGTTATACTATCTCTGCCACAAATCCCGGCTCCTCGTTCATGATATACCGAAACAATAAACGGGCAGGATATTTTTTTATGCCGGCAATATCCAGCATTGTACTTGTAAGGGTAATGCCTGATTCCTGCAGCCCGATATGATGATCGCCAAATACATTAACTGTCGTTGTCAATACTATTCTTTTGTAAAGCGGTTCCGGTTTTTCGGGAATAGTAATAGTGATGCCGGTTGAAATAACAGGGTTGGTATTTATTTGCATAGCTGTATTCTTGTCCAGTTCCAGCAATGTTTGCAGGGGCATTATTGCAAGAGGATCGGATGCAAGATTACCAACCAGGCAGGCTTCTACAATTATAGTGGAAGGAATGAGCATCGTGTCAGGTTTGCATTGCGGCAGCAGGTTGGCAACAATACTTACCTGCGGTTCTTTTTGCAAGGCAGGTTTCATGGTCTCCGATAAAAGGATATCCGGCTGGTAGTTGGCGGGTATTGTATAATGAACCGCATCGGCCTGCTCTATACCAATGATATGTTTTTCCAACCCGAACTGCTGAATCGTTTTTTGTAAATATGCAATACTGACCGGGTTGATCTCCAGCAATACCATTTGCAATTGATCCGGTGCAAAAACAGTTGTCAATGGAGTAAGCAAAGTGGCGAAGGGGCCAGCGCCTGCATATAATATGATAATGGGTTTACCGGGATCTGTTTGTAATCGTTCTTCCACTGCTTCTTTTATTCCGAGGAGGAATTTTCTTGTCCGCATCATATCAGTGATGCAAAGCGCAGCGGTATAGGTGCTGATGGCCTGCCCGCCTGAAGTTTGAATATGTCCCTGTTTTGCTGTTTCTGTTTCATCAAAACCAACTGCGGTGCAAAAAAGATCTTTTAATGCATGAACGGCCATGCGGATATCGTTGTAATTGACCTCCGGGGATAATAATGTTTCGGTGATCTTTTTTAATTGATGACGATTGTCTTGAGTATTCATGCGGTACGAATATCTCTTTACTTTTTTTCTTGACAAAAAAAGTAACAAAAAAGTCAAGGCAATTCGATGGGAAAGTTATCCTCTTTGTATACCCTTTATGAATAATAAAAAGATCTTCAAACATCGGAATCTGGGAACCCTCCTTCGGAGGGCAGGGAGGCCTTATTGATGCGAAAAAGATGCGCAGGGAAATTTATCCTGTTCGTAAATGCTATTCGGATAATAGAGTGTTTTCAAACTATCGGAATCTAAAGCCCCTCCTTCGGAGGTTCCCGGGTAAAGCGAAGGGAAGGAACGAAGTTCGGGGAGGCTAAAACAAGGACAACTGCCTTTCGTCCTTTATCTTCTTTACATTTTTCTTTATTGCAGCAACACCATTGCCTTCAATAGTAAAGACAGGGCTGGCTTCATAGCGGCTGGCGATGAACAGTTTTGTTTTGCCGGTATGCGGGGTAAATAGTTTTTCTGCCAGTTCGGGTTTATTATTATTCTTTGGCAAGTGTGAAAGGATCAATAGCCGCAGATCAGGTGAACGGTAATTCAAAAACAGTTCCAATGCCTGTGCATTGGATAAATGGCCTTCATCACCACTGATGCGTTTTTTTAAATGATAAGGATAACTGCCATTGGTCAGCATATCATCACAATAATTGGATTCCAAAAAAACGGCATGACACTGTCCGAAATATTTGATCACCCTTTTGCAGGCATAGCCAATATCAGTGATGACCCCGGTATTGATGCCATAGCCCGATACGATAAAACTATGCGGATCGGCCGCATCATGACTTTTACTGAAAGGGGTAATGGTAAGTTGCCCGATAGTAATTGTCTTTGCATGTTTGAATGAACGGATCAATGCAGGATCAACGGGCATATTACTATGCCGGAATGTATCATTGGTAACATACACCGGCAGCTTGTATTTTTTTGCAATGCCCGCCATGCCAATAATATGATCTTTATGTTCATGAGAGATGAAAAGAGCTTTGACCATATCCATCGAAAGACCAGATAGTTTCATCCGCCTTTCGGTTTCACGGCAACTTAGTCCTGCATCTATCAGCACAGCTTCCTGGCTGTTGCCTATATAATAACAATTAGCATTACTCCCCGAATTCAGCGAACAGATTCTGATCCCCATCCGGCAAAAATAAATGAAAAGAGAAAAGAACAGGGTTCTCTATCTTTAAGTATGTCTTTTTAAAATTAGCAGCATGTATCCAAAATCAATAATAGCGATAGCGTCTCTTTGCAGCATATCGTTCTTTTATTCCTGCACAGCGCCCAGGCAAGTTTCTGCGGCTAACCCCGCTTCAGCATTACCACAAGTGCAGCAGGAATTCAGGGCGGCATGGATCGCTACAGTGGCCAATATCAACTGGCCCAGCAAACCGGGCTTATCAACTGATGTACAAAAGAAAGAAGCAATTGACCTTTTGGACTTTTTGCAATCACATCATTTCAATGCTGCCATTTTACAAGTGAGGCCGCAGGCAGATGCTTTATATAAAAGCGATATTGAACCCTGGTCATACTATTTGACCGGCACACAGGGAAAAGCACCCGATCCTTATTATGATCCATTGGAGTTTTGGGTGAAAGAAGCCCATGACCGTGGCATTGAATTGCATGTATGGCTGAATCCCTACCGGGCACATCATAAAGATGGAAAAGAGATCAGCGATCAGTCCATTGTAAAAAAGCACCCGGAGCTGGTGATGTTTTTAAAAGAGGGTTATTGGTGGATGGATCCTGCACAGAAAGCAGTACAGGATATTACCAATGATGTGGTGGTGGATCTTGTGAAGCGTTATGATATTGATGGCATCCACATGGATGATTATTTTTATCCTTATCCTTCTTATAATGGAACGGCCGATTTTCCGGACTCAACCAGTTGGAATGCTTATCAAAAGGATGGCGGCAAATTGTCCCGTGCCGATTGGCGGCGTGATGCGGTGAATCAATTAGTAGAACGGTTATATAAAAATATCAAAGCAGAAAAGCCATGGGTGAAATTTGGGTTGAGTCCTTTTGGTATCTGGCGACCGGGTTATCCTGAGTCCATTGAAGGATTTGACCAGCACAATCAATTATATGCTGATGCAAGATTGTGGCTGAATAAAGGATGGATAGATTATTTTGCTCCGCAATTATACTGGCCGGTGAACCGCTATGCACAAAGCTTTCCGGTACTATTGGGTTGGTGGGCCGGCGAAAATAAAATGAACCGTCATCTCTGGCCGGGCATCAGTGTGAACAGGGATACTATTGACAGGAATATTGATGAGACCATCAACCAGATAATGATTGACCGGGGAATGCAGCCGCAAAGCAAGGGTGTGATACACTGGAGCATTTCATCCGTAGTAAGAAATACAAGGTTAGCGGATACATTAATAAAAAGTGTTTATAGAAAACAAGCATTGGTGCCGCCCAGTCCATGGTTGGATAATAAAGCGCCACCGGCCCCTATAGTTACAGCCGGTGTGCAGCAGGATACCTGGAGAATAAGCTGGACACACCCGGATGAAAAAGATGTTTTCAGCTGGGTAGTTTATTCTCTCTATGGTAACCGGTGGACTTACCGGATTCTTGATCACAACCAACGCTGGATAGCATTAGATCCAACGATAGGATCGGGTTCTTCTAAACAACAACTGACAAAGATCATTGTAACGGCAGTAGACAGAATGGGAAATGAAAGTGAGAAAAAAGAAAAAGAGCTGAAATGAGATCAGCGCTTTTAAAATTTACATATTCTCTTCTTTCCTTTTGTCCGCTTCTTCTTTGGATTCTTTGTCATCTTTCTCTACTTCTTTTTTCACGCCTTGCACTGCAGAAGAAATAGGCCCTTCCATATGTTCCTGTGGGTCTGTAGTGTGCAATGTTTCGGGATCGGGTTTCACCCCTTTTTTATCAATAGTTGATTTGCCCTTTTTGTTTTTTGTATCTGTCATATAAAAAGTATTTATATAACAAAACACAAAAGTCGGGCCGAACAGTTGAGGGAAAATTTATTCTCTTTAATTACTGGTGGATAGTAAGATTGATGGTTGACAGATCTCTTGCCGGCATGGTGTATGAAGTTTGTATGACCGGGGATAAGTTTTTTTACAGGGTATCCTGTTAAAATGAGGATCTCCCTGGATTTAACCAGGTGTTTCTTCAGTTGGCGCATCACCCTCTTCATCTTTTGTTTTGCGGTAATCATTTTTCAATTTATCCGCCAGGTCT
Source organism: Chitinophagaceae bacterium (assembly GCA_013140985.1). Lineage (GTDB taxonomy): Bacteria > Bacteroidota > Bacteroidia > Chitinophagales > Chitinophagaceae > JJ008. Next base: position 57,001 of record JABFRU010000005.1, on the reverse strand, counting down.
TTTTTATCCTTTTGATTACGGACATTGATAAATAGTAGTAATGCAAGAACAACCACTCCGATAATGATGATTATGGGCCAGTTCATACAAGTAATTTAGAGGAAAGTTATACAGATTTTTTGGGGAATAAGTAACCCACTATAATTCAAAATATTTTTTTAATACTCATTATACAATAGCTATTACTGATAGCTGTGGATACTTCGTTTGTTAAAAGTCGGCCACAAAAATATTGCCGGGCATTAGTCAGTTAGGCTTTGTGAAACCATTCCATTAACAAACAGGAGCTTAGATAATAAGCTCCTGTTTTTAGTATAGTAAAAAACAAGGCCTTCTTTCGAAGGCCCTGTTTGTTTCAGACTTGAAACTGATTAAAAAAGCGAATTACCGGACTAACACTTATTGGACGACGATCTTATTGGTCACACTTATTTTGTTCAGTTCACTTGAAACTTTCAGCAAATAACTTCCGCTCACTGATAACTCAGGGAACTTGAAGGATTCTATTTGTGAAGATGAATTGATATTTATTTCTTTTGTGCTGATCAACCTGCCGGACATATCCAGCAATTGTACCTGGTATTTACCGGCGGGCTGCTCAGAGAATGATAAATTCACAATACCGTTTGTAACCGGGTTAGGATATATGGCAATGCCATTCTTTGTTAAACCTTCTTGTCCCTCTGTCCTGGCAGTTACATCAGCAACAGTTGGTTTTACTTCGGGTTTAGTTTCTTCGGGCTCTTCATTCTTCTTTTTCTTTTCTTTCTTTTGTTTGTCAAAAGCAAGAACACCATTGGCAAGATCAGAAGCATTGAACACATCGGGACTGCCGGAAACTTTTTCAGCTACCAATGTATTCAGGTCAAAACGATAATAACCAACAGTAGATTCTGAACTGGCAATGATCACTTTACTTCCTTCTTCCACCATCGCACCATTAGTACTGAAACCCTGTGGCAAACCAGTGATCTTACCGAGATGAGTAGCTACTTTGCTTTCAATATTTACTTTGAAAACATTCCTGTTGGCAGTGAGTAAATACAAATTGCCTTGTGCATCAGCCACCATATCGCCACCATAACCACCACTGCTGTGAACAGAAAATTTTGTTTCAGCTGCATCGGTTAATGCGCCCAGGTCTGTGATGGTTGGATTTTTACCCGTTGTAAAACGGATCAAATGATTACCATCATTGGTCAATGCATATCCATTACCGTCTGAAGCTATCACCATTCTTGTGATCTGGTTTTGCACATCACCCATTCCTTTTACTACACCAAATGCTTCATCTTCGAAATAGTAAACATTACCAGACTTCAGGTCTATATACCTGAGCTGGTTGATGCTCATTGGTGTGTAATAAAGTCTTTCATGTTTTTTGTCATAGGCCATCGCTGCCGAGCTGGTAGAAAAAGGTTTGTTACCAACGACAGCTTCACGGATAACAACAGTCCTTGTGTAGGTTACCCTGTTTCCATTGGCTTTGTCTAATTCCTGGTCGAGGTTTACCACTTTTTTGTCACTGACCGGGGTAGTAATAGTTGCTGTGTAAGTTTTGCCGGCGCTTTTGTCGTCTTTGACAGCGACAGCTTTTCCTGTTCTTGCATTTAACGGAGCGGTTTCCTGTTTACTGTCGTAAATATTTTTTACAACAGTGCCGGCAGCAATATCAACCAGTCTTACTTCTTTCCAGCTTTTACCGCCTTTTTCTATGGCAGTGATAGCATAACCAGTAATAGGTTTGGCGGCTTTGTCATTTTGTTGGGCTTGTAAAGTTGTAATGAACGCAGTCATTACAAAGAAGAGTAGAATTCTTTGTTTCATGGCATTTGAGTTTTGTTGCCATTAAACTACGACAATCTTCGTTGCATTGCAAAAAATATTGATGAAGGGTGTTTCGGAGGGGCTGAATGGGAATAACAGCCTCAGGATTTTATGTTCTGCTTGTTACCGATAACTGGGGAAATAAAAAAAGGGCATCGCTGATGCAATGCCCATGGTAGCTTAAATCTGTTTTTTTAGCTCAGGTGTTTGGCAAGGTGTTTAGCCATGTCAAACATAGATACCTGTGATTTTCCGCCGAATACTACTTTCAGTTTATCATCAGCGTTGATCATTCTTCTGTTCTTGGAATCCTGCAGACCGTTCTTCTTGATATAGACCCAGATCTTTTTTACTACATCTGTACGGGGCATAGGACTTCCGCCTACCACAGCTGCCAGAGCAGCGCTGGGTTGAAGCGGCTTCATAAATGCCGGGTTAGGTTTGCGGGCTGCTTTTTTCTTTGCTGCTTTTTTTGGAGCGGCTTTCTTAGCGGCTTTTTTTGGAGCAGCTTTCTTAGCGGGTTTCTTTGCTGCTTTTTTTGCAGGCTTCTTTGCTTTTTTTGTAGCCATTTTAATTGAGTTTAGAATGTTAATGGGAGTTCAAAAATGAACCAACCACCAAATATAGAGTAATTTTTCATTGACAAAATGTTTTGGAAAATATCTTTTCCCCAATGAAAACACACATTTCTCATTGGGGAAATAGGGTTTGATGAGAAGATGATTACTTCAGGATATTTATTTACCATGATAAAAGGCGATCAAAACAAAGAACCATCAGTTAGTTTGAAGGTCTTGCTCCGGCTGTTGCAATCGTATTGATTCCATGATTTAAATGAAAAAACCTTCGATCATTCAAAGGTTTTGTTACAGCTGTCCCGATTGCATTGGGGCGGTTTTTTTAAAAAAAAGCCTCCCCCCGCCCCCTTACTGACAAAAAATGCAGCTTTAAAGAACGTACCAAAATTGATATGTTATGAATCAGGTCATTCCCGGTGAATTCTACGAGGCAGATTGGACATTGGCAGGGGTTTGTGTTTTTGGAAATCCCTGTGATTATTACATTCTTGTCTAAAAATCAGAGGTTTTGCAATATGTATCGGCATGAAGCCGTTAAAACTAAACTTAAGGCAGGATTAACATTTGTCACTATACTTTTAGAAGCCAATACTGCGAAAAAAAATGAGAACTTGCCTGTTCTATCCTCCGCTGCTACTGTACTGCCTGCTCATCCCGGCTTTCGGGCAATCACAAGTACAAAAAATTTATCTTCATCCTAAGGCGACCGGAAGTGAAAAGCAATCAAAATTTGTAGATTCTATACGTCTTATTCCATTGGAAATAAAAGAAGATATTGAATTAACAGCCTATAACAGTATCGACGTAACCAAAGACTATTTCCTGATTAAAGACTATACCGGCAAAAGAATCCTCCTGTATTCCAAAAACGGGAAATTCATAAAAAAAATAAGTTATAAAAAACTCGGGGAGTCTTTTTATCCGCTTTACGATGAGTATGGTGAACGGGTTGTGTTTTTTGGAAACAATAAAAATTATAGCCTGACCTCCAGGGACAGGTTAAAAATTATGCTGGACTGGAGCAATCCGCGAAATAAAAAGTATTTTAAAAAATATACTATTGATTTAAACGACACATCGTTTACTATCAAAAAGGAGATTCCCGATGAAAACGACATTATACATGCCTACCACTATTATGATGATCTTTACTGGCGGGGACAAATTATCACCAGCGAACTTTATAAAGACAGCCTGGATTATGAGTTTAAGATCTACAAAAACAACAAACTTGTAAAAGGCTTTTTCCCTTACAATCATATCAACGAAACAAGATTTTTAAATACAGAGGAAAGTGTTGATGTGAATAAGACGGACACCCCATATATTCACTTTATTACCCGCCCTTTCTATGATACGATCTACAAAATGATCAATGACAGCTTATTTCCAGCCTACCAGTTGGTATTGCCTTTAGAAAACAGTTTGCCGCCGTCATTTTTTATCAAGCCCTCTAAAAATAAGACAGAACGGGACAATTTTAAGCGGAATAATGGCTGGATGTTCCAGCAGGTTCAAAACTTTTATGAAACTCCGCGGTTCATCTACTTTTCCGTTGGCTATCTCTCCCATTACGAATCATATATTTATCAAAAGCAAAACAATATTACTTACAAAATAAAAAATATTAAGCCGGATAGCAGTCAGTATAATTTGCAGGTACTCGGAGATTATGGAGTTTCGAGAAAGGGTAACAGGTTTTACAAAACTCAAAAAGCCGGCGATCTTCTTACATTTTTCACAGGAAATAAAAAGGTGCCGGTACCCAAAGAGCTGGAAAGTTTTTTAAAGAGTAATCCTCACGCTACGACACCGGTAATTGTTGAATTCAAACTTAAAAACGAATAGTGAAGCGAATATTCTTTTTTTGCTTTTTCCTGGGCTGGTGTACGCTGGCCTTTAGTCAAACCGGTAAAGTCACTGGTTCGGTGAAGGACTCTGCCACCCAAACTCCTTTGGAATTGGCAACGGTAACCATTTTTGGGGAGGATTCATCCTTTGTCACTTATCAATTATCTGACAAGAATGGAAAATTCACTATTGAAAAATTACCACTAAGAAAAAAACTGCTTGTAAGCATTACTTACACGGGATACATTAAACAAGAGGCCTCTGTTCAACTGGTTGCGGGAAAGCCGGATACACTTGCTGTTTTTCTGACATTAAATACTTCAGACACACTGGGAGTAGTGGTAACCGCAGTAATTCCTGTCCGTATGAACGGCGATACCCTTGAGATCAATCCTGCAGCATTTAAAATGAAAAATGACGCAGTTGTTGAGGAACTATTGAACCAGGTCTCCGGCATTACCATTTGGTCGGATGGTACCATCACTGTGGATGGCAAAAAAGTGCAAAGCCTTCTCGTAGATGGAAAGCCGTTTATGGGAGCAACAGATTCACGTACCGCCACACAAAATCTTCCTAAGTCAGCGATCGAAAAAATACAGCTCTACCAGGAATATGACAGAAGCAATATCGGGCAACCCACCCAGCCCCAGGACTCCCTGCTGACAATGAATATAAAACTGAAAGAGAACAGTAAAAAAGGATACTTCGGCAAAGCAGGGATCGGCTATGGTACTGCAGACCGATTCGAATCAGATCTTTCTTTCCAGGTATATACTAAAAAAAGCAGCGGCGGTATTGGAGGCGGGTTCAATAATATTAATAAGAATATCGGCAGTCTTCAGGAGATGTTTCAGAATAATACTTACAGAAGCTTCAATCCAAACTTATACAATGTAGGCAGGTTTGGAACCGGTGGTATCAACCGAAACCATTCCATTGGAATTTTGCTGACGCATAACTTTATTGAAACAACTAACAGCAGACAAACTAACCGGGTTACTATTAATTACAACAAATCAGGAACAAACAGCTATCTCAACGATTTGAGCCTTCAGCATAGGAACACCATTGGCAACCCCCAGTTTATCCGGGAGGAAGGGGTAGTAAACAGCCGCCAGGACAGACATGATTTTGGATTCAATTATGTAAAGACCAATAGTTATAACGATAACCTGAATCTGAACGGATCAGCAAACAGCAGCAGCGAAAGAAGCAATTCGTCGCGGTATGTCGAGGTAAGAGATACCGTAAACCAGTTGCAAAGTACAAATGCTACTACTATGCAGCAAAGGCGGAGATCGGATGGAGAGTTGCTGAATCTGAGTTTTGCCAAGGCCAATAACGAAGAGCCTGCAAAAGGGTTCAATCTCCAGGTCAATGCCAGGCGCAGCAATAGCAACTCAGAAAGGGATGTGATAAGTTTATTTCAATCCTTTACTAACATGAGTCAAAACACCTCTTTCAATCGACGGTACGCAACAACTAATGAATCCCTGAGTTTGGGAGGAACGCTGGACTATACAGGTTTTAAACGGTTGTTATTGGGAAGGTATAACCTGTTTGGAATAAATCTCAATCTTACTCAAGGGTTCAATTATAGCAGGTTCTCGGATAATACCGTGGTAAGCGATTATGACAGCACAACCAAATTGTATTTGCACAATGCTGAGCTTTCCAACCGCAATAAAAGAGAGTTAGTTGAATTTTTGCCTGCGCTGGCAATGTCAAAGTTCTTTTCCAGATACACCGAAGCTTATTACCGCACTATATCGATACAGGTTAAATTATTAGAGGAGTTTAAAACCGATAAAAACACATCCTCATTTGCCAAAAGAAACCTCGACCGCTCCTTCCAATTTTTCCGTTACGAAGGAAACATCGGTTACCAATTTCAAAAAAGGGGGAAATACAGGTATTCCACATTTGTCTCTTATATGAAGAACTTTGAGTATCCTTCCATTGACCGGCTCTATACCATTGTTGACAATATCAACGCTTATGATATCAGGATCGGTAATCCGTACCTGAAAAACTCCATTAGTCATACGATCAGCCTGAATGCTAATTTTAATACTGAAAACCAAAAATCATTTTACACTATCAACGGCAATATTAACGGCGGATACACTGTGACAGTAGATCCTGTCACGGACAGTATTATCAATGATCTCTCCGGCAAAAGGATTTTTTATTATACCAATGAGAGACGAAACAATACACAGAGCCTGAATGGTAATTTCAATATATCGAGAAAAATAAAGAAAAACAGTCTTCAACTCATATACAATGGAAATTTCAGAGTCAGTGAACTACCTAACTACATTGATGGTATCACTAATACTAGCAAGACGGTAAGTTTGTCCAATAATTTTTCGTTGCAATTTTCTCTTAAAACGATCCTGGTAGTCACTTTACAAGAGTCCTTACAACATTACAGCAACCGGCCAACTGCTCCCGGTCTCCGCTCTTTTAAGAGTAATGGCAATACTACAAAGTTGGGGTTCGTTCTTAATTATCCGGAAAATTTCAGCTTTAGCAGTACGGCAGACCATGTTGTCAATTCAAATGTAGATAAGCCATTTATTCTCTGGAATACATTTATTACTTATAGGTTTATGAAGCAGCAGGGAGAGTTAAAATTTTCGGCTATGGACTTGCTAAAAAAATATCAGAATATTTCCAACAGTGTAAATGCCTATGGTACCATCACCCGTATCACGAATGGGTTACAGCAGTATTTTCTGTTGACGTTTTCCTACTATCCCCGCAAATTCGGGAAGACAGAGATCAAAAAACCGGGCGCCAATCAATAGGGATTGTTTTGTGTGAATTTAAATTAATATTATATCACATCAAGAAAGTAAAAGGGCCATACCATCAAAGTATGACCCTTTTATTTTTATATCCGCTCCTGCTGCTGGACTTGAACCAGCGACCCTCTGATTAACAGTCAGATGCTCTAACCAACTGAGCTAAGCAGGAATACCATTCCCTTTTGGGGGAGCAAAAATAGGGATATTCGGCCTTTACGCAAAAGCAATGATCAAAAAATTACTGTAGAGAAGAGGCTAATAGACATTTATTTCATACAAAGTACCCGACTTCTCAATCGTATAAAGCTTTCCCGAACCGGCTACCATGAATGCAGTATTGCCAAATTCAGCTTTACCAATTTGCTGCCAGGTGCCTGTAGCGACATCAGTTGCATATAATGCACCATTCGATTCGGTAGTATATAATTTCCCATCCAGCATTGCGCCGGCAATGGTGTTGGCCCATGCCCCGGTTTCACCTACTCTTGTCCATGATCCATCGTTGGGATTTATTTGATACAAGCTTCCGTCTTTCTCAATACTGTAAAGCCAGCCATTATTACCATCAAACAGGAATTTGGTATTGGCAAACTCAGCTTTACCGATTTGTTGCCATATACCTGTATTGACATTGGTAGAATACAAAGCGCCACTACTCTCTACTGTATATAAGTGGCCGCTCTTGACTGTGCCCGCAATAGTATTGGCCCATGCGCCTGCGGCACCAACCCGTACCCAGTTAGCTGTTGCAGGATTAGTTGCATATAAACTTCCATCTTTTTCAATAGTAAAAATATTTTTATTACCGGCGATCATCATTGTAGTGTTTGTATAATTCTGAGTGCCGATCTGTGTCCATACACCACTTGATGGATCCGTTTTGTATAATGCGCCCGATTTTTCAATCGTATATAATGTGCCACCGGATGCAACAGCAAAAGCTGTGTTGGCCCAAATGCCGGCATCGCCTACTTGTCTCCAGGTTCCGGGTTGTGCATTTGTAAAATGATGAATGAATAATGCTGTTAAAAGCAACAGGATGAGTTTGCGGTTCATGATGATGTGGTTTACTATAAATGTAAGAAATAAAGTGAAGGCATCCTGCTTTTATCGGGGCATCGTTTCGCTACGCAAGACCTAAGAGACTTAACTGAACCATCCAAACAAGCCACCGGTTTCCATTGCTACAAATACTCCTTCTTCTCTTATTTCCACCGGCCAATGCTTCATATAATAACCTTCGCCACTGGTATTGCGGCCATTCTTCATGTCATATTTATAACGATGTAAAGGACAAACGATATTTCCGAGAGCATCTATGTATCCATCTGCCAATATGCCGCCGGCATGAGGACATTTATAAGCAAATGCAAATACTTCTTCTTTGTATTTGCCAATAGAAATCTTCTTCCCTTTTATTTCTGCTACTGCTATATTATTGCCTGCAAAATCCAGTTCGTTGATATGATCTGCGATCTTATGCCAGGTGTATTTTTTTTCAGACATATTATTTGAAAAGCAAGGCGGGCAGTGAAAGATCAGGTCATGATGATCTCATAAAGAATTCCTCCTTTGAAAATGCCATATAGTTTACCGGCGTCTGCAAATATAAATTCCGCATTCTTGAATTGTGTATTATCCAGTTCTTTTTTAGTGCCGGTGCTGAGATCGGTCTCAAAAAGGGCAGAGGGTGTTTCGATCGTATAAATTTTATTGCCGATCACTTCGAGATCACTTGCGAATTTCCAGCCTTTTTTGGCACCGATGGTTTTCCACTTTCCCGTCACCAGGTCTATAGTATAAAGTGTGCCGCCGATCAGGGTATGCAATGTTGTATCGGTATTACAATAATGCCCAAGATCAAAAAATTCATCATCACCGATCTTTGTTTTGACCCTCTCATTCATAGTAGGATGATGATACAATGCACCGTTCTGTGTAGTATAAAATTTTCTTCCAACTACTATCACCCTGTCAATTTCCTTCCAGGTACCGATCGGAGATACTACGGTCCAGGCGCCGGTGTTAATATCAATACGATTCATGCTACCATCGTTCTCCATGCAATAGAGCTGGTTGTTGACCATGAACAGGTAACGGGTATTCTTATAAACCACATTTCCCAGGCGGGTTTGAGTACCGGTAGTAAGATCTGTTTTATACAATGCCCCGGTGTTCTCTATCGTATACAGGTTGTGATTGAACCATTCAACATACCTGGTGCTGAACATTACGGTATTTTCCCCGATCTGTTTGAGAGTAACTGACTGGGCGTTTGCAGACCTTACTGACAAAACCACAGAAAGGAAAAAGATAATAGTGCTGCGCATCGGGTAGATATTTATATAAATATAAAAAAATTAATGGCCATTTAGCCTTTCAATTATCAGTAAAGGAATTCTGTTTTATAGGGGTAGCGCACCCGGTACATCTGTCTCACCTTTTCCAGTATTGTTTTGCGAAGCAATTCTAAATTTCTTTTTTCTATGGCTGCAACAAACACAGCATTTCCGTTTGTTTCATTCTGCCATCGTTCGTAGAGATCATTCAATATTTCCTGTTTGGTACTCTCTTCCAGCCATTCGTCAAAAGTTCGTTGTTCATAAAGATCCATCTTGTTGAAGATGGTAAGAGTGGGTTTGTCAAAAGCATTCAGCTCCTGCAAGGTTTTATTTACAACTCCTAATTGGTCTTCATAGGCAGGATGAGAAATATCTACTACATGTAAAAGAATGTCCGCTTCTCTCACTTCATCCAATGTACTTTTGAAACTTTCTACTAAATGGTGTGGCAATTTGCGGATGAAACCAACGGTGTCGCTTAATAAGAAAGGAGTATTTTCAAAAACCACTTTGCTGGTAGTAGTGTCCAGTGTTGCAAACAATTTATTTTCTGCAAACACATCTCTTTTACTCAGCAAATTCATGATGGTGCTTTTGCCCACATTGGTATAGCCTACCAAGGCTACCCGGATAAATTCACCCCTGTCTTTTCGTTGAGTAAAAGCCTGCTTGTCTATTTCATTCAATCTTTTTTTTAGTAATGAAATTTTATCCCTTACAATACGCCGGTCGGTTTCGATTTCCGTTTCGCCGGGGCCCCTTGTGCCGATACCACCTCCCAAACGTTCAAGGTGTTTCCACATTCCACGAAGACGGGGTAATATATATTGATATTGCGCCAGCTCTACCTGTGCTTTGGCCTGTGCCGTTTTTGCCCTGCGGGCAAATATGTCGAGAATAAGATCACTGCGGTCAATGACCTTTACATCCACTTCCTTTTCGATATTGTTGATCTGGGCACCACTGAGTTCATCATCAAATATGATGATCCGGATATCTTTTCCCTGTACATATTTTTTTATCTCTTCTAATTTTCCTTTGCCAACAAATGTGCGGCTATCGGGATGAGAAAGCTTTTGCGTAAATCTTTTTACAGCAATGGCACCTGCTGTTTCAGCTAAAAAAGCTAATTCATCCAGATATTCATTCACCTGTTGCTCAGTCTGCTCTTTGTGTACAAGACCCACCAGCACCGCTTTTTCTTCTTTTTGTATCCGGTTCTTCTTATCGATCATAGTAATAAAAATTCCTTCCATAATTGTGGAAGGAATGACAAAGATAAACAGGTGTCTGGTACGATAATAAATTACAATCCGCTTAAAGTAAGCCCGATAGAAAAAGGCCTTACGGCAGGGCCGAGACCATCTTTGAATAATGTGGTGAACTGGTAGCTTCCATAAAGACTAAAATGTCCATAGCCAATGCGAACCGTGCCCGACAAGCGGTTTTTATTGAAGAAACGTTTGCTGGATTCTTTCATTACATGATCATTGATAAGACTACCCGTCTTGTCTTCAAATTTAGTATTGCGGGTATGTGCATTGATCATGGTACCGATCTTTACACCCACCGCAAACTTGACTCCCTTTCCATTGACCGGGTCGGCAGAAAATCGGAATTCAACCGGCACTTCAAGATAAGAGGTAGCCAGTTTTGTTTTTTTGAAATGATTGGTATCCGACTGATCGGTAAAACGAATAGCTGCCGCATTCTCTTTTATGCCAACATGGGTTTTTGAAAAAATAATATGATCCGAGCCTACACCCAGGCCCATTGCCATGCTCAGTTTAGGATTGCTCTTAAAAGGGAAATCAAACATGACATAAAGATTCAAACTCTTTGAAAGACCTTTTGTATTGATTGAGTCCGGAATGCCCGCCCATTTGGTATAGCCGAGTTGTAACAACAGGTGATCATTAGCCCGGTTGGACAGATCGATCTTTTTCTTGTCTTGTGCAAAAACAACGACAGTAAGCAGGGTACAGATAAATAGCGATAGAAATTTCTTCATATACTTATTTAAGTAATGGACAAATGTATTTTCATCCCGGTTAACAAAAGGTTAAACCCTTTGGGAATAAAGAATATAAAATAAGAAATAAGGAATAGGAAAGTTGAGTGGTTTACTTTCTTATTCCTTATTCTTTATTCCTCATTTCTTATTTACCGTGGACCCTGTTGGGATCGAACCAACGACCCCCTGATTATGAGTCAGGTGCTCTAACCATCTGAGCTAAGGGTCCTGCCTTTGAGGCGGCTGCAAATGTAAAAAAATATGGCAGATGAAGACGAATTATTTGATCTCTTCAAACTCAATATAATCGCCAGCTTTGGGTTTTGAAGCAGGCTTTGCTTCAAAATTACCGGGATGATGGCTTGTAGCAGCGGATTCCTGTTGCATGCGGCTATGCATTTCTCTGAATCCTTTTTTGATCTTGCGGGATGTTCTGTAAACAGGGATCACCAGGTTAAAGATGAACTGGTAAGCCAGATAAGCCAGTAATGCAAATAACAAATATTTCATAGCACAAAGGTAAAACGAGGGGCAAAAATATTGCCGGGAAAGAAAGGCTGTTTACCGAAAAGGGGTCTTGTTTTTAATAGTAATAGTATTTGGATAATAAAGGTGATTTGCCTTACATTTGCTGCGGAAATAGCTGTGAGAAGGGAACGAACTCGTTCCCTTCTTCTTTTAGACCCCATGAACGTTGAATCGCAAATACAGGCAATAGAAGAAAAGGTAAAGGCGCTGATAAGCACCGAACCGGACCTGTTCATTGTTGAAGTCAGGATCAAACCCACCAATAACATAAAAGTGTTCATTGATGGGGATAATGGGGTGAGTATTGAAAAACTAGTGCAATATAACCGGCGGCTGTACAAACAAATAGAAGAAGGCAGCCTATTTCCAAACGGAGATTTTTCGCTGGAAGTATCGTCGCCGGGACTTGATGAGCCATTGAAATTTTACCGGCAGTACAAAAAAAATATTGGCCGGCCGGTGGAAGTGATAAAAAAAGATGGAATAAAGACAGAAGGCAAATTGGTCAACGTAACGGAAGCGGAAATACAATTGGAAGAACAAAGAGGCAAAGGAAAAAAATCAGAGATAGTGCAACACACTATCTCATTTGACGATATTAAAACAACAAAAATTCAAATAAGGTTTTAAAATACCCTCTCAACCGGAATTTGAGATTTGGTATTTGTAATTTAAAAACTGTGTTATGTCAAGTATTAACCTGATAGATGCGTTCCAGGATTTCAAAGAAGCGGAAAATATTGATCGTCCTACGATGATGAAAGTGGTGGAGGATGTGTTTAAAACATTGCTTCGCAAAAAATTCGGCAGCGATGAGAACTTTGATGTGATCGTAAATGCTGAAAAAGGTGACCTCGAGATCATGCGTCACCGCATGATAGTAGAGGACGGGCAGGTGGAAGATCCATTGGCGCAGGTAGCCTATTCTGATGCTGTTAAAGTGGAACCCGATTTTGAAGTGGGTGAAGATCTTTATGAAGAAATCGACCTGCTTGATTTTGGCCGCAGGGCTATCCTGGCAGCCAAACAAACATTGGCGAGCCGTATCAGTGATCTGAAGAAAAATTTATTAGCCAAAAAATATGGCGACCGTACCGGTGAGATCATCAGTGCTGAAGTGTACCAGGTATGGAAAAAAGAAATATTGCTGTTGGATGAAGAAGGAAATGAATTGATCCTTCCCAAAAGTGAGCAGATACCACAGGACTATTTTAAAAAAGGAGAAAGTATCCGTGCCGTAGTAAAGAAAGTGGACATGAAAAATAATAATCCTGTTATCATACTTTCCCGAACTTCACCTGACTTTTTGGCCAAATTGCTTGAAATCGAAGTGCCTGAGATCTTCGACGGACTTATTGTCATCAAAAAAATTGTCCGTGATCCCGGAGAAAGAGCTAAGGTGGCGGTTGAATCATTTGATGATCGTATTGACCCTGTTGGTGCCTGTGTAGGTATGAAGGGAAGCCGCATCCACGGAATTGTAAGAGAGCTCAAAAATGAAAATATTGATGTTATCAACTGGACCAATAATACCCAGTTGCTTATACAACGTTCATTGACCCCCGCCAAGATCACCAGCATGGAGCTGGACCAGGAAAATAAACATGCAAATGTTTATTTGAAACCCGACCAGGTTTCACTGGCCATTGGTCGTCGTGGTGTCAATATCAAACTGGCGACTGAATTAACAGGATATGAGCTGGATGTTTACCGTGACAGTGAAGAAGAAGAAGAAGGATTTGATATTGACCTTGATGAATTCAGTGATGAGATCGAAACATGGGTTATTGATGAATTGAAACGTATCGGTTGTGATACCGGCCGCAGTGTGCTGAAGTTAACGGCAGAAGAACTGGAAAGAAGGACCGATCTTGAAAAAGAAACAATAGAAGAAGTAAGAAGAGTATTAAAAGAAGAATTTGATAAGGAGTAAATGTGGGAATATGAAAATGCGGAGATGTGAAAATTTTTTCATTCCCACATTTATCACATTTATCACATTTTCACATTAATAAAAACGAATGGCAGAATTAAAACTTCCGAGATTATTAGCAGCAGCCAAAGAGTTTAATATTGGTAAAGAGACCCTTATTGACTATTTGGAAGGAAAAGCATTTGCTAAAAAAGGAGAACTGAAAGACCAGACGAAACTTACTGAAGAAATGTATCGTTCGGCGATGCAGGAATTCCAGGGTGATAAGGCAGCAAAGATGAAAAGCGATCAGCTGGAATTGCCAAAAGGCACCACCGCCGAAGCCCGGAAAAAGAAAGAAGATGAGGATATAGGATTTGGTAAGGCTGAAAAACCAGCAGCTAAAGTTGCTAAAAAAGAAGAAGAGGTAAAAGCAGTAGAACCAGAGGTTGTGGAAGAAAAGCCGGTAAAAGGAAAGGCAAAAAAAGAAGAAACCAAAGAAGTAAAGAAAGAAGAAGTTATAAAACCCGAGGCGCCCGAAATAGAAGGCCCGAAAGTTGTAAAAAAGATAGACCTCTCAAAAATTGATTCTTCCACAAGACCTAAAAAAGGAGCAAAAGCAAAAAAAGAAGAACCAAAGATTGTTGAAGAGAAGCCGGCAAAAGGCAAAGGCAAAAAAACAAAGAAAGAAGAAGCAGAGCCTGTTGCTGAAAAAATAGAAGAGGTTGTTCCTGTAAAGGAAGAACCTGTTGCAGAAGAACAACAGACCGTTATTGAGAATATTGAGGTAGAAAAACTAACCGGTCCGAAGATCCTCGGCAAAATTGAATTACCTGTTCATACAGATACAAGACCGGTAAAAGATGAGAATAGAAAAAGAAAACGTATCCCGATCGCCAAGAAAGAAGTGAAGCGGGATATTTTTATTAATAAAGACGAAGACAAAAAACAAGGAGGCGGAGGGTTTAGCCGGGATAACCGTGGAAGAGGTGGCGGTAGTGCCCGGAGAGATAACAGAAGCACTGGCGGTCGTCGTGAAGAGAAACTGATCGATGAAAAAGAGATTCAGGAAAAAATAAGAGAGACGCAGGCCAAGCTCGCCGGCGCAGGCGGAAGAGGAAAAAGTCTCAAGGCAAAAATGCGCAGGGAGAAAAGACAAGAGGCGGCAGATGCGCAGGGAGAAATGGTAGATGATAATAAGCTGCAGGTAACAGAGTTCATCAGTGTAAGTGAACTGGCTAACCTGATGGATGTAAGTTTTGCAGAAGTGATCAGCAAGTGTATGAGCCTTGGTATCATGGTGTCCATCAATCAGCGTCTCGATGCTGAAGTAATAGAGCTTGTTGCAGGAGAATTTGGCTATACTGTTGAGTTCATTGATATGGAAAAGCAGATGGAAATGGAAGAGGAGGATGATGATGATGAAGAACAAGATCTGCAACATCGTTCACCCATTGTTACCATCATGGGCCATGTGGATCATGGTAAAACATCGTTGCTTGATTATATCCGCAATGCGAATGTAGTAGCAGGTGAAGCCGGAGGTATCACCCAGCACATTGGCGCATACCAGGTAGAATTAGCAAACGGAAAAGAAATTACTTTCCTTGATACGCCGGGTCATGAAGCCTTTACCGCCATGCGGGCAAGAGGTGCAAAAGTCACCGACATTGCAGTGATCGTTGTTGCAGCAGATGATGCGGTGATGCCACAAACCCGTGAAGCCATCAGCCATGCGCAGGCAGCCGGGGTGCCTATGATATTCGCAGTGAATAAAATTGATAGAGATGGAGCCAATCCTAAAAAGATATACGAACAGCTTTCGCAAATGAATATCCTGGTAGAAGAATGGGGCGGAAAACACCAGAGCCAGGAGATTTCTGCCAAGAAAGGATTGAATATTGATAAGTTGCTGGAAAAAATATTGCTCGAAGCAGAATTGTTAGATCTGAAAGCCAATCCTGACAGGGAAGCTACAGGTACTATCATTGAAGCATCTCTTGATAAAGGTCGAGGTTATGTAGCTACATTGCTTGTTGAGAATGGAACATTAAAGCATGGCGACCTCATTGTAAGCGGACAATATTTTGGCCGTGTAAAAGCAATGTTCAATGAAAGAAATAAAAAAGAAGAGAATGCAGGTCCTTCTGCTCCGGCAGTAGTCTTGGGATTGAACGGAGCACCACAAGCAGGCGAAAAATTCAAGGTATATGCCGATGAAGCGGAGGCAAAAGAAATTGCCAATCGCCGGGCACAGATATTAAGAGAGCAGGGTATCAGGACCAAAAAACATATTACACTTGATGAGATCGGTCGTCGTTTGGCATTGGGTAGTTTCAAAGAATTGAAAGTGATCATCAAAGGTGATGTGGACGGGTCAGTGGAGGCATTGAGCGATTCACTGCAAAAATTGTCAACACAAGAGATATTGGTGAGTGTGATCCACAAAGGTGTTGGACAGATCAATGAAAGCGATATTGTATTGGCCGAGGCATCCGATGCTATCGTTATTGCCTTTAACGTACGGCCTTCATTGCAGGCATCAAGACTGGCAGAAAACGCAGGTATTGAGATCAAGATGTATTCCATCATCTACAATGCGATCGAAGAGGTGAAGAGTGCAATGGAAGGAATGCTGGAACCTAAAGTACAGGAAAAGATCGTTGCCAATGTGGAAATACGGGAAGTGTTCAAGTTTGATAAAGTTATTATCGCCGGATGTTTTGTACTGGACGGAAAGATCAAGAGAGATTCTAAGATCAGGCTGATACGGGAAGGTATCGTTATATACCCGGCTGCAGGAAATGTAGCTGAATTGGGCTCTTTAAAACGTTTTAGAGACGATGTAAAAGAAGTACAGTCAGGCATGGAATGTGGTCTTACTATTAAGAATTTCAGTGATTATAAAGTCGGTGATGTGGTAGAAGCGTATGAGGAGGAAGAAGTGAAGAGAACACTATAAGCTAGTAGGGAAAAGCGAGTAGCTAGTAGGGAGGAAAATCTAGCTAAACCACGCCATCCTACTTGCTACTAGCTACTTCCCACTTGCTGTTCCATCAAACTTTTGTTAAATACTTCCCTGAAAATATTTAAGTCTTATTGCTCAAAGTACTTTTGAATTTATGCGATATATGAGAAAACTATTGGTTGTTTCTTTTTTGCTGTTTACTGTGACGGCAATAGCGCAGCCTCAACAAGCTGCCAAAGTAGTAGTAGATAAAATTGCAGGTGTTGTCGGGGACAGGATCATCCTTCAATCTGATATTAAAAATGCTATAGCTGATATTATTCGGCAGGGCGGACAAGTGCCGGAAAATGCAGAATGTCTTGTTATGGAGCAAGCCCTTATTTCCAAAATATTAATGCTGCAGGCGGAAAAAGATTCATTACCCGTAACAGACGATGAAGTAGAAGCAGAATTGGATCAGAAGATCCGTTATTATATCAACCAGCTTGGCAGCCAGGAAGCATTGGAGGAAATGGCAGGAAAAAGCATTTACCAGATAAAAGATGATGCAAGAGAGTCGGTAAAAGAACAGAAACTGGCGGCAGCTATGCAACGCAAGATTGTAGAGGGTGTGCGCATCACTCCCAATGAGGTAAAAAACTTTTTTGAACGAATACCCAAAGACAGCTTGCCCTTTTTTGAGACCGAGCTGGAAATATGCCAGATTGTTGTTTATCCTAAAGCTTCAAGGGAAGTGGAAGAGTACACCATCAATGAAATGAACAATTACAAAAAGCAATTGGAAGGTAAGCTTGTTGATTTTTGTACGCTGGCCAAAAACGTTTCGCAAGACCCGGGCAGCAAGGACCGATGCGGGCAATACCAGGTCATTCGTTCTGAAAAAACATGGGACCCCGTTTTTTTGTCAACCGCTTTTCGTACTAAAGAAGGCCAGATATCATCACCGGTAAAATCTAAATTCGGGTATCATATCATCCAAATGATGAGTCGAAATGGAGATGAAGCAGATATTCGTCATATCCTGCGTATCCCCCCGGTAACAGAAACAGAAGTTGAGCAGTCAATAAAAAAATTAGACAGTATTCGTTCACTGATCATTGGAGGCTCGATCAGTTTTAATGCAGCTGCAACAAAATACAGCGACGATGAATCAGCAAAATTCATGGGTCCCTGTATCACTAACCGTGATGGCGGTACGTTTGTACCTATTGATCTGCTTGATAAGGAAATGGTAATGATGCTCGACACATTAAAGCCGGGTGATATTTCAAAGGCCGTTCCTTATACAGATGAGCAGCAAAAAGGCGGGGTAAGGATCGTTTACCTGAAATCAAAATCACAGCCGCACCGTATGAACCTGCAGGACGATTATAGCAAAATTTCTCAAATGGCGCTGGAAGAAAAAAAGGGCAAGGCTATGGAAAAATGGTTGACCTCAATGCTGCCTGCTTACTTTATCAATATTGATCCTGACACTGAAGCTGAATGTCCTCAACTGAAGAAGTTGACAGTAGGCCAGAAAGGGTTTTAATAATAGTCAAATAAGCCAAATTGGTCAAATGGGGCAGGTCATACGATCTGACCCATTTGACTTTTTATGACCCGTATGACTTTTTAACTACCTTTGCCACCTCGATGAGCGACCCAATCAAGCATGAATGCGGACTTGCATTCATCCGTTTACGAAAACCCTTCTCTTATTACCATCAGCAGTATGGTACGGTATTGTGGGGGCTTAATAAGCTATACCTTTTAATGGAAAAACAGCATAACCGTGGGCAGGATGGTGCGGGGATGGCAGCTGTAAAATTAAATGTGGAACCGGGCTATCCGTTCATGCAACGCATTCGCAGTAATGCACCACAGGCTATTGCCGATATTTTTCAGCAGGTAGGAAAAGAAATTGATGAACTGGAAAAATATCATCCGGGAATAAAAAATCATCCCGGTCTGATGAAAGGACATGTAAGTTTTTTAGGAGAGTTGTTGTTAGGCCATCTTCGTTATGGCACACAGGGGAAAAATAAATTAGAATACTGTCATCCTTTTATCAATCGTCATACAATGCCTTCCCGCAACCTGGCCATGGCGGGTAATTTTAATATTGTCAATTCAGATGATCTGTTCACTTTGATCGGAAAGGAACCACATGAAAATGTTCGCTTCAGCGATCTTGCTGCCATGATCGAACTCATGAGTACTTTTCTGGGAAGGGAAGATGAAACATCGCCCGGTCAACCAGATATAAAAAAAGTATTAAAAAAAGCATTACCGCTGCTGGATGGTGGTTTTCATGTTGCCGGTTTAACAGGCAATGGAATTGGCTTTGTTTTTCGTGATGCACATGGTATTCGTCCTTCCTATTATTATATCAATGATGAAGTGGTAGTGGCAGCTTCTGAAAGAGCAGCTATCAGGACCGCTTTTAATGTAGGGGAAAATGAAGTGCAGGAACTGATGCCGGGTCAGGCATTGATCGTAAATGAGAAAGGAGAAATTGAAGTTGCCCAAATATTGGAACCTAAAGAAAGAAAAGCCTGCAGCTTTGAACGCATATATTTTTCAAGAGGCAGTGATGAAAAAATTTATAGAGAAAGAATTGCGCTTGGATATAATCTCAGCGAGCAGGTATTGAATGCTATTGAGCATGATCTCAAGAACACCATTTTTTCTTTCATACCCAATACAGCAGAAACGGCTTTCTATGGTATGCTGAAAGGCGCAGAAGATTATTTGAATAAAATTAAGATCGAAAGAATAGTAAGCTGGGGTAAGGACTTTGATGCAGAGAAGCTCAGCGAGATGATCACCCGCCGTATCCGTATCGAAAAGATCGCTATCAAAGATGTGAAGATGCGGACATTCATTACAGAAGATGTGAACCGTAATGAAATGGTGCAGCATGTGTATGATATTACTTATGGCACTGTTCGTCCGGGGGAAGATACACTGGTAGTAATTGATGATTCTATTGTAAGAGGAACAACGCTGAAAGAAAGTATCATCCGGATGTTGTCGAGGTTAAAACCGAAACGTATCGTCATTGTTTCATCAGCGCCGCAGATCCGATATCCAGATTGCTATGGAATTGACATGAGCAAGATGGGCGATTTTATTGCTTTCAATGCGGCAGTAGCATTGATGAAGGAAAGAGGAAAAGAAGATTGCCTGAAAGAGTTGCTGATTAAATGCAAAGACCTGCAACGCAACAATCAACTGCATACAGAAAATGTGGTGAAGCAGGTTTATAAACAATTTACAGCCGAAGAGATATCTGCTAAGATCGCACAGCTCATTACACCACCCGGAATCAATATCCCGGTGGATGTCATTTTCCAAAGCATAGAAGACCTGCACAAAGCATGCCCCGGTAATTTGGGGGACTGGTATTTCTCCGGCGATTATCCTACACCCGGCGGAAATAAAGTAGTGAACAAGGCCTTTATGAATTATATGGAAGGAAGGAATGTGAGGGGATATTGAGAATTTTTGATTTTGGATTTTCGATTTGTCTAAAGTGGAAGGGTCGTTCTGGGTGCAATCAAAAATCTAAAACCCAAAACCAAAAATCTGTAACTAGTTATCTTCAAAGTATGAAACAACTGATCCTTGTACGACACGCCAAAAGCGACTGGGGTGATCCATCATTAAGTGATTTTGATCGTCCGCTGAATGAAAGAGGAAAACAGGATGCACCGGTGATGGCTCATCGCCTGCTGGACAATAAAGTGAAGATCGATGCATTTATTTCCAGCCCTGCAAACAGAGCCCGGAAAACGGCAAGGATATTTGCGAAAGCATATAAGGTGAAGAAAGACGATATGATCTTCCGGGATGAATTATATGGAGCTGCTGAAAAAGTTTTTTGGGATGTGATCGCCAAAGCAGATAATAAATCCGGCAGCATTGCCATCTTTTCTCATAATCCGGGCCTCACTGATTTTGCCAACCTCCTTACTTCAACAAGAATTGATAATATTCCCACCTGCGGCATATTTGCGGTGAAAGCGGATTGTGATAAATGGAAGAATTTTAGAGAAGCAGCGAAAGAGTTTTGGTTCTTTGATTACCCGAAGAATAGTAATTAATGAGAAACAATACAAAACTAAAAAGCCTGTTAGAGGATAACGATCTTAACCTGTCTATGGAGAATGGAGAAGTTCAGCTTGAGGTAGTTGGCCGGTACACAAAAACCAATTTCCTTGTTCATGGAACAAGCATAACAAAACTTTTAGACCAGGCAATCAAATTGTCAAAAGAAGTGAAAAGTCAGCAAGATCGGCGTACTTAAAGAATGCCTGATTACCTATTCCTGTACTATCGGCGGCGCCTTACGACTTACTAAATATACTCCCATAAAGATCAAAATACCGGCAATCATTTTTTCAAAGGTGAATTTTTCTCCGAGAAATAAGATGGCAATGATGGCGGCAAAAACAGGTTGCGTATAAATATACGAACCGGTGATGCCGGCGCCGAGTTTTTGCAGGCCATATACATTGAATAAATAAGCCAGAAAAGTTCCGCAGATAACAATGGCCGTCAGCGACAGTAAATGCGTTAGTTCAAACGAAGGCCATTCCACGGCAGAAAATTGTGTCCAGCCAAATGGAAGGATCATGATAAAACCGAAAGTAAAGACCCAGCGGATCACATGCAGGGGAGGATATTCATTCATCAATGGTTTTACCAGAATAAAATAAAATGTATAAGCGATCGCATTTAAAATGATGAACAGGTCGCCTGTTAATGAAGCGGTGCCTGCTATTTCTTTTGACGAGATCAATAATACAGCGCCACAAATACCGGCCGCCAGCCCTGCTATTTTAAAAAAGGTGACCTTCTCTTTCAATATCCAAAAAGCAAGCAGGGTGATCAATAGAGGGGTGCAAAGCATCAGCAATGACGCATGAATGGTAGAAGTCATTGTCAGTCCCTTGATAAAAAGCATTTGATTGATAGCAACACCTGTCAGCCCGCAAAGAAAAAAACGGAAAAGATGTTCTTTCTTTATACCGGCCTTTGTTTTTCCCAATGACCATACTATCCAAAAAAGTAAAAGACTTATCCCAACCCTGATAACATTTAGCCCATAAGGCCCGACATGGGAAGGAGAAATATATTTTACCAGGCTATAATTAGCAGTAAAGAAAATATTAGTGAAAAGAACAGCGATATGTGCCTTGGTGTGATCTTTCAGAAAAATGATTTGACAACAAAAGTAAATGATCGCTGATTGTCGGCTGTATATCAGTTTTGTTGTTTAAAATACTCAAACTGATATATCACTTGTGTTGTACTATTCTGAGGAGTTCGTCAATGGACAGCTTCATGAGTTGCTGATCGGGGAATGATGGAAAGATATAAGTAAAGCTTCCGGCTTTTGATAAAACACCGGTTAGCGAAAAATCTTTTTGCGAAGCTGTAATTGCCATTCTCTTTTTCATCAAATATTCTCCCAGGTATTCCTGCTCAGTTTGTCCCGGAGTAGGAATAAGAATGCTTTTCTTTTGCAGTGTCATTACATCCATTACGGTGCTATAACCACTGCGGCTGATTATATATTCTGCCCGCATCATCTCATCATTTAATTCCTTTGCAGGAAGGTGATTATAAAAAAGCAACATGTTCGTAGAAGGAATAAGCGATGCTGAACCGGGCAGACCTCTTACAATAACGGCTGTTCCATTGTAATGACTGATATCTTTAATGATCTTATTTTCAAGGATCGTTCTTTGCGGTTCTGGTCCGGAAAGAATGATGAGCAAATGATCTTTGCCCCCATCCCCTGAAGGGGAGTAAGAAGTAAATCTTGAAAGTAAACTGATATACCGCACAGGTATGTTTGGCTTTTTTGGCGGATGTGATAAATCGCCGGCTAAATTATTCTCTCCTTCCAGGTCAGGTACCCAACATTCTGTGAAGCGGTTGATGTATTTGAAATTTCTTTTCTGCAAGACCTTTTCGGTCCATTTACCGGCAGAGCTTTTTATGAGAAGTTGATGAGTGATAAAAATGCAGGGAATGTCTGAGTGATACAAACCATACCTGTTGTCGCTGATGACAGCATCAAAATGATTTTCCTTTACCATTCTTTTCAGCCATTGGTGTTCATACAAAATTGCCCTCCGCAGTTGAGGCCCCTGCTGTATCATTTTCCAGAGCAACCCTTTTTTTGTTTTGGCATACACGATCCGGTAACCGGGCAGATCGAGGAATGGGAGTTCCGGGAATTCTGTTTTCAATAATTCTTTTTGCCGTCCTTCGCCCGCCAGCCATACTTCACAGCCCTGTAAAAGAAGCTCTTTAATTATGGGAATACAGCGGGTAGCATGACCCAGCCCCCAGTCGAGCGGGGCCACCAGGATGCGGGGTTTCCCCTTTTTTTTTTCTTTTAAAGGCTGATCCATGTTAATTTTTGCCTGTTTGAGCAAGCCAGATACTAATTTGTTTGTAAAATAGTTTTAATTTAGAACTTCCTATCAACCGGTAATTTATGAAGAAGCTAAGTACAATATTCTTTGCCCTTTTAGTGGTGGTCTTATTAGCCGCCTGCAACAAGAATTATTACTCCGGCAATGGCAAGGGCGGAAAAGGTTGCGGCTGTCCGGCCACCAAAGGAATGTCGGGATATTAAATCTTTCGCAATGCAAAGCCACAGTCATAGCCTGGTGGTGTTTTTTCAACAAGCATTTAATATTGAACAGGAAGAAGAACGTCTTTATCAAATTGTATCCGATACCGGATCAACCGAACAATTTTGTCTTGCGCATGAATTACTTGATCGTAATCGCATTACTTCAAAAGCCAATAAAATAATAAACGAGTTATACCGGAAAGATGTAAGGCCCTTCAGGTTCTTTATCAACAAAAACTAGATCGATATCAGGAAAGTTTCTTCAGCGCTTCTCCCAGCTTTGCAAACATATCGGCGATCTCTTCTTTTTTGCAGGTACCAACACTTAATCTATACCAGGGCGAACTTTTTTCAGCACCAAATGCATAAAAGGGAACAACAGCAAGGCCTGCGGCATTCAACACATAAGCGGTAACATCGCCTTGTGTTTCCAGTTTTTTCCCTTCAGGAGTTGTTTTGCCAACAAGGTCAATTTTTATGGTAAGATAAATAGCAGCTTCCGGTGCAATGGCATCAACAGGCAAACCTTCATTTTTTAATTGAGTAAAACCATCATAGATACGGCGCAGTCTTTCTTCTATTTCTGCTTTGAAATGATCGAGGAATTTTTTTATTGCCGTACGGTGACTGAGATAATGTGCCACCGCTTTTTGTTCCGCCATCGGCGCCCAGGCACCGATATGCGTAAGAATAGCTTTCATTTTATTGATAACAGCAGCAGGCCCCATACCCCAGCCAACTCTTACCCCTGTGGCTGCAAACACTTTACTGATGGCATCAATGTAAATAGTGTAGTTCCTCATTTCCGGTCGCAATGAAACAGGGTTATAATGCTGGATGTCGCCATAGGTGAGATGCCAGTACATCTGGTCATACATCACATATAATTTCTTTTCCCCATCGCCTCTTCTCTTATTCTCTTCGATAACGAGATCGCAGATAGCTTCCAGTTCTTCTTTTTTAAAAGTAGTGCCGGTAGGATTTTGCGGAGAGCAAAGTGAGATCAGCGCTGCTTGTTGTATATGCGGACGAATATCATCCGCCGTAGGCATAAAATTATTTTCCGCATGTGCTTCAAGAACAATATGATCGCCGCCGACAAAATGTGTATAATGATTATTATTCCAGGAAGGAACAGCATAGATGATCTTATCGCCTTTATCGCATACCGCCCTGAATACTGCATAGATCAACGGACGTCCGCCTGATGCCACTAATATTTCACCGGTACCATAATCCAATCCTTCTTCATCTTTCATAAAAGAATGAAGCGCTTCTCTCAGGTCAAGATTTCCTTCGGCTGCCGGATAGTTGGTGAAATGTTTGCGGTAAGCTTCTACGATCGCATCTTCCAGTTCTTTTGGGATAGGAAAAATAGAAGGATCAAAATCGCCGACCGTAAAATTATAAATGCGTTCACCCTGGCGGATCTTTTCTCTTATTTCACCACCCAGTTTTACGATCTCAGATCCTATTAATGTTTCGGATAAATGCGACAGTTTCATGTGCGATCATTATTTTGAAAATTGGCCACATGGAATTCACCATAAAATTTTCGTCACCGGGCTAAAAAGATAGCTTGAAAATTTTATAGCTCATTTTATAACCCTATCCTTTGCGGCAAATGTAAGGAAATGAGTTTGATGAAAACTATATCAGGAATGATCTACTACTACTTTACTGTTATCATACAGATCATATTTCACAAACACCGTACAGCCCGGCTGATATTTGGGAATAGAAGCCTCAGCAATAACGCCTTTCGCCTTACCGCTAAAGGCAGGGGAATTCTCAGGCAATACCTGTAGCTCTAATTCCACATAAGGGTTATTTCCATTTACATTTACCCCCAGGAAAGTATTTTTTGTAATGATTGCTTTGGCTGCCCTGCCTGATACAAGAATGGCCTCGTTTTCTTTTTGCACCTGTTCCAATGCTGCTTTCATAGCTGCTTCATTGGGATGCGCAGCAACGCCGGCACCTCTTTGTTGGGCACCGCTATAGTCCAATACTACATTTTGTTCATTCTTCGGATCGATCTTTACGGGTATTTCCATACCGGGCTGATAAGCGCCGGGATTGATCCTTGAAACCAACACCCTCATCGTGGCCTGGTAACGCTGGCCAAAACTATTTTTTATTTCTACTATCAGTTTTACCTGCGGGCTATTGTTAATGGTAATACCTGTATCTCTTACTTCCAGTATTCTTGCTGTTCCTGATATGCCCGTCTTTTGCAAACGGGAAGTATTGATCATGGGCTTGAAGAAAAGGCGATAGAATAAATAGAACATACCACCGAAAACCACAAGCATTCCAAGACCGATATAAATACCGGATGGCCCGCCGGTGGCTACTACGGCGCCCACACCTGCGATCAGCCCGATAACGCCACCGATGATGCCGATCCAGGCGCCTGCATTCATTTTCATCATGTGCAAGATGATTTAGTGCAGTAATTTAAACAAAAGCATGGATCATTCGACCAAAAAAACAATTTTGGTCAGCCACTTACTGGTATCTTTTTCATTAGAAGGACCAGTAACGTATTCTTCGATAGAGGGGGTCTTCTTCGTCAGTTTATTATCTGAAATATATTTATCAATACTTCTATAGGCATCAGTGAGTTTATC
The DNA here is from genome assembly GCA_013140985.1 of Chitinophagaceae bacterium. GTDB lineage: Bacteria > Bacteroidota > Bacteroidia > Chitinophagales > Chitinophagaceae > JJ008. The sequence continues at coordinate 30,898 of JABFRU010000005.1, read as the reverse complement.
ATATCCGCCGGTATAATTCACAAACACCGCTTTGGATGCTGAAATATTCACTGACTGAACCATTGGGCTGTTGATCTTTGTTCCGCTGGCAACAGGCACAGCTGCGGCAATATCTGCCTGCTGTGTTTTTTCATCCCATTCATAAATAAGACCGCATGCAGTCCCGGGAGATGAATTTGCATTTTGTGCTTCCTGGTAAACGATAGGAATATGTTCGGCAAAGAAGGATGACAGGTATGACCATTTTATTTTTTGTCTTACTATCGCAAAAGTGGTGGCAGGGAAATTCATGGTATTCACTTCATATAATGTTGAAGAAGCTGTGCCTTGTGTGGCTTCAATTGCTTTCTTAAGCAGCGATAATCCTTCTTCAAAATCTTTTCCCATGTTCTTGTCCAGACTGTAGAACAAATTGAAAATATTCCAGGGGCGTGGGGTAGAGAGTTTAAAATTCCAGTTAACAGTAGTAGCACCGTTGTTTTCATTTAAAGTAAACAAAGATTCAGCATTCCCCTTTTTGGGTTTGAGAAAACTAAGTTTATGCGATACAGTTTTATTTTCCTGCAATGAAACGATCTCGATCTTACCCTCGCCGGATATAGCAGGATCACCGGTCCATGAGGAAGTAGCCCCAACCGTTCCGTCGGTTCCTGTTCTTGTATATTTGACCGAAGTATCACGTTGGCTCCAGACGGAATACTTATTGAAATTCTCCAGTTTGATCAGCTCTTTATAAATAACAGCAGCAGGCGCATCAATAGTAATGGATTTTTCAAGCTTCTGGCTGGTAGGCATTATCATGGATAGCCCGGCTGTAACAACCATCACAGCGATCAAAAAAAAGAACAGTTGTCTGAGAACTTTCATGATCTGTAAACCCTGTTATTTTAAAAAGGTTTGGGGTTTGTTTTTTCTCCTGGTTGCAGCATTATCCTGATATAACGGGTGGTATTGATATATTTTTTTGCAGCATCCTGTATCATTTTCGAGGTCAGCGCTTCTGACTGTTTTTGTTTAGATAAAATATTGGATGGGTTATTGCCGAGATAATAAGCATCATAAAGACTGCTCATCCAAAACTGGTTTTGTTTCATATCCACTTCCAGTTTTCTTTTTTGTTGTTCTTTTATTTTTTCAAGGTCTTCAGGGCTTACCCCGTCTTTTATTATTTTTTTCAGTTCTTCCAATGCAGCTTTGCTTAATGTGTCGGCATTTTCAGGCGCACAGGGAAATATGATACTGAAAGAAGAACTGGAGTAAGGATACTTGCTTATACGCCCCATAACGTTAACGCCATACACACCTCCTTTTTCTTCTCTTAGCTTTTCCACCAGTTTAATATTCAAAACCTCTGCGAGGCTTTGCAATATGTAATTATCTTTTTCATTGTAAGTGGCAGGATTTGAAAATGCAAGAAGCACCATACTTTGCGGTTCAGCTCCTTTGCTGATCACTTTATCAATTTTGGTAGCCGGTGGCCGGATTCCGAGATCTTTAAAATTTTCTTTTACGGGAGCAGAGGGCAGGCTTCCGATGTATTTTTCCAATAGTGGCTTTATCTTTTCTTCATCAAAAGAACCAACAAAGAGAAAAGTAAAATCTCCGGCATTGGCAAATCGTTCTTTGTATATCTGTATGCTGCGGTCAAGATTGATCTTATCAAAATCTTCCGGCTTGGCAATTTTATCTGCACGGGGATGATTTTGTGTCATTATTTTTCCCAGCTCATCTGCAAAATAATACATAGGGTTTGCCAGCAGGTTCGACGACATTTGCTTTTCTTTTGTTTTATAAGATTCAAATGCGTCTTTGTCTTTGCGGGGCTTTGTAAAATATAAATGCACCAGTTGCAATAGTGTTTCTATTTCTTTAGGTGCGGTGCTGCCATTCAATCCTTCACTATATAAACTGATGTCGGGAGAGAGTCTTGTGTTTTTCCCCTTCAGCATATTGCCCAGGTCAATAGAAGAAAAATCGCCAACACCACTTTGTGCTACGATATCAGAAGCATTCGAAGCAGAATAATAGTCTGCATCTTTCACCAAAGAATGCCCTCCTTTACTGAAGGACCGGAATATTATCTCATCATTTTTAAAAGTGGTAGGTTTTAATATAACAGTAGCCCCGTTAGACAGTTTGATCGTTGTGATTTGTAATTCTTCATCTGTTTTAGAGCTGGCGATCTTTCCTGGTTTTAGCTTACTTGCATCCATCAGCGTTGTAGCCAGTACTTTGTCTTTGATGGGTTCAATAGCAGCAGTTTCTACAGCAGCCAGCACATTTTTTACTTCTTCATCCGATGGAATTTTTATGCCGGCTTTGTCAGGAGCATTCAATGTAACAACCATATTATTTTTAGTGATCCATTGCGCCGCCAGTTTATTTACTTCTTCCAGTTTTACAGAAGATAAATGCTGTTTTACAAAATCATATTCCCATTCAATACCCGGGATAGGCTCATTGATCAAAAAATTATTTACATACTCGCCAACATATTTATAAGATTCTTCTTTTTCCCGTTCACTAAAAATGCGGTCATAAAAGCTTTGTAATTGTTTTTTCTGGAGACCCAGTTCACTTTGTGTAAAACCATATAACAAAACCCTTCTATTTTCTTCTGACAATACTTTCAATGCCCTTGCCATACCGGTATCGCTGCTGTTGGCATATAATTGATAGACATCTTTGCTTCTCGCATAACTATTACCATAATAAGAACCTGCAGAAACAAAAGGAGGATTAGGTTTGAGTGTCAACTCCCGGAAACGATTATTCAGCATGCCGGTAAAAAGCATACGGTTCATATATCGCATATAATCACCAATGCTTGTTTCAGGCAGGGGATCTTTCTTATACATGATCTCAACAGCAGGAAAAGCCGTCTCTTTGTCCTTTGCTACTACCGATAATGTTTCGGCATGATCAGGTACCAAAAACATTTCTCTTTGTCTTGGAGAAGTAGCCGGCGGAATGCTGCTGAACGTTTCTTTTATCTTCTGCTCCATATCGTTTACATCAATATCACCAACAACTATGATAGCCTGCATATCGGGACGGTACCAGTCTTTATAAAATCGTTTCAATGCAGCATGAGAAAAATTATCCAGGCTGAATTTGGTGCCAATTGGTAAGCGGTCTGCATATCTTGAACCCTGGTACTGCACCGGCAATGTTTGTTTCATCATTCTTTCATCAGCGCCGCGGCTCAGTCTCCATTCTTCAATTACTACACCTCTTTCTTTTTCTATTTCAATAGAATCAAGTGATGCTTCATGTGCCCAGTCTTTTAATATCTGCAATCCTTTATCTACCAGGCCCGGTTTATCTGTTGGTACGGGAAGTATATACACCGTTTCATCAAAACCGGTATATGCATTCAGGTCGGCGCCAAATTGCACACCGATGCTCTGCAGGTAACTTACTAATTCATTTTTGGGAAAATGTTTGGTGCCGTTGAAATTCATATGCTCCATAAAATGAGCAAGGCCTAACTGGTCATCATCTTCCAGCACCGAGCCGGCATTTACAACAAGCCGGAGTTCTACTCTTTTTTCTGGCAAACTATTATGACGGATATAATAAGTAAGTCCGTTAGGGAGTTTGCCAATCTTTACTTTCGGATCCACCGGCATAGGCTGCATCATATCAATCTGCGACCATGCTGCCGGGGCGAACACTGTCAAACCGACCAGGAACATCCAGAGCTTTTTTACCACTTGCATACCGTTTTTTTTGGGAACGTAAATTTATCCATATGCCGTTGCTTGGAAAAATAAAAAACCCACTTTTACATGAAAGAGAGTTTGGAGAAACAAAAGGGTTCAGTTTTCCTTCGGCTTCTCATTAAATTTCTTTTCTATTTCTTTTGCCTTTTCAAAGTCAAGTACCACTCCGTTAATGCAATAGCGAAGGCCGGTAGGCGGGGGACCATCATCAAATACATGCCCGAGATGAGCCTCACAGCGACCACATTGCACTTCGGTTCGCTTCATGCCATGTGTATTGTCGGGGGTATAAATAACACTGGTTTTGCTGATCGGCTCATAAAAACTGGGCCAGCCACAGCCGCTTTCAAATTTCGTGTCGCTTTGGAACAAAGCATTGCCGCAGGCGGCACAATAGTAAGTGCCTTTATCTTTTAGAGTTTCAAACTTACTTGTCCAGGGCCTTTCCGTTCCTTTCATTCTTGCTATATAATAAACATCCTGCGGGAGGATCTTTTTCCACTCCTCTTCACTCATTTTTACAGCAGACGTATCGGTGTTTGAGTAAACAGGATTCTTTTTCTCATTCATATCATTTCTGTTTTTATTTATTGAATTATTTTCAGAAGGACTGCAATGCACAAAGGCTGTAATTATTACAGCGAACAGGATATATGTGTCAAACACCCTCATTTTACTACTAAACAAATTTACGATGCTATTAGTTGAGTGGTTTCTCCCGGAGACGATAGCCGGTTTTCTTAACATTTTGTATCTCAAAGGGTCATTTCAAAACTTTGAGAAGTTCTGAATAATTTAACCTCCGTACATTATATTTGTCAACTTACGGAATATGAAACTGTTTATGTTTAATTTGATACTTTTTGGGCCACCCGGTAGCGGAAAAGGAACACAGTCAGACAGGCTGGTGGCAAAGTATGGGCTGATCCACCTTTCTACAGGTCATTTATTGCGGGAAGAAATTGCCCAAAAAACCCCACTTGGGCTGGAAGCCAAAGGATATATTGATAAAGGTCAACTGGTACCCGATGCCATTGTGATCGGTATGGTGGACTCCTATTTTGATAAACATAAGGATTCCAAAGGCTTTTTATTTGATGGATTTCCCCGTACCGTGGCGCAAGCATCGGCATTAGATAAGCTGATGGAGCGGAAAAAAACAAATATTGCTTCGGTGCTGGCATTGGAAGTAAGTGAGGATGAGCTGGTGAAAAGATTATTGAACAGGGGCAAAACATCGGGCCGTAGCGATGATACCAATGAAGGTGTGATCCGTCAACGATTTGCTGTATATGATAATGAAACATCGCCGGTGGCGGATCATTATAAGAAAAAAGGAAAATTCCAGGCAGTGAGAGGTGAGGGAACCGTAGATGAGATTTTCAACAGCATATGTGAGGCGATAGAAGAAAAAATGGATTAGAGTTTAAGGGTTTAAAAGTTTAAAGGTTTAAAGTTGAGTCGCTTGCATAAAGAGGCTCCTGTAGCATCACGATAACCTTAAACTCTTAAACCTTTACACTTTTAAACAGTATTATGCCATATGAGTATTGAAAAAGAAAATTTTCTCCGGACAAAACTGGTATCCTACCTGCAACGGCTCGATCCTGCCACACCAGCCCGCTGGGGTAAGATGAATGTGCAGCAGATGATCGAACATTATGCCGGCGATGCGGTACGCAATGCCAGCGGCCACCTGAAAATTGATACGATCATCACTCCGCCGGAAAATTTGGAACGGATGAGAGAGTTTATGATGAGTGATAAGCCTTTTAAAGAGAATACCAAAAACCCATTGATGGGTGAAGATCCGCCTGTGCTTCGCTATAAAACAGTGCAAGGCGCCATCGGCGCCCTGCAACAGGAATTGATCTATTTCTTCGAAGCTTTTGAAGCAAATCCGCAACTGGTAACCCGCAATCCTTTCTTCGGTGACCTGAACTTTGAACAGAATGTTCAGCTTTTATACAAACATGCCCTTCATCATCTCAGGCAGTTTGGCATTGAACCGCTCTAAAATTTCGCTTTCAATAATGAATCTGCTTTTTGAAGGCTATTAGAGAGAGCCTGGTTGATATTTTCAGCATTCAATTTTTCTTTGGTGAAATAATCAACTCTTTTTTGCAGATCATTCTGTGCCGAATCCATATTCAATGTTGGCATCCAGTTGTACATATCATCATAAGCCTTTGTCAGGGCATCCATCGTTTCGTTGAGTTTTGTTTTCAAAGGTTCTGCCGCCGTTTTTGCATTCGAAGGCAATTTGGCAATTGAATCTAACAAGCTTTTGATCGCTTCCTGCTTTTTCTCAATTTTCATGTAATCCGCCATGCCTTTACCATGAATTGCATTAATATTTTTATATAAACTGTCTGCTGTTGCTTTTAGATCATTGTCGCCGCTCTTTTTATCCGAAGATTTACAAGCTGTAAAGGCGATAAGCAATAAGCCGGATAATACAATTACTATTCGTTTCATGTAATAAGAATTAATGATTATGATTTCTTCCTGCTTTTTTCCATGATCTCATGAAATACATCATGCAGTTCTGTGAGCTCTTCCGTTAGTTCTTTATCACTTGCATTTTTTTGAACCTGCTTGTGTATTTTTTTGGCCCCTTTCACCAATTTCTTCAACAATTTTTTTACGGCTTCCTGGTCATAGCCTTCAGGCGCTGTAGAATTTTTCCAGGCGATGGCTTTATCAATCATTTCCTGGCTGCGTTTGCGGATGGGATCGAGTTTGCCTTCCTCGGCAGGATGAAAGGTTTCACCCATTACTCCATGAAAAGTTTCCATTTCCGCCCATTTGACTTTTTTCTGGGCTTGTGCGGGATTAAAAAATAAAACCGCTGATAAGGCGATCACTAAAGACAATATTTTCTTCATAATAGATTTTTTGTGGGTGCAAAGATAAGCCCTGCAGAAGATATAGGCATGATCAAAATCAGGTAATTTCGTCTCAATAAGTCACAAACGGTATGAATAAATTAGAAAATTATATAGCCGGGGAATGGGTAGTGGGCGAGGGAGAAGGGCAAACGCTTTTTAATGCGGTAACCGGCGAACCGGTAGCTGCGGCAAGCACAAAGGGATTGGATTTTAAAGTTATGGTGGAATATGCCCGGGCAGTGGGCAATACCAGCCTCCGGAAAATGACCTTTCACCAGCGGGGTAATATGCTGAAAGCTCTTGCGCTTCATTTAAGAAAACATCTTGACACATTTTATAAGATCAGTTACCAGACCGGCGCTACAAAGGCTGATAGCTGGGTGGATATTGAAGGCGGCATCGGTAATCTTTTTGCCAATGCGTCGCTGAGAAGAAAATTTCCTGATGAAACTTTTTGCATCGATGGTGAAAGCCACAACTTCAGTAAGAACAATACATTTATGGGAACACATATTTTGGTTCCCAAAGAAGGAGTCGCTATTCATATCAATGCATTCAATTTTCCTGTATGGGGAATGCTGGAAAAAATTGCAGTGAATTTGTTGGCGGGCATGCCGGCCATTGTAAAACCGGCTACCGTTACTTCATATTTAACCGAAGCAGTAGTAAAAGAAATTATTGTTTCAAAAATTTTACCGGAGGGTGCATTGCAATTGATCTGTGGTTCCGCCGGTGATCTGCTGGATCAGGTAACATCACAGGATGTAGTGACATTTACCGGAAGCGCATCAACAGGATTGATGTTGAAAAAAACTCCTGCTATACTTGACAATAATGTTCCATTCAATATGGAAGCAGATTCGTTGAACTGTATTGTATTGGGTGAAGATGTAACTCCTGATAAACCTGAATGGGAAATATTTGTAAAAGAGGTGAGAAAAGAAATGACATTGAAAGCAGGACAGCGTTGTACGGGCGTCAGAAGAATTTTTGTTCCGGAGAACAGGATGGAAAATATGTGGAAAGCAATTGCTGCATCTTTATCGCAAACAACGATCGGTAATCCGCTGAATGAGAAAGTTAGAATGGGTTCGTTGGCAGGGCAAAGTCAGAAGTCCGAAGTCAGAAGTCAGACAGAGAAATTACTGGCAAGTTCCCAGATAGTATATGGAAGTCTTGATAGTGTAGAACTGATAGATGCTGATGCAAGCAAAGGCGCTTTCATGTCACCTGTATTATTGATGAATTCAACACCCTTTGATTCAAAAGAAGTGCATGAAGTGGAAGCTTTCGGACCGGTGAGTACGATCATGCCTTACAAAACAACGGAAGAAGTAATTGCATTGAGCAAATTGGGGAAAGGAAGTTTGGTTACTACTATTGTTTCTGCTGATTATTCGATCGCAAAAAAATATGTGCTTGGCGCCGCATCACATCACGGAAGAATATTGGTATTAAATAATGAATGTGCAAAGGAAAACACAGGACATGGTTCACCGCTGCCATTGCTGGTACATGGCGGTCCGGGCAGGGCTGGTGGTGGTGAAGAGATGGGAGGACTACGAGGTGTAAAACATTATTTACAAAGAACAGCACTTCAGGGTTCGCCAACTACGATCACTGCTATCACCAATGTCTATCAGCAAAATGCCAAAGGAAAAGATCCGGGCAAGCATCCTTTCAAAAAATATTTTGAAGAACTGCAGATCGGCGACCAGATCATTACGGAAAAAAGAATTATCACATCAGAAGATATTGATCGTTTCGCCGATCTGAGCGGCGATCATTTTTATGCACATATCAAAACAACCAATTTTACCGGAACTATGTTTGAACAACAGGTGGCACATGGTTATTTTATCATGAGCATGGCCGCAGGATTATTTGTTGACAGCTATGAAAAGAACCCGGTGCTGCTCAATTATGGCATTGATGAATTGCGTTTTACCAAACCTGTTTATCCCGGCGCAGAAATTCATATTCGTTTTACCTGTAAAGAAAAATTACCCAACGATAAAAGGATCGTTGAAAAGCCGGAAGACTTCAAAAGAGGGGATGATATTGATAAAGGCATAGTAAAATGGCTGGTAGAAATGATAGATGAAACAAATGAGATAACGGGAGTGGCTACAATATTAACGATGGTGGCAAAAAAGAATAAATTTTAAAACCGACTTAAATGACAGACGCATATGTAAAAACGGAATTGCACAAAGGAGTTGCAACAATAGAATTCTTTCACCCGCAAAGCAATTCATTGCCCGGGAAAATTTTGCATGACCTGGCTGCTGCTATCACCCATGCCGGCGAAAACCCGGATGGTGTTGTTATCATTCTTCGTTCAGCAGGAGATAAAGCTTTTTGTGCCGGCGCTTCATTCGATGAATTAGTGGCTATTACTAACGAAAAAGAAGGATTAGCTTTTTTTAGTGGCTTTGCCCATGTCATCAATGCTATGCGCACCTGTCCAAAATTTATCATTGGACGTATTCACGGTAAATGCGTTGGCGGCGGTGTGGGATTGGCTTCTGCTGTTGATTATGCTATTGCAGCAGAAGGGGCTGATGTGAAATTAAGTGAACTGGCTGTTGGTATCGGGCCATTTGTAGTTGGGCCTGCCGTAGAAAGAAAGATCGGTACGGCTGCTTTCAGTGCATTAGCCATTGATGCCTCAACCTGGCGAAATGCTGAATGGGCCAAACGAAAAGGTTTGTATGCAGAATTGCATGAGAATATTGGTAATATGGATGAAGCTGTTCATCGTCTTGCTTTTCATTTATCCCACTCTTCACCCGAGGCTATGACCGAAATGAAAAAAATATTTTGGAAAGGAACCGAGCATTGGGAAACTCTTCTTATTGAAAGAGCAAAGATCAGCGGACGATTAGTGCTGAGTGATTTTACCAAAAAGGCCATTGAAAAATTTAAGACCCGGTAGCCTTTACTCGGAATCATCATAAAAGGAGCCAACCCTGATGGCGTAAACCTTATTGTCTTTCAAATAGAAAACAAGCTCCCTTCCTTCCCAATCCTCTCTTACTTTTATAGTATAATGGGTTTTGCTCCTGGTAGTGTAGGTTGTATCCGCATAACCTGGTTCCATAATGAGTATGTGATCTTCAAAAGCATCAACGATCTGTTGTTTATTGGCGCCGATACCAATACCATCCTTTGTTTTGCATAAGGGGCTGCTGGTTTGCATATCAGTCATCCGCATGGTAAAACTGTCAGTAGCAGAATATGCATACGTCCGCACAAAAGTTAATCTTAGATCTGCCTCTTTGTATTTAATAAAAGCAGAATCCATCCAGGAGCCGCTAATGGTATCCCGGGGATTGGTGAGAGGGATCTTTTTATTCAGCAACTTCTCCAATTCATCCTGGCTCATCTCTGTTTTGACGGGCCCTATCCCTTCCAAACTGACGAGATAATCAGTACTTTCATTTTTTTTATCAGTACGGGCATTCTTGCAGCCGCAGGCAATAATAAAAATTAAAAATGGCAGGAGTAATTTTCGCATAGCAGGAGTTATGTGTGTACCGTAAATTAAACAATTATATTAATGTCATCGCCGCATCTTGTATTTAATAAAACGAACTTTTTAAAACTCTGTAAAAAGCTGGCCCGTAAAGACGCAGACCTTGCAGCTATCATTAAAAAGCATGGGCATCCTCCTATGTGGACAAGACCGGCGAGTTTTCAATCATTGATACTTTTTATTTTGGAACAGCAGGTATCACTGGCATCTGCTTATGCTGCTTTTAAAAAGCTAAAAATAAGAATTGGGTTTGTAACCCCTGCAAAAATTCTTGCTCTTTCTGATGCAGAATTAAGGGCTTGTTATTTCAGCCGCCAAAAAATAGTGTATGCAAGAGAACTGGCTACTGCTGTCAAAACAAAAAAATTAATTTTGAAAAGATTGAAGCATAGCCATGAGGATGAAATTCGTATCGAATTAAAAAAGATAAAAGGTATCGGCGACTGGACAGTGGATGTTTACCTGATGCATTCATTACAACGAACCGACCTGTTCCCGCTTGGTGATATTGCTTTGGTGAATAGTTTGAAAGAAGTAAAAAGGTTACATCCAAAGATTACCAAAGAAAAAATGCTGGAGGTCGCAGAGCCATGGCGTCCGTACAGAACGATCGCTTCGATGATATTGTGGCATGCCTATATCAAAAAAAGAAACATCAAACTACAGGGATAGGGTTGAATGTGAAAGTGTGGGAAATGTGGAAATAACAGGTCCTTTCATTTGCACATCTTCACATTCTCACATTTCCACATTAATTGGCCTTATATATTAAGCCCCCCGCAAACGCTGATCGTTTGCCCGGTGATATAATTACTCATATCACTGGCAAGAAATAAACACACATTAGCGATATCTTCTGCCGAAGCAAATCGTCCCAATGGAATGCCGGCTTTGTATTTATCAGCCGCTTCACCTTCTTTTAGATAACTGGTCATATCGGTTTCAACAAAACCGGGGGCAATGGCATTACAACGGATATTGCGGCTGCCTAATTCTTTGGCAACACTTTTTGTAAAGCCAATAATGCCGGCCTTGCTTGCAGCATAACTGCTTTGCCCTGCATTACCTATTTCACCAATGATAGAACTCATATTGATGATAGAACCGCTTCTTGCTTTCATCATTGGTTTGATGATCTGCTTGGTCATATAAAAAACACTGTTCAGGTTCACTTTGATCACATCGTCCCATTGATCAGGGGTCATTCGTAACAATAAATTGTCTTTGGAGATGCCCGCATTGTTAACACATATATCCACTGTTCCGAATTCTTTCATCACATCACTCACAAATGCTTCACATTGTGCAAAGTCACCGGCATTGCTTTTATAAGCCTTGCACCTTGTGCCTTGCGCCTTGATCCTTTCTTCCAGTGCGGCAGCTTTTTCAGCGCTGCTGTCACTTACATAAGTAAATGCCACATTCGCTCCATGTTCAGCAAATTTTAATGCAATGCCTTCGCCGATGCCACGGGCGGCGCCGGTTACAATGGCAACTTTTCCGTCAAGCAATTTCATTTAATTGGTTTTTATTTATTGACAAATGTAGCAGTATTCATTTTCAGGATCTCTTCCAGGAACTTTCTTTCATTTGATAATCTTGGCACTTTATGTTGTCCGCCCAATTTGCCTTTGCTGCGAAGCCATTCGGTGAAGACGCCTTTCTTCAATGCATGAATGACCGGCATACGCAATGCAATGTCTTTGTGCCGCTTGGCTTCATAATCACTGTTCGCATTTTTCAGTGCGGCATCCAGGTGCCCGGTAAATACAGCAAGATCAACCGGTTCTTTTTCGAATTCGATCAGCCATTCATGTGCGCCGTTGGATGCCTCTGAAAAATAAACCGGGGCTGCCGTATAATCATTTACTACGGCTCCTGTTTTTTCAGAAGCAACAGCTATTGCTTTATCCGTATTATCAACAATTATTTCTTCACCAAAAGCATTGATATAATGTTTTAACCTTCCGGACACTTTAATACGATAAGGGTTTTTTGAAGTAAATTGAATGGTGTCTCCAACCAAATATCTCCACAACCCGCCATTGGTACTGATGATAAGAGCATAATTTTTATTCAGCTCTGCATCCTGCAGGCTGATGGTCATCGGATCTTTTTTACCATACTCACTTACCGGCATAAATTCAAAGAAAATACCATGATCGGTAAATAACAACATTCCTTCCTCTCCCGGTATATCCTGCGCTGCAAAAAATCCTTCGCTGGCATTATACATCTCCAGGTAATTGATGTTCTTACCAATTATTTTTTGAAATTGTTCTTTATAAGGGGTGAAAGAAACGCCACCATGCATAAAAAGCTCCAGCGACGGCCATACTTCACTCATCGTTTTCTTTCCTGTTAACTCCAATATGCGTTTGAATAAAACAAGCGTCCAGGTGGGTACGCCGGAAACAGAAGTTACGTTCTCTTTGATCGTAGCGGCTGCCAGTTTTTCGATCTTGCTTTCCCATTCATCCATCAGGGCAATAGTAAGATCGGGTGTACGAAGCCAGTGGGCCCAAAAGGGAGAATTTTGCATCAGTACAGCACTAAGGTCTCCGTACCTCGCATCATTATTCACCGGGTTGATGCTGTGACTGCCACCGATGACCAATCCTTTACCTGTTAGTAATTCCGAATCCGGATTAAAATGATAATAAAGGGACAATACATCTTTCGAAGCTTTATAATGCCCGTCATGCAGGCTTTCATCGCTTATGGGAATGAACTTGCTTTTCTCACTTGTCGTACCGCTGCTTTTGGCAAACCAATAGATAGGAGTGCCCCATAGAATATTTTGCTCTCCTTTCATGATGCGTTCGATATACGGCTTCATGTCGTCATACTCATGAATAGGAACGGCAGATTTAAAGTCACGGACATTAAAGAGATTGGAAAAATTATGCCTGCGGCCAAACTCAGTGTATTGTGCAGAAGTGACGATCTCCTGCAACACTTCCCGCTGTGCATCGAATGGATTATTTTTCCAGGCTTCGATACGCCAGAGCCGCATACGGGCAAGGGATGAAAAGGCGGGCGAGAGTAATTTCATTGCTGAAGGCAAGATAAGAAAGAACCAAGATTTTTATGACTATGTGAATTTTGCTGAAAGTTAGTTTGTTTCACCCCGGGCTTCCTCATGTAAATAGTCTTTCCGCTTCAATTCAAAATTTCGCCCAAGGTATAAGCGGCGAACATCATCATCAGCTGCTAACTCCTCGGCGGTACCATGTTTAAAGATCTTTCCTTCAATAAGCAAATAAGCCCTGTCGCAGATAGAAAGAGTTTCTGTTACGTTGTGGTCAGTAATAAGTATGCCGATATTCTTGTATTTGAGTTTGGCAACAATGGCCTGTATATCTTCCACGGCAATTGGATCGATCCCGGCAAATGGTTCATCGAGCAAAATGAATTTTGGATCAACAGATAAAGCTCTTGCTATTTCGGTTCGTCTTCTTTCACCGCCGCTTAGTACATCACCATTGTTTTTGCGGACATGCTGTAACCGAAATTCATTGAGCAATGATTCCAGTTTATCTTTTTGTTCCTGCTTTGATTTGCCGCTCATTTCAAGGATGGCAGCAATGTTATCCTCCACACTTAGCTTGCGAAATACGGATGCTTCCTGTGGCAGATAGCCAATACCCATTTTGGCCCTTTTGTACATCGGCAGTTTGGTAATATCCTGTCCGTTTAAGAAAACACTTCCTTCATCCGGTTTCACCAACCCTACTACCTGGTAGAAAGAAGTGGTCTTACCTGCGCCATTGGGGCCCAGCAAACCAACGATCTCCCCTTGTTTTACCTCGAAAGAAACATGGTTGACAACTGTACGGCTGCCATATTTTTTTACAAGCCCTTTTGTTTCGATAGTAACTGACATAGAACAAAAATAAGGGTTTCAAAAACCATATCCGGGAAGCTAACAGGAGGATTTAACAAAGCAACATGCTTTTAAAGATATCGGAAAAGGCGGGGCAATTATCTTTACCAAAAGGCGTGTATGAAACTTGTTTTCCTTGTTTTATCATTCATTGCATTCAGGGGAAATGCACAGGATACATTACGCTATGATCTCTCATTTAAACTGCCCGTAAAGTTCAACCGGCCGGGTTATGATACTTCTTTTGGCCAACAACCTGCCGAGGTACGCAGTTTTAGTTTCCATGTACCGGATTCCTGTTCAATAAATATTGTGATCAGGTCTAAATCAGATAACCTTAACATAGTAATGGATGATGGAACGGTCATTAACAAAAGAGAGAAAGACCAGCAGGTATATGTTTATTCCGTTAGATTGTTACTGTCAGCGGGTACACAAAGATTCTTTATACGAACAGGTTCTTTCTGCCGGTACACTGTAAATGTTTCCGGTCTATTGCTCCACGAATAATAGTAGTGTATCTGTTTCAATTTTGTTTCCCACAAAGACACTAAGAACACAAAAAAGGAACATTGATCTTAACTACTTTGTGATTTTTGTGTCTTTGTGGGATGCCTTTATTTTTCAAAGTGATCCACTACCCGAATAGTGCATTGCTTTGTTATGATTGCCTCCTGCCGTATGTTTGCATCAATTTATACGCATGAGGGTTATTGACCATATCAAACAAGCAAAAGATACATTGATCTCTTTTGAAATATTGCCGCCACTCAAAGGCAAAGGCATTAATGCTATTTACAACCATCTTGACCCATTGATGGAGTTCAAGCCGGCTTATATCAATGTTACTTATCACCGCAGTGAGCATATCTTTAAAAAGAAACCAGACAACAGTTTTGAAAAAGTGGTGATACGCAAGCGGCCGGGTACCGAAGCCATTTGTGCTTCTATCATGAACAAATACAATGTTGATACAGTACCTCATTTGATCTGCGGTGGATTTTCTGTGCAGGATACAGAAGATGCTTTACTGACACTAAGCTATCTCGGTATTGATAATGTATTGGTGCTTCGTGGTGATGCAGCTAAAAATGAAACATCATTTATTCCCGAACCGGGCGGGCATAAATATGCACTTGACCTGCTAAAACAGGTAATAGATCTGAACAATGGCGTTTACCTCGAAGAAGAACTGAAAGGAACCAGCAGCACAACTTTTTGTACCGGGGTGGCCGGTTATCCCGAAAAACATTTTGAAGCGCCGAATATGCAAACCGACCTGATCAATTTAAAAAAGAAAGTAGATGCAGGCGCTGATTATATTGTTACACAAATGTTCTTCGATAATAAAAAATTCTTTGCTTTTGAAAAAGCTTGTCGTGAAGCCGGCATCACGGTTCCTGTCATACCGGGATTAAAACCGATCACCTCTACCAAACAACTGACTATTATTCCCCGCACTTTTTATGTTGATATACCAACTGATCTTTCGGCCGAAATTTTGAAGTGCAAAAAAGATGAGGATGTGGAGAAAGTAGGTACTGAATGGTTATTGACCCAATCAAAAGAATTGAAAAAAGCCGGGGTGCCGGTGTTGCATTATTATACACTGGGTAAGCCGCATGTAGTAGCGAATGTGGTGAGGGAGTTATAACTACGGTGTTTTAATCGATCCGGAAAGAGAAAAATAACGCTAAATTCTGTTGTTTTCACATTTAGATCAGATTTGGGAATTGGTAATTTGGGATTAGGAATTAGGCAGATCCCAAATGAACTACAAAGGTTATAAAGAACTGGAGTGTTATAGACAAGCAAGATTGTTAAGGAAATATGTTTCAGGACTTGCTAAAAAATTCCCTGTACAAGAGAAATTCTTACTGACTGCGCAGATCATTGATTCCTCCCGTTCAGCTACCCGAAATATTGCTGAAGGATACGGCCGATATACTTATACCGATACCAGAAATTTTTTCATTATTGCCAGGGGATCTGTCACAGAAACAATGGAACACCTTGCTACTGCATTTGATGAACAATATATTTCTCATGAAGAATTAATAACGGGAGAAGAAAAGTGCGAACTTGTTTTTAAACTTATAAATGGTTATATCGCCTATTTGGACAGGTCGAGGAAACAGAAGACTCTTCCCCCAAATACCTAATTACCAATCCCAAATTACTTTGAGATTTCCGCAAGCACCTTCTGATCGATCACTACCGGGTATTTCTTTCTCAACATCTCATCAAATTGTTTCTCCAATACATTTTGATAATCGGAGATAACAAGGCCTCTTGCTTCGTTAAATGTTCTTTGCAATGGTTTTGGATATACATTGATGATGTAGGCAAAAGAAGAAGTGTTATCGGTTGTATTAAGGGTTGGTGTTGTCAATAGTCCTGCTTTGGGAATGACTTTACCCAGGCTTGGTATCTGCTCCCATTCAAAACGGGACGAATCCACTACCATTTTTTCAGTGTACTGTTCAGCAATTTTTTTCCAGGCAAGCGGATCTTTTTTTACCTGCTCATGAACTGCTTTGGCTGTTGTTGCATCAGAGCAGAAAAAGATCAATGCATCGGCGCTTTGATTCCAGGTATAATTCTTTTTATTTTTTTCATAGAGGTTCAATAAACCTGCTGAATCAGTTTGGGCTTTGTTCCATATTTCCTGTTGCATGACCTCAAAAAAGATATTCCCGTCTTTGAATTCAATCATCTGGTTGCGAAAATCCTCATTAAAACTTTCAAGATGATCTTTATAATAATTGACCATGGCGAATTTTTCCCATTCATCCCTTACCTCGGCATGTGGTTTAGCGCCGGTACCATCTTGTTTGTAACGAAATGTGTTGGCATAATTCACCCAGTGAGTAGCAGTATAAACAGAATCACCAATAGAAAACATAGGGGTAGTTGCAATGATAGTGCGGCCATTGGGAAGCATGGGTTTCAGATCAAGCACACTGTCGGTCATATTCCAAACTGCAGCATCGTCATAAGGATATCTTTTAAAGCCGGCTTTTGACCTTACTTCATTGTAAATAAAGTCACGGGAAGATTGCCAGCGGCTGTCTGTCATTACTCTTTGCAAAAGATCCTGCCGGTTGTTTTTGTCTTTAGCATCGGTGACGATCGGCTTCAATGAAAGTCTTTTTACAATATGCCAGCCATGTGATGTTTGAAATGGTTTGCTGACAGCATTATCTTTTGGCAAGGTCCAGAGCACTGACTCAAATGAAGGATCATATTGACCTACGCTTATATCGGGCAGCATTCCGCCAGCAGCGCCGCTGATATAATCATTACTGAAACCGGAAGCAAGACGATTGAAATTATCTCCCGCCATTATTCTTTTGTACAATGAATCGGTACGGGCAGCAATTTGTTTTTTGGTGGCATCATCAGCAGCGGGAGGAATAGCCAGCAGTATTTGCTGTGCTTTTATTTTTCCAACAGCTTTTCTTTCTCCTAAATTTTTGAAAATGTGATAACCGATCTTTGAACGTACTGCTGATGAATATTTGCCAACGGCTGTATTATAGATCACATTTTCAAATTCATATGGCAAAATAAAAACAGTGATATAGCCAAGATCCCCTTTATTGTTTTTAGCAGCAGGATCATCAGAACTTTGCTGAGCCACTTGTAAAAAATCTTCTCCTTTCTGCAGGCGCTGTACTATTTCATCTTTCTTTTTCAGGGCTGTAGTTGTGTCAAATCCAAGGGCCGTTCTGAATGAAATAAAGATATGTGCCACATGCAGGTCTTTCTGGCTGCGCTGAAATGCTTCATTCACCAGGTGTTCCTGTATGGCGGGATCAGTCATGTAATTTTCTGCAATTTGTGTTCGCAGGTTGGCCACTTCATTTCTTATCTGCAGAAGGGTATCATATTTCCTGTCATAAGCTTCCTGTATCTTCAAACGGGATTTGATGTATAGTTCAAGATAATCATTGATGGATTTGGACTTGCTGACAGATGGAGTTATTGTATTCTTGTTATAAGCCCGCAGAAAATCTTTTGCATCACCAGCATATTTACCGTAGGTAAAAAGCGTTTGCGATGAAGCAACGGACACAAAAAATATCCCGGCAGCCATCAAAAATAATTTCTTCATATTCTTATTTATTCAAAAAGGAAAATGATAAAAGACCTTCTATTGTTTTTTTGATCTCAACTCCCATATTTCATTGATTTGTTCATCGGTCAATTTCTTGGCGATGATCCTTTTGTCTTTATCCAGCAAATATAATGTAGGAAATGTCTGTACATCGTAGAGCTGCGAATAGCCCGGGATATTGGCTTCTATCCTTGCTTTATCATCTGACTTGCTGTTATAAACATGTGTCCAGTCCTGCAACTTATGCTGCTGAATAAAATCGAGCCAATCTTTCTTTTTACCGTCTGTTTCTTTTCCTACTGCAAATATTTTCAACCCCGCTGCTTTCCATTTGGCTGTGTAAAAGGAATCCAATTTTGGCAACACTTCTTTACAATGACCACAGGTAGGATCCCAAAAAACAACAATAGTATAATCACTTTTCAGTTCGTACAAGGTTGTTATTTTTTCCGACGGGTCGGGCAATTCAATATCTGATGCCGGGCTTCCCAAAAGGTTTGCCATTAAGCTATAGGCCCGGTCGGTAATGGTTTTATATCCTCTGTCATTCAGCCAGCTGTATTTTTTTTGGGCAAAATATTTTTCAAACAAATGAACAAACACTGCATCTTCCCACATATACTTCTGGTTCAGGTAGCGATTCACAAATTTTACCAATAAGAAACGGGTCATTTCTTCATTGATACTGGCAGGGCCGAGCATTTTGTCCAGCTCTTTGATCACTGAATCCTGGTGAGGCACTACCAATTGCTCAAAGTATTTGTCAATTTTGTCTTCGAATAAAGTAGTGTAAGCAAGACGTCCGTCCCAGAAATTAACGCCATCCCAGTAATGCTGTTTGTAAAAAGTATAAGCATCCGTAGAATCTTCTTTATTTCCCGGTTCCTTGAGCCGGCCGGTCAAAATGGGCTCCCTCATTGTAATAAGCAATGTGCTGAGAAAACTTGTTGGATTTTTTTTGATCAATCCCTCCCGGTAATCATTCACTTCTTTGTTCAGTTTCGTCAGTTGTTCTGTGAGTGCAGCAGAATCTTTTTTGTTAGTGGCTTTTTTCAATTGTTCCTGTAATGCAACAACTTTTTGACCCGTAGTATTCATGTGTTGCTGGTAGCCCACAAACAAAACATTGTCGGGAGAGCCAACGAATTTGATCCCTGATCTTATCGTAGCCGTATCGGCGATCACTGAAAATTTTTGTTGCTTGTCAACGAGGAACTCAAAAAAACCAGCCTTGCCGGGATAGCCGATAAGATAAATACCACCTTGCAATTTTTTATTTCCTTTAAAAATGGCTTCGCCTTTGTCATTCAGCAAGGCTGAATCAGTAATGGGATATGACTTGCCAAAATAATGACCGAGATAGATGTATTGATTTTTGAATGGCTTAAAGGTCACTTTGATCTCATAAGCCGGTGGCGTTTGCGCCATTACTGTGGCAGAGAATAACAGGAGCGAAAAAAAACAAAATCTTTTCATAAGTCAGAGTCCTGCATGACGGTAGGCAGGTAACCGGTAAAGATATTAAAAGGTTGAAAAGTTTAAGGTCTAAAGTTTAAGGTTAAATAGCGTTCCAAAGACAGATGTAAAAGGCAAATAGTTGCCCGAATCCGTGTAACCTCAAACATTAAACCTGAAACCTTAAACGCCTACATTTGCCGGATGGCGAGAAAAAGAAAAAAGCCCACCATACTGGAAAAAATGCGGGTAGAAGATTATGCTACCGAAGGCCGGAGCCTGGGCCGTTGGCAGGGTAAAGTGGTATTTGTGGAAAGAACAGTGCCCGGAGATGTGGTGGATGTGTTCCTGTATAAAAATAAAAAAGACTGGGCCGAAGGTTATCCCCTGGTGTATCATGAGCTTTCGGATAAAAGGGTAACTCCTTTTTGTTCTCATTTTGGAGATTGCGGCGGTTGCCAGTGGCAAATGGTATCCTATGATGAACAATTAAAATTCAAACAACAACAGGTAAAAGATGCGGTACAGCGGATCGCCAAGATCCCTTTGCCTGAATTTTCTCCGATCGTCGGCGCCGTGAATGACCGTCTTTATCGCAATAAGTTGGAATATACTTTTGGAGTTTATAAATACATTCCTGAAAAAGAATTTCAGAAGACAAAAGAGGCCTCCCCAAGCCCCTCCGAAGGAGGGGTTTTAGAGTCTTCAATATCGAAAACTGTTTCCAATATTGAAGACTCTCCGAAAGTCCCTCCTTCAGAGGGATTTAGGGAGGTCATTGGCGCCGTCGGCTTTCATGCCAAAGGATTGTTTGATAAAATAGTTGACGTTCAACAATGCCACCTGCAGTCCGAACCTACTAACGAGGTAAGAGAAGCGACCAGGCAATATGCCGCAGCCAATGATCTGTCTTTTTATGATGTCCGTCGTCATACCGGTTTTTTACGCAATGTGCAATTACGCATCTGTGATACCGGTGAAGTGATGGTGAATGTGATCGTTGGAGAAGATGATTTCAAAAAGACAGAAGGGTTATTAAAATATTTACAACAAACTATTCCTGCGATAACGACATTAGTATATACGGTCAATACAAAATGGAATGACAGTTTGCATGATCTTAACCCGGTCACTTATTCGGGTAAGGGATATGTGATCGAAAAACTGGAAGACTTTCAATTTAAGATCGGGCCGAAATCATTTTTTCAAACGAATACCAAACAGGCGGAGCAATTATATAAGATCACAAGGGATTTTGCAGAGTTATCAGGAAATGAAATTGTGTATGATCTCTATTGCGGCACGGGCAGCATTGGCATTTTTGTAAGTAAAGGCGCTAAAAAGATCATCGGGGTTGAAATGATAGAAGCGGCTATCGTTGATGCCAAAGAAAATGCAACGCTGAACGGATTAACGGGTGCCGAATTTTTTGCGGGAGATGTAATTGATATTTGTAATGATGATTTTTTTGCTGCGCATGGAAGACCTGATGTCATCATTACCGATCCGCCAAGAGCAGGTATGCATCCTAAACTGGTGCAAAAGATATTGGATATAGCAGCGCCAACAGTGGTATATGTAAGTTGTAATCCTGCCACACAGGCGAGAGATCTGAACATGCTGGCCGAAAAATATGAAGTAACAAAAATGCAGCCGGTAGATATGTTCCCGCATACACATCATATAGAGAATGTGGCGCAACTAAAACTAAAAAATAATTAAAGCTGCAATTTTGAATCTACCCGGAACGTAATAACAGTTATTTTTGCCCAATGAGCAATTTTCGATTTACAAGACCTGATAGTTTTCCTCCCATTGTTAAGAACCTTATTATCCTGAATGTACTTGCTTGGCTGGCCCAGTTATCATTGGATGGCCAATACCAGTTAACATCCAAAGGGGCATTATGGCCAATCAACACACCATTCTTTGAACCTTACCAGGTCGTCACGCATATGTTCCTTCATGCGCCGAGCTTTAAAATGTTCTTCCATATCCTGTTCAATATGTTTGCTCTTTATATGTTTGGTCGTGTATTAGAGAATATATGGGGCCCAAAAAGATTCCTGTTCTTTTATCTCGCCTGTGGTTTAGGGGCCGCTGCTGCACATTTGACCATGCAATACATAATGGGCACTTATTCGATCGCTGTGGGTGCATCCGGAGCCGTGATGGGAGTAATGGTGGCTTTTGGATATTTATTTCCCAACACGGAGTTAATGATAATGCCGATCCCAATTCCTGTAAAAGCAAAGTGGGTTGTGATCGGTTATATTTTGCTTGACTTGTTTGGAGGATTTGGGAATATACAAGGCGATAATATTGCTCATTTTGCTCACCTCGGCGGAGCGATAACAGGGTTTATTATTGTACTGATATGGAACAAAACCAACCGGCGGACGTTATATTAAAAAGGTCAAATAAGTCAAATGGGTCATATACGAAGAGACTTTATAAACGGATAGTCATTACTGAAACGGCGAAGCTGACCTATATGACCAATTTGACCAATATGACTAGTATGATTCATATGACATGATTTCCCCTGAACAGCAATACAAACAAAAGATCACACTCGGCTCACCCGGTAATGCGCTGATGATACTGATAGCTATTTGCCTTATTGTATTTGTCGGTCTTGCTTTTATGAAAGCTATCTGGTATTTCAAGTATCCCAAAGAAGTGGCGCTTGGTTTCTATTATAAAAATGTATTGAGCTGGTTTGTGATGCCGGCTGAGTTTGATAAAATGATGAGCCAGCCATGGAGCATAATCACTCATATGTTTGTGCATGATAATTTCTGGAAGATCTTCGCCAACATGCTTTGGCTTTGGTGCTTTGGCTATATCATGCAGGATATGACGGGCAATAAAAAAATTATTCCCGTATTTGTTTATGGAGCATTGGGCGGCGCTTTTGCGTTTATGCTTGCCTATAATGTATTGCCGTCTTTGCAGGTGCAATTACCGGTTGCCAATGCAATGGGTGCTTCGGCAGGAGTGATGGCAGTAGCGATCGTTACAACTATGGTGTCGCCGGGTTACAGGATATTTCCGATGATAAAAGGTGGCATTCCGCTGTGGGTACTCACCATTCTATATGTCGTATCAGACCTGGCCACTATTTCTTTCAGCGATACTGGCTATTTGATCGCTCATATTGCCGGAGCAATCACAGGATTTCTTTTTATCTTTTTTCTGCGTCTTGGATATGACTGGAGCGGATGGATGAATAATTTCTTTGATTGGGTCAACAATCTTTTCAATCCTGACAAACCCGGAAAAGGAAAAAATAGGAAGGAGGAATTGTTTTACAGATCTTCAAAGCCTCCTTATAAAAAAACAATGAATATAAGCCAGGATCGCATTGATGCTATTCTCGATAAGATCAATCAGCAGGGCTACAGTTTTCTTACTGATGAAGAAAAAGAGTTATTAAAAAGAGCCAGTAAAGAAGATATGGAATAATACAAGTCAAATAGGTCAAATGGGAAAGTTGTAAAGGGCAAAATTTACTATAAGTCATATTGGTCAAATAGAGGGTAGCCGATGGCCTGAAAAGCTTTTCCGCATATCACGAATATGACTTATTTGACTTCTATGACTGGTTTGACCGATTTAACTGCTTTGAGTAATTTGCACTAATGGCCAGCAAACTCCGACTTTTCACCAAGCGGTTTTTTATTTACTGCAATAGCATTGTTGTTTTTATTTTTTTGCTGTCATGCCTGGTGCCGTATTTAAATCCGCAAAAATGGTGGTTCATTTCTTTTCTCGGACTGGCTTTCCCTTTTTTATTGATACTGGTGATCTTTTTTTTGGTAGGATGGCTCATCATGCTCAAGCCAAAACTGGCGCTGATCTCCGGCATTGCTTTTTTGTTAAGCATTAAAAGCATCATTGTCTTTTTTGCTTTTCATCGTCCTGTTGCATTTAATTATACAAAAGATCCCAGCGCTATCCGTGTTGTTACCTGGAATGTGGCAAGGTTTGTTGAATTGAAAGTAAATAACAACAAGGGCAGTCAAACAAGATTGAAAATGTTTGACCTGATCAAAAAACAAAATGCCGATGTATTGTGTCTTCAGGAGTTTCATACGTCCACACTTCCTGAATTTTACGACAACATCACCCCGATAAAAGAACTGGGGTATCCTTATTTCTATTTTTCATTTGATACGGATGGAGACAATCTTTTTTACAGCTCCATCATTTTTTCCCGTTACCCGATCATTGACAGTGGGTTTATCCGCTATCCCAGGCCCACGCTGCCGGATGTGTTGCTTCATGCAGATATAAAAGTGAATAATGATACAGTGAGGATCTATACCACTCACCTGCAGTCCATACAATTCAACAGGAAAGATTATGAAAGATTGAATAAAATTGCCGGGGTCCAGGATAGCCTGTTCGTCAATTCAAAGAATATCATTTCCAAAATGAGAAGAGGTTATTCCGGCCGCAGCATACAGGCCGATATGGTCAGCGATGTGCTGGAAGATAGTCCGCACCCGCTATTACTTTGCGCCGATCTGAATGATGTTCCCAATTCATATACCTATCACACTGTCCGTAATGGTATGCAGGATGCATTTTTGAAAAAAGGATTTGGTATTGGCCGCACTTATACCGGGCTTTCACCCACCTTACGCATAGACTATATATTTGCGGACAAGCATTTTAAAATAAAGCAGTTCAGCCGTATCAATAAAAAGCTGTCGGATCATTATATGCTGGTGGCCGATGTGGAATTAAAAAACCCCTAACCCCTAAAGGGGAATAAAGAAAATTTTTCTTATCTTCATTCTATGTTTAACGTACTGCAATACTTGTTCTGCTGTCCCCCCGGGACAAACTAATTTTTGCCTTCCCGGCATACTTGCCTTTATTTTCAAATTATTAATCATCTTTGCTTCAACAGAACCGCTTCTTTACATGTTTTATAACGGGAAATGAAGCAATTCAATATAACTAAATGAGCAGTACAACTATAAAAGACTCCGGTAACACCCCTCCAGGGGCCGGGGGCAGCCAGTTAAAAATATATAATTCATATAACCGCCAGAAAGAAGAATTCAAATCAATTACCCCGGGACATGTGGGCATGTATGTGTGCGGACCTACCGTTAGCGGCGAAAGTCATCTCGGTCATGCAAGACCTTATATCACTTTCGATGTGGTGTTCCGGTATTTACAGCAGTTGGGTTATAAGGTTCGTTATGTCCGTAACATTACCGACGCTGGTCATTTTGAAGAAGAAGGAAGAGAAGCGGAAGATAAAATTTCGAAGAAAGCCGTATTGGAAAAACTGGAGCCGATGGAACTGGTGCAGAAATACACCAACCTTTTTCATTGGGCGATGGAACAATTCAATACACTGAAGCCAACCATTGAACCCACTGCAACGGGACATATTGTTGAACAGATCGGTATGATCCAGCAATTGATAAAAGCAGGCTATGCCTATGAGATGAACGGATCTGTTTATTTCGATGTAAAAAAATATGCTGCTTCTTATGATTATGGAAAACTCAGCGGAAGAGTGATCGAAGATCTGTTAGAAACAACAAGAGAACTCGAAGGACAGGAAGAAAAAAGAGACTCTGCTGATTTTGCATTATGGAAAAATGCATCGCCGGAACATATCATGCGGTGGCAAAGTCCCTGGGGAATTGGTTTTCCCGGCTGGCATATCGAATGCTCGGCCATGGCAACGAAATATTTAGGCGCCCAGTTCGATATTCACGGGGGTGGCATGGACCTTTTATTCCCGCATCATGAAAGCGAGATAGCACAAAGCACCATTTGCAATCATGTGGCGCCGGTTCGTTATTGGGTGCATAATAACATGATCACCATCAATGGCCGTAAGATGGGAAAGAGTTACAATAATGTGATCAAATTGACAGAACTCTTCAGCGGGGATCACCCGGAGCTCACACAAGCTTATCACCCGATGGTGATACGGTTCTTTATTTTGCAAAGCCATTACAGAAGCACCCTTGATTTCAGTAATGAAGCATTGATCGCATCAGAGAAAGGATTGAAGAGGTTGTGGGATGCTTATGAGAATTTAGGAAAGTTAGGAGTCGGGAGCCAGGAATCAGGAGTTGATAGCGAACTTGACTCAAAGGTTAAAAAACTATTGGACGGGTTTGATGAGTTCATGAACGATGATTTCGGTACTGCGAAAGTGTTGGCCAATATGTTTGAACTGGTGCCGGTGATCAATTCAATGAAGGATAAAACAATTCCGGTTGCATCATTGTCCAGAGAAACATTTGAATTGCTTCAATCTAAATTCAAGACCTGGATAGAAGATATTTTGGGATTGACCAGCATTAATGCGGCAGATAATGAAAAACTGCAAGGAGTAATGCAGCTGCTGATAGATATTCGTAAAGAATCCAAGAGCAAAAAGGATTTTGCCACTTCAGATAAAATAAGGAACGAGCTTTCTCAATTAGGAATTACATTGAAGGATGAAAAAGATGGTGGGACGAGCTATTCCTTCGATTGATTTTTGAATAGTTAACCGAATTGTAGGCGCTTGGTTTTGGCTCCGTAGGAGCCGAATATCGGTAGATGTATCCGGCGCAAATTATTTGCGACCCCGTAGGGGTCGAAGATCCTGTTTATCATGTTGCGACCCTACGGGGCGCTGCTTTCTTATTATTCATTTTCTACCAGCATTTCGTCCCTACGGGACTGGCACCACCACCTTCGCTTTGTTTGTTTTGTTGTCTTTTGCATCATTTTACCTAACTTGATTTATTCAAAACGTCTCTTATGCGAATCAAGTTTTTTCTTTTTAGCATTGTTTTCTTTTTATGTGGAGTATTGAATGCACAAATACTTAAAGCCCCTGAGAAAAAAGAAGGCGATGGTCCATGGACACAACTCATCATTCGTGGTGTTACATTAATTAACGGAACCGGCGCACCGCCTATCGGCCCGGTGGATATTGTTGTAGAAAAGAATCGTATCAAACAGGTCAGTGTTGTCGGTTCGCCGGGAGTTGCTATTGATGCCAAAAGAAGACCCAGGCTTGCCGAAGGAGGAAAGGAACTGAATTGCGAAGGAATGTATTTACTGCCGGGCTTTATTGATATGCATGGGCATATTGGTGGCATGGAACAAGGCACTCCTGCCGAATATGTTTTTAAATTATGGATGGCGCATGGCATTACTACCATCAGGGATCCTTCAGCAGGTAATGGGCTGGAATGGGTATTGGATCAGAAAAAGTTGAGCGCTGAAAATAAAATTACTGCGCCACGCATCTTTGCTTATACCTCTTTTGGACAAGGAAGTAAAGAAACGATCTCCACGCCGGAACAAGCGGTTGAGTGGGTAAGGGAAAATGCAAAAAAAGGAGCCGATGGGATTAAATTTTTTGGCGCTGCTCCTTCTATCATGAAAGCAGCATTGGAAGAAAATAAAAAACTGGGTCTTCGTTCTGCCTGTCATCATGCACAAATGGATGTGGCAAGATGGAATGTATTGAACAGTGCAAGAGCCGGTCTTACTACAATGGAGCATTGGTATGGATTACCGGAAGCTTTGTTCGATGACAAGACCATTCAGAACTACCCGCTGAATTATAATTATGCCAATGAGCAAAACCGTTTTGAAGAAGCCGGTAAATTATGGAAGCAGGCTGCCAAACCATACAGCGATCATTGGAATAAAGTGATGAATGAATTGCTTGCACTGGATTTTACTCTTGATCCAACATTCAATATTTATGAAGCCAACCGTGACCTGATGCGGGCAAGAAGAGCTGAATGGCACGAAGATTATACACTACCATCGCTCTGGAAATTTTATGAACCGAGCCGTGTGTCGCATGGTTCTTATTGGCATAGCTGGGGAACGGAACAGGAAATAAACTGGAAAGAGAATTACCGGTTATGGATGACATTCATTAATGAATATAAGAACAGGGGCGGGAGAGTGACAGTAGGAACAGATGCAGGATTTATTTATGAACTGTATGGATTCTCTTATCCCAGAGAAATGGAATTATTGAGAGAAGCTGGTTTTCATCCTTTGGAAGTGATACGCAGTGCAACATTATATGGCGCACAGGCATTGGGAATGGAAAAAGAAATTGGCAGTGTGGAAGTTGGTAAGCTGGCAGATTTTGTTATTGTTGATGCCAATCCATTGGAGAATTTGCAATTGCTCTATGGCACCGGAGCAATTTTTATGAATGATGAAAATGAAGTGATTAGAAAAGGCGGTGTGAAATACACTATCAAAGACGGTATCATCTATGATGCCAAAAAATTACTGGCTGATGTGAAGAAGATAGTGGATGATGAAAAAAAGAAGGCGGGATGGAAATTGGTGCAACCGGGAATGAAGTAGTGAATAGTGAATAGTGAATGGTCAATGCAAAACTTCGTTTATCGGAAATAAATTCACCATTGACTATTCACAATTCACTTTCCTTGCTCTCAGCATTTCCCGTTTTCCCCTGGGTCCCTGCATTTTTTCAACTGTAAAGCCAGCAGCCTGCATCGCTCTTCTTACAACGCTTTTGCTGCAATAAGTAACAAGGACTCCACCAGGTTTCATCATACGGTATAATTTTTCAAATATTGCTGCGGTCCAAAGTTCAGGCTGAGCGGCCGGTGCAAAAGCATCAAAGTAGATAATGTTGAATAGATCTTTGGTAGAATAATCAAGCAGGTCACATTTTGTTTTTGTCAGCCTGAAATGATCGGTGACCTCAAACATTTCCTCCCAACCACTCTGGTGCATTTTCTCAAATAACGCTTTGTAATGCGGCTGCTTAAGTTGTTCGCAGTAATTCAACTGCTTTATTTCTGTTTCGTTTAAAGGATATAGGTCCAAGGCGGTGTAATAAAGGCGATTTTTATGTTTATCGGCTTCTAGTAAACTAAGCAGAGCATTCAATCCCGTCCCCAATCCAATTTCAAGAACAGAATGTACGCCGGTATAATCGAAGATGCCGGAATCTAAAAGGCCGGCTTGTATAAAAACATGCTTTGACTCCTGTATGGCGCCATGAACGGAATGATAGGTCACCTTCATTTCCGGGATGGAAATACTGTGTGAGCCATCTGCTGTTATAATGATTTCCCGCTTCACGTATCAAATTTCGTAAGCAATACTCATTTTTAATTTTTAATTTTCAATTTTTAATTAATTGATATGCATTACGCAAAACATTTGTCGAAAGATGAGAAGCTGAAAAAACTGATCAAAGAGTATGGCCATGTTGAATTAAAAAGACAGAAGAACCTATACCTCTATCTCTGTTACTCTATTATGGGACAGCAGTTAAGTACAAAAGTAGCGGACATTATTCAGCAGCGTTTTTTGAACTTATATGATGGCGAACCAACACCGCAGCAGGTTATTGATACGCCGTTTGAAAAACTAAGGGCTATCGGGTTGAGCAATGCCAAAGTAAATTATGTGCAGAATGTGGCAAGGTTTGAAATAGAAAAAGGGATGGGTCATAAAAAACTTGGTAAGATGAGTAACGAGGAAGTGATAGAATACCTGACACAGATAAAAGGAGTGGGACGGTGGACTACGGAGATGCTGCTGATGTTTGCATTATGCCGTGAAGACGTTTTTGCTCCCGGTGATCTTGGATTGCAGCAGGCAGTGATCGGTTTATATGGATTAAAACACCGGAAGAAAAAAATAATGGAGGCTAAGATCATAAAGATCGCTGAGCAATGGAGCCCTTACCGCACTTATGCCTGCTTGTACTTGTGGAGATGGAAGGATAATCCGCCGCTCAAAGGAACAAAGAAAAAATAGTGTAGTTTCATTTTAAATTTTTCATCATGCGGAAACTTGTCACGGCATTCGCCATTATTATTCTTTTTTCTTTTTCGCCGGAACAAAAAAAAGAATGGATCTCTTTATTTGACGGAGCTTCTCTTGCCG
Organism: Chitinophagaceae bacterium; assembly: GCA_013140985.1. Lineage (GTDB taxonomy): Bacteria > Bacteroidota > Bacteroidia > Chitinophagales > Chitinophagaceae > JJ008. The sequence goes on along the minus strand of JABFRU010000005.1, from coordinate 1,350 downwards.
GTTGGAAAGTGGGCGACAATGCAACTACTTTTTCCATGGAGAATGGCGCTATTGCTGTAAATGGTAATGTAGCTCATTTATATTATGACGGTTCGGTGAATGAACATTCATTTAAAAACTTTGAATTGAAAATAGATGTGATGACAACGCCGGGTTCCAACTCCGGTATTTATTTTCATACACAATACCAGCAGGGTGGCTGGCCGAAAAAAGGATATGAAGTGCAGGTGAATAATTCTCATACCGACTGGCGGCGAACCGGCAGCCTCTGGGCCATACAGGATATAAAGGAAACCTATGTAAAAGACGATGAATGGTTCACCATGCATATCAAAGTAAAAGGGAAAAGAATAACCGTAAAGCTCAATGATAAGCAGGTAGTGGATTATACTGAGCCGGAAAATGTACAAAGAGATGAAGGAATGAATGAAAGGATCCTTTCATCCGGCACATTTGCATTGCAGGGGCATGATCCGAAAAGTAAAGTGTATTATAAGAATATTTTGGTGAAAGTATTGGGAGATTAGTATAAATTATAAGGGGTTTAATTCTTTATTGTAATTAGACGGATAAAGAATTTTGTAAGCCCATTTATTATCTACATAATCCAGGTCAGTTGCAATAACTGTATTTTTTTCAATTTTTTCAATCGCTAAAATTTGCAGGATTATTTCTATTGCTCTTGATTGGTTTTTAAAAACTCCGTATCCCATGTTAGCCCCACCTGGTCCCATATCTCCATAAAGCCATTCGCCTACACCCTCAGATCTTAAAGCGTTGTCTATTTTGTTTTCCAGTTTGTGGCGAACATCCATTGCATCAAAAAAATCCACTTCTTGCGGATATTGCCATTGAACAAACAACACATGCTTCTCTGTTGAATCTGGGAACACCTCTTTTGAAATGGTTTTTTGTTCTTTAGCTTTTTTATCAGAACAGGAACTAAGAACAAACAATAAGTAAAATAATAATATTTTCAGCCTGGACTGTATCAATTTTGATTTTCCGGTAAAGTTAATTTTTTTAGTATCACTATCTGCCCCAAATGATAATGACAATGCTCTGCAATTCCTTCGAGGTTGCGGAAATTGCTTCCATATTTTCCATCCAAAAAATCTTTCGCTAATTTATCCTCGGGGAATTTTTCGATCAGCCCGGCCAATGTTTCAGCATCGCTCCATGTTTTGTTCAATAATTGCTGCCATTCTTCTTCATTGGTAATTAGCGGCATCTCCCAACTGTATTTATCTTTTCCATCCAATGGTCCGCCCTGCATTACTTTTATTACAAGGTCAAGATAATAGTTCATATGATAAACCAGTGCCGCAATGGTATTGAACGATTGAACTT
>JABFRU010000073.1 GCA_013140985.1 Chitinophagaceae bacterium | reverse complement strand
GTGCCAGTTTTTCTATGAACAGCGGGCCTGGGGCAGGCACTGAAGTGAGGATTATTTACCTTTTTCCCATAGCGTATAACAAGAAAGATAGTAAAACCGTTTTTTAACCCTTTCCATATAATTGCTCTCTTTTTAATATTGCAGTGATATGTTCCTGACCTGTGATATAAAAAAAGAAAATTGAGTAAAAAGGAAAAAAAAACTATCCTGAAAGACCAAATAGAGCAGCAACAGACAATGATGCGATGCGCAGAAAGAGAGATATATGAAAATATCAGCCAATGTCTTTGTCTTGCAAGATTGCAATTAGGCAGTATTAATTTTGACAGTAAAGATGAGGCTGTTGCAATTATCGGGGAAGCAAACCTACTTATTGGAAAAGCTGTAAAGGATTTACGTAATTTGGCAAAACAACTGACATTATCAACTAAAAAACAGGATTAAAACTTATGCCCACTATTGCTCTCGCTGACGATCATGTACTACTTCGCAAAGGACTGGCAAGCTTAGTTCAAAATCTTGGATATACAGTGATTCTGGAAGTTGATAACGGACAGGAACTGATCAATAAACTACAGGCAGGTAGTGAACCTGATCTTGTGCTGATGGATATTAATATGCCGGTAAAAGATGGCTATGAAGCCACCCTTTGGATAAAAGAAAACAAACCCGATGTAAAAGTTCTTGCCCTGAGTATGTATGATGATGAGTCGGCAATCATCCGCATGTTGAAGTATGGGGCCAAAGGTTATATTTTAAAAGATATTGAGCCGGGTGAACTTCGCACTGCCCTTGATGCAGTTGTAAATAAAGGGTTTTACTATTCAGAAATTGTTACTGGCAAGCTGGTTCATTCAATTAATAAATCTGATGACGAGCCAATCAATGGAAACATATCCAAGCTGAATGACCGGGAAATGGAATTTCTAAAACTAGCTGCTAGCGAACTCACTTATAAAGAGATCGCAGAGCAAATGCACCTTAGCCCACGTACTATTGACGGTTACCGTGACGACCTGTTTGAAAAATTGAATATAAAGAGCAGGGTGGGCCTTGTCTTGTTTGCTATTAAATATGGCATTGTGCAGGTCAATTAGATCTTTTGAAAAAGGATCGAAGTGCCGTTGCCTGCCGAAGAATTTATTTGAACACAATATTTTATTTCTTTTGCTCTCAGCTGCATATTCTTCAAGCCATTTCCTTCGCTGATCTTTGAAGTGTCAAACCCCTTGCCGTCATCTTTGATCAGCATCGCTGGCTTTCCTTTCGTAACTGATATATCTATTGCAATTTTTCTTCCGCCAGAATATTTGATCGCATTGTTGATAGCCTCCTTTATCATCATATAAAGGTTTCTTCGTTCTTCCTGCTCCAGTTTATGATCCCTCACCTTATCCGACAACTCAACTTTATATTTTATTTGATTGGCTTCACAAAGGGGTGATGCAAAACTGCTAATGCGGTGAAAAAGATCTTCTATACTGTCTTTGCTGTCATCCAATACCCAGATAATATCACGGATGCCGATGATGGCATTTTGTGTGCCTTCTTTGATTAGCGGAAGATATTTGTCTGCCCGCTTTTCCAAAATCGCCAGGTTGGCATATACTTTTACACTGTTCATAGTACTGCCAAGGTCGTCATGCAGGTCGCTGGCAAGTTTGCTTCGTATCTTTTTCTCTTTTTTGAATTGATTGATGCGTATCCGGTATAAAAGATAACCGCAGGTCAGAATGATAAGTACCACCTGTACTTTGAACCACCAGGTTTGGTACCACTTGGGTCTGATATATATATGGAGGGTTAAATTTTTATCCTTAAACGAGCCATCCTCTTTTCTGTACCGGACCTGTACATTATAATTGCCATATTTGAGACCACTAAGGGTGATCGTGTTATTTTCTGGTACATCAATGAAATCATTTTGTATTCCTGCTATGCGATAACTGAACCGGGCTTTATTATTGCCGGTAAAAGAAAGAGCAGATAAGTGAAGGATAACAGACCCGGTGCCGGATGGTAAAACGATTTTATCCCAGCGCAGCCTGTTCAGTGTTTTCTTATTACTTCCGGTATAATATTCTACCTGGTGTATATAAGCAGGGGCGTCATAGCTGGTTGTACGGAATTGTTTCAGATCTAATTGGGTAAAGCCTCTTACTCCTCCAAAGTAAAATTTATCGCCATCTTTTAAAACACCTTTTTCATCAAAAGAATTATCCTGTAAACCATCTTCGTAATAATAGTTAGAACATTTTAATGAACGGGTATTGACACGGCAAATGCCCATATTAGTAGTAACCCATAGTATGGAATCGTTTTCAGGTAAAATACCATAAACACAATTATTGGAAAGGCCTTCTTTTTCTGTTATGTATATCCACTTGCCGGCCTGTTTGGTATAACCGTTTATTCCACCACCATAGGTTGCAAACCATAATACATTTCCATCGTCATACATATCAAAAAACATAGAAGCATTAAAAGTGTTTTTGCCATAGCGGATAATTTTTTTTACAGTATCCAGCTGCATGTCGAATTGAGCAGCTGTGAGGTCACTTAATATCCACAGGTAGCCGTCTTTATCGGCTTTAAGGTTTCGTATATGGTTTTCAGGAAGTCCGTGTGAGGAACCGGTGCCGGCTTTAAATTGTACAAGTGTATGTGTTTTGCTATTCCATTTTATGAGGCCTTCCAGTTCTTCGCTGGCCCAGAACCATGTATCATTATAGCGATATGCTGTATTAAAATAATTTTTTTTGAAAGGCTGCCATTCCGGATATTTTTTTAATAGCAACTCCTGCGATATGATCTTTGCTGATGGTTGATAGGCATACATTCCTTTATCGGTTGACAACACCCATAAGTCAGGCCCTGTTTGTTCAATGTGATGAATATAGCCCAGGCTTTCAGTGCCCGGTATTTTTTTTGTGTGGCCTGTGGAAATAATTACTTCAAACAAACCATTGCTGCCTGTAGCAAAAATCTCATCGTTGTTTTTTTTGCTTAATGTATAAATATGATCAATGGGGTCGCTTCCGGTTTTGTTCCCATCGAATGCCGTAAAACCATTTCCTTCTATATTTACCATTTGCAGCACACTGGAAGTGCTTATCCATAAATTGTTTTGCCGGTCAACCATCAGGTGGTTGATACTATTGTCCGCCAGCCATCTTGTTTTGCCGGGAATGACCTTGAATTTTGTAAAAATATTTTTTTCCAACTCAGCTTTTATCAATCCATTGCTTGTGCCAGCCCACACTGTTCCATTTTTATCGTAAACAATACTATTAACAATAATGTTGGATAAGGCCGGATCTTTATATTCGCCGATAAAAGACCACTGCTCTTTTTTATATACGCCTTTGATGAAACTGTTATTGGTAGCCAGGACAAGCGTATCGTTGAACATAGCCACATCCCTGACCTCGTCCATATCTGCTGAAGAGGGGTTGAATTTTTTTATCACTTGTATTGGCTGTAACGACCTTGTATCATAAATGATCGTTCCGTAACCGGTTACACCTACAGCAACACTATGTTCACCAAAAGAACGAATAAATGAAAGCGACACCGGGCCCTTAGAGCCCGGCATCTCTTTAACGACTGTAAATGCAGGGTCTTTTTCTCTTTTGTAGGCAAGGAAGTCAATTCCTTTTAGCCATATATTCCGGGCATTATCAAAGAAAATATTCCATATCCAGTAATGAGGAAGCTTATTGATACCAAGCGATTTTTCATCAACAGTTTTGATATCGAGTTTTTCTGTATTAATAATATCAATACCATTCTTGTAGTCGGCGCCGTAGATATTATTTTTATTATCAAGCGCCACTCCCAAAAAAACATTTCCCAGGGTATTGATCTGTCCTGAATTGTTTTTAAATACCTGGAATGTGTTCCCATTGAACCGGTAAAGGCCGTCCTGTGTGGCTATCCATATAAAACCATAATTATCTTGTACCGTACCCGAAATATTATAAGTGTTAAGGCCCTCATTAAATGAATAGGTTTTAAAATTCAATTGCTGTGCCGGTAGCGACAGGGTTAAAAAGAGCCAGGCAACAAATAAACAGGAAAAACACCTTTTTTGCATTCTAACTATTATCTATAAATTTATTAAAACTAAACTTAATGAGAAACAATACACGCAAAGTCAGCAAAAAGAAGTGGACGATTATAATGCATGTCAGCGCTGAGAACAATCTTTTCGTTGAAATGCTTAGTGTGATGGAGGAATTGTTCGGCATCAAAAACTGGAGTGATGCATATTTCCGGCAGATCAATTTCCTGGTACTTTTTGATGGCCTTAGCGCTAAAAGGTTTTCATATGATTTTGCCAAGCCCTCACTCTATCTTGTCCGCCCTGACTCAAGTTTCTATCTAGAATTCCCGGTATATATGCTTCGTTCCGATGACATGACCGATCCGGCAACACTTAAAGGCGTATATAGTTTTGTTAAACGACGTTACCCGGCAGAAAAATATGGATTTATTTATAAGGGGCATGGCAGTTCCGGCGAAGGTGATATTGCTTCAAAGATATTCATGGAAAAGATCATGAAAGTGCCTACCGGGTTGATGAAAGCCGGTAAGGAAGAAGAATTGGGAGAGCTGCTCAAAAAGAAAACCCTGTTTTTCGGCGGGTGGAATTTCGAGGAGCAATACCCTATTAATGCCTATGGTGGCAGCAATGATAAATATACTTACCTGATGGTGATAATGACCAAGCGCCGCGGAAGAACGCTTACCTACCAAAAGATGGCTGATGTTTTGAAAGAAGTATTCGGGGAAACAAAATTTGAATTTCTTTTTCTTGATTGCTGCTGGGGTATGCAGGTTGAAAATGCTCATACCTTCAGGGACATCACAAAATATTTTGTTGCTTCTGCTGATTTGATGCCTGCAGCAGGAGTTGGATATGCTGATTTTCTACGGAAGATCATCAGTCGTCCGCATGTTACAGGAAGAGAGATCGCTGGTTTGCTTCTCTCTGTATTTTTTACTAATAAGTATGATGATTATGATGGCGAGGATGAAAGTTTCCGGAAAATGGGTGTCTCGCTTACCAATCTGAAAATGGATGAAATGCCAAGGTTCATTTCATTGTTCAGCCAGTTTTGCATGTTTTTAAGTGATGGGATGGAAAAATATGTGCATATAATACAAAAAGCCAGAAAGTGTTGCCAGGATCATACTTATGATGAGAAGCCGGAAGCTTTTGATATGTTCAACATTGATCTTGTATGGTTCGTTGAAAATGTCATTCATTTTAACAGGAAATCGCTAAAGGATAAAGAGCTGGAGTTACTTGCACTTGACCTGTTGTATGCCATTACAGTGCGGCTTCGGTATGGTTATGTGGGAAATAATTATAAGAAATATAAGCCGGGTGTGCCGGCTATCGGTGGTAATGGGATATCCATTACTTTCCCTCAAACAAAACAACACTATAAGAATTCAATGTTGCCCAATAAAAAGAAAGTAAATAAAAAATTCGCAGCGGATACAAACTGGATATCTTTTTTGGAAAGCTATTATAAACAGCTTTAAAAGTATTTATACAAAAGATACCGGGTAAACATTATCCTTCTTGTAATGATATTGCTTAATTTGCAACCAAACTATAAATAGTATTTATGTCAACCGCACCTGCCATATTCTGGCCGCACAGTGAACACTGGTCTGTAAAAATCCCTTTACAAACAAAGCACTACCGTATGCCGGTAATGGATGAAAAAGGGTATGTGATCATGAAAACATTGGATATTTCCCATATCCCTGCTGCGGAATGGGAGAACCTTACTTATATGGACTGGAAAAGCGGCGGCGACACCAATTTTGCTCCATTAGCTTCCTGCGATGGCACCAATGAGTGTAAGGGCTTTTGGGAAAATGGAAAAACGGATAAGGATGCCATCTTTACTCCTAATTCAGAAGGATGTCCCAACCTGATGAAATATATAAAGTCTATCCCGGCCAATTTTGGAAGAGTGAGGATCATCAGGCTTGAGCCGCAAACGCATGACCAGGCTATCCGTTCTGTTCATCGTGACGACAATAACCGCCTGAACCCTGAAGGTGAGGGTTGGGTGGTGAGAATGTGGATCGAATTGACTGATAACCCTGACAGCTATATGTTACTTTATGACAGCGATGAGAATAATCTGCCGATCAAAGAATCAGAAGCAAGAGTGCCGATGCCAAAAGGAGCTCATTTCGTTGTCGATTCACAAAGATTGTGGCATGTGGGAGTACATAATGGAACGAAATCAAGATATGCCGCTATCATCAGTTGTGAGAGTTCGCCGGAATTGAATGAATGGATCAAATCAAAAATGTGACCGCTGATCCCAGTAATTAAATGATTTGAGATTATCGTAATTAAAAATCCCCTCACTGAGGGGATTTTCTTTATTAATTCAATACACTTGTTTCTTTTACTATATCTGCTTTCTCCTGCTCTTTTATCTTTCCCCATCCACCCAACACATTTCTTAAGTTGTGAATGCCCTGTTTTTTTAATAATGAGGCAGCGATCACACTTCTGTAACCACCGGCACAATGAACATAAAGGTTTTGCTCTTCTTCAATATTGGCAATGCTTCCGGGATCGGTCATGCTATCTAAAGGGATATTAACCGCATCTTTTAAATGGCCATCGGCATATTCAGTAGTACGGCGAATATCCAGCACTACTAAGTTTTGATCATGCGGGATATCCATCATCAGTTCATCAGCTTCTACATCAATGATCATATCAATTTTTCCTCCGGCATTTACCCATGTATCATACCCACCATTGAGGTAACCTTCCACTTTATCAAAACCTACTCTTGCCAGCCGAACAATAGTTTCTTTTTCTTTTCCGGGATCTGTTACCAGCAGCATTGGCGCATTAAATGATAAAATGCTGCCCGCCCATTCTGCAAATCTCCCTTCCAAACCAATACTTATAGAGCCGGGAACAAAGCCTTGAGTAAAAACAGTGGCTTTTCTTGTGTCAAGTATGATCGTATCATCCGTAATAAGGTCTTTGAACCCCTGAACTGATAAAGCTTTCATTCCTTTCAGCAGCACATCGTCCAGGCTGTTATAACCTTCTTTATTTATTTTAGCATTGATCGGAAAATATTGTGGTGGCGGTGCTATCCCATCTGTTACTGACTTAATGAACTCTTCTTTGGAAGCCGCTTTTAATGCGTAATTGAATTTTTTTTCTTCGCCAATAGTACTGAATGTATTTGGACCAAGATTTTTTCCGCAGGAACTGCCGGGTCCATGTGCAGGATAAACGATCACATCATCCGCCAAGGGAAAAAGTTTCCTGTGAATACTTTCATACATGATGCCTGCCAGGTCATTCATGGTTATCTCTGCGCCTTTCTGTGCAAGATCGGGACGGCCAACATCTCCTACGAATAATGTATCGCCGGTGAACACACAATGATCTTTTCCATTTTCATCTTTTAATAAATAACAACTTGATTCCATCGTATGGCCGGGAGTGTGTAATACTTTTAATGTGAGGGCACCGATGCTAAAGGTTTCCTCATCTTTAGCCACATACACCGGAAATTTTGTAGCCGTATCAGGGCCATACACAATAGGTGCACTGGTGGCTTTTGAAAGGTCAATATGACCACTTACAAAATCAGCATGAAAATGCGTTTCAAAAATATATTTGATCCTCGCTTTTCTTTCGTTTGCCAGTTGCAGGTATGTATCAATATCACGCAGCGGATCAATGACAGCCGCTTCGCCATTGCTTTCAATATAATAAGCGGCTTCACTCAGGCAGCCGGTATATAATTGCTTAATGAACATAATAGGGGTATTTGAAATGTAAATTTACCTGAATAAAATTTAAACAGGTTTATTGCGGCTGTAAATGGGTTACTAAAAAGGAAAAATTAATTCAAAAGGTCGTTCACAAATTTGTTGATCTCTTCCACCCTGTTGAGATTCACAGAATAGTAAATGAACTTGCCTTCCCTTGTGGTTTTAACCAGGCCTGCTTTCCGAAGTATGGCTAAATGCTGAGAAGCAACTGATTGCTCCAATAATAATTTCTGGTATAATTCTGTCACAGTTATTTTTTCATGCTCATCAATTATTTTAAGCATCTGCTGACGAAGTTTATGATTGATAGCCCTTAATACCAGTGCAGCTTTTTTTGTATTCAGCAGGTCCACTTTTAGCGGAATGGCTTGTGTTATATTGAGTACAAGAGAATAGTTGTTCATAGTTCAGGTATGATTAAAATAGACTGCAAAATTAGACCCAATAGTAGTTTTTTAAAATAAATTTTTTATAAAAGGGAAGTTTAACCTTTTTGGACCAGGGAATAAAACTCCTTTAAATAAAAAGGTTCGGAATAAGCAAGGTCAGCAAATTGTTTATTGAGGAAGACTGGATATGATAATTGGGCAAGATGTGATGCGTCGGCAATTGAATCGCTGAATGAAGCATTTGTATTTGATAGTAAAGGCTTTAGTTTTTTCACTCCATTGCCACAGAAGAGTATTTTGTTAGATGAAAGAAAGGAGTCAAAACTACTTTCATCAAGTATCATTGCCCGGGAAGGAACTTTTTCTACAAAATTTTTATCATATACAGCTGTAAAGACTTCCATTCTTCTTGCATCTATCATTGGGCAAATAAGATCAACAGACTCATCTTTTGATGCAAAGGCGATCAGTTTTAACGTATTGACGGTGATCAAAGGGATCTGCAAAGCATAACAAAACCCTTTGGCTGCGGCTAAGCCCACTCGTAATCCTGTATAAGAACCCGGACCAATACTTACTGCTATTGCATCAAGTTCTTTCATCTCATATCCTGCTTCCTGCATTAGTTCTGCAATACAGTTGTGTAACCATGAAGAATGTTCTTTCTGATTCTCATTAACAGAAAATTGCAGCAACTGCTCATCTTTGGCTAAACAAACAGAGGCAATATCAAGTGCAGTATCAATATTCAGAATAAGACTCATAATTGCATCGCCTCCTGTTTTAGTAAAGCAGATGGCTTGTACCGGGAATTAATTTTTGAAAGTGACTCGAGCAGGTGATAAATATTTTTCAATCCTACCTTTTTGCTCCATTCAAAAGGACCAAAAGGGTAATTGGTGCCTGATTTCATCGCCGTATCTATTTCTTCTTTGCTGCTTACTTTTTCATGCAATGAATAATAGGCTTCATTGATGATCATACTCACAATTCTTGCAGTAACAAAACCGGCAATGTCCGGCAACCATTCCATTTTTTTCCCAAAACAGGAAAAGATATTTTCTGTTTTGTTTTTTATTTCATCATTCGAACTGCTTGCTTCTACAATTGCTCTTTTCAAAAATGTTGGCCATCCATTGATGCGGATAAAATCATCCGGCAGTTCATTACCTGTTGTAACAACAGAGTTGACAACGATCAAAGATGGATGCAATTGTTGCAACTTATTTATTCGTTCTTTGGTTGGTTGAAATAAAAGGTCGATATAACAATCAGCGCTATGCACAGCAGTAATTTCTTCTGTGTATCGAACAGATATACCGTACTGTAATCCTTGTGATAGCAATTCCTGCTTTAGATCATCATTAGATATGACAACAATATTCATTTTGCAAAGAAAATGTATAAACCAACATGAAAAATTTCATCAAAGGTTCTTCCTGGTCTTATTTTCTAACACAATTGCAGGAAAAAGCTAAATTCGCTGTTCTTAATTTATAAAATGAGTAAGACCATCATCACCACTTCTGCCGCACCATCGCCGATCGGTCCATATAGCCAGGCTGTTTTAACGGGTAATCCCGAAAAAACGGGACAGGTTATGCTGTTCATTTCAGGACAGGTTTGTATTGACCCGGCCACCGGCAACCTGAAGAATAAGGATATACAGGAGGAAACTCACCAGGTTATGCATAATCTCAAGAATATTTTGCAGGAAGCAGGTCTCGATTTCAGCCATGTGGTGAAAACGACCATCTTTCTTACTGATATGAACCAGTTTGGCGCCATGAACGAGGTCTATGGCAAATATTTCGACGCCGACTTTCCGGCCCGGGAAACTGTGCAGGTATCTGCATTACCAAGATTTGTGAATGTAGAGATCAGCATGATAGCAGTGAAAAACTAATAACTAAAGGATAAAAGTTATTGCGTGTAAATGAAAAAGCGCCCCCTAAAGGACGCTTAACTATTATCTATTAGTTTTTATCTTTTATCTAAAACCCTTTTTTCTTCCAGGTATTATTATCCCTGTTCCATTCCGGCAATTTTTTATCAGGATCGAGTATCACTTCTTTGATCTCACTGGTCGTTGCAACACTAAAAGTCCATTGAGCGCCACGTTGCCAGATCTCAACCGGCAGATCTATTCTTTGTTCCTTACCATTGCTTTCTTTTATCAATACTGTTACAGGCATTGGCATTTGCTCCAATGTTTCAATCGTTATTTCAGCGCCGTTTTCTGGTCTGTCATTTTTATAAGAGACATTTTTAACCGTTTGGTCAACTTTCCAGGTATTGAAAACCCATCCTCTCCAAAACCAGCTAAGATCTTCACCGGCTACATTTTCCATGGTATGAAAAAAATCCCATGGTGTGGGGTGTTTGAAAGCCCAGCGGTTGATATATTCACGGAAAGCCGCATCGAATCTTTCTTTGCCCAGTACAATATCTCTCAAACTATTCAGCATCTGGGATGGTTTCAAATAAGCGGCTACACCGAGATTATCCTGTTGTATAACTTCAGGCATAGTGTAAAGACCATCCATCTTCTCTCCGAATGTATATTTTACCATAAAAGAAGAATTGGGGTCGCCAAAAAAACTTGCTTCGGCAAATTCCCCGTTTTTAAATGCTTCAGTAGAAAGACCATTGATAAAAGTATTAAAGCCCTCATCCATCCATGCATATTTTCTTTCATTGCTGCCAACTATCATCGGGAACCAGGTATGACCAAATTCATGGTCTGTTACACCCCACAAGCCAGTACCACTTGATTCAGCACTGCAAAAAACAATTCCGGGGTATTCCATTCCGCCTACTGTGCCGGCTACATTAGTAGCAGCAGGATAAGGATATTCAAACCATTTACTTGAATAATGCTCAATAGAGCCTTTCACCATTTCTGTTGACCGCTGCCATCCGTCTTTAATAGTTGAACCTTCTCTCATCATGCTTTCAACCGGGTACACACTGATAGCCATACTTTTTTTTCCGCTTGGTAAATTTATTCTTGCTGCATCCTGTATAAATGCGCTGCTTGCTGCCCATGCTACATCTCTTGTATTAGTAATTTTAAACTTCCAGGTAGTAGTGGGGGTGGATGGTCTTGAATTCTTATCGTTTATTTCTTTATGACTCCTTATCATAACAGTCTTGTCGCTGTTCTTTGCATTGTTCCATCTTTTCATTTGTTCGGCAGTATAACATTCCTGCGGATTTAATAACTCACCCGAACCGGCAACAATCAAACTGGAAGGAGCAGTAACAGTAAAGTCTATATCGCCATACTCAAGATAAAACTCACCAGCACCTAAATAGGGCATGGTGTTCCATCCCTGTATATCATCATATACACACATCCGGGGGAACCATTGCGCCACTTCATACACAATGCCATTCTTTGTTTTTAATTGTCCCATGCGGTCAGTGCCCCGTTCGGGTATGATGAATTCAAATTTGATCGCCAGTTTTATTTTTCCTCCTGTTGATTTCAAAACGTCCTGCAACCAAACCTGCATTCTTGTATCGGTAGTAATGTTCTTTGGAACATATGTTTTTCCATTGTATTCTGAAGAAATGGATTTTATGACATATCCATCTGTGAATTTGGCATTAGCCCACCTGCCGCCTGCTTCAGTGGTTGTTGCTGATGCCCGGGAATCCTTTTTATAAATATTCTGATCGAGCTGCAGCCAGAGGAATTTCAAATTCTCGGGACTATTATTGGTGTAAAAAATTTCAACATCACCGCTTACGGTATGTTTGGCAGTATCCAATGTGCAACTGATCTTATAGTCTGCCCTGTTCTGCCAATATTTAGATCCGGGTTCTCCGCTGGCAGTGCGGACTTCATTACCGGGGTAAGGATAAAATTGTGGATTGAATGCTTCCTTATGATCATATTTTGATTGAGCAAATAAACCAACAAATAAAAACAAGCTGAATAAGCCAAGAATAAATTTCTTCATATAAATTGTGTGTTTGTGGGCTGTAAGATAATTCAAAAGAGCCCATAGGGTGAAACCGTTTGAAATGTATTTGCAATTCTTTATGGAAAATTCTCAATAGGCGACAAGCAATTGGCAACGGTTTTTGCTTACTTCCGTATGTCTTTCAGCATCATCTTGCTTATTGTCAATTGTCTATTGCTTATTTACTTAAATATAGATTCCGCTACAGCTACTGATTCGGGTTTGCCTACATCTACCAGCCTGTCACCGGAATGATCATGGCCCATGATAAGATGATTCGCTGCCAGTTTCAAGTACACATCGATCAGGGAAAATTTTCCACTAAAGTTGTTCTCTTCCATTAACCGAAAAATAGTGTATTCAAAAACGACGACACAGCTATATGCCTTTTGAAAAAGTTGTGAATCTTTCCTTTTTAATTTTTCTTCCCCTGTTTTGATATTTCTCCAACCACAAAGCCTGTCATTTTTATCAAACAAAAGATAACGGGATGTTTGGCGATCGGTCACTCCAAAAGAGATCAAAGCTTTATTCTCTTCATGAAAATGGATCAGCTTACTGATATCCAGGTCGGTGAGTATATCTACATTGCAGGTGATGAATCTTTCACCGGGATTGAACAATTCTTTTGCTTTTAATAGCCCTCCGCCGGTATCGAGTAGTTCATCTCTTTCATCACTCACCAGTATATTGCTTCCCCAACCATCATTTTCTACAATGGTATTTTCAACCTGCTCTGCAAAATGATGAACATTTATAATCACATCTTTTATTCCGTTCTGTTGCAGGTATTCAATATTTCTCTGCAATAATGATTTTCCATTGACGATCGCCAATGCTTTTGGATGTTTATCCGTCCATGGTTTAAATCTTGTGCCGAGGCCGGCCGAAAAGATCATTGCTTGCATACCCCCGACCCCTGAAGGGGAGTTGTTATCGTTTCTTGTCATCAATCATTTTTTGAATTAGAATATTCAGATCTTCAAAAACTTTTTCTGGGAATTGTTTTACTTGATCATTGCTAAACCGTATGACCATCAAACCGTCATTTTCTAATGATCTTTGTCGTTGAATATCATCCCTTTTTACTTCTTCGAGATCATGAATACTTCCATCAACTTCAATAACCAGCTTTAATGAGTGGCAATAAAAGTCAAGAATATAAGCCGAATAAGGATGCTGTCTCCTGAATTTAATGCTAAAAGGCTTTGTTTTAAGATAATTCCAGAGAATCTCTTCTGCATGAGTAGCATTATTGCGATGTTCCCTTGCCATTTGGAATAATGGTTTTTGTGCTCCTCTATGCATTTTACTTTCCATTGTATTCATTTAAATGAAGCGAAAGGTTCATTGCTCCCCTTTAGGGGCTGGGGGAGTATTTATCCAATTTTTTTCTTCCTGCACACAATGTTTCAATTCGATCTTCACTTTGAATTTATTCCTTAAATGCCTTTCCAGTGCATCAGCAGCATATACACTCCTGTGCTGACCACCGGTGCAGCCAAAACTGATCATCAAACTTTCAAACCCTCTTTTGATATATTCTTCTACACTGACATCAACAATATCAAAAACACTGTTCAGCCATTCAGGCATTTTGGTTTGTTGTTCTAAAAAATCTTTCACTTCTTTGTCTCTTCCTGTTTGCGTTTTCATACTGTCAATGCGTCCCGGATTTAAAATGCCACGGCAATCAAATACAAAGCCGCCGCCGTTACCGCTATTATCCTGCGGTATTTCTTTCCGGTAAGAAAAACTATTGATCTTTACGATCAACGGTGTTTGTTCATTGGCTTGTGTAGGGGTGAATTGCTGGATGACCTCATCAGCCACACACATATCCAATACTTTTTTAAATTCAGGAACGGATATCCCGATACTTTGACTATTAAAAAATTCTTTCAAATTGCGAAGCGCTAAAGGAATACTGGTAAGGAACTGTGCTTTTCTTTCAAATAATCCCCGGAAACCATAAGCGCCTAATACCTGCATCAATCTTATCAATACATAGCCATTGTACTGGCTTTTAAAAACACTTCTGTCAATATTTTGACCAATAATGTTTTCAAAACTGGTCATGTAATCATCCAACAAACCATTTTTCCATGCATCCGGAAGATTGGCTCTTGCCTGCCATAACATGGATGCCACATCATATTGCGGTGCGCCTTTCATGCCACCCTGGTAATCTATGAAATGTACAGCCTCCCCAAGCCCCTCCGAAGGAGGGGTTACCATAATATTCCGGCTTTGAAAATCCCGGAACATAAAATATTTATATTCGGTATGCGTCAGGTAATTACTCAGCGCTTCAAAGTCATCAATTAATTTTTGTTTATCATAAGGCCGGCGTAATGCATCGAGAAAATAATATTTGAAATAAAGAAGATCAGCCATGATAGCTTGTTTGCCAAATTCTTTATTGGTAAGACAAACACTGTAATCGAGCCCATCATCACCTTTTACATGGAGTTGTGCTATTGCTTCCAGGCTTTTTTTGAAAAGAGCATATACTTCTTCTGTAAATCCTTTTGATTCGAGATGATCCAATAAAGAAACATTTCCAAGATCTTCCTGCAGGTAAAACATCCCATCATCACTGATGGTAAATATTTCAGGAACTGCTAATTTTTTTTCTTTGAAATTCCGGGAGAAATAAATAAAGGTGTTATTCTCCTGTATATTGGCTCCATAAGTGCCGATCACCGATCCGTCTTTACCATGCAAACGAAAATATCTGCGTTCACTTCCGCTTTGGGGTAATACATCAATAGATAAAGCTTCGGCTCCTCTCCAACTTTTATATAAAGTACTAATGCCTTCGATGATTTGCTGCATGCAGCAAAAATACCAGATTTGAAGCTTATGCTTTAGAGTTTAAAAGTAATACCGAGGTTAATATTATAATCCGCAAAAGCAGCATCGCCATGGGCATATACACCGGTAGCTTTTGTCCTTTCTATATCTGCCTGGCTTTGTGTACGATTCCTTTTTACCGCAAAAGGCACAGTGGCAAAAGCAGATATTTTTTTGAACTCATAACTAAGTCCCGGCTCGATAGAAGTAATATAACCCGGTCTTCTGAAACCATTGCTTCCGCCAATAAGATCCTTTGAGGGCAGGTACTCTTTACGGATACCCCCGGAAACGGTAAGATGTTTCAAGGTATAATTAACACCAGCTCTTATCATCATCTGGTCGGGAACACTCATTGTAGTTGTGTTGTAAGCAATAGCTGTAGCAGAAGGTGTTCCTCCTCTTGATGTAGAAACTCCATTCTGTTCTCTTGGGCTGAACAGGTAATAAAAATTACCGTATAGACTAAATTGCTTATTGATATTATAGAAAGCGTTGAACTCTGTTGTAAAGCCAGTACCACCATCGCCTAATTGGATAGATTGGTCAACAGGACCCTGCACCTTTGTGCCATTGCTCTTAACAAAGAAATCTTCTACACGATAATCGCCGGTAGCTAATTTTATACCCAATCCCGCCTGTACATTCCATTTCATACTACGAACAGGGTCCATCAACCAGCGATAGGCAGCTATACGGATATCACCCAATCCAAATGAACTGGTGGTATGTCTTCCTGCCTGGCCCATAGAATTGCCACCATGCTCATATAAAGATGATCTGCTGTTGGCAATGATAGGAATATATAGCGCCATTGACCAACGATTGTTGAACTGGCGTGTCAATTCAAGATTAAGACTATGCGCCCAGTTGATAACTTCGGTATGCTGTTCAAGCCTTTCATGTTGCTCTTCTGTTCCTACATAATGACGAAAAGATTCAAAATACCTGTATGAGGTGGCAACTGTCCAACCCTTTGAAGTTTCCGGATGCATTTTTGAACAACTGCCACCACTGCTGCGGATAGCAACACAACCCTGTGATTGAGCTGGTAATTGAAATAATAAATAAAGAGATAAGAGTAGAGTTAACTTCCTCATAAGCCATTCGTTTTGGGTCAGCAAATTACCTAATACCAGAGAAAATTCAGAATGAAAACGGCCTTTTGATTAACTTTGTTTCTATCGGCTTGAAAGCTTGTTATTTATGAGCTATACCCCTGTAAATAAAGTTCGTATAGTTACTGCAGCCAGTCTTTTTGATGGCCATGATGCGGCTATTAATATTATGCGCCGCATCATGCAAAGCAAGGGTGCTGAGATCATTCATTTAGGCCATAACCGTTCCGTAAAAGAGATCGTTGAAACAGCCATCGAAGAAGATGTGCAGGGCATTGCCATCACCAGTTACCAGGGTGGCCATGTTGAGTTTTTTAAATACATGAAAGACCTGCTGGAAGAAAATGGTTGCGGCCATATTAAAATATTTGGTGGCGGGGGCGGTACTATTTTACCGGATGAAATAGACGAGCTGCATAAATATGGTATCACAAGAATTTATAGTCCCGATGATGGAAGAAAGATGGGTCTTGAAGGAATGATCGAAGATGTGATCAAGACCTGTGATGTACAGTTGAATGGTAAAGCCGACTATAAAACGGCATTGAAACTGGAAGAAGCAAAAGATGTAAGAAAGATAGCAAGAGAAATAACGAATGCGGAAAATGGCGCACAGTCAGGAGTCGGGAGTCAGGAGTCGGGAGTCAGGACAATTCCTGTATTAGGCATAACCGGAACTGGCGGTGCTGGTAAATCTTCGGTGACAGATGAGATCGTAAGAAGGTTTCTAAATAATTTTTCTGAAAAAACTATTGCTGTTATCTCTGTTGATCCCTCCAAAAAGAAAACAGGCGGCGCATTGTTGGGCGACAGGATACGGATGAATTCGATCAATCACCCGAGGGCTTATATGAGAAGCCTTGCCACAAGAGATGATAATACTGCATTAAGCGGAGCGGTGCAGGAAGCCATTGATATTTGTAAAGCAGCAGGATTTGATTTTATCATTTTGGAATCAGCCGGTGTTGGACAAAGCGATGCAAGTATCCTGGATTATTGCGATGTAAGCATGTATGTGATGACACCGGAATATGGCGCTGCATCACAACTGGAAAAAATAAACATGCTTGATTTTGCAGACCTCGTTTGTATCAACAAATTTGACAAAGCTGGTGCATTAGATGCTTTGGCCGATGTAAAAAAGCAATACAAAAGAAACCACCAGTTATTTACTGCAAAAGATGCTGACCTGCCGATCATCGGAACGATGGCGAGCAAGTTCAATGATGATGGGGTCAATCATTTGTTTGAGTTATTGCTGAAAAAGATTGAAGCCAAAACGAAAACAACATTCGGCGATTTTCATTTTGCAGAAACGGCTAAAGTTTCGCAGGCTGTTATTCCTGCTAACCGGGTAAGATATCTTTCTGAAATTTCAGAGAATAACAGGGGCTATGACCAGTTGGTTAAAGACCAGGCTGCCATTGCAAGCAAATTGTATCAACTGCAAGGAACTTTAAAGACTCTTCAGGATTCAGAGTCTAAGAACCCCCCTTCGGGGGGCAGGGGGGCTTCTCCTTTGGAG
>JABFRU010000012.1 GCA_013140985.1 Chitinophagaceae bacterium | reverse complement strand
TCTTCTTTTTTCTGCACTTTTTCTTCTTCTTTCTTTTCCGCCTGTCGTTGCACTCCATCATCCTCGCTTTTTTGAACAGCCGGTGATGGCTGAGTAGTTACAGCAGGTTGAAAAAAATTATCATGCTCTGGCCCGCTAAAAAAACTTTCCTGGCTCTCCTTTTTAAAGAAAGGGCCTTCTGTGCGGGCAGGTTTGCTACGACGACGGTAGCGGCGGCTGAATACTGGCTTCATAATTGTTTAGTTTAAATGGTTAATTTTATTCTATGTCAGCATTATTTGATGTCCGGGTCATTAATAAGGATGAAAAAAAATCAACGGTTGATCTTCATCTCACCATCATCAATCCTGATCAAAAAACTTTTTATAATACAAAGAGCTTTGCCTTGCTTCTTCTTATTGATCCTTTCCTCGGATCAGGCAGTAAGAACCCGGCATTATTCAAAGAGGTCCCGCTTGATGATATTCTCAATTTTAATTTGGATATCATCAAAAAAAAGGAAAGCAAGGTCATCAAAAAGGTGGAACTCCATGATGTAAAGAACTTTCCTTTACCTGATCTTTCCTCATATACTGATGACCAGGTCAGGGCTTTTTGGTCAGACAAGAAAAAACTTCCACGGGCAGAACTCACCATCACTGTAAAAGATCCTGCATTCATTGTCCATTTGAAAAAAGGACAAAGCTGGGAATCGGGTGCTTTTAATGTCATTTGATGAATTAACTGATGGCTCATATCCCATTCTTCGATAAATTATTACTAAATCCCGGCCTCATCCCAGTAATACCAGTATGAGTTTTTCTCCAGGCGACAATCATAAAGTTCCTTTTTATTGTATGCAATGGCTTTTGCCAGCGACTGAAAACACGGATTCAAACCAGGCATTTCATTTCCCGGGTAATACACATCGGGGTGGTTCCATTCAGTAATGATCAAAAACACAGGGATGCTATCATGATCCATTCTATCCAAAAGGCTGGCAGGAGACATAAATATATCTTGCCTTGTTTTATAGGCGATGAGACGTAACAATCTTAGGCGTTTCCTCATTTCCTTGTTCTCATCAACATGTGATACCTTATAATCCTTTTCATCAAATGAAAATGCCTGCTTATTTCCGTAAATAAGAACATCAAATTTTTTTTCATTGAGTATATAATTCATTTCATCATCTGAAACAGGATGGCCGGGAAGTTCTGTAATGAACTCCATTGTTGATTGCAGGCCACGTTCTTCTATCCTGTTACCAAATGCCGAGATCATATTCAAGAATATACCATCTGAAGTTCCGTAAGCGATCCTTTCAAAAACGATCAGCCACTCATCATCATCTCTGAAGCAAACGATCCTCATGGTTGCTACCGGAAAATTCGGGTTGTTGAAAACGGGGAAACTATATTCTTCCACAGCCAAGTCCAATTCCCGGAGGATCTGTTCATACATCGATATTTCATTTTCATTTTTCATATATACAAGTAACTATTTTTTCTTTGATTTTAGCTCTCTCCATCGCTTCATTTTTGTCTCGAGTTTCCGGGCAAGCGCTTTCACTTTGGGTCCCTGGGTATCTGAACATTTCGTACAGGAAGGTGCGAGACGTTGCGTGATCGCAATACCGAAAATTTCATTAATAAGATCTACCAGTATACTCGGCGGTATATGATCGGATACAACATCAGCAGGATCCTCTTTATCACCACCGTGGTGACAGCCCGTTTCATCGCCAATCGCCTGTATCCTTGCTTGTTCAATATCTGTATACGAACTGTCAGAGCTTGCAATAACAAAACTTCCTGTACCTGGTTTCACCAATGGATCTTTCAAAAGCTTTTTTACTTCTTGATGTTCATTATTTGCGTGCAATTCAAGTATTCTTTTCACAAGATTACCCTGCTGCCTTGATTTCTGTCTTGATTGAGGATATAATCTTGTTTGTTTTGTAATCAATTTCGCTTCTTTTAATTCAGTCGGGGGTATATGATCTACAACCCATGTTTGTTTAGTATCAGGAGTATGGCAAGGAGCCAGGCATCCCATTGTCAATCCAATAACTTTAACCTTGACACGTTGCTCTGGCTGTGTTTCCAGTTTATTTGTTTTAACGAGTATGGAACTGGAATTTGTGAGTCCATTATATTCATCAAGATAAGGTTGTAACTCTGCTTTTAATTCTTTTTCGAGAGCTTCCAATTCTTTCGCTTCTTCGGCATCTTTTGACTGTTGTTCATCTTTTGCCGGTCCTTTTACTTTGGTTTGCTCACTTGCAGTATATAAGTAATCCCATCTTGTTCCGCCATCTGTAACAGTAAAGCTGGTGAACACCGGGTGCTGCTGTTTAACTTGTATAGCTACCTGCTCAGCTTCTTCTTTTGTGATCTTTCCACTATTCAATAATGGTTTTTCCAGCTTATGCAATGTTTCAATACCCGCACTTATCTTCACTGCTTTATCCGGTTCATATTTTTCATGCAATGGTTTTCCTCCGGCTTCCTGTTTGTCTGCGGCAGCTTTGCCTCCCCCTGGTTTTTCATCTTCAGGTTTCTCCGCTTCAGGTAATCCTTTTATAGCAATTGGTGCATTGGCATTATCAATGCCCTGCATTGCTGCATACAATACCCAATTTTGCCCGGACGGTGTTGCAACGAGGTCCCGGAATTGTTTATTCCTCCTGATAGATTTCAATTCTGTTTGTAATTGCTCTCCTTTTACAGGTTTTTCATCTCTCTTATCTTTTAATTCCCTTAATGCTTTCATACCCGTCTGCCATTTTTCGAGCACCGCTGCTGTAGGTGGTTTCTCATCTTCCTTCAAAGCTTTACCTTTCTTCGGCGGTACCGGAACAGGTGGTGGAGGCGGCGCTGGCTCCTGTCCCTTCATCTTATCAGCAAATCCTCCCTGCTTTTCTTTAGGATGATCCTGTGCAGGAGGTATATTCCTTTCGATCAGATCATCTTTGAATTTTTCCTCATCAAATTTCACATCGTTAAAATCAACATCGGGCCATCCTTCCGATCCTAATACATATTCATTTAACTTCATACCAATACCGAACTGACCAGGCAATGCCCATTCTTTTTCGAATAAAGGCCAGTTTTTACTAAAATTGGGTATTGGCCACGGGCTATCCACTGCCACACCAACGGATCCCGCCAGTTTAAGGAATGGTTGTGCTGCCAGCTCTGCATCTCCGCTGATAAAGAATTCTCCTTTCTTGCCTTCAACAGGATCTGCTTTTTCACGATACCCGATCACCGGTGTTGCATCAATATATCCTTTTATACCTGCTGTCGCTTTCACTGTTCCTTTCAGATCAACATCAAATCCCAAAATGCCTACACCCGCATGCGCACCAAATTCAAATACGAGCCCTGCATAGCCGATCATATTGAAGGTGGCCTGTATCCTGAAATCATTAAACAACAAAGGATCGGTCGAATAATTTCCAATAACCTTTATATCACGCAATACAGCAGGACCTATCTGTGCTTCTGCATACAACAAGAAATCCAATCCTACATGCAGGTCGGCTACATAAGGAATACCCCATCTGAATGTTGGGTGCAGATCAACAAAATTGGGCGAACGATAAGGCTTAGGCTTGAATAATGTTATCTCCGCCGGTGGCGTGATCTCTCCATGTACCGTAACATACCCTTCCGCATCAACGATCACTTTAGCCATACCGGTCAGCCATTTGTTGAAACTGAATTCCAATGTTCCCCAACCTGCAATAGCTCTTGGCCCCGGTTGCGGACCTGCAGCAGGATCATTTACACCTGCTCTTTCTTCTGCTTCTTTACTGATCTGTTGTGGCTCGAGTTGTTGCAATACCAATGTCTGTGCCTGCCTTGCGTCTGTAACTATGATATTCACTGTCCCTTTTAATTTCTCTGTCTGATAGCTGGCTTCACCACGGATATCAAATATGCCATTCAGAAATTCTCCATTGACCACACCATTGAAGTTCTTGATACTGGTCTGCATCCTGAAAGATCCTTTCAGGTTACCGGCTGCATCCCGGTTGAAGTTCAGGTTGCCCTCGGCAAGACTCTTTATTTTCACTACGGCACTGCCACCGACGGTAAACGATGAATTGCTGATACCGATATTCATTGTGGCATCAACAAATCCTCCGAGCTTCACATTGATATCATTTACTTCGAATCTCAACTGGCCACCTTCTATCTGGTTTGTGATCTTCAGTTTTGATTTCGGGAAAGCAAGACCTGTCCATTTCATCATGGCAGGATCGGCTTTTATCTTGTCGAAAATAGCGCTGGTACCTTCTCCACCTTTTGCACCTGCCGTAGTAACATATCCGGAGACCTGGTTGTCTTTCACCTGTACTGCCAATGCCGGTTGGATACCCATATTTACCAATGGCTGTAAGAAAGATAATGTCAATGGAAGTATCTGCATACCACCTACAGTCTCATAAATATCTTTTTGCTTCCTGACTTTGATGGTACCCGAAGCATAACTACCGAAACTTACATTGACAGCATTACCTCTTGCACCTCCCGCATCGATGTACTCTGCCACTACATCTGTAGGTGTGAATGTACCGGTGGTAAGAGAAGTTGCCTGTGCAGGCGGATTTGCAACAGGAACAGGTTTACTTGTTTTTCGCTGAACGTTGCCTTGTGATGCCCCTTGTTGTATCGTATGCGTCAGCTCATGTGCAAGCAAACCTCCTCCTTCTTCTGTGTCGGGTGCATATTTATTATCATTGAAATAAATATCATTGCCATGCGTGAAGGCTTGTGAACTGATCTGCTTGTTCATATTCCTCGCCTGGTCATCGGTATGAACCCGGACCCCGCTGAAATCAGCATCGAATCGATCTTCCATGGATGTTCTTGTATTATCCGGCAATGCATGTCCGCTTCCTTTTGAAGAAGAAAGTGTTTGTTCAAATCCCTGAGGATCTTTTTCTTTATCTTCTTTATCACATTTCTCGCACTTCGGAGATACGGATGCACCTCCGCCAGGTGCGCTGAAATCAAGGACCGCATCATCTATGCGATTCAAATAGCGTTGTTTTTTAACGTCTGAGTAGTCTTTATTTTTTTCAATGAACTTTCTTATATCATCGCCACTGTTCATCGCTTTACCGGAAGCAATAATATCCTGCAACAGGCTTACTGATAAATTATTCGCTTTTCCAACTTCCCTGATCTCTGCTGTTGTACTGCTGGATGATAGTGATTTGATGGATCGCTTCGGTCCTGCACCCGGCAATTCAATAGTACCGCTATCAAATTGTCCAAGACTTTCGCCTCCTGTTTGTGTCCAGTTCTCTCCTGACTTTTTCATCTTCACGGCTGAACCGGTATAGCTGCTTACAAACTTATCATCAGGATGGCGTGATATATCAAATGAAACGAAGATCGGCGCCTCTTTTTTACCATATGCTGCCCTTATCTTATTATCAAATGCTACCTGTTTCCTGTTAATGGATTGAGTGATCGGTATGAGATTGGATGTAACGGCCTGACCACCGAAATCTTTATTCAGCACATGGCCCCTGCTCCAGTAACTGCTTTGGCCCGCTGCCTGTATCGCTTCGAATGCACCATCCAGGCTTTCACGACCTGTGGTCGGAGTACCTTCTGTATGATTCGCTGCATCACTATATAAATATGTCACCGTCATCGCACCAGTTGTTTTTGTCCCGGAGAATGGAGGACTTACTACCATGGCCGGTACCGTTCCAATATCTTTTTTCTTACCGGTCACTTTTGTTTTCTTACTCGCTGTATATTCATAATCCCACTCATCACCACCATCCACTACGGTAAAGCTGGTGAATACAGGATGTTGTTGTTTAACAGTTGCTGCAATTTGTTCAGCTTCTTCCTTGGTTAGTTTATCACTTGTCAATAATGGTTGTTCGAGATCATGCAATGTTTTCAAGCCTGCATTGATCTTCGCTGCTTTTTCCGGACCATACTCTTCTTCCAAAGATTTTTCACCGGTATCTGCCCTGCCGCGGCCCATAATTTTATCAATTACTCCAAATGCTGTATCAACACACTTATTCACTAACCATTCAATTCCTTTATCTACCATCTCTCTTGCCTTCTCGATCATCTCACCGATCTTCTTACCAATTCCACTCAACCCAACCTGGTTGGCAAGGAATCCTATCACTATCGGTATGCCTCTCGCCAGCGTTCGTTCTAAGAAATCAGCTGCTTTCTTTGTATTGCCACTTGCTATCTCAGCAACTCCTTCTACAAATGAGCTGACGATCTCCAGCATCTGGCGCAGGTACTTGATGAATGACTGTATGGCCTTGTAAATAGCGATACAACTATTGACCACTGCCATGATACCGGTTGGATCGAGCATACTCAGCAACTTCACAGTGATCTGTGTTATGATCTTTTCCATGATCCAGTTCTTCACAGCATCGAGTACTACATTCCAGAGATTACTGAGTTGCTCTTGTATCTTATCCCAGATAGCAGCCATGCCCCGTTCCTGCACATCTTTGATAAATGTCCAGATACCTTCAAGTGTATTGATCGCACTCCTGATCTTCGCCACTTTGGCCGGACCTATCTTCGGATGTTTGGCCAGTTTTTCCCAAACCTTTTCCATAGTGATGCCCAGCACTTCGAGCACCCAACTGATGATACCTTTCAGTGAAAGATCTTTCAGTTCAGGCACACCGGCATCTTTCAACTCCATGGTGAGCCACCCGACTAGTCCCTGTACCAGGTGTTGCAGTATGTTATCAAAAAACTGTATGAATCCTTCCTTGATTGCCCTCAGCAAATTTTTCAGGAAGCCGATCGGGTCTGCTTTGATCAGGTGGAAGGCTTTCATTGCATTTGCAATGATCTTATTGATCAGATCGAACGGGAAGTTCATGATGATGAGTATCACTTCCACTACGATCTTAACGATCTCGATCACAAATGCGATCAGCCTTACGATAGGTTCTCCAAACGTTGCAATGATCCGCTGGAATGTTTCAATAGGCCGCAGAAAATCACTGAACGTAAATGAATTCCACAGATCGATGAACAACTGAACGATCGCTTCCGGTGTCATGTTCAGTTTCTTCACTGCCGCTGTGATCTTCTGTGTCGTTCTTTCGATCGCACCTGATTCCTTCATCTGCTGGAATTGTTCCTCGCCACCATCCATCAGGCTCATGAAGCCATGAATGATGTTCTCCATCGTTGCGGGAACCGGTTCATCCGTGAACGGATCTTCGCCTATAAGAACTGTGATGAGGTAATAACCTCTTGTCTTCTTCGCTTCTTCTGATATCCGCTTAAATAAAACATCTTTAATGAGTTTTAGAATTTCTTTTACCACTCTTCCCATAAAGTCCAGCACATCTATTACGGGCTGCGCAAAAATGTTATAGATCTGCGTGAACGTCTCTACCGGGTTCATCAGCGCATCAATGCTGACGAAGTCCCATATCTTACCAAAATTCTCAACAATGGTTTGATACAGGGTGCTGAATACGGCGATGCCTTCATCAATATAAGCTGCTGCTTTCTGGAAGGTGCCGGTATCCTGCATTTGATCCCGCTGCATTCTTCCTTCTTCTCCACCGAGTTCTAATATTGCATTCAGGATATTAGTACCGTTCCTGTCAACTTTTTGTTTGGTGACCGGGTCTTCGCCAAGAATAACAGTGAGCAGCGGATAAGCCGTTGTTTTTTCCTTTATGAATTCAACGATCTTATCCAGCAGGAACTTCTTCACCATCTCCAGCAGTTCCTTTGCAGCATCAACAGCAAACCTGATGATGTCTGCGATAAAGTCAACAACAATTCCGAAGCCTTCACTCAGTACATCGAATGGCGAACTGAAATCAGTAATGCCAAGCCTGTTCCAGAATTGATCGAAGCGACTGAACAAACTGTTGACAATACTTTCCAGGTCGGCGATCTTTCCATCTATCCAGGCGGCAGCCGCATCGAGTTGGTGTTGCTCGTCTAGTTTCTTATGCAATAACTCCCCACCCGGCATGATATCGAATGCGGCTTCGATGAAATTGCGTCCGTTACGTTCAACAGCATTACCGGTGATCGGATCTTTAGCAAGTACTACTCTCAGGGCTTTATAGCCCGGAATATGCATAGCCACATCACTGGCCATTCCTAACAAGCAAACAGATGTCTTGTTAAGGTCAGTGATATACACACAATCCATCAATGCGCCAAGACTTGTGTACTCTAATGCATCATCAATTACAGATCGATGAATAACATTGTCACCTTCATTTACAGACTCAACCTGCGATGGCGGCCCCCTGTCCATCTCCATGCTGTTGCCAGTAGTTCCGGCATTGATATATGAATTCAAAGAACTGTCAGCTATTTCTGTTTTCCGCTGTATGTTATGTTTGGGCTGTACTTCTTTTTCGTCCCCGCTGCATTCTTTGCACTTGCAATGAACATCATAAGCCTGTTTCCGCTGTACAACTGGCTGGCTGACCGGTCCTTGTTTATCGTCTTGCTGTTCGGGTTCTTCTTTAGATTGTACTTTTCTATCTGTTACACTATTATTATTTGTATTAAGTTTTCCTCTGCTATCAACACTCCAGTTGCTTAATTCTGGTTTTGTTTGAACAGCTTCGTCACTTTCACTACTGTTTTCTTCTTCTTTTCGATTTACTTTCAAAAGATCTTTCCTTAACTCTGCCATCGTCTTTGGTTTTTCATTGGCCAGACCATCACCGCTGCCCAGCGTTCCCTGCATAACCAATAATGGGTTGAAGAAAGCTGTCCAATCCGCCAACGGATGTTCTTTAGTTTGTACCTGGCCGCCAAGATTATCTTCACCGGCTGTATTACCATTCACCGTTTTTACGGTACCACCACTTACACTTTCCACAATAGCAAAATGTGAAAAAGCATTTCGATAAGCAATATCTCCCGGCATTGGCATGGAACCCGGCGCTCTTGCCGCTTCGGGTTTGATCATACGTTCACCTAATTTCCATTTAGGCATCGGCACTCCACTCTTATTCAAAGCCCAGAATACAAATATGCCACACCAGCTTGGCATCGCATCTCTTGTTCCCATTACACTGGTTGGAACAGCATGACGGTCAGTCTGTGATGTTTTATCTACTACTGCACCTTCTGTCTCTCTCTTCTTTTTAATATCTTCTTCAGCAACGGTACCCTGAGCTCCACCACCACTACTGCTAACGATCATCTCTTCGCCAAAAGTTGTTTTGAATATCTCAACTAATTTTTCCCATCCTGTCCGGAAACCATCGCCCTGTGGTTTATTCGCATCAATTTTCCCTTCCACTGTTTTTGCTTTGGCTACGGCATTGGTCAATTGTGACGGCACTCCATCTGCGCTGCGATGAATAATTTCTTTTCTTGATACAGAAATTGGTTTTGCCGAAACAGTTGAAGAAGATGATGAAGGTGATGAATTATGACTGCTTGCACCCTGTTGTATAGTATGCGTTAGTTCATGGGCAAGCAAAGTGCTACCCTGGCTGGTATCGGGTGAATACTTACCATTATTAAAATAGATATCATTACCATGTGTGAAAGCCTGGGCATTGATCTGGCTGCTCATACTTTCCGCATGATTGCCTGTATGGATGCGAACTCCGCTGAAGTCTGCATTGAAGCGGTCTTCCATAAATTGCCGGGTATCGCCGGGCAAAGCGGTACCGCCTCCTTTTGAAGAAGAAAGTGAATCCTCGAACGATGTAGAGCTTGCGGGTGGGCCCCTTCCGCTCCGCTGTATAACATCTGAATGATGAAGTGAAATATCTTTTCGATCAACTGTAGTATTCATTCCCGCATTGCCTGTCCTGCTCACCATCCTGAAGATCTTAGGTTGCGCCTTATCCTCTTCACAGGAAGCACATTTAGGTTGTATAGCTATTCCTTTCTTTTGTACTTTTTCTTCTTCCCTGCTTCCAGGTGCACTTGCAGGTTCAGTCATTCTCATTACCTGGTCGGCCATTGCATCTGCTTCTTTTTCCTGCGGGTCATCAGGACTGCTTACAGAAAGTTTAGCTTGTATTCTTGCCCCTGAGAAAAAACCATTTTCATTTGTGCTGCCGAAAAAACCTCCCTCTCCCTTCTTTTGAAAAAAAGAAGACTGGTCCGCCTGTCGCTGAACAGGCGTAGTAGTTTTTGTTACTTTATCGGCGCCAGTACCCATGAATGATCTCTAATCTTTAGTAAGCAGGTTCTTGTGTACCCATCCTTCTGGTTCATTCAGTCCCGTCACCCTTGTTACTACAAGAACATTATACCAATTCAATTGTGTTTGCATCAATTCAACCTTCGTTCCCTTTTTAAGTTGTGCCAGTATTGAAAATTCCATTCCCGGTCCTGCCCGAAGATTGGTATTTTCTGTATTCACCGTATAGGTGGTCGGTGCATCGTCCCGGCGTCCCAATACTTTTGATTTAAAAGATTCCATCGGAAATGCAGGGCCCGGATCTGTTTTGCGGAATGGCGCTATATCATCATGACCAACAATATCGCCAAGCTGGTAATGAGACATCAGCAGTTTGCTCACATTTACACATGCCTCGATCTGTTTTTCAGAAAAAATATGCCAGCCCCGTACAACATTCTCGTTCTTATGTTTTGCTTCTATTACTACGCTGGAAGGATATTCTTTACCAAACCATGCAAACCATTTAGTTCCGGTTTTGGTCATCAGCCCCGGGTTATCCAGTTCAATACCGATTGAATGACTATTCAGCCCAGTCAATCCATTCCATTTACTTTCACCAGCATGGAATGCCTTCTTATTGAAAGGAACTACTTGTGTGATCTTTCCATCCATGCCAATAACAACATGTGCCGAAGCATCGGATCCGGGCTTCATGAACCAGTCCACGCTTGATTGAGCACTGCGGCCAGCCGTGTAATGAATGACAAGGTGCTTGGGTGTTATCGTACTTCCTTTATTGGGACTGTTTAAAACCGGGATGGCAGCTTCACCTGCATCCGCCACCAGTGTGTGATTTTCTATACGCATAAAAAATAATTTTCTTAATTGATCCATTCTGTTCTCACCATACATTTCATCCATGGCAGTTTTACCATGCTGATCGTCCAGGGTAAATGCTGTAACAGCATATCATAGCTTTTTTGCTCTACCTGCAATAACCAATCTTCACTCTTTCTTGTGAGCTTTCCGTTACGCTGTAAAAAACTTTCCTGTAATCCTTCTATTGATGTGTTACCAAGAGAACCCCAATTACGGATAACTGCCTGCAGTAGTAAGACGGCTTCATTTTTCCCGTTCTCACTGAGCTCAATATCCGTATCGATCCTGTCGCCGGGTTCAGCTCCACATAATATTTTGTTCAATGGCATATCATATTCCTTCCAATCTTTGTTGTAACCGGTAAGATATTGCAAGAGGCATACTGCTTTGGACCTGTCAGCAATATCTTTACCCTCTGTGAGGCCAACTTGTTTGAAAAAGGATGAAAGAAATGGCGCAAGGATCACCAGTCCTGCATTGGATATATATATTCCTTCCTTTTCATCTTCCTCTTGCTGATACTCTTTCTTTTTCTTTATAAGGATGTCTTTCTCCTCCGTTTTCTCATCTTCCTTTTTGAACATTTCTTTTTCATCTGCCGGGTGCACAAGCTTTTTTTCCTGCATTTCTTCTTTTTGCATTTCTTTTTCTTTCAAGAGTTCTGCAGGTATATTTTGGGGCATCAAAATATATTCTTTCATCAGTTCTTTGCCGGACCCGGTTTCTGTTAACACATGGTTGAGCAAAGAAGCTGGTACAGAAATTTTAGAGACCACTTCCCCATGTTGCAAAAAGGAATTTCTTACCAGGTTCTTTTCAAAGTGATGAACAGGGTCTATCTCAGCAGTTTTTGCAAGATCTGTAACCAGGAGTTCTTTTATTTTTTTCCATTCTTCATGAAATATCTTTCCCTTTATTGCTGCGAGTTGCTGAATAAAAGCTTTTATTGCAGGGAATTCACTTTTCATCAATTCATATTCTCCGGCAGTGAATAACAAAAGAAGACCTTTAACGGCTTCATCCGAAAATTGATCGACAAAACGCCGGACTGCAATTGTTGACCGGAATACTTCCTTTAATTGCTTTATATCAAGACCGGAAAGATTATTGACGCCGGAAGTAACAGGATCAGCCGAATCTCCGAATACTTCTATCAATTGCTCCTCAAGATCACTGTGATTGGTCAGAGAAAATGTCCAGGGCAAATACCCTTTTTCCAAAAAATGGATCAGTACTTGCATCAATCTTGCTGGTTTACTTTGTGGCCGATCCTGAGTGCCTGGCTGATCAATTGAATATGACAGCTTACTTCTGAGAGCATTCTCAACTGCCTGCAACGTTTTGTCAACAAACTCTGATTCAAGCTTTGTTCTTTCAATAGTATCCAATTCTATATTGAGCTTGTCAATATAAACCCACTGATCAGCCGGCACCAGCCGGTCAAATAATAAAGCCATCTCTTTGGTCAAATGTTCATTGGTGAGGCGGCTTATCTCCTGCTGAATGACAAAGCCATCATCACAGTTAGTTGCCATATCAATGACCTGGCTTTTGATGATATGTGTTTCCTTACCGGGCATCTTTTAAAATCCCATTGCTTTCATTGTGTTTATTAATTTACCGACAATCTCTTTGTAAGCTGGTTTATTCTCATTATTGGCTGCTACTCTTGTAAGCTCATCATCCAAACCATTTTTCATCCGTGACAAGATTTTCTTTTGATCAGCAGGCAATGTAACAGGAACTACTCCCGGCGGATTGATCATCGTACCCAGTTTATTCAAATTAGCACTGATGTTCTTAAATACCCCTGACATTTTTATATCCCCTCCACCAATATCTTCCTTCTTCACACAAGCCACCAGCATACTCATATCAGTTAATATCTTAAACAACTCAAAAGAAAGTGTCCTGAAATCTGAACTGAACATAGCGGCAGTTTCAGTTAGCCATGGCTCTAATAATGTAGCCACTTTTTTGTTTGTAAAGAATTGCAATTGTTCCTCTGCCGGTTTGGCTGCCAAAGGATCAAACTCGGCAAAGAATCTTCTTATTTCTTTAAATGAAGCCAGCTGCTGGGTGAAAACTGTGAACAGGTTTGGATCGAGGCTTTGCAGTTTTTCAAATTCTGTTACAGTTCTGTTTATCGGAATACAAGTTTTGTTAATGATCACTACCGGTGGCAATGGAACGGTAACAGTAGCAGGCTCACTGGAGCATGGGCCATTTACTCCTACCAATGTTACTACGAAATCACCGCCTTGCTGGAGATACTGATGACGTACCTGTCTTTTCTCGCTTTCAAGCACCTGCCCATCTCCAAATTTCCACTGGAATACTTGTGCAAATTCTGACTGAGTGATCGTAAAGATGACCTCATCCGTTGTTCCCACTCTTTCAAAGTTGAATGCAGGCTTGGATGGCCGGTGATGAACTACAGCGGCAAAGCCCCCATCCAGGTTACCGGCAGATGTTCCTTTGAAACTAACTGTCTTGTTCAATATAGTATCAACATTCACTTTTGCAGGAATAAATACAAATCCTGCTGTTTTTTGCTCTACTCCCTCCCCTGTAACTTTTGTATTATTCGGCGATATAGTAAAGAGATGTTCCGTTTTATCATCACTGCAGAATTCTTTCTTTAATAAACTTATGTTGACATTACCCGGCGCCACAATATTTACTACTTTGGTAATAGTGGTACTACAAATACCATTGGTTACTTTCAGTGTTATTGTATATTCTCCCTCATCTTTATATATATGATTGCCGGGACTCTCTTTTGTAGATGTATCGGACGGATCGGATGATTCGCCAAAATCCCAATCGAACAAAGAACCAAACTGTGATTTATTAGTAATTATAATATCCCGGTGAGAAGAGCCGGGAGCAGGTACAAATTCAAAATCAGCTATTGGTTTTTTAAACACTTTTATTTTTAGTGTCGCTGTTTTGTCTTCTACTACATAAGTGAATGTGATCTCTTTTTCTTTTTCAGTGCCCGAGAATACAGTAGCAGAAGGGTTGAATGAAAAAATGTTATTATCTGATATCACACCTTCACCTGTTACTACACCGCCTGCGGGAGAAACTTTAAATACAAAATTCGTTTTATCATCACTGCAGAATTCCATCTTATCCAAAGCGATGGTTGCAATAACATTTGGTTCGGTAATGATAAAATGAACAGGGGCACAATCAGAACAACACAAATAAGGCAGATAAAAATCAGCGATCACTGTTCCATCTGTTATTTCTGTCACTTTCGTATCAAATAAACCCGGCTTCAGATTCCCGATCTTGATCAGGTCATCATTTATCAATGAAAGCTTATCTGTACTCAATCCTGCTGTGCGCAGATCCCTGACAAGTTTATTAATATTTGAAAATGATAATCTTGATCCGCTGATGGTGGGGGTCGCAGCAGGATTCAATGCTATTGCATCCGTAAATCCGGGGTTAACGGCTATTGCGGTAGTAAACCCGGGATTAACAGCTACAACGTCTCCGGCATCTAAAGCAGCTCCAGGTTGAATGGTAACTTCCCTGGGTCTTTCATGATATACAAGAATAAATGTACCGCCTTTTGGTACTCCTGCTTTATGCTCAATACCCGGATGCTTCTGAACAAACTTGCTTAGCTGACGAAGATTATTAAGTTGCGCAATCCTTTCCTTGTATTTTTTTACCAACTCATCAAATGGTTTTTGTGTGCAGGCAAATAACAACACGTCAAGATGATCGATCTCATCTTCCAATTCTACCTGCCGGGCATGATCTGTAACAGTGGCCAGTTGATTTTTCAGCATTTTTCTCAGCAGGTCGGCTACCGAACGCAAACGGTTATGATAAAAATCAAGTTTATCAATATCCACCTGGCTGATGAATGTCTTCATGTTCTCGAAGATCTTTTCCATGTAAAACAATAAAGCTCTCCTGAAAACATAAGGATTGAATTGTGCGGCTACAAACGATACAAACAGTCCGGGATTGACAAAATTCAAATTAATATCCTCCTGGTTCCTGATGGAAGGATATATCTGCTCAAATTCATGACCAAAAGTTCTGATCGCATACCTAAAGCCCGGCGAACAAGCTTTCAATAAAGGAACAGCAGGGATATTATCTTTTGGTGTTGCGAGGTTATCATTATCCGGCGGAATAGCATAATAATAAACCATCTCCCTGCAAAAAAGACAAGTAAGTTCTGCTTTTAAAGAGTTATAGACAGTATCCAGGTCCTGGAAATGACATTGTGTATTGCTGAAATCAATTTCACCATTATTAAGACTTGCTCTCAACACTACCACATCAAACGGAAGACGAAAACGGTTACGGATATTGACCACTGAAGAAAGAGCAGTTTTATATGATTTGCCTACATGGCCCTCAATACGGAAAAAATTATACGGCTCTATCTCATATCGCAATGGATTCAAAACAAAATCGTCGCTGTTATTATAAAGAGCGGCATGATAGCTCAGCACCTGGTCTCCCCTGTCCCGTCTTGTTTTTTCATAACTCCAGTTCAGAAATAATCTTCCTGTAGCGTCATTCACTTTATAATAAAATGGCAACGATTTTTCAGATAGCTTTACATCGCCCAACCTGGAAGGAGTAATGCGTATGTTAGCATCTATATTATCTTTATTAAATACTACGGGAACAGGTGTTTCAAATTTCTCCACCATCAATAAAAGACGACGGAACAATAATTTCAACTCAAGCACCATTTCATTATTATTATTCAACACCGGTGATGGAATAAAATAATGCCTGAAACGGCTCCGTTGCTGATCGGCAACAGGAATAGCTTCACCTAACAAAAGATGACGGGGAAATAAACTGCTGTCGGGGCAACACTGTGCGATCAATTTTACACCCAGCCAGCGCATTTCATTATAGGCTTGCAAAAGGTCGCTGAACAGGTCATAGTAGTATTGAAAATGAAGAAGCCGGTTGCCGGATATAGTGTTATTATGCAAAAAGGCAAACTTATTGGCAAAATTTCCAAATGGGTTGCCCGATGATACATCTAATAATAAAGAACGATATACAAAGTATAATTGGCTCAATGCGCTGCCGGTGCTGTCCACAAAAGTTTTGGTAAAAATATCCTGGTAACGTTCGAACACATCATTTGATGTGGTAAGATTGGTGGCTGTAACATCATACCTTCTCATGATAAGATCCGGCAGCTTAAGCCGGCTCATTAATATATCTTCAAAAGCA
This sequence comes from Chitinophagaceae bacterium, assembly GCA_013140985.1. GTDB lineage: Bacteria > Bacteroidota > Bacteroidia > Chitinophagales > Chitinophagaceae > JJ008. Next base: position 40,168 of record JABFRU010000012.1, on the reverse strand, counting down.
GCACTTGTAAAACCAAGGCCCGAGAATGCGGAAAGTTTATGGAAGGGGTTCAAAGAAGTTATGTCGGTAAGTACCGGCAAGCCCAATCCTCCCGGATCAATTGGCTTCACATTTTTTTCCTTCGGTAAAAGCTTCTCCGCATCGTCTTTAGTAACGAGTAACCTCCTTACAGTAATAAATACATCTGTTCCCTTATCATCACAGGAAGTAGGATCGCAGTTCTTGGCATGTTGCTCCAGCATCTCATAGAAAAGCAGTACTACTTTATCATTCAAAAAAGTCTTGTCCAATTTCTTGGCATCTGTTTCGCTTTTTGCAAATAATTCCCATATCGGGAATTTCTGTGTATGCTTCATCTTCCCGTCTGCTTCTACTGTTGTATTTACAAATACACCATCATAATGCCTCGGCTTTACTGCATCAAAATCTTTGTATTCAAAATAAGTATCGGTTTCAAGTTTTATCAAATAGCCTTCAGAAGTGGCTCCTGCCCCGCCTGTAATAGTGATGCTTGTTCCATCCACAGCTGTTTTTACTTCAAGACCACAAACGATGCCAATGCCGATCATGCTGGTTCGGGTAAGGCGTTCCTGTTCTTCTAGGAAACCAAACATATTATTCAGATCATCAGAAGTGAGTAGCTGGTCAGCAACAAACTCGGGGTATTGATTTACTACTGGTATCATGGTGAATCTTTTTTGCGTTTTGAAATAATGGTTTGATCCAAATAGACCCTGTTCTCATCATTGCCATCCACACAATCATGCAACGAAGCCGGGGGATATACACTGTTAAGATCTTTGAACAGGTCAATGACGGCTTTTAATTTATCAGAAAGTGTTTGTGGCACCGGCTCTGCTTTTGATAATTCAGTCAGCCACTCACACCATGCTTTTTCAAATGCTATTAATTCAGGTTCTTTCACCCAGCATATTTTAACTGCAATATGTGCCGGCGTTTCCCGGCGAATGGTTTCTTCCGCAAATCGCCTGAAGAGAATATTATTTTTTGCAAGACCCGATTCACCATTCATTACAAATGTGATGCGGAATGAGTAAGGATCTTCATCGCCACAGAAACTGCAATCGGGTTGTACACAAACAGGCAACAATGCGTCTCCATCGGGAGGTAAAGTTGTTGGAGTGAATCTTGGCCTTAATAAAAGATGTTCTACCAGCAGAACTTGTTGTTGTGCTAAAAATTTCTTTGCAAATGCAATTATTCCATCTCTTGCCTGTTCGGCTTCTGCTTTTGTAGCATAGGATTGTTTTCCACTCGCTATTTTGGTGCCGCCGGCATTAGTAAGATTCACTTTGAATTTTGACTGGCTGGAACTGATATCAAATCTTTCAGGAATGGAAATGTGATCGGCGATATCATCCATTATTTTTAAAGATTTCTCAGACCCTGCTTTCTTTTCAATATCTGTAAATGTGGTGGTGCTTTCCAATAAACTGGCATCGCCTGACCTTAGTGCTAATTTGTATTTGCCTGAATTTCCCGTTTCAACAAAATCAAAATAACTGATATATTGCTCAAAGCCGAGCAGCGCAGATATTCGTTTTTGTAAACCTGATATATTATCATCGTCGCAGGTGTTTCCCTCATCTTTATAATTAAATGCCCGGGCCCTTGCGGCGCTTATCAAAGGATAAATTTTAAGGAAAGCGATCTTATCTTTCAGCAAAATATCATTTGCTACAGCACCCTGTCCTGTATAAGAATAAAGTAACAAAGTATAGTCGGTAAAACTTTCTGCAAACCTCGCCAGCAGATGATCCATGAAACGGTTTCTCCGGTCAAGAAATTCCTTTTGATCCTCTGCCAATGAGTCAAGCTTTGTTTGATCAAACGCTGTATATAATGATGTAACACCGGCTATATCATTATCATTAAATAACCGGCTGAAATATGAATGGCTGACACTTGTATCCAATGCAAAAAGATCTTTGATATGTGCCAGTTGGGCGAGATAATTTACCAGCATCTGTTCATAGAACAATAAATAAGATTTTAACTGGCTGGCCTGTGCTCTCCGGAGATCGCCGGCATGAGATGGTAAACCTTCATAACCTATACCATAGGTTAATGGGAATGAATATTGAACCGGGTAATAATCCTGCCAGTCATAATACTTGCCTTGCGGAACGGGAAGATTAAGATCATGATCTTTAAGCTTGGGTCGTTGTAAACTTCCCCGGATGACCGTTAGTGTATCCATCAATTCAGATACATCGGGCAAGAAAGTAAGATTATTTTTAAAAACAAGAAATTTAGACGCCTCCAAAAACAATCTTGGCTGGTGCCCTGGTGTAATTTTCAATGTCCATTGCTGGCTTTCTGTTGCCTTGCCTTCTTTATCATAACGAACCAGTACCAAATTCTTAACGGCTTTTACTCCTTCAATATCCATCAGCAGGTTGATGACATCTGATGTATGTAATTCTGCTTTAAGAGCAGTGGCTTCTATCTCAGTTGTATCTATAAACCCAAATTGCAATGGCGGCCCCTCAAATATCTCATCAACCGGTATCCTGGCTGCCATTCTTTCTTTCAGTGAATAAAATTTTATATCGGGACTGAAATAATTTTCGACCTTGTAATAGACTTCTGCCAATACTTTTTCAATATCAGCATCGCCGCTTAATTCAATGTCGGCACAAACAGCTACTTCTTCAATACCAATAGCTGTCACTGTACAAAAATCTTCACAAAGATTGCGGTGTGATTGAAGCGACTGGTTGACCGCTTTAATTGTCAGTGCAGTTTTCTGTATCCTTTCATGATATCTTGCCGCCATACCTCCTGCGGAAAAGTCTTCAAATACTTTTCTCAGGTCGCCTACTTTCAATTGCTTTTTTATATCGGCTGCTGTCAGTAGCAGGTTAAAAGGCATGTCCTCCCATATAATTTTTTCCGTTGCCGGCAAGCTGCTATCAGGTTTGAATTCTACTTCGAGTGTAACATACATGGGTTTACGCAATGCATTACCCAGCTTGTCATCTGTTATATCGATATTATCCTGTTTATTGCCGGATATAACAGTGGCTTTTACTTTTTCGACAGAACTCTTCTGCCCACAGAATTTTTTCCAAACATTTTCTTTCTTTCTTAGTACATCTACCTGTGGCCAGGCTGGCAAGCGAAGTTCAACAACGATAGTTACCGGTTTATTATTAATAGTAACCGAGAACTGTTGTTTTATTTTTCCGCTGTTCAGGTCGCCTGCCTTTTCTTCTTCTTCAAACTCAAGGAACACATCGTATAATCCTTTCGGGATCACTAAATGATCAGCTGGTTTTTCAGGAGGTTTTGGTTTTTTATAACTGAGTTCGCTTTTTTTGCAATCAACGTAGAGATTGGTTTCGCAGGCACATTGCTTGCAGATAAGCCATGCATTTTTTATACCGGATACATCTACCAATAGTTTCCTGTAATCAGTAACTGTCCATGGGTTTACTGTCAATATTTCTCTTGCTGTATAAAAGCCTTGTTTGTCGGGATCAAGGATCTTATTTCCCGGGTCAGCCAGGAGATCCTGTATATCAAAACCCGTACGGTACCCTAATTCTGTCAATGCATAACTCAGCGCTTCGAGAATAGTAATACCCGGATCATGGATATTATAGTCGGTCCACCACCTGTTGCCCAACTGTTCGATATAGTCAATACCCTTTTTGCGCAGCCAATAATAATTTTCGGCTTCGGGCATTTCGGGATTCTTTATTATGGTTATATGTTCATCCATGAATTCGTTTCGGTCATTTATTATTTATCATCCAGGCATATTTCTTTTACAGTAGCCACATCTTTTTGTTTTATAACAGTAATGCTGTGTTCCTTAGCTGGTGCAGATACCAGGATGGACCATGGTCTTGATGCAATGATCTCATCAAGGTCATCGGACTCAGGAGTTCCATCCTGTTTATCATGAAACATTTTTACATCAGTGATAAAATCCACATAGGACCTTTCCTCCACAAAATCAATGATAGCAGACTTCACCACTTTACCACCAAATTCAATATCAATGGTTGATTGGAAAGCCCATGGTGTAAGAAACTGTGTTATCTCATCTTTTAATTTGTTGGAATAAAAAGTTTCATCAATCCCGGCAAAAAATTTCACTTTCATTTCTACTCTCACTTCTTCGAATTCGGGATTCTCCACATGAAGCTTTACATGGCAGGAAATATGTTTTTGCAAATACTGCCTGATATTTTCCAGGTCGCTGCGGTTAGTATAAGGCCGCAACGGGTCGATAGCATTTTTATTGAACAAAGTTGGTATAGTAATAATAGAAACATGCCCGGGCGCAATTTCATTGAACATCACTCCCGGTTCCACCCAGGTATGGTTAAGGCATTTTACTTTATGAATGCCGGGAAATTTTTCCAGCACCATGTGCTCATAATCCCAGATAGTAATAGCCCGGTCTTTATGCCGAAGTCTTTCACTTACTCTTGTATAAAATTGTTTATCCGTTTCACTTTGTCTTCCGCCAAAAGAAGAAAACGGCTGTGTGATCTTTTTAACAGACGCCACCGCTTCTTTTAGTTTGCTGATCGTATTTGCCGGCAAAGCATTTTTGAGAAAATCATCAGCATTACCCTTGTTCAAAAAAGTAAGTTGTGCTGCCTGTGCCACTACCATCACTAATTTGCAAACAGATTCAGGATTGGAAGAAACTGAGGCCTTCAGCCAATAACATTCAGGTGGCAGCACTTCATTGCCTGTAGTTGCATCATCAGGGATATTGAATGAAATGATACCTGATTGAACCAATTGATTAGTATTATCAGCCACATCCAGTTTATCAAACTTCTTCCAATTGTTATTACTCATATAACTCCAATGCACATGATCGGTTGGCTTTGCCAATTGCGGATCTGTGCTTCCCTCCAATACCTGGAAAAGTATATTGACAATCTGTGAAGGCTTCAGACCAGTAAGGCCAATATAGAATTCAGCAACATTATCTACTGCTGTCGTAATATTTTTATCATCGGTTTCATCATGAGTGAACGGGGGCATTAAAGGAATCTTACTACTGCCATTCATATAAGCATGCTGCTCTGTTTGACCAAATGGATACGTATGAAAGAATTGTATTTCTCTTGCATCAAAAACCTGCTTGTCAGTGGAGCTGATCTCCCCGGTAACTGATGCTGTGTAGCTGAGATAAATAGTTTTGATCTTGGGTGTGTAAGGTTCCTGCGGCAATGTTTCACTTGCACCCAATGTTTTATTCGCTTTCCTGATCATGTAATCCACCAGCGCTTCCTGGTATTCATCATGCTGAAAACCGTCATTCAATTCCAGTTTTAAAAACCCATCCCGGCTGTTGATAGAATATTCTTTGTAATCCGCAGTAAAATCGGATACTGCATCTGCCGGCACACTAATATGATCCGATGGAAAATAAACTGTGCTTTTCTTACCCCAAAACAATTCTATTTCCCCTTTGACAGAAGAATTATAAACTGTATTGTTTATATAATTCTGAACCTGCCCGGTGTAATCAGCATCCACCCATACTCCATTTTCAAGGAACTGTATAGTGGCCGTTGGATAAAAACGATCCGTGGCATTAAAGTCCATATTCCCCCGCCAACTCTTCATGTCAACCCATTCCACAGAGAAACGTAGTTGTGCATTTTTTTTCTGAAAGGCTTCTTTATTTCCAATAATAAAGGAAGAGCCGGCTTTCGGAGCAATACCAAATGGTAAAAATGGCTTTGCCGGATCTAACACACCTGCATCATTTTGCAATAACAAAGTCTTAATACCATTCGTATTATAATTGCCGGGTCCTTCGCCTACTGTTACAGTAAGTTTGATACTGTTAATGGTTAAGCTTTTCAAAGCATTGTATTGCTCAGCACCGGCAATGTTCAGGAGATCTATTTTTAATAAAGGTTGTGTAGTTGCATAATTACCTGCATGCACTTTTGCAGCATAAGCAACTATTGGTGGTGCATCTGCCGGGATAGTAATAGTAAACTGTGCGTATGGCTTGGTATAACCTTCATTGCCGCTGGCAAATGAGACAGCTGTTACGGCATACCATCCTTTTTCAGTGGTAAGAGAAAATGAAAATGATCTTCCTTGCAATGAAGAAGGATCGGCCATGTATAATCTCAGGTATATTTTTCGTTCGCCTTCGCCCAAACAGAGATAATGAGAAGCCACTGCAAAACCAATAGTAGCCTGCGGCATTTCAATTCCCATAAATGCTCCATCAACATATTTTTTATTGACAAACGGATGCCACTCGCCGCTTTCTGTTTTTATTTCTTTGCCATTACCGTCTGCTGAATTAGCAACAGGTGAAGCATACAATACTCCTTTCAGATTTCCTTCAGGTGCTGTTGCTTTAAAGAAGGATCTTACTTGTGTCACTTTCGTCTTATTGATCACAATATCATTATCCGATGAATAGAGCACTTCTTTTCCAAGACTGTCTTTGCCGGCCTTGAATAAAGAATTTTTTGGCAACAGGTAGCTATCCACATGTTTTGCGAGTTCAAAAAAGACATGCACATGATTTGGTTCAGCAGGCCGTTGCGCCAGTCGTAAAATATCTTTGTAATAAAAATCAAGATGACGATGTGTTAGCGAATTGATTCTTTTTTGAGTGGTTTTAAAAAGATTGATGAACGAGAGGAACAAAGCATAATGCGGTAAATGGGCAGGCCAGTTGGTCAACGTTGTTTTTAAAAACCCTGCCGCATCCGCCACGATCCTTGAATATACTTTCAGGAACTCGTCGAATACAGCTGTAAAAAGATTATGATTCGCTGCATGATTAATACGCAGGTATAGCTCTGCTACATCCGCTATATCAACATCCGTTTTATCAGTGCCATAGATACTGAAATCTTTTCCCGCTGCATTAGCGTTTGTATTTTGGAAAATAGTTTTATAAGCACTCCAATCTGCAATTCCTTCCGGCAACCACAGATCTGAAAGACCTTCGTTTACTATCACAGATGGCTTTCTTATCTGTTCACCCAACACCTGCCATCCTGGCTCCGCTGTATCCTTTATAATTGATGATGTTGTAAAACTGTTTGCTTCTGAATAATACTGCGATAGCTTTTTAAGCGCTGTCACCAATCTTGTCTGCACCAGGTTTTGTACGGTTGCTTTTAAAAGTATCTCCTCGGGTAAATATTGCTGAAGAATATCAATTTGTTTGGCAAGACTTAATACCAATGAGAACAGCAACCCGAATTTTTCTTTCAGCACAGTTTCATTTGCCTGGTATTGTTCTGAGCGTAATGCTTCCAGCAAGTCCATCACTCTGCGGCGGTATTCTTCCACATCCTGCACGGCGATCACTGCAAGTTGTGCTGAGATATCAGTTTCAAAAAATGGTTTCCAATTGCCTTCTTCGGCATTATTGCTATTGAAATATTTTATGAACGATGCATAATTGCGGGCATACACCAGCCAATCTGCTTCCGATCTCTCGTCAACATTTACAAAATCATCCTGCAGGCCTTTTAATAGCCGCTGCAACTGGCCGGAGCCGGAATGCATCAATGGATTCTTATTATCTGAACATTTTACTGGCATAGATTCATTATACCGGGTTGTTCCTTATTATTGTTTGTATCTCTGTTCCTTCATTTACATAGAAGGGGTAAACAAAATTGTATCTCGAATTGGTGGCGCTGATGATGTACTCTATCTCGATCAGCACACGGCCTTCCAGGATGTTGATACTGTCTGTATTCAGATCCAGTTTTGTTACCTCTATCCGCGGTTCAAAGAACAGGATCGCTTTTTCAATTTTATCTTTAATGATAGTGATAGCAGATGTGCTCAGCGATTCAAAAATGAGTTCATCCATATTACATCCGTAATTCACATCCATTACTCTTTCGCCTACTGCAGTAGATAATAATATTTCAAGGCTGCTGCGGATATCTTGTTCATCCTCCAGCATCACCACTGTTTTGGCGCTTTTCTCAAATTGTGGCGGAAAACTCCAGCCTCTTCCGAGAAAACTATAATTGCTTTTATCGTTGTTGATCAGTTCCATAATTTTTTATCCTATAATTACTGTTGCACAACCGGCTACTATTACTCCACCGTGTGCCGTGCTGTCGCCCTGTCTTGCTGCCGGCATGCCACCGATCATTACTGTACCAGATCCTGCAGCAATGGTATCGGGTGGCCCGGTGCAGGTAAGCATATCACCTACTCTGGCTGCCGGCATACCCCCGATCAATACTGTTGCACAACCGGGTGGTAATATCGGTCCGCCAACATGTGGTACCGGTCCGGGATTAACTTGCGGGCAGGTATGATTATCTCCTACTCTTGCTGCTGCGGGCATACTTTTTTTAATTGATCTGTACCATCGAACCTTTAACTGTTGTGCTACCACCTGAAGAAAGTTCTGCCTTAGCGCCACCCTCTGCTTTAAAATTGGCGCTGGCTTTCATTTCTCCATTTACACCTTCCATTTTGAGATCGTTGGTTGCTTTTAAAATAATGTCTTTGATACTCTCCAGTTTTATTCCATCCTTGTCCATCGTAAACTTATTCCCATGCTGGTCTTCCATTTTTATTGCTTTGTCTTCTTCTGTGATCGAGAATTTATTTCCTGCCGGTGTTTCAATGTTGATGGTTTTCTTATCATCATTGAAGATCATTTTCATTTCACTTCTTGATACATATCCTTTCTCGTGGTTATCATCAGATGCAGGAAGCGGTGCTGGTTTGGCGCTGCTGTTGCACATGCCTAACACTACTGCATGTCTTGGATCGTTATTCAAAAAACCAACTACTACTTCATCTTCTATCTCCGGTCTGAAAAAAGTTCCCCTCTTCTCTCCTGCATCCAGCGTGGCAATACGGCTCCAGATACCTTCATCCTCCTTGTGTACCACCGGCACTCTTACTTGTATCCGGTCTTCTCCATCAGGGTCACCTTCCAGTTTTGTTACAATCCCGATATGCAATCCTTCCATGGGAGGTAGCATCGCCGCTGCAGCCGGTTGCTGCACAGTATATGTTTCAGCAAACCATTCGGGATGCAATCCAAATTGAATGATCGTATTCCAATCACCCTCTTCAATTTGCTGACGTACTCCTGATACAAATAATTTTCCTTCAAATCTTTCTCCCACTCCATTCATCTCAAGCATATCGCCTGTTTTGATACCGGCAAAACCATCCACTTTTACTTTACCCCTGATCTTGGCCAATCTATTCTTCAACAATTTCGCATCGGCCCATGCCTGCAGTTCAGCATCAAGGATATTACCTGAATGAACCATTGTCAATGGATCATCATTCATCACAGATGCCAATGTATCTGCTGAAAGATTACCTCCATCAGGAACAGATGGTTCAGCGGCTTCTGTACTGTCGGTTAATTCCTGGTCTGCGGGATGCCAGGCTGCTGTCTTTACACCTTTCAGTTGAAACCTTGCATCAATTTCTGCATCGAGGTCAAGTATCGTGGCACCAAACTGAACAGTGAGTGGCGGCGCTGCAGAAAAATCAGGTTTCTTTATTTCTACTTTTCCATCATTCACCATTACTAATTTTCCATTTACATCGCTGCGACATAACATAAAATCCCAGTCAGAAGAATAATACTGCACAACTTCTTTGTGTGTAGCAGTTGTTGCTTCCACTTCCTTTTGCAATCCATATTTGTCAATGAGCTCTTCCATGATCTCACTATCCTTTTGCTCTTTGTAATATTTACTTTTTGCATTGCCGGTCATTTTCACTGTTTCATCCCGGCAATCAACGATCAAAACAGAACTGCTGTTCCTTATTTTGATCGCATGTTTGATCACCATTCCTTTGAATATTGTTTCTTCATCATTTCTCCACCCGGCTTTTATCTCAATTTTTTTTCCGGGCTCAAAATCCGGGGTGTCGCTTATTTCAAATGTTTCTTTCGATGCTTCTCCATCCATCATGATAATTGTGGCAGTTGGTATCCTGTTCACTTCTTTGCTGACCACAATACTGAGAACATGATAAGTATCCGGCACTTCATTGCCTTCTGACAGGATCGTATAGGTGCAAACAGACTTTGGCTGCGCAGAAGGTATGGTCCGTTCATTGCTCATGTCTTCCTTTTTTCAATAGGCGGAAAAAGAATATCTGAGCCGGTCCTCAGTTTTCTGAAATTGTGAATATTGTTTTTCCTGGCCACCTGCAAATAGTATTTCGGGTCATTATAAATTTTATAACTCATCCAGTAGATCGTATCGCTTTTCTTCACTACCCTCTTATGCGTAAGATCAGGTGAGCTGTTTCTTTCCCTTGCTACCCGTTCTTTTTCATCCTCACTGTTCTTAATAGTGATCTTAACCATGGCTCTTATCGGCGAACCATCGGGACTGAATAATTTGTAAGCAATACTGATCGCTGTCACCCTTCCTTTAAAAAGAAAAGTGCCCCAGGCGATCTTTAAGTGTCTTGGCTCATGTATATCACCATCATGTTTGAAACAGAGGTCTTTGAATTTCTGAAGATCATCGGTAATATTTGTTTTAGGCTTTCCATCAACAATACCTGTATTATCAAAAAGAAATTCAAATGAAAATTCTTCCGGCAATTTGAAAGTGAAACGCTGTTGCTTGCCACTGGTACCCTGCCCCTGGCCCTGCTGCGTCTCCATTTTCAGATCTACAGTGTACGATTCCGGATTGATAAGCGCAAAAAATGTATCGCCAACCTTTTGATCGGCTTTCATTTCAGGACTACTGAACGCCTCTATCTGCATTTTTTTCAGTTCGCCGTCTGCCATTATCTTTCCTTTTTATCGTTAATGATCCTTATTACCTGTTCAACACATTCACTCACCATTTGACCGGCATTGCCCCCGGGCTTACCTGCTGTTTCAGCTTTCTCTTCCGTTTTTCCTCCTGATGGTTGATTAACGGAGATCTTAATACTGAGTTCTTTGATTTCAAGCGGCATAGTTTCTTATTCTGTTGTGAAAAAACTATAGCTGAGATCAAGCGTCTCCACTACAATAGAATTTTCCTGTGCATTAAAATCCGAAACAGACCATTTTTTTGGCCAGGCATTCATGATGTTCCATTTCTTCAGCGGTTGATGATTTTCATTCAGCAGTGTTACAATTATCTGTACCGGCTTGAATTCTCTTTGCTGTAATGCATTCTTTACCCATGTGATGACATTGGAATCGGTCAGCATCCCTCTTTTTAATGAGAGGTCAGGGTATTTGGTGCGAACGGGTAATTTATGTTCAAACCTGTTCTCACCCCCTTCTTTTATTGATTCAGTATCATACTCCACATTCAGGCCAGCCACTGATTGAAAACGGGTATCGTTATCCCCTTCACTGCTGATGCCGGAAAAGAAAACATTAAAATGAAACCCTACAGGCGGATAATACCCGCCCGGTTTCGGAGGATCATTTGTAAGAAAATCTGCCATAGACGATCAACTGATGATATTAATTCAATACTATCCCTGCTAAATGAAAAGCACTACTTAAGCCACCAGGCTTAAACCTTCATGGGCAATTTCAATGCTTTCAATAGCTACTTCGTTACCATCTGCTTTCATATCGCTGGCGGCAACTTTTACCGGAAATGCACCAACAGCTTTCCAGGTAAAGACGGGGCTATGTGTTTCGTCAAGCAGCTTGATGATCACATCACGCCGTGTTACTTTATTCAGGTTGATCTCATTGAGCCATTTATAGAAATCTGTATCACCTGCAAATGTGCCCCGCTTCAAAGTAATATTGCTGAACTTGTGAAGCCCGGGCATTTTTATTTTTGAATACACAGGACTGTTCCCTTCACGGTATTCAATTGCTTCCACCTGCATATCAAGACCGGTGACTTCCGTAAAGCTTCCTTTATTTCCACCCCACTCAACGAGGAAGTGAAATTTCGGTAGAGGATATTCTGCCATAATTAATTTTTTTATTGGTTAATGAATTTTGTCTTTTTTAAACTATTATGATTCCGCCATTTTGTGTGAGAACTTGAGTATGATAAATTCAGCCGGACGAACAACTGCCATGCCGATCTCGATATTCATTCTTCCTTCCAGTATATCCAATGCTGTCATTGTTTTACCAAGACCCACAGCTACATAAAATGCATGTTCAGGTTTTGCCCCCTGCAATGCCCCCTGCCGCCATAATACCAACAGGAAGTTCTCGATCATGGCCTGCACTTTTACCCATGTGTTGGCATCGTTTGGTTCAAACACAAACTGCTCGGTTGCTTTCTTTACCGACTCCTCTACCATATTAAAGAAACGACGTACACTCACATAGCGCCACTCATTATCATTACCAGCCAGTGTTCTTGCTCCATATATCAGTGTACCTTTTCCAAAGAAGGTGCGGATAGCATTGATAGATTTTCCGGAAACAACATCAACATTCAATGCATCCAGTTCTGATTTTGTAAATACAGTAGCCGGTTCGATAACATAATTCAAGCTGACATTCGCCGGAGCTTTCCATACACCTCTTGTTCTGTCAACCATAGCAAAAATGCCGGCCACAGCGCCACTCGGTGGCATTGCTGTCATCGTATTATTTACGCCGGTGAGTATTGTTTTATATACCGGGAAAGAAAACTGCAATGATGTATCCAGTTCGGAAGCATATTTAGAAGCCGCATTCACTACAGCACCCAGATATGCTTTGTTGATCTTATCAAACTCCAGCCTGATATTATCGATCATGCTGTCCATTCTCTCTTCATTATTGGCGCCGCTCATGATAGCACTGGCAGCTGCAGGAGCAGAGAATATTGTTCCCCACTCAGCAGCAGTCGGAACTGTGGGGTCATCAAACTTCGGATTATACAATTCGGTTACACCATCTCCCGGATCAAGCAATTTGGCTTTGGCTTCTCTTTCATAAGTTACCAGAGTATTGTAAACCGGTTTAAAATCAGAACTGATAGTAGATTTCACATCATTCTCAAGGTCTGTAAATAATAACTGGTTTGCGCCGGCACCAACATACTCATCCAGTTTACGGGCAATATTCATCAGGAAACCGAAGATGTTACCGAAGTTGGTAACTGTTTTTGCATTCAGGTAAGTTGTATCGAGTGCATTGAACCTGTCCCGTAATGATGTGGACGGGGTTGCCAACCCGGCTGTATGTGTTTTCACTGTAGCCACATCTGTTGTAGCATTGCTAAGATTACTGATAACAGCTAAAATAGCTGCATCAGTTGTCAGCGCACTAAGAGTGGTGGAAGTACTTCCCTTTTTAATTTTATCTTTTACATCTGCAAACCTGATGTTCTTTGGCAATGTAACCTTCAACCAGGGGGTGTAAGCCATTCCATATTTCAGGTGGTTGATGCCGACATTATTCCTGAAGGTCACTCCTTTTGGATCATCTTCTTTAAGATCAAATAATCCAACCCGGTCCTGCAGATCGTTGCACTGTGCCAGCGCATCTTTTTGCACATCATACAGATCATTACCTGTATTGAGCAATACCGCATCTGGGAAAAGAAGAATAGTAGGCTCATCGGATTTTTCCAGTGCCTTTATTCCTGTTGAAAATTCCGCTTTGGTCTTTGCAGCAGTATCATAGCTTGCTATTGCTACAACATAACAATCACCACCCCCGTTGGCAAAGTACATCCGCATACTGTCGTACATATAGAAATTACTGGCAACCCTGGATGACAGGAAATTGTTATTATCATCGAGGATCACTTCTGTTACTACCGGTGAAGGCCCATAGCCGTAGTAGGTTTCAAAATCAAGCATGGACCCGATGCGGAACGGAATGTTCAGCAGATCGCCGGGAGAAATTTTGTCGGCTTTTTGTGTGTACCCGACGAAGGCAGGGATAGCCGTTTCCACCTGCGCCACGGACGGCGGGAATTTTGGGATTTCCTCAATGTAAACGCCGGGGGTTTTGTACGTTGGCATATTTGTAATTTTTAAGGTTTAATAATTAAGGTTTATAGTGCAGTAATAATCTTTTTGAGGAAAAGTACGGCTAAGCATGGCCGGCACATTGGGATCGGGATTGGGCGCCAGCGGATCTTCGTCATTAGACAAACTCTGTACGTTCACTTTAAATTCCCATGGCTTTTCAAATAATGGGATAGGTTTACCGGAAGTAAAGAATTCTTTATCTCCCGGTGCTGCCGGTGTTGGATCAAATGAAAAAAGCGATGTGGCATGAGTGATGCCGGTAACACCATGGCGTGGCGTATTGTATTTCCAGTAAGCAAGCCGGTTGGCAAAACGTATCTTATAACGAAGCCATGAGGCAACACCGCCTGCTGGTTTATCTTTTACCGTTCCATCTGTATCCAGTAATCCAAAACCGGGACCGCCAGGCAGGTGAGCAAATATCTCCATGACCCCAAAAACATTATTGTACACTACACTATCATCAATGAATACATCAAACTCATCCGTATTTATTTTCAGCTTATACCTGCCGGGAAGCAGTTCAGGCAACTGTGCCTGTACGAATTCGGTATTTGTATCTGTTGTAACAAGATTGTTTTTTATGGGAATACTAAGGTCATACTGTTTGGTCAGAATATTAAATCCATAAACACGGATATCAAATTTCTTAGCCGGAACAGAAACCTTATATGTTTCAATTCTTGTTTTTGGAACGGTCATATCTTCTCCGGAAACATATTGCTGCTTGCCCCTGTCATGCCAGAATGCAGCTACCGGAGGATTATTTGTTTCATTGGTGCTTTTGATACATTCAAACACAGTACCTGTTCCATCTGCTGTAAAATCCCCGGGAAAATAACTGGCCGGACCGGCAACCGCTTTGATCTTTTTGGTGAGACACATCCCTCCATCTATATCATTCTGGTGAAGATTGGTGAAATAATACCTCTTCCCTTCTCCTAATTTGTCGGTATCAACATTTGTTACAATATTGAACTGTGGCTTATTTAATTGCAGATAGAATAAAAATTTATCTGTTGGGTCAATGCCTGCTGCTGGTTTATCTTTATCAGGTCCGCTATTGACCACTTTTATCAGCACTACTAATTTATTACCTGCCATTCTCCACATCATTTGTTTACTTTTCATCAACTGGCGGGTTTCTTCAGATGGTATCACATCAAAATCCCTGCACTGCAGATTCTTATAATAATCATGCAGCAGTTCTGTCATAAATAATATTTTATACCTCGTCATCATCCTGTTAATGGTTCTGTTACTTTATCCTCAATTTGGATCTCTTTGATGAATCCACTTTCGCTTATAGTAAGATCTTCATCAAGACTTACCTGGCGGATCTTATACATTACAGAGGGTAAATATTTTCCTCCTAATGTGCTCCACAAATGATTCACCTGCTCAAAATTCAATGAATACAATTCCGTCATCAGCTTTACTATCCTGCTGTCGAGTGACGGATGTGAGATGGGAGTAAATACATTCTGGTATTGAAAAAATTGCATGATATGGCTAAGCCATGCCAGTGACTGGCCGTAATTGCTCCGGTTAATCGATATCAGCATATATAAGTTGAGGAACAGCGGCGGGCTTTTGTATTTGGTGCTAATATCAGACCGGGTGTAATTTTCCTGTTTCTTAGAAATGCGGTCTTCTTCTACATTTACCAATGATAATATAGCTCTGTTGAGAATAGGTTCTGATCCACTGAGTGTTTCATTATCGTATGCACGGGCCACATTGCCCAATACAACTCTTGGCGTATCTGACGATACGACTTGCTTGAGGATAAGATATTTATTCAGTTCATCAGCGAAGAACTGAAATGTTTCTTTCAGCATGATACAGCGTTTAACCCGGTCCGGGATATAACGCTACTTCATCTTTACCTTAAATATTCAGATTGTTTTGAAAGGATACAAAGAGAGTTCATTCCGAAGGTAAGGAGAAAAACAATTTAAAAAATAACACTAAGTGGTAATTTTTATTCTTTACAATTAATTAATCCAACAAGTCCTTGTTAGTTTCACGGAAACTTACCTGTCATGAATCGACCTAAGGATGCCCGGTAGTTTACGGGTAAAATGCTGTGAAGCATGGGTTATGCTTCTATTCTCTTCATTCTTGGAACAAGGAAATGCATGACAAGCCAGCCTAACAAGTAAGCGGATGCACAAACGTGCAAACATGATATAATAAGCTGTTTCAAGCTGGTCGATCTTCCGGTAATGAACAAATAATTGTTTTTGTACCAGTAAAGAAAGAAGAATACCACCCAATCCTCAGAACATACCGCCAATACCAGTAACTGATTTTGAAACAAAAGTGTTAACGACAGAATTACTCATCCGCAATTCTACCCGCAAGGTTCCGGAGAAAAAAGAAGCAATGGTTTAAAGCCTCCCTGCCCTCCGAAGGAGGGTTCTGGACTCAGAATATTTAGAAACTCCTCTATTACTCGAATAGGGTAATGATAAATACTGATTCTCCTTGCGCATCTTTTTCGCATTAAAAGATGTTTGTTTCAATCCAATATTTCCATGCGAAAAAGCAAGCGCCTCAGTGGCTTATAATAACAAGCAGCATTATCTGCAAATAATATCATGGAGAATGACTTTCCATTTGCCAATTCGCCAAGGAAAATTTGCACTAAGGGACTCTCACATCGAATTGGCTTGATTTTTTTGTTACTTTTTGCATCAAGGCAAAAAGTAAAGAAAGATGCTGATCAAGAAAAAAGTAAGAACACCCCTCATGCATTGTTATACACTTTGAGAATGGTTTCTCTTAATACGCCCGATTCATCTGAAGAATGATAATATATAATATTGGCGATATCCTCCGGCTTCACCCATTTACCGGTATCTGCATCCGGCATTGCTTGCCTGTTTTGAGGTGTATCAATGGTACTCGGCACCACCACACTTGTCACCACATTTTTTCCTTTCGCTTCGCCATTCATCAATTCTGCCAAACGAAAGATCAGTGATTTGGCCAAACCATAGGCCACCATTCCTTTTCCATTTTCGGCACTCAAGCCGGGTTTGGAGCCGATGATAAATATCCTTCCCCTGTTTTGTTTCATCATTTGTGTGAACACCGGTCTTGCCACATGATAAGCTGTTTCAAAATTTAATTTGTATTGCTTCATGATATCTGACGATGAAGTATCTGATATTTTTCCCATCGCAAAACCGCCGACAGTTAAAATAGCTGCATCTACAGTACCATACTTTGAAATTACCCCAGCAACAAATTTTTCTGAATCGGCCTCGTCCATTAAATTCACCACCACTTTTTCAAAACTTGTTGCAGGAAAATCAACAGCCACCGGGTCATTCGGAATGGTCGTTCCGATCACTTCATATCCCCCGGCAATGAATTTACGAATGACTGCCTGGCCAAGATTACCAGAAGCACCAGTCACAATTGCAATTTTCATTCTTATAATTTGTTACAAGTTACTGAAAACAAAAATCAGGCAACCATTTCTAATCCATTCCCATCATTAAACGGTTCACAGGATTTTGATTATCTTACAAAAAAATGATCATATGAGATCACTCTTATTGACGGCTATAGTTTCTATTTTCTTTTTATCCTGTAAAAAAAATGTGGTAAATGATTTTCCACAACCTGCCTCCTTGCCAGAAAAGACAGAAATGAATGTTCCTTATGGCTCTGATGGGGCGCAGAAAATGGATATTTATTTACCGGCAGGAAGAACAATGGCCAACACCAAAGTGATGATACTGATACATGGCGGCGGCTGGAGCCAGGGAGATAAATCTGAACTGACCCCTTATGTAGATACATTGAAAAAAAGAATGCCGGGATGGGCCATCTTTAATATCAATTACCGGTTGGCAACAGGTTCAGCAAATTTTTTCCCGGCGCAGGAGAATGATGTAAAAGCAGCTATTGATTTTATCTATGGAAAAAGAACTGATTATGTGATCAGTGATAAATATGTGTTAGTTGGCACCAGCGCCGGCGGGCATCTTGCCCTGCTTCATGCTTACAAGAATACAACACCGGTAAAAATAAAAGCAGTAGTTGATTTTTTTGGCCCTACAGATATGGCAGATATGTATAATAATCCACCCAATCCTTTGGTGGGTTTGTTAATGATACAGGTAACTGGCGGGATACCTGCTACTCACCCGACCATATATTCTCAAGCAACCCCGCTTAATTATATAACAGCGCAAACGCCGCCTACTATCATATTGCATGGGGGTGTTGATATTGTGGTATCATTTAATCAATCAGTAGCATTGAAAAATAAACTCACAACATTTGGTGTGGTAAATCAATATGTTTTCTATCCCACCGAAAATCATGGATGGGTGGGTGCCAATCTTACCGATTCATTTGACAAGATCACAGCTTTCCTGAATGCGAATGTGAACTAAGGTAAGTTTAAGGGTTCAAAAGTTTAAAGGTTTCAGGTTTCGTGTTATTCAAAAATTTCAAGATTGCAGGACCCACATTAAACTTTTAAACCTTTAAACTCTTAAACCCTCTTTTTCGTTACTTTGAATCTATGAATGAACATGTGCCGCTGGCGGAGCGCATTCGTCCAAATTCGCTGGATGAATTGCTGGGACAACAACATCTTGTTGGCAAAGGAGGGATTCTTCGCACTGCCATCGAAAAAGGCAAAGTGCCTTCGATGATCTTCTGGGGACCGCCGGGAACCGGTAAGACAACCATTGCCAATATCATTGCACATACCTTAAAGGTTCCTTTCTTTCAACTCAGCGCTATCAGTTCCGGTGTAAAAGATGTAAGAGAAGTAATTGAAGAAGCCAGATCAAAATCCGGCGCTATATTATTTATTGATGAGATACATCGTTTCAACAAAGGCCAGCAGGATGCATTACTCGGTGCTGTTGAAAAAGGCATCATCACACTGATCGGCGCTACCACTGAAAATCCTTCTTTCGAAGTGAACAGCGCCTTGCTCAGCCGTTGCCAGGTCTATGTATTAAGATCATTGGATGAAAACGATTTGGTGGAACTTTTAAAAATCGCCATTCAAAAAGATGATATCTTAAAAAAGAAAAAGATCGAACTGAAAGAAACAGCAGCGATGATCAATATTTCAGGTGGTGATGCAAGGAAATTATTGAATTTATTGGAAATAGCGGCCTCCCCAAACCCCTCCGAAGGAGGGGTTTTAGAAGACCCCGATACACTGGTGATAACTGATGAATACATAATGCATGTAGCACAGCAAAGAATTGCACTCTATGATAAAAGCGGCGAACAGCATTATGATATCATCTCTGCTTTTATAAAATCAATAAGAGGCAGCGATCCCAATGCAGCCGTCTATTGGCTGGCAAGAATGATCGAAGGTGGTGAAGATGTAAAATTCATTGCCAGAAGACTGGTGATACTGGCCAGTGAAGATATTGGCAATGCTAATCCAACAGCATTGGTAATGGCCAATGCAACTTTTGATGCCGTGAATAAGATCGGTTATCCTGAATCTTCATTGATACTTTCTCAATGTGTCATTTATCTTGCCTCCAGTGCTAAAAGCAACAGCGCCACCATTGCTATCGGTGAAGCCATGAGTGCTGTAAAAAAACATGGCGACCTGCCTGTCCCTTTGCATATCCGCAATGCACCCACAAGGCTGATGAAGAATATGGGCTATGGGAAAGATTATGAATATTCACACAGCTACGATAACAATTTTTCTCCGCAGGAATATTTACCCAAAGAAATTGCCGGGATGAAATTTTTCGAGCCCGGCAAGAATGCAAGAGAAGAAGAGTTGAGAAAATTTTTGAAAATGCTCTGGAAAGATAAATACGGATATTAAAATAAAGAATAAGAAATAAGAAATGAATAATCAGAAAGTGAAGTTTTAATTAGAAACGAACAACCTTTTCATTTTTTATTTTCTTTAAAAAAGTAAAGGAAAGAATTGCCCTTCCATCTTCACTCCTTTTGGCACCACATTCACTCCATCCAGCAATGGTTCGTCCGAATCAGAAACAACTCCATCAGCAAAAGCATTGATCACAAAGGCCCTTCTTGGTTTGGATGATGTATTAGCGCCGGAACCATGTAATGTCAAAGAATGATGAAAGATCGCTTCTCCTGCTTTTACTTCTGCAAACATTGGTTTTTCAAATTGTTTCTTTTGTTCATCATTCAAAAAATCTTTGATGCCCTGCAATTCGCCTGCAATAACAGGCTTGGGCAGCAAACCCCATTTATGGCTTCCGGGAATATATTGTAAACAACCATTTTCTTCTGTTGCATCATCGAGTGCACACCAGCAGGTAAGATGGGCTATAGGTTTTGTTCTTGTCCAGTAAGAATAATCCTGGTGCCATGCCACTACGCCGCCTTGTTTCGGTGGCTTCCAAAATATCTGATCATGCCAGAAGCGAACGGGAACATTTTCCAGTAATTGACTTGCCGCCAATACAAACCGGGGATTCCATAATACATCATGAAGACCGGAAGTTATTCTCCATGCACCCAATGCATGAAATAAAATAGTAGAAGGATCGGTAGATTCATTGGAATGAAATTCATAGAATAATTCATGACCCGGATGTTTGGGATCTGCTATCTCCGCTAATTCTTTTCTTATAACATCTATTTGCTCATCATCCAGCATTTTGATACCGCTTACAAAACCATGCTCGTTGAAAAAATCAACCTGCTCCTGCTTCAATTCATATTGCCTCCATTCAGCAGCGCTTTGAGGCCATTGAAAAAGATCAGTGACCAGATGATGAACTAAACTGAGATCCTTAACCGTCATAAAGTATTTTTCTAAAAATAATTCATTTATACCAAACTGGTTTAACTGTTGCCAATTGTTTATTGTCAATTGCAAATTGTCAATTACATTTATCATCCAAAATTTATCAAGATGAAAAAGTTTACCTCGCTGTTTGCCTTTATTACAATTTATATTACGGTAACTGCACAAACATCAATTCATCGTGATGCGCAAATAGAAAAAATGGTAAGCGAAGTTTCTAAAGATTCACTTGAATCTTATGTGAGGAAGATGGTGAGCTTTGGTACAAGAAATACATTGAGTAATCAAACATATCCTAAAAGAGGAATCGGTGCTGCCCGCAATTGGGTATTGAGCAAATTCAATGAATTTGTTGCAGCATCCGGCGGAAGAATGACAGCTTTTATTGATACCATTACATTACAACCGGATGGCCGCAGGGTGAACAGGGCTATTCTATTGGGAAATCCCGTAGCTGTATTAAAAGGAACAGATCCGAATGATGACCGCATTTTTATTGTAAGTGGTCATTTGGATGGTATGCGAACTAATGTAATGGATAGCACAGGAGATGCCCCCGGCGCTAATGATGATGCCAGTGGAGTAGCAAATGTAATTGAGTGTGCAAGGATAATGAGTAAAAGAAATTTTCCTGCTACGGTTATGTTTGTTGCGTTTAGTGGTGAAGAGCAGGGATTGCTTGGCGCCAACTTTATGGCCGATAAAGCAAAAAAACAAAACTGGAATATTGAAGCTGTATTGAACAATGATATCATGGGCAGCAATAACAGCAATGAAACAAATGTGATCAACAATACAAAGATCCGGGTGTTCAGTGAAGCATTCTCTGTACAGGATACCGGCAGAACTGCCTTGACAATTCGGAGTTTGGGTTTGGAAAATGATGGTAAGGCAAGACAACTGGCCAGGTATGTAAAAGAAATTGGTGAACGTTATGTTGACAACCTTGAAGTGGTATTGATATACCGTAATGATCGTTTTCTCCGGGGTGGCGATCATACTCCTTTTGTGCAAAGAGGATATGCTGCTGTTCGTTTTACAGAGATGAATGAGAATTATTATCACCAGCACCAGGATGTCCGGCTGGAAAATGGGATTCAATACGGCGATTTACCCGAGTTCATGGATTTTGAATACCTGAGAAAGAATACCTGTATGAATCTTTGTAACCTGGCCAATCTAGTCAAATCGCCTTCTATGCCGCAGGAAGTAAAAGTGGATACAAGAAGACTCACCAACTCTACTAATCTTACATGGAAAACCCCTAAGTCAGGTAAAGTAAAAGGCTATTATGTGATGATGAGAGAAACAACTTCTGCATACTGGCAAAAGAAATTTTTTACCACAGATACAAAAATGGACCTGCCTTATTCAAAAGACAATTACTTTTTTGCAGTGCAATCCGTGAGTGAAGATGGGAATGAGAGTTTGGCAGTTGTACCTTCTCCCGCCGGTCGTTAGAAAATAAAGAATAAAGAAGTCGTCGATTTTCTGATTTTTCATTTCTTATCCCTTATTTGTTATTTTTAAAAATGCATTCCTGGGTAATTAAAAAATTCCATGACCTTACGGTAGATGAGCTTTACGCCATCCTCCAACTCCGCAACGAAGTTTTTGCCATTGAACAAAATTGCGTTTATCCTGATCTTGATGATAAAGATCAACCCTCTCATCATCTTATGTGCTGGCAAAATGAGATACTTGTAGCTTATGCAAGAATTATTCCACCGGGAATTGTATATAAAGAGCCGTCCATAGGTCGTATCGTTACTTCTGCCGGAGTAAGACGAACCGGAGTTGGAAAAGAATTGGTACACCGGTCTATTGAACTGATTGAAAAATTATATAGTAAAACTTCTATCCGGATCAGTGCACAGGTCTATCTTGTAAAATTCTATACTGATTTTGGGTTCCAAACAATTGGCGACTCCTACATAGAAGACAGCATCGAACATATCGGGATGATCAAATCGTACTATTTTTCGTAGAAGCCCGACGTAGATAACCTTTTATTACCTCTTTGAATACAAAAAATCATCAATTGATTCTTTGCAAAAAATTTTGCTTTCTACTTTAGCTCCCGAGAACCAATAGTTAGAAAAACCAGAAATCCGATACCAATGAGAACAAGTTTACTACTTGTACGGCTGTCCGTACTTATCTGTTTCTTCACTCTTTTTTCACTACAAAGCAATTCGCAGTCCATCAGTTCATCCAATGGCAAATTTGAATTGGGACTTGGCATAGGCCCCATGTTCTTTTTAGGCGACCTGGGTGGTAGTGCGGGTGTAGGAAAAACATTTGTGAAAGACCTTGATTTTCCTCTTACTAAATTGAACAAAGGCATTTACATCAACTACTATCCTGCCGAATGGCTCGGTTTCCGGGTTGCCGGTAATATGGGCTATGTAGAAGGTGATGATGCAGAAGCACCTGCTAAGGGTGGTCCGGAAGAAGATCGCAAATACCGTAATCTTCATTTCAGATCAAAGATCAATGAAGCTTATGCTGCTCTTGAATTGTATCCTACTGTATTCTTTGAAAGATATGATGGACTTCTTGGAAAACTCCGTCCGTATGTGATCGGGGGAGCTGGTATATATCATTTCAATCCGCAGGCAAAAGATGTTGATGGAAAATGGGTTGACCTTGCCCCGTTAAAATTAGAAGGACAGGGCTTTGCTGAATATCCCGACAGCAAACCCTATAAGCTGACTCAGATGAATGTGCTGGCAGGTTTTGGTTTTAAATATTACCTGAAAGAAAATATGTATATAGGTTTTGAGATCCTGCACCGTAAGTTATTCACCGACTATGTAGATGATGTGAGCAATGATTATTATATCGATCCTATCGCTTTCGATAATAATCTTACTGCAGCGCAGGCAGCACAGGCAAGAAGATTATATTATCGTGGTACGTACACTTTTCCGGCAACAAGACCTTACCAGGAGTTTGCTGAAAGAGGTGATCCTAAAGAAAACGATGCTTATTTCTCCAGTATTTTAAGATTTGGCTGGAGGATAGGTAGCTCAGATGGCAGACTTAAACAATTAAAATGTCCCGTATTCTATTAAATAAAAATTTAATCATTTAAAAATCCCACCGACTATGAAACTAAATTCCACCCGAAAACAGATTCAGAAGATCGTAGCGCTGAGTCTTAGCGCCGGTGTGCTATTTGCACAACCTGCACTGGCAGAAGCCAAACCTGTAAAGAAATTTTCTACTACTATCAACACGGAGGAAGAAGAGCCTGCAAAAAAGAAAACCAAAACTAAAGCACAGAAAAATTTTGCATCACTCAACAACAGTTCTGTGAAGATCTCCCCCGATGTATTGAAAAGGGAAATGCATGTAGTAGCTAAAGACAATGACGGCAAACTGATCGATTTCTTTGTCTTTGACATACAGGGCACTCTGATACAGAATTACAAAATGAAGGCAAAAGATCATTACCGTATTGCAGGACTCGCAAGAGGTACATATATCTACAGGGTTTTCTGCGGTGATGAAGAAACGGCTGCCGGAAAATTTGAGATCCGGTAATTATTTAACTAAAGATATTTAACGCCATGCCGGTAAGCGGCAGGGAGCTTAATAAAATCTGATACCTGGTTGAAAAAACCTGATCCGTTCTCTATTGGTACTCTCATTAGTATACATTTTATTAAACACTCTCTGCCCCGCTTATCTGGTCTGGTCAATCGGGAATCGTCAATCGTGAATAAGAACCCGCTGCTGAGGAAACCATTCACGATTCACCATTCACGATTCACAACCCGAGCTCTTTTTATCGTCATAACTAAGAACCCGTACAGCAGGAAAATTGTTTTAATCAATATCCGGTGAAAAACACCCAGTATCCTGGCCACCGAAAGATTTTTTCAATCACTTCCTGCTTTACTTACGGGTCTTTATGAGGGTACCTTCCCTCTATTTCGCTTTGTTATCATACGGTGCGAAAAAAAACTCCCCTTAAAAGCTTATTTTTCAAAAACTATCCTATATTAGAACTGTCTAAAATGACAGGGGAAACCTGGACCCCAAAAACAGGGGCGAATGCCGAAAAGCCATAAGAGTAGGCCCAAAACCAAAATCAACTATTATGAATTTAATTGACAGGGCTAAGAATATGCTTCTAGCTTCGAAGACTGAATGGCCCAAAGTAAATGCAGAAACCGGCTCCGTTGGTACGCTTGTCCCCAAATATACAGTTCCTCTCGCCCTTGTCGGGTCACTTGGTTTCCTGATCGCCATAGGCCTGCTAAGCAAGTATGGCACTTTTAAAGCTGGTTTATTAACAGCCCTGCTTGTATTTGTAATAGTTGTTCTTACAACTGTTGCAGCTATTTATATTGCAGATGGCATAGCAACATCAATGGGTGCTCAAAAAAATATTAATAAATCGGCACAGTGGATTGTATATGGATTTACTCCGCTGTATATTATTTTTATTCTTGGAATAATTCCTTCGACAGACAATACTCTTTTATGGATCATGATTATTGTTGGTTTTGCTGCCAGCGGTTTTGTTCTTTACCAGGGAGCTCCATTACTTAAAGGAACGGCCGCGGATAAAACGATCGCTTATACCGCTGCAGTAGTTGTGATATCCCTTATTTTATTCATTGTCCTGGAAAAACTCGGCGAAAAGGTTTTACAAAAAATGCTGACCCCAAAACTGAGCGATTACCAGGACAGATTGGAAGACGCAATGAGACGTTACAGATAAATTTATTTCCCCTATAAATAAAAGACCCGCAAGAAGCGGGTCTTTTATTTATACCAACTGTTCTTATTTTTTATTTACTGGCTATTGGGAGTATATTTGAAAATAATATTCACTGGTTTATCCTCACGGCTTGCAATATAGATCTGCGAACCTGAAAGTTGAAATGTCTCCCCGTCATCACCGCCGCCTTTATATTTAGTTCCATAAGATCCGTCCTGTACCCAGTATTTATTGCCTCCATCAATAATAGTATATGAGCAGCCGCTCAATGGTGTTATAGTTTTCCATTCTCCCACCGGGGCCATATTGTTATAGGTGATGAAGACCTCATTCATATTACTCATGTACCATCCATCATCTCCCTGGTTATAGGCAATGATCACCTGTGCGTCGTGTTGTTCATTGGTTGAATAGCTTTCAAGTTTAAGATCCACTGTATATTCAATTCTGTCATCTATACGGGTAGTATTTGCAACAGAGGCTTCCTTTATCTCCGACAAATAACTAAATGTCCATCCTGGTATAGATTGATTGATGAGATCCAATTTGATCTTTTCAATGTCCGGTTCTGGTTCTTTTATTGTTCTTATTTTTTCTTCCAGCTTGTTGCTCAGTGCTGCCCGGTCCGTACCAATGACGCAGGAGTTTATACTTTTATAATACGCTGCATAAAATTTTGCCGCCTTCTTATTGTCCTTCCTGAATTTTTTCCCGAGCTTTTCAAATTTTTCTTTCGCTGTTGTGCTGCATTGAATATTTGCTGTTTCCAGGCCAGTCATTGTCTCCTGGAGTTTGGCCCGGGCTTCACTACGGCTTTTAAAATGAGCAGAATCAAAACCGCTGATAAAATCCTCGTAAGCCTTTGTAATAGCTTTATCATGATCTGCTTTACAATTGCATTCTGCCTTCGCTGCTTTTCTGCCGTCCCTTTCGGGATTTGGTTTCAATAATATCCATGCTGCAACACCACAGACCAGTAGTATTGATCCTGTAATAATTGTTCTTTTATTTTTCTTATAAAAAGCGCCCCAATCAAATGGCGGACTAACAGTTTTTGATTGAACAGGTATTTCTGCTTGTCCCGCATTAGCAATAGGAGCTTCTGAATTGTCAACCGTATTTGCTGTTGACATTTGCATCACACCTGTATTCCCTGACATCGAAGAAATGATAAAACCAAAAAGGCACTGACCCACCAGCAGAAAAATGAATAACTGGCCTTGCATGCCTGTCGCTGCACCATTGCTGGTAATGCTGGCAATAATGAAAAGGCTGAATGCGTATGCTCCGGAAAAAATAAATCCTGTAACGATGGAAGAATGATAATTTGAATTTACCCGTGTGTTGTTCTTGTATAAATAAGCCGATAACAGGATGCCTGAAATAAAAAGGCCTAAATAAATATAAAGTATGGCTCCTTCCGAGTCATTCATATTGTCAAAGATCAAATAAGTCAACGCCCCTGTTACCCCTCCTCCTATAGCACCGAATTTAAACATCGGCCCGGGTGAAATTCTATTCATGTTTTGAGAGATCCTTCTCATAGCATATATAAAACAATACACCGAACCGATCACCATCATAATAAACCCAATGCCAAGCTTAAGAGAACCCCTCCCAAAATCATCCATATCAAATAATTCATATTTGGGTATAATAATGTAAAGGGCAAAAAGGGTGATAGGTAAAAAAACAGCTGCGGCAATACCAAACATCATTGTCTTTTCTGAAAATGTCTTTTGATAAGCATTATAAGCCACCAGCAGCGAGCCGACCGGAATAAGAATAAGATAAATAGTAAGAAGCCAACCTGCTTCAGGTATTCTACCTGCAAGTGATATTAAGTTGGTTCCGTTGATCGTTGGTACCCCAAATCCAATTTCATCATAATCTCCCCTGCCTATTCCGGTATTTATCCAGGGTAAGAAGAAACCAAGTAGTATCAGTAATGCTGCAACAAGCAACAAAGTGTTTCCCTGAAAAGATGGAGCAGGTGAAACGGCAGGTGAGGTTTGGGGTGTAGCAGATGCGTTTGTCCCCGGGACAAGGTTTTCGTTTTCCATACAGTTAGTTTTGGTAGTTAAATATAATTTTTTATTAATACCAAACCAACTCAAAAAAAATTGACCAGTACCGGCAATGGAACTACAGGTATAAATTGACACTTATAATTCCTCCTTTAAAAATTGAGCCGTATAGCTTTCCTTATTTTTAACCAGCTCTTCAGGTGTTCCTTCAAATAAAATTCTCCCGCCCCCATCGCCACCTTCGGGGCCGAGATCAATGATATGATCAGCCACTTTGATCACATCCATATTATGCTCAATGACCAATACTGAGTTACCCCTGTCCACCAATTTGTTCAACACATCCAGCAAATGCTGAATGTCTTCAAAATGCAACCCGGTAGTCGGTTCATCTAAAATATAAAATGTCTTGCCCGTATCTTTTTTGGAAAGCTCCGTTGACAATTTTACCCGCTGCGCTTCTCCCCCGCTTAATGTTACGGCCGATTGTCCTAAGGTGATATACCCCAAACCCACTTCTTCCAGCACTTTTATCTTGCGATAGAGGTAAGGAACATTCTGAAAGAATTCGACCGCTTCTTCCACAGTCATCTCCAGTACATCGGAAATAGATTTGCCTTTATAACGGATCTCCAGTGTTTCCCGGTTATACCTTTTGCCATTGCATTTTTCACAATGCACATATACATCGGGTAAAAAATTCATTTCGATCACCCGCATGCCTCCGCCTTCACACACATCACAACGACCGCTTTTTACATTGAATGAAAAACGACCTGCATTATATCCCCTGATCTTTGCTTCTGGTATAGACGCAAATAATGTTCTTATCTCCGTAAAAAATCCGCAATAAGTGGCCGGGTTACTTCTGGGTGTTCTACCGATGGGCGACTGATCGATCTCGATCACTTTATCAATTTGTTCCAATCCTTTTATTGCTTTGTATTCAAGCGGCGCCATTTTAGAACCATAAGCATGCCTGGAAAGTATAGGGTACAATGTTTCATTGATCAATGTTGATTTCCCACTGCCACTTACCCCGGTTACACAAATAAATTTTCCCAAAGGAAGTTTTATATCAACATTCTGCAGGTTATTCCCTTTTGCTCCTTTTAACTCCAAAAATTTTCCGTTCCCTTTCCTTCTTTCTTTCGGAACAGCGATACGATGATGACCATTCAAATAACCCGATGTTAGTGTATCCAGTTTCAGTATATCAGCAGGACTTCCCTCCGCAACAATTTTTCCTCCATGAAAACCTGCTTTTGGACCTATATCGATCAAGTGATCTGCTGCCAGCATGATGTCCTTATCATGTTCAACTACCAAAACACTATTTCCGATATCTCTTAAATTTTTTAATGCGTCAATCAGGCGATGGTTATCTCTTTGATGTAACCCGATTGATGGTTCATCCAATATATAAGTAATACCCTGCAATTGCGACCCGATCTGCGTTGCCAGCCTTATTCGTTGTGATTCGCCGCCGCTCAATGTTTTTGATGGCCTGTATAAAGTAAGATAGGTCAGACCAACATCCAGCAAGAACTGTAATCTCTCTCTTATTTCTTTCAATACATCTTTGGCGATCGTCTTTTGTTTATTATCGAGCATCAATTCAATCCCGTCAAACCATGCAGCCAGGTTATCAAGATTCATATTGCTCAGCTCCGCAATATTTCTTCCATTCACTTTGAACCACAGACTTTCCTTTTTCAACCTTGCGCCATTACAGGAGTCGCAGGGTTTCACCGTCATATAATCTTCTGTCCATTCCCTGATCGTTTCGCTGTAAGGACTGGCAAACCAGCGCTGGATCATATTGACGATACCCTCAAAAGGACCGTAAGGGTCAAACTTCATGTTTTCGAAGTCGAGACCTTCCTGTTGCCCTTCTTCATTGCCATACAGCATTATATTCAAATGCTTTTTGGAAAGTTTATTGACCGGTATAGTAAGTGATATTTTATTTTTCTTTGCCGCTTCCTGTGCCTGGCGATATACCCATGCATCCCTCTCCTCTCCCAGCGGTGCAATGCCACCTTCACTGATACTGAGCGCTGGATCAGCGATCACCGCTTCCATATTAATATGATGTTTTGTTCCTAACCCTTTGCAAACAGGGCAAGCACCATATGGCGAATTAAATGAAAAAGCATTCGGTGAAGGCTCTTCATAGCTGATGCCGGTGTCTTCGCACATCAGCAATTTGGAATACATAGCCCCCCTGCCCACCGAAGGGGGGTTCTCAGCCTCCGAAACCTGTAAAGACTTTTTTTTCTTTGAAGTTTCTGAAACCCCTCCTTCGGAGGGGCTTGGGGAGGCTACATCAATAAACATCAGATCTTTCCCCAACTTCAAAGTTTGTTGCACACTCTGGCTTAGTCTTGCTTTCAGATCAGGAGTTACCTGCAAACGGTCCACCACCAATTCTATATCATGGATAACGTAGCGATCTACCTGCATTTTCGGAATAAGGTCTTTGATCTCACCATCTACTCTCACTTTCAAAAAACCCTTTTTCCGTACATCTTCAAACAATTCCCGGTAATGACCTTTTCTTCCCCGCACTAAGGGAGCAAGCAATGCGATCCTCTTTCCTTTGTATTTAGCAAATATATTTTCTACTATCTCTTCCTCACTCCATTTCACCATTGGTTTGCCGGTATTGTAAGAATAAGCTTCACCAATTCTTGCAAACAACAAACGTAGAAAATCGTATATCTCCGTTACCGTGCCCACTGTTGACCGTGGATTTTTATTTGTAGTCTTTTGCTCAATAGAAATAACAGGAGAAAGACCCGTGATCTTATCTACATCAGGCCGCTCCATGTCGCCAATGAATTGACGGGCATAAGCGCCGAATGTTTCCATGTATCTTCTTTGTCCTTCAGAATAAATAGTATCGAATGCTAATGAGGATTTGCCGCTGCCACTGATACCAGTGATAACGACCAATTTATTTTTCGGGATAGAAATATCAATATTCTTCAGGTTATGCGCCCGGGCGCCAAACACTTCTATAGAATCTGTGCCGCTTATAACTGCCTTTTCGTTGATCGCTGCTTCTTCTTTCATTTGGGTTGACGAAGTTACAAACATTCATGTTCCCGGATCATTTGAAAAGCTGACATAAATCAGCTCAAAATTTTTCCAGGTCATTTTTCAAAAAGCAGGATTGGATTTTTTTTGGTAACCAAATGCAAAAGGAAACAATAAGCAGGCATTGGATCCGGCAGTTGCAGGCAGTTGTCATGCAAGCGGGAGGTCATTTTGCTATCATAAAGGAAAAATTACTACGGCAGCTTATGTCTGCAAATAATATGAACCCGGCTGATCTCGTAAAATATCATGACCTGTTACTGGCTATGATGGCCTATCCGGAAAACAAGACACTTCTCGCATTATCAAGATCAGCAATGGAAAGTGTAAAAAGGGAAGTGACAAGCATCTTTGACGAATCCGACCATAGAACACAGTATATATTGACAGGAACGGGCATCAAAGGTTCTTTAATTATTGGTTCCTTCAGCTATCCCGTGACCGCCTGGTTAGCCCAACATTTTCCCGAAGACATAGAAATAGAAAGTAGCAAAGCTGATGCGGAGTCGATTCGTTTATTTTTCAGGCAGATTTTGCCACGGACAGAATACGAAACCATTTCAGCAGGTGAACTGACATTGCTTAACAGGATAAAAAAATTGAAAAGTAATGGCAGCGGCTCGTCGCTGAACTGGTTGCTCCATCACTTAGGCGTATCAGGATTACCTGAACGGACAAAAGAATCAATTTTTCATGGTTTACAAATTTTTTTGCGATGGAAACTTGATCACCCGATATATAACAGAAGTTCCCTGTCTGCTCCCGGAAGAAAAATTTTTTACGCCAAAGGATTGACAGCACCGGCAGCTATCAGTAAAATATTTAGAAAAAAAATTGCAGCACCGGTACTACTTTCTCCACAACAAAAAAAACATCTTGTCAATACCGCCCGTGCTGCATTGGTGTTTTATTACAGGGAAACCGAGCCCTTTACCTATGCTGATAGTGATACGATCACCTGTTTTGAGCCAGGAAGGGGATTTAGGATTGTGCTGTATGGAATGAAAGCGGAAAAGAGGTTATCCATTGAATCCTATATTGGTTACCTGGTTCTCAAAAACGGGATACCAATGGCTTATGGTGGAGGCTGGATGTTTGGTAACCGTTGCCAGTTTGGTATAAATATATTTCCCCCTTTCCGGGGTGGCGATTCATCTTTTATTCTCGGAAACCTGCTTAACATTTATCAGGGCCATTTTGGCGCCCGGTATTTTGTGATCAAACCCTATCAGTTTGGAAAGAATAATCCCGAAGCCCTGAAGTCAGGCGCTTTTTGGTTTTACTACAAAAATGGTTTCCGGCCGGAAAATGAAGAGTTGAAAAAATTGGCCGAAAAAGAAGCAGCCAAAAAAACAAAAGACAAAAATTACCGGGCATCTGCTGATACATTAAAAAAATTTTTAGCCTCCAATATTGTACTCCGGCTTTCAGAAGATGCTTTCCCTTTCTTTGATGCGGCAAAGATCAGTACAAGAATAACTGAATTCATTAATAAAGAATATGATGGCAACAGGGCCCTTGCAAAAAAAGAATGCTTATTAAAAACCAGTTCAGCCCTGAATATAAAAAATCTTGCGGGCTGGAAAAATTCAGAACTAAAAGTTTTGCAGGAATGGAGTTTATTGGCACAAGCCTGCCTCGCTATCCCTTTATGGAAAAAGTATGAGAAAAAAAATTGGGTGCAACTCATAAAATTAAAAGCAGGGCCTGATGAACGTTCATTTATTTTACTGTTACAAAAACAGTATCGTTTTTGGAAAGATCTTACTATGGCGCTGTGTTGATGCTTGTGGCCATTACGCTACATCTGATAGTTGAAGAAATTATCCACAAAATTTTATTCTGGCACAGTATTTCGAAGTGATGACCCGATAGTACCTATTTAAACATCAAAAAAAATTTAATTTATGAAAAAGACCCTAGGAATTTTTGGGGTAATAGCTTTTTGCCTGGCTATAATCAGCACCAATGCCCAGACACCTCAAACAAATACAGAGCCGGCAGCTATTCCGGCAACTACGCCTGTTCAGCAAACATGGGATCCTAAAAAAAATCCGACTGTTATTGCGATCACTTCCAGGTATGAAGGAAAATATATAACTGCCCGTCCCGGATCAACTGATGCAGATATTTTTCCTGTCATTGGAAAGTATGAATCAAGTACCAATGCAGATGCAGCTTCGGTAAGCATTGCGCTGGATGGAGAAAACAAAGGAATGGTGTGGATAGAAGGACTTCCCCAGGGAAAGATCAAAGCAATGCTCAGAAGATCTCCTGCCGTTTACAAAATCCCTGCTCAAAAAACTGAAGACGGTAAAGAAATAGCTGAAGGCACATTGATCTTCGATAAAGAAACAAACACATTAAGTATAAATATTGGCAAGCCTTTTAAAGCAGAAGATCCTGCAGCCGTTTTTTTAGTGCCAGTTGAAGAACCTGCTCCTGCAGTAACTACGAAATCTAAAAAAACAAAAACTATAAAAGAACCTAAGCCCTGGATCTATACCGGAACTAAAGTAGTAGTTGAAGCAGCAGCTAATTAAAGTTTTTAATTGGGACGGTTCATTACAGTAACGGAAAGGGGGTGCAATAATATTGCATCCCCTTTCTTAGTAGTGTCTCATTTTGAAAAACAAGGGCATCCCACAAAGACACAAAAACCACAAAATGATTAAGATGAATGAGTCTCTTTTGTGTTCTTAGTGTCTTTGTGGGAAACTAAATTGAAACTGATACACTACCCCTTTCTTGCATCTGTCATTTACAGAACCCGGATTGAATTACCTTTGCCACAATTGAAAATTGTATGCGGGAATTATCAGTTGTAATAACGGTAAAGGATGAACAGGATAATATCAAACCCTTACTGGAATCAGTACGTTCAGCATTGATCACAATTGATTATGAAATTGTGTTGGTGGATGATGGCTCGGCTGATAAAACCAAACAGCAAATACTGGAACATACAGACGACAGGACTATTTTGGTTGAGCTGAGAAAAAATTATGGCCAGAGTACAGCTATGACCGCCGGCATTGATTATTCAAGAGGAAAATATATTGCCTTGTTGGATGGTGATCTGCAAAATGATCCTACTGATATTCCTGCCATGCTTGATCTGTTGAAAAAAGGAGACTGGGATGTGGTAGCAGGTAACAGGAAAAACAGGAAAGATGGTTTTTTTCTCCGCAAAATCCCAAGTCGTATCGCCAATTCTCTTATTCGCCGCATGACCGGTGTTCGCTTTAAAGATTATGGCTGCACATTAAAAATCTTCAGAAGAGAAATAGCAGAAGAATTAGGATTGTATGGCGAGCTGCATCGCTTTATCCCGGTGCTGGCAAAATTGCAGGGAGCCAGGATCACACAAGTGGATGTCAAACATCATCCAAGAGTACATGGAAAAAGCAAATATGGCATCAACCGCACATTTAAAGTGATGAGCGATCTTGTGCTGATGGTATTCATGCGAAAATATATGCAGAAACCCATGCATTTGTTTGGAACGATCGGCTTCATTAGTTTCGGTATTGGTATTGCTATCAATATTTATTTATTGGTATTAAAAATAATGGGACAGGATATCTGGGGCAAGCCATTGTTGATATTAGGGTTGATATTATTGTTGGGTGGCATCCAGTTCATCACCATCGGTATCATCGCCGATATCAATACAAGGACCTATTTTGAGTCGCAGAATAAGAAAACTTATACGGTACGAAAAATTTTTAATGGTAAACAAGAGAGACCTGTCTCTCACACTGCAGAAAAAGAATAAAAGGCCGCAATGGAAATTGCAGCCGTTAACCATTAAAATTGAGCACTATTATGAAATCAGTATAGTTACTTTTTCGTTTGACCTGACTGCATTATTTTGATCTGTCCTTTCAATTCTTCTATTTGCGCTTGTTGCTCTTGTATAGCTTTAACCAGGACAGGGATAAAATTGTCGTAGGCAATGCTATAATTATCTTTTTCATTTTGTGGCACATGCAGTCCTGAAAAATCATAACCGATCTTTTTTAATGCCGCTTCCAGGTCTTGCGCAATAAAGCCACTATGTTTTATTGAAGACGATGCCGCATCAACTTTTGTCTTTAGTATTTCAGGATTTGACGAAGGATTAATGAATTGCTGAAATTTTTCTGTATTAAAATTATAACTGACGGGACGTAATAAATTTATCAAAGCCAGGCCGGGTACATCTTCTTTGACATTTGATTTGAATCTTCCATCACTGGGAAAACTCCATCCTACCTGGCCTTCAATGACAGTAACGGATGAATTTCCGATCCTTACTTTATTACTTGCACTGACAATAGCCGAATTACCTACAGCAGTGGCATTGGTAAGGTTACCGGAACCTACAGTAGCTAAAAATCCTATAGCAGAATTATTCGTTCCGGTGGTATTATCCCTTAACGCACCATTACCAATAGCCGTGTTACTGCTGCCTGTTGAATTACTAAACATAGCTTGAAAGCCTATTGCAGTACTGGCATTCCCCGTCGAATTGGTGGACAGCGCACTGTTTCCCATAGCAGTATTAAATTGCCCGGCTGTATTGTTCAGTAATGCATCATTACCAACGGCTGCATTGAAACTGCCATTGCGGTTAAATCGTAATGCAGATGCGCCAATAGCAGTATTATATTCACCGGTTGTATCAAAT
Source organism: Chitinophagaceae bacterium (assembly GCA_013140985.1). Taxonomy (GTDB): domain Bacteria; phylum Bacteroidota; class Bacteroidia; order Chitinophagales; family Chitinophagaceae; genus JJ008. Next base: position 4,898 of record JABFRU010000012.1, on the reverse strand, counting down.
AGCATTGCCTGGAAACCGATAGCTGTATTATTCATTGCTGTAGTGGCGAAATTCAAACTCTGATAACCCACGGCTGTATTTTGATGACCTGTTGTATTAAAGGTTAGGGATTGCCAGCCGACAGCGGTATTAAAAATTCCGGTGGTATTATACTTTAACGCCCTGTGACCTATTGCCTGGTTTTGAAAACTGTTACTTACAAGAGATAACGCTTCAACACCAATAGCAATGTTTTCATTGCCAGTTGTATTATTTTTTAAAGCGGCGATACCAATGCCTATATTTTTAGTACCGGCAGTGTTTTCATATAATGAAGAATCGCCAATGCCCAAATTATTGGAAGAAACCGTGTTTCTTAATGCCATGTTGCCTATTCCAATATTAGAATGGCCTGTTGTGTTTGCAAATATCGATGAAGAACCGATGGCTATATTGTCATTGCCCGAAATATTGCTATGTAAAGTAAAAAAACCAATGCCTATATTTTTACCACCAGTTGCATTATTTTCCAATACATCGGTACCGAGGGCCGTGTTAGCATGACCTGTCGTATTACTTCTTAATGCTCTAAAACCTATAGCACAGTTATCATCGGCTATTGTATTCGTAGATAGAGCGGTATTTCCAACAGCTGTATTATGATTGCCGGTTGTATTTGAAAATAAAGCCTGGTGACCAATACCTACATTTGAAGAACCGGTGGTATTGGCATACAAAGCAAGAGAACCTACTGCATTGTTAGAAGAACCTGTTGTGTTATTATAAAGGGTGGTTGAGCCTAATGCCGTATTATTATTTCCTGTTGTGTTCTCATACAATGAATAACTTCCTGTAGCCGTATTGGATAGTCCAAATGTGTTTTTAGAAAGCGTATTGTTTCCAATAGCTATGTTATTATAGCCATACGTATTTGCAAATAATGCTTTGTATCCTATTGCAACAGTATTGACATCATCAGGTGCTGTCAAAAAAGGTGTTTGAATAGAATAAAGAGCACTATCTCCGATCGCAATGATCCTTGAAAGGTTTACTGCGTTAAATAAAGCAGCATTACCCATTACCACATTTTGACTACCTGTTGTATTGGAATAAATGGCATTATATCCTATTGCAGTATTGAAAGAACCCGTCGTATTACTGAACAATGACTTGCTTCCAACTGCGGTATTTCTTGCTGATTGTGATTGATTGGCAGCGCCGGTACCATTATTAAATAAAGCGCTGTCGCCTATTGCTACTGTATTATTGGCTGTTGTATTATTTCTTAACGCTGAAATACCCAGCGCCACATTGGAAAAACCATTGATATTTTCCAATAAAGCATTTACGCCGATCGCTGTGTTGCTGCTGCCCGAAGTATTATTGGCGAGACTATTGAAACCTGCTGCAATATTATTACCACCATTTAAATTACTCATCAATGATTGTCGGCCGATAGCTGTATTAGCTGTACCGGTTGTATTTGCATTCAAAGCAAGATTACCAAAGGCTGAATTGCTGAAGCCGGTGGTATTACTCCTGAGCGACAAGTAACCATTGGCCGTATTAAAACTACCGCTTGTATTATTCATCATTGCATCATTACCAGTGGCTGTATTGGCATTACCTGTAGCCGTTGAAAGCAAAGCCCGGCTTCCAATGGCAGTATTTGATGCTCCCGATGAATTAAAAAACAAAGCGCTGTCACCAATAGCGATTTGCCTGCTGGTAGCTGCATTTAAAGCAAGGGCTGCATCACCAATGGCAATATTTCCATTTCCGGTGATATTATTATAAAGGGCAAGGCTGCCTATGGCGATATTCCTGTTTGCATGCCTGTTGCTATATCCTGAAAAATAGCCGATAAAATTATTATCTGATCCATTAAGATTTGCCCCGCCAGCAATCACACCCAGGAATACATTCTTGCTTCCTTTCCGGTTGGCGCCACCTGCAGAAGCCCCGATAAAAGTATTATAGTCCGCGGTGTCAGCACTATACCCGCTAAAATAACCGAGATAAGTATTATAACTGCCGATCCTGTTTACACCACCACTATTATCGCCAACAAAAGTGTTGCCTGCCCCTGTTGTATTGTTGTACCCCGTTTTAGATCCTATGAATATACTTCCTGCAGACTGGTTATTATACCCGGCACTTTCGCCAATGATCGTATTCCAGGCACCCGTATTATTATAGCCTGCAGCCGCACCGATGATCGTATTTAAATGACCATTCCCAAATGCCATTACTTTATTTCCAATCAGCACACTGCCTGAATCAAGTACTGCAGCATAAGCAGCGCTGTCGCCAATTGCGACAACACCGTTTCCTGTATTATTATATAAGGCATTGTTTCCAATAGCAATGTTCTTTGTCACGGAGGAATTGATATTCATAGCCTGCTTTCCGATAGCAATATTGTCAGTATTATTACCTCCAAAACCAAGAGCAGACAGGCCGACAGCTATATTATTTGTACCGGTTTGATCAGTATATAAGGCATCCCAACCAATAGCAATATTTTCTGACCCGGATATATTTTGCTGCAAAGCGCTGGCACCTACGGCCACATTATACTCCCCTGTCCTGTTTTGCATCAGTGTCTGATACCCGATCGCCGTATTGGTATTTCCAAAATCATTAAACAGCAGAGAACGGTAGCCCAGTGCCGTATTTAATGCCCCGCCTTTGTTACTTGTCAAAGTCTGGAAACCGATCGCTGTATTCTCATAACCATCTTTATTCTGGCGCAGGGCATTGGAACCAATCGCTGTATTGGATGTGCCTGTTGTATTGCTGGTAAGAGATTTATAGCCGAAAGCCGCATTGTGCTGCCCGGGTGCTCCTGATGTTGAATCCAATGTTCTGAAACCATAACCTGTATTTGCTGTAAGACTGTCCAGGTAACCAGCATTGACATTGTTGATACGAATTCGAAAAGGATTATTATCTGTCGTTCCAATAAACTTCCCTGCAGAATTAGCATTGCCGGTTAATGCCCATCCACTGGATGTACTTAATAATTGTATCCACGCTTCACCATTATACCAGAAGAAACTGCTGTCAGCATCTGTTTGATAAACTAATAATCCTACGGCAGGTGTAGTGATACCGTTTCGCTGCGCCAGGGTTAATCTTGGAATTAAAATCCCTTTGCTGCTGCTGCTGATATCCAATTGTGCAGTTGCATCGGGTGTGGTAGTACCAACACCGACCGATTGGGAAAAACCAGGCAATTGCATAAGCAATAACACAATCAGAATGAAGAGCCACCTCATGTTTAATAATTTTATCCAAATTAGAAAGTAATGGCCCCCCGTCGTACTGCCAATAAGGCAACGGAGGTTATGAGCGGGCAAAGGCGGTTCTCAACTACTCTATTTTTTCAGGATCAGTTTCTCCAAAGTTTCTACTCGTTTTAAAAGATCTTCGTTTTGTTTTTTCAATTCTTCATTATTTTTTTTCAATTCACCTGTTTGCTGATCCAGTTCCTGGATCGCCTTTACCATCGGCGCCAGCAGATCATTATACCGCATACCATAATAGCCGCTGTCGTTTTTTGTAATCATTCCTGATTGCTGATAGCCCAGCTCTTTTAATACTTGTTCCACCTCCTGGGCAATAAAACCCGTTTCTAATGTTTCAGGTATAGCGCCGTTGTTTTCTTTTTTATTATCAATACGCATATAATCCACCGGCCGGAGTTTTGAAATTAAATTCAACCCCAATGGTATTGTTCTTATTTGTTCTTTGTAACGGGCATCAGAAGAAGTTGTCCAGGCTACTTTGGTGGTTGCTAACGTAATATTCTGGTCTCCTATTCTTATCTGGTTACTGCTGGCGGCAACATCTACATGTGCATTAAACCCAATTGTTGTGTTATTGGAACTGGTTATAATAAAACTCCCTGCAGAAGTTCCTATCGCCGTATTACGAAAACCTGTTGTATTGATGCGTAATGCCTGCACTCCATCAGCAGTATTGCCGAATCCCGTGGTATTTGATAAAAGTGCCTCGTATCCGCTGGCAGTATTAAAATAACCTATGGTATTGTCTTCAAGTGTAAATGCTCCATTTGCAGTGTTATCAATACCTGTTGTATTTTTTGCGAGGCTTCTATATCCCACGGCCGTATTTTTATCTCCCACAGAATTTGCACTTAATGCTTGAAACCCTATGGCCGTATTATCATTTCCAGCGGAGTTAGATCCAAGCCCGAAATGTCCCATAGCAATGTTGTTGAATCCTGTAGTATTAGCTCCAAGTGCAAATGAACCTAAAGCTATATTCTGGCTACCATTAGTATTAAGCTTGAGTGCCTGGAAACCCATGGCAATATTATTAGTGCCCGATATATTGGAATAAAGTGATTCGTAGCCGGTTGCCGTATTTTGATCACCAGAAGTATTAGAAAAAAGCGAATGTGAACCGGTTGCTGTATTACTATAACCGGTATTATTAAAAACCAGCACCTGGAAGCCAATTGCAGTATTACTGGATCCGGTAGTATTGGATTTTAAAGACTTTGCCCCCACTGCCGTGTTTTGAGTAGCCTGAAATGCCAGTGAAGCACCAATTCCATTATTAAACAAAGCGCTGTCTCCAACAGCCACCAATTCGCTTTTGCTGGTATTATTAAATAATGCCGTATTCCCTATTGCGATATTAGCTGTACCTGTTGAATTTAAATAAAGTGCTAAATGGCCCACAGCTGTACTAATGCTCCCGGTAGTGTTATTTAAAAGAGCATATTTCCCAATGGCTGTATTATTGTTACCGGTAGTATTAAAAAGAAGCGTATTAATTCCATCTGCGGTATTACCTGATCCAGTTGTATTAGCAGAAAGTGAATTTCCTCCATTCGCAGTATTGTCTGATCCCGATGTATTATAATAAAGTGCCCCACTGCCATTGGC